>CAZCYW010000006.1:0-87656 GCA_964503105.1 uncultured Haloferacaceae archaeon
AGCTCAATGCACGCGTTTGCACATGGCTCAAAGGCGCCCAATCGGTAAAAAACGGAATCTTTAGCCGCTTCGGCTGATGATTCCAGGTATGTATGGGGAGTTCGACCACCAGATCACGCTTGATGTCGGTGGCCGAAACAGCCGGCTGCTGTACAATGCCTACCGACAAACGCTCTCGGAGCCGGTGGTCAAACGTGCTGCCGACCGACTGGTCGGATCAGTCGAATCCGGGAGGGTCGTATTGCTGACGACAGGATTTCCCATTACGCCGGCAAACCACCCTGAAACTGATGGTCCCCTCGGCGCAGCAATACTGGCCCGATCGCTTAGGAATCTCGGTGCAAAACCCGTTTTTATCGTCGACGAACGGACACGGCCAGCCGTCGAAGCCGTCGCAAACGAACTCACTGGATCGTATGCGTTCGAACAGATTCCGACGACTGCCGAGATGGAATACACAGCCACAACCAAGCCAGCCACTGTGGCCGAATCGCTCCTTGCAACCCACGAGCCCGCTGCAGTCATTGCCGTCGAAAAACCTGGCCGAACGGCTGACGGAACCTACCGGAATATGGCCGGTGAGGATATTACCGCGCATGTGTCGCCAACGGACGAGCTATTCACGCAGGCAGCCGAACAGGACATACTGACAGTCGCTGTCGGCGACGGCGGCAACGAGATCGGGATGGGCTCGATCCAATCTGCGGTCGAAACCAACATCGACTACGGGGAGACGATCGGCTGTGTGACGCCGGCTGACGAACTGGTGATTGCTGGCGTCTCAAACTGGGGTGCATACGGTGTCGTTGCAGCGCTCTCACTGTCGGTCGGCCAGAATCTGCTTCACACCGGCGCGGTCGAACGGCACCTGCTTGCCTCGTGTGTCGACGCCGGGGCTGTCGACGGTGTCTGCGGACAGAACATCCCTCGTGTCGATGGCATTCAGAGCGAGATTCACGAGCAAGTCGTTGAGATGCTTCACGCGATGTGCCAGTCATCTCTTGACACAGCCCAGTAGTTACCAGTTTTGTCGCCACCGCAGGATGACCTCACTGTGTGGATCACCCGTTTCGAGATACTGGCGCTCTGACACCTCAATCGAATCGTCTGCAGGCGGTCGACGGACAGCCATCTCGTCGGCGTGTTCTGGGCTGTGGCGGTGATCACTGCTGGCCGGCTGCATCCGCTCGTGGCGACCGGTGACGTCTTCACGGAGTTCTTGTAAGTACGTCGCAGCCGACTCCCGATCGAGCGTGCTGTCGAGTACAACACGCTCGTCATCCGGTTTGTCAGTCGATCCAACACCGGACGGAGCGTCCGAAACGAATCCGTTGGCCGTGGCATTGATTACCGCCCCCAACAGGAGAATTAGCCCACCGAAGTAGAGCCATGTAATAAGCAGGATAACGCCTGCAAGTGCGCCATAGGTGTCCGAAGCACTACTGACTGCAATATAAATCTGGAACAGCCCCTGAAGCGCTGCCCAGCCGACGGCGGCGACGATAACACCCGGAAGGACCTCTCTGAAGGACTGCTCGACATCCGGAAACACATAATAAAGCAGATAAAACGCGACCGAGAGCCCGAGTACTAACAGGAGTGGGTTGACTAATCCGAGTGCGGGAGTTGCCTCGAAAAGCGACTCGAAGGCTGCAAACACCACGCTTGCACCGAGCACAGCAACAATCGCAATGCAGAGGGCAGCAAAGACGACGAGACTATCTCGGAGCTGTGTCAGAACCGACGTTTCCGAGGCTGATTCGTAGATCTCGGCGAACGCAGTATCGAGTCCGCGAAAAATCTTCAGTGTTCCCCAGAGAAGCGCAACGAAGCCTACAATCGAAAGTCCGGCACCACCATTTTCGGCATCACCGAGTGCACTTCCGACCGCATCACCCGCCGCAGGTGTCAGGTACGTCATCGTCAACTCGGTGAGTCGTGTTTCGAGTTCACCCGAGCCAACGACCGAAACAGCAAAAAACAGCAAAATCAGTAGCGGAATAAGCGAGATAAATGCGTTGTAGGCAATACTGCCGGCCATAAATGTAATATTCTTTTCGCTGATCTGGGCGACAATCGCTTTAGCCGTTGATTGGGCTGCCGAAAACGAGGGCATGCCATCTTTTTCGGGAGCAAGCAGCATAGGCGCACTTGCCGATTGGTTGTCCCCTGTTCGATTGCAAGACTCCAGTGGCGGTATCGGAAACAAAGCAATTGTATATCGTAAAATATGGTTTATAGGATGCTGTTTTTCCGACTCGTCGGGCTTTTACCCCGTGCGAGCCACCCTTCGGCATGGTTCAGAACGTCGCGGCCTTCCTTCGGGAGCTCGAACCCAAGGATTTCTACCTGCTGTCGGGGCTCGAACACGGGATGCGATTTTCCGAGTGGGTCCAGCGCGAGAAACTGCCGAAGTATTCGAATCTAACGCCCAAAGAAATCGAGTACCGGATCGACCGGTGCATGCGCCACGAACTCATCGAGCGAAAAACCATCCAGTATGAAGGCTATCAGCTCACCTTTGAGGGATATGATGCACTCGCGTTGCGGAGCTTTGCCGAACGCGATACCATCGATGGCGTCGGCGCACCCCTGGGGGTTGGCAAAGAAAGTGACGTCTACGAGGCTATGTCGTTTCAGCCACTGGCACTCAAATTTCACCGCGAGGGCTATACGAACTTCCGGGAAGTCCGCCGAGAGCGTGATTATACCTCGGATCACCACCACGTGTCGTGGCTCTATACCGCCCGCAAGGCCGCCGAACGGGAGTACGAGGCGCTCGAAACGCTGTATCCACAGGTGTCGGTTCCCCGGCCGGTCGACCAGAACCGCCACGCACTGGTAATGGAGAAGCTCGATGGAGCCGAACTCTCGCGTGCGCGGCTTGAATCGGCCCAGGTCGTCGGCGTGATCGACCTGATTTTCGAGGAACTTGCAGCCGCCTACCGCGAGGGCTACGTGCACGCCGACATGAGCGAGTACAACATTTTCATCAATGAATCGGGAATCACAATCTTCGATTGGCCCCAGGCCGTTCCAACCGATCACGAAAACAGCGATGAACTACTCGAACGCGATGTCGGGAATCTCCACCGCTATTTCTGTCGAAAATATCCCGCCGAAACCCCCGACGCAGTCGATATTTCGGCGCTGGCGGCCGCACTCGCGGCCGACGAGTATGAAACACTTAGTACATATACAGAGCTATAAACCGTATTCTACGATAGTAAATTGGCGAAGACGGCGATTGAACCTATTGTCGTGGGTGGGTGCAGTACAGTGCGGTTCGGCTCGACAGGCAGTTCTCGCACTGAGAAGATCTAACACATCGATCAAACGGCACTGTCAGCCGGGTGTAACGTCAGTATTTCACAGAAAGCGACTGCGAAACGGCTGATTCACCCGTGCCGAGACAGTATCACCGAAATCAACATTCATATGTCCGCCTCGCTACCACACAGAGACAACATGACTCACCTGAGCGTTGTTGGCTGTGGCAATATGGGCGGCGCGCTACTGAAGGGACTCTCGAAAAGCGGCACCCACAGGCTCGTTGGCTGTGATGTCGATCCGGATGCCCGCGAGGCGATCGCCCCCTACTGCACCGAGACGACCGACGATCTTTCGGTCGCCGCCGAAGCCGATATCGTCGTGCTGGCGGTCAAACCCGATACCGTCGGCAAACTGCTCCCCGCGCTCGGGCTCACCGAAGCGCAGACGCTCATTTCGATCGCCGCCGGCGTCTCAACCGACTATCTCGCCGAACGGACGGAGGCGAACATCGTCCGGCTCATGCCGAATCTCGCCGCCGAGACGAACAATATGGCCGCCGCCGTCACCGGGGCTGTCGATGACGAAATCCGCGATCTGCTCGCAGAAGTCGGTGAGTTCGCCGAAATCGAGGAGGCACAGATGGACATCGCCACCGCGGTCAACGGCAGCGGCCCCGCGTTTGTGTTCTATCTCATCGGGGCAATGAAATCTGCCGGCGTCGACAGCGGCCTTGAGGACGAACAGGCCGAGACATTGGCTGCCCAGACGTTCAAAGGGGCCGCAGAGACAGTGCTCCGCTCGGATCGAAGTATCGATGAGCTCATCGATGCGGTCTGCTCGCCGGGCGGTACTACCATCGAGGGCATGGAGGTGCTGTGGGACAGCGACGTTGAGCGCGACGTCGGGGCCGCCGTCCACGCTGCCGAAGACCGCTCGCGAGAAATGGCCGACGGATTTGCCGATGAGTAACGATACCACCGTCACAGCCGACGAGATCGAAACCGCCAGACAGCTCGCAGCTGCTGCCAACCGAGTCGTCGTCAAGGCGGGGACGAACTCGCTGACCGACGACGACTCAAATCTCTCGCTCGAAAAACTCGATAAGCTCGTCGACGACATTGCCGAACTGCGAAACCGGGGTAAACAGGTGGTTCTCGTTTCGTCGGCCGCCGTCGGTGCGGGGAAGGGACGGATCGGCTACGAACAAGAGACCGTCGAGGACTCCCAAGCGCTTTCGACGATCGGCCAGAGCCAGCTCATGGCCGCCTACAGCGACAGTTTCGGCCGGTACGACACGAACGTCGCTCAGCTGTTGTTGACCCAGCACGATTTGGACAACCCGGACCGCTTTACCAACTTCAGTAACACGATTGAGACGCTCTTAGAATGGGATGTCGTCCCGATCATCAACGAGAACGACGCGGTCGCGACCGACGAGCTTCGGATCGGTGACAACGACCGTCTGTCGGCCTCGGTCGCCCTCGGTATCGATGTCGACCTCTTGGTCACACTGACCGATGTCGGCGGCGTCTACACTGGCAACCCGAAAACGAACGGCGATGCCGAACTCATCGAGGCGGTCGGCCGCAACTACAGTGAGGTCCACGACCTGGTCGAGGCGAGTTCAACCGGTGGCTTCGGAGGGATTCAGACGAAAGTCGAGGGCGCACGCACCGCGAGCGAACACGGCATCCCCGCAATTATTGCGAAATCGACCGAGCCCGATGTGCTCAAAAAGGTCGCCACCGGTGAAACCGTAGGAACGATATTTCTCCCGATCAATGGGGTTGTCAATGACTGATCACACTGACGCGCCGGCCGAGCAGGCCGACCGCGCTGTAGCGGCCGAAAGCAGCATCGAACAGAAGGTCGCTGCGGCCCAGAGCGCCGCACTCGACCTTGCAAACGTCGACGACGACGACCGACAGGCAGCCCTCCATGCCATCGCCGACGCGATTGACGACAACCGCGAGAGCATCAAAGAGGCCAACGCCAAAGACGTCGAGGCAGGTGAAAAACTGCTTGCCGAGGGCGAATACAGCCAGGCGCTCGTCGACCGACTCAAACTCTCGGATGCAAAACTCGATAGCATCATCGAGATGGTCCGCAGCGTCGCCGCCCAAGACGATCCCCTCGGAAAAACGCTCACCGCGCGCGAACTCGACGAGGACCTCGAACTTTACAAAATCGCGGTTCCGATCGGCGTCATCGGGACCGTCTTTGAGTCTCGGCCCGATGCACTGGTACAGATCGCCGCCCTGAGTCTCAAATCCGGCAACGCGGTGATGCTCAAAGGTGGCAGCGAGGCCAGCCACTCGAATCGCGTGCTCTACGACATCATCCGCGAGGCAACCGAACGCGAGGCCCACGAGGCGATTCCCGAAGGCTGGGCCCAGCTCGTCGAAGCCCGTGCGGACGTGACCGCCATGCTCGCGATGGACGAATCAATCGATCTGCTCATGCCGCGTGGGAGCTCCGAATTCGTCCAGTACATCCAAGACAACACCTCGATTCCCGTCTTAGGCCATACGGAGGGGATTTGTCACGTCTACGTCGACCGCGAGGCCGACCTCTCGATGGCAACCGAAGTCGCCTACGATGCGAAAGTTCAGTATCCAGCCGTCTGCAACGCGGTCGAAACACTGCTCGTCCACGAGGCCGTCGCCGAGGAGTTCCTTCCGCAGATCACGACACGCTATGCGGCCGCCGATGTCGAAATCCGTGGCGACGAGCGAACCCGCGAGATCGCCACTGTCGAACCCGCCACTGAGGCCGACTGGTCGACCGAGTACGGCGATCTGATCATCTCGATCAAGATTGTCGACTCTATGTCGGACGCACTCAACCATATCACCGAATACAGTTCAAAACACACCGAATCAATCCTCACGGCGGATGCCGACCGCGCCGGAGAGTTTATGCGGCGTCTCGATTCAGCAAGCGTCTTCCACAACGCTTCGACCCGGTTTAGTGACGGGTTCCGGTTCGGGCTCGGCGCGGAGGTCGGCATCTCCACGGGCAAGATTCACGCTCGGGGCCCCGTCGGGCTCGAAGGGCTGACGACCTACAAATACCACCTCGAAGGCGACGGCCATCTCGTCGGGACCTACGCGGGCGACGACCCACGACCGTTCACGCACAAAGAGTTCGACGGCGAGTGGACGCCCGGGCGGCTATCGAAATAGCGGATTTGACTCGCTGGCGGGTTGATTACTCGGATTGTTCGGCAAACAGTGTCACCTGCGTTGCCTCAATTTCTTCGATAAACGCCCCTTCGCCACCGACGGTGTGGTGGCTGCCATCGCAGTCAATTGTCAGGCTGTGTTCGACGGGAAACTGGTTGTTTGTCGGCTCAACAAGCCCCTGGGTCACGTCGACGACCCGGCAGGTCAGATCGGCCGGCTCGCTCGATTCGGTCCATCGTCCAACGATGTGCGCAGTGAGTGCCGTCTCGGACCGCAACCAGAGTGTTGCCTGGAAAATAACGGTCCAAAAGTCGGTTTCGGTCACCGGCAACAAAGCGGGTTCGGCAACCGAAATTTCGGTGCCGACCGGCCAGTAATTGCCGAAAAACGATCCTGAGATTACGGGGCCGAGCTGTGGGTGGGCGAAGACGACCGCCTGTGTCTCGCTGTGAGCGCTTCTCAGCATTTCGGCGGGGGCAACCAGTCCGAGCCGTCGGTCCGCAGCCACCATCGCCGGCATTGGCTCGCGCCACATCCGCGCGACGCTTGCAAGGCCGTCGATTTCGGCCGGTGGCTCAGTTGTTTCAGTCACGAGAAGGACGACGAGCACGTCGCGTTCGCGGGCCGCTCGGAGGTCGCCAGCGAGTTCCGCGAGCTGACTTACCGGAACCGAAAGCGTTAGTTCGTCTTCGGCCTCGGCGATAAGACTTCGAATCCGCTTGAGGACGGTCACGCGACTTTTGACGACTTCGAACTGATCGGCTTCGGGCTCGGTGTGGGTGTGTCGGGCTTCGAGTGCAGGCTGGATGGCCTCCGCATCCGTGACGAGTTGGCTGACGACGTCTTCGGGCGGAATCGCGCGGATCATCGTGGGGACGACGTGGTCGTCGACGGTCACGAAGCCACGGTCTGCAAGCGCCTCGCTGACGCTGTAGACGTAGCGTTTCGAGACGCCAGCGATAGTGGCGATTGTACTCGCCTTCGCCTCACCGTGTTCGAGCAGCGTGAGGTAGGTATCGACTTCCTTTTCCGAAAAGCCGAACCGTCGGAGATGTGCCCGGAGTGTGGCGTCGTCCATAGTGGGTACTCCACACGGACGATACTTAACATTCCACTGGTGTCGGCAGCAAACAACGGATCGCGAATTACTGTCTGCGAAACAGGGGAAGAACGCCGCCGTCGACGACGGACTGTGGATCGTGTTGCAGGCTGTTGCCGCTGTCAGCACTGCAGAGGTAGATTGCGCTATTGATGAGCCCGATATGGCTAAACGCCTGTGGATAGTTGCCAAACAGTTCACCGGTCTGTGGGTCGACGCGCTCGGATAGCAATCCGAGAGGAGTGGTGTGTTCGAGCACCTGCCGAAAGAGCGATTCGGCCCGCTCGGTCCGGCCAGCGAGGACGAGTGCATCGACGAGCCAGAAAGAACAGAGCAAAAATGCGTTCGGTTCCGGTGCAATTGCCTCCGTATATTTTGTCCGGTAGACCAGCCCACTGTCTGTCAGCAGTTCGTCAAGCACAGTCTGGATCGTTGATTCGACCCGTGGATCGTCCGGCGGAAGGAACTCGTAAATCGGAATCAAGAGGGCGCTGGCATCGAGTGCCTCGTCGGTTCCAAAGTGCTGAACGAAGCTCCCGGCGCGCTCGCTGTAGCCCTGTTCGAGAATCGCCGACCGAATGGCGTCGCGTTCGGCGTTCCACCGCTCGGCCGGGGCGGGACGGTCATACCGATCTGCGAGTTCGAGTGCGCGGTCGATGGCAACCCAACAGAGCAGCTTCGAATGAACGTAGTGGCGCTGTTCGCCCCGAAACTCCCAGATGCCGGCGTCGGGTTCGTCCCAAACCGCACAGACATGCTCGACGATCGACCGGATCGACTGCCAGGTCGAATCCGAGAGCGCTTCGTCGTGGTGGAGCGTCTCATAGATTCCTTGGATGATTGCGCCATAGACATCGAGTTGTCGTTGGTCGGCCGCTGCGTTGCCAACGCGGACCGGTTGGGAGTAGCGGTGGCCGGCGAGATGGTCGAGTTCGTATTCGGTGAGCTCGGTTTCGCCGTGGACGCCGTATAATGGCTGGATGCTTGCGGGGTCGTCACCGCTAATCGATTCGAACCACTCGAAATACCTCGTTGCCTCCTCCTGTTTGCCGAAATTGAACAGTGCTTGCACGGTGAACTTCGCATCTCGGATCCAGTTGTACCGGTAGTCCCAGTTGTGATCGCTGCCGTATGTTTCCGGCAGCGAGGTCGTCGGAGCCGCGTATATCGCGCCGGTTCCGTTGTTGATCAGCAGCTTCAATACGAGCCCAGAGCGGACGACGTGTTCGACCCACGGATCGTCGCCGACGATATCGGCTGCTGACTGCTCGAAGTCGTCGACCCAGGTCTGCCAGTAGTCAATCGTGTCTTCGAGGCGCTCTCGGCACTCCGCAGGTGGCATGTGCGTGTACTCGCCGTACTGCAGGCCAAACCAGACAACGTCGCCCTCGGTGAGTGTCGTTGTGCCAACGGCTCGGTCGCCAACGGCGTCGTCGGCTGATTCGTCACTGGAATCGTTATCGGAGGCGTCGCCGGCTGGTTCGGTCCCGGAGCTCGCACGCAACTCGAGGTCGATCTTGCCGTGTGTCTGTACGAAGAGCTGTTCATCGTCAGTGGCCCCAATAAGGCACTCGGCAGTGTCAGCCGTCTCGGTCGGTTGGCTGGTGTGTTTGACTGCCGTCGGTGTCCGGCCGTAATCGAGCCGCGGGACGAACTCGGCTTCGACCGAGAGCGCGCCATCAACACAGTGGAGTCGTCGGTAAATCGCCGGCTGAAACGTCGATTGGGAGTCCGATCCACTGATCGGCATAAAATCGATCAGCGTGGCGCGCCCGGAGTCGGTCTCGAAGGTCGTCTGGAGGACGTTCGTTCGATGTCTGTAGGTTTGGGTTGCGCTGTAGGAATCGGTCGGCCGGATCGCGAACCGGCCGCCGCGTTCCTCGTCGAGCAGCCGCGCAAAGACGCTCGGCGAGGCGACGTGCGGAAAGCAACACCAGTCGATCGAGCCGGTCGTGCTGACGAGGGCACAGCGGTCGTCGTTGCCGATAATACCGTAGTCGGCGAGTGCGTGGAAGGCCATAGCTGTGGAGGAGCGGCAATTCGGGCAGGGCTACCCACATCATCCACGTCGACCCGAATAAGCGTAGTGGGCAATCGAATGGGAAGTCATCTGAGCCGGTCGTCAACGTATCAACCGGCGTGATGACGGCCCACAGCCCTAAGTCGCTGTTCGTGGAGACGGTGGGTGAGTGTCGCCTATGACCCAGATCGGCTATCACGCCTCTCACGAACAGTTTTCGCCGAGCGAACTGCTCGAATACGTCCAGCTCGCCGACCAGTACGGCTTTACTGGCGTCCTCGCGTCCGACCACTTCCATCCGTGGAGCGAAACGCAGGGTGAGTCGGGGCACGTCTGGTCGTGGCTCGGCGCAGCCATGCAGGCGACAGCGCTCACATTCGGGACAGTCAATGCACCGGGATACCGCTATCATCCAGCGGTGATCGCGCAGTCGGCGGCAACCCTCCGTGAGCTCTTCGGCGAGCGCTTTTGGCTGGCAATCGGGAGCGGTCAGCGGCTAAATGAAGGAATCACCGGCGAACACTGGCCAGTCAAAGACGAGCGAAATGCCCGCTTGCTCGAATGCGCCGACGTGATGCGTCGGCTCTGGGAGGGCGAACAAGTAACTCACCACGGCCGAATTACGGTCGAAGAGGCAACGCTCTACTCTCGGCCCGAGACGCCACCACCGCTGATCGGGGCTGCCCAGTCGGCCGAAACCGCACGGTGGCTCGGTGAATGGGCCGACGGGATGATCACCGTCGGAGGCCCTGACCACGAGTCAGTTGCCGAACGCGTCGCGGCCTTCCGCGAAAACGCACCTGAAAAGCCGGTCTATCTCAAAAGCGAGATTTCCTACCATCCAGACGAACAGACCGCCCGCGAGGACGCGGCCGACCAGTGGCTCTCGAACTGTCTGCCGGGGCCAGTCACCCAAGAACTCCGGACGCCCGAGCAGTACAGCGCGCTTGCCGAACAGCTCTCGACCGAGCAGATTACCGACCATGTTCGAGTTTCATCAGATCTCGATCAGCACACCGAGTGGCTCAAACGGGACCTCGAACTTGATGTCGATACGGTCATCATTCACAACGTCAATCCAAGCCAATCACAGTTTATCGAAACCTTTGGCGAGGCAGTACTGCCTGCGCTACAGTAACCCACAACCGTCGAGTCGGCAGCAGCCACAGCGAGTTAGCCAGTCCAACAGACGATGACGTCTTCGACGACAACGAACGTCTCAGTGGCGTCGTGATCGGCGGGGTGGGGGTTCGTACCCTCGGTCTGGTCGTACCGCTTGCGGAGCGGCTGGCCGGTAAGCAGGTTCGTTGAGCCAACGGGTTCCGAGAGGCTGACCGTCTGGGGTTCGTGTGCGAAGTTGAGAACAATCAACAGTCGGTCATCGCCGTCATCACGAGCAAAGGCGACGACGTGATCCGGATCATCTGTCGTCGTCACGGGGCTGGCGGCTGGCGTGGGCTCATCTGAGGACTGTCGCTCGGCTGCCGAAACGACTTCACCAGCAGTCTGTTTCAACGTCGCGGCCGAATCGGTGACGACACTGACCGAAAGCGGTTCGACGGCTCCTGTTTTGAGAACCGGCTGGGCTCGACGGAGGTGCGACAACGACCGGTGGAAGTCGACCAGTTCGCGGTCGCCGTTGTACCATTTCATCGGGCCGCGGTCCTCGGTCATCGCCTGTTCTTGGCCGTAATAGATCATCGGCGCGCCCGGCAGCGTGAAGATTGCACCGACAGCGGCTCGAAGGGCGGCCTCGTCGCACTCGGCGAGATACCGAGTCTCGTCGTGGTTTTCGACGTATCTGAGATGAACCGCGGATTCAGGAAAACCCTGCCAGCGGGCGTCATCGAGCGCCGCAAAAATCGCACTCGCCGGCTTGTTGCCGTGGCCGATCTCTCGGAGTGTACCGTACAGCGAGGTATCGTAGTGCATCTGAAACTCCGATTCGTGGTAGAGTGGATCCCGCGGAATCGTCTCATCGAGAAGCAAGAAATCATCCGGGACGCGTTCGCTGACCTCCTTCCAAAAGCAGTGAGAAACCCCCCAGGCCACGTCACACCGAAAGCCATCGACGACGCTTGCCCACTCGTCGACGACGTCGAGTATCCAACGCCGAACCGCCAGCGACTCGTAGTTGAGATTGGGAATCCGTTGCCAGTTGAAATAGAACTCCGGAGAATCATCGCCGGCCCACTCGACACCGGTGCCGTCGCGCTCGCGGGGCACGCGGTTGTAGTAGTCCTCGTAGCCCTCGACACCGGAAGCGTGGAACTGAAAGGCCGGATGATCCCGCGAGGTGTGGTTGATAACGAGGTCGAAAACAACCTTGATGCCCGCCTCGTGACACCGCTCGATGAGCGACTCGAACTCCGCGCGACTGCCGAGGTCGGTGGCAGTTTTGAAATAATCAGTGATGTGGTACCCATGGGTGGTCGGGCTTTCGAGCACCGGCGTCAGCCAGAGCACGTCGATTGCGAGCGATTCGAGATATTCGACGCGACGCTCGATCGCCTCGAACGTTGTCGGTGGTGTCTCGCCGGCGAACGAGCGGACGAAAATCTCGTAAATCGTCGGCGACTCGGCCCACGCAGGTGGGTCGTTCGGGCGATGAATATCGATCAGTGTGGCTGTCTCAGCAGTGTCGTCGGTTCCAGCTGCTGCGTTGTCGCTGCTCGCACGGACATCGAGCGTGTCGGCAACCGAGCGGCGCTCGCCGACAGCAACGGCGTGAATGCGGAGCCGATCGGAGAGCGCCGCAATTGGAATCCGGAGCGATCGCTCGTCGCGATCGATGGCTTCGTCGACAACGTGGTCACGATCGCGGTCGTCGACAATGAATTCAACCGTGAGCTCGTCGTCCGCGTGGTCGCTATCGGGGGCTGCGGTGGCGGTTGCGGTCACGGCGAGCGTGTCGCCTTCGATCCGGCCATCGAGGTGACACCGCGGGCGGCCCGGCCCTGGAACCGTGACCGAGCCGTGGATCTGCTGTGAGAAATCGTCATCGAGACAGAATCCGTAGACGTGCTCGCCGGGCGGGAGTGCAACATCGAGAACGAGCCGGTCGCCTCGGCGTTCGGGTCGGTCCCGGCCGACGAGCTGGTCGTTGAATGGACCAACAACCGAAATCGAGTCGAACGAGTCAAGATCGGACGGCAGCTCTTCGATGGCCAATTCGATCGTCGTATCCGCCAGACAGCTCGGAAACGCACGGACAGTCTGGGTGTACGTTTTTCCGGGTGTTTCGAGTTCGAGTCGGTAGCGACCTGGCTGGTCGGGGGCAAACTGGATGACAGGCGTCTCATCGAGACCGACCCGACTGCCGTCGGGGGCGTCGGTGAGCGTCCAGCGATACTGGTCGCTGGCGGCGGGATCAGGGTCTCGCGGAGCCAGCTCAATGGACTCGCCGACAGCAACGAACCGTGGCGGGCCTGGAGCGTACATGCATACCACCCTGTAGCCGACTGTCTTGACTGTTCCCGTTTGTGAAAACGTGTGAACAACAAATACACCAAGAATTAATACTCAGGAGTTATGATGAAAAGTATGCAACTACGTGACTCACTCGACGACTACAAACGGTCGTCAACTGAGACAACACTCTTTCCCGGCGAGCGACGGACGCTTTCGGGTCGGTTTTCTGGCGACGAGGGCCGGCTCGTTCACGTCGACAACGGGGTTCTGCGGGATTTCGGCTATCCGCTCACCGGGCTGACGGGTATCGAGCGCTCGCGGTTCGGTCTCTGTCTCGGCGGCGAGCCGTTCTGGTTCGACGAGGCGTCATCCGTACAGCGGTACGAGGGACAAACCACGCTCGTTGAGACGACCTACGAGACACCGGTCGGCGAGGTTACACAGCGCGATCTCACCCGTGGGGACGCCCACATCACCTCGTTTGCAACCGAGGCTGAGCACGCAGAAATCGTCGCCTACGTCTCGCTCGCACCCGATGGACAGGACAGTCGGATCGGCCAGCTCCACCACGACGACGTGATCGAGGTCTACCACGAACGCGAACACGACTTCGTCGGCAGTTCGACTGGATTTTCACGCTTCCGCGGGCAGATTCCAGCAGCCTTCGATGATCTACTCTCGGAGGGCCCGACCGAATACCCACGGCCAGCACACGACGGCCGGTACGAAGAAGACCGGCTCAGTGGGGATCTGATCTGTTCACTTCCATTGCACGATGGGACAACAACACTCGTCACACTACTCACCGAGCGGTCCGAAACATCGCGGCCCGATGCGCTTGCGAAGATGGAAACGCTCCGGACGGAATTTAGTGACCCAGCGGAGGTTCGGTCGGCCGCAGCCACAACCGTCCCCACCGGGATCGACGACGAAACCGCACTCAGAGAATCGGTTGCAGCCGATGTTCGCGTCCTCTCACTGCTGTCTGGGGAAAAAGGACTCCGGATGGCGGGCCCCGATTTCGATCCCTATTACAAGTACTCCGGTGGCTACGGCTACACCTGGTTCCGCGATGACGCCGAAATCTCGCGGTTCGTTCTCGAATCGGATCACCACTTCGACCTTGGACTCGACCAGTGGCACGCTCGCAGCGCCCGTGCATACTGTGAGACCCAGCGTGAGGACGGCAGCTGGCCCCACCGGGTCTGGCCGCACAACGGTGCGCTCGCGCCGGGGTGGGCAAACGCACGGCTCGAAGCCGGCAGCGATGTCGACTATCAGGCCGACCAGACCGGCAGCGTCATCGCCTTTTTGGCGAACTACTACAGCGCAGGAATCGACGACAGTGACCTCGAATCAGCGGTCGTCGAGACGCTTGAAAAAGCGGTCGTGAGTCTCGATGAGACGCTCGAAGACGACGGTCGACCGATGGTCTGTCAGAACGCATGGGAAGATTCGATCGGACGGTTTACCCATACGACTGCCACCTTCCTCGAAGCCTACAGCGCACTGGCGGCGACCGATCTCCCGGTCGCCGAGCACGCGCTCGAACAGGCGACCCGTGTCTATCACGCAATCGACCACCTCTGGCTCGCGGATCGTGGGATCTATGCGCTGCGCGAACACGGTGGCGGTGGCCTCGACCGCCGGGCGGATTCGGCAACACTCGCGCTTATTGGAGCCCACCGCGCCTACGACGAGGTCGCAGAAATCGACGGCCACCGACTCGACAAGCTCAATTCACATCTCCACACGATGATCAAAGCGCTCTGGCAGGACCCCGACGAAAGCGAGATTGCAGGGCTCTTCCGGTACGAGGGAGATGGCTGGCGACAGGGCCAACAGGGTCACGAAAAGATTTGGACGGTTTCGACGGGCTGGGGGGCAAACGCCGCCGCCCAACTCGGTGCCCTGCTTGCGGACCACAACGACCGCCGGGCGGTCGAAGCTGCCGCCAGAGCCCGCGAACTGCTCGAACTCGTCCTGCCGGGTGGCGTCCTCTGTGAGGACACCAGCTATCTGCCCGAGCAGTTCTTCGATACGGGTGAGCCCGATAGTGCGACGCCGCTCGGCTGGCCGCACGCGCTGCGACTGGCGACGGTTGCGCTCATGGACGAACGCGGTGTGTTGTACGCGGCTCACGCCATCGCAGACGACTGACGTTCCGCTGAGTATGGACGGTCTGCACCGAGTGTCATTGCCGACAGACACTCACTGAAAGCAACCGGTATCGGTCACCCATCCCGGCGGGGTTTATCATGGTTGACAATCAACGCTGTGTTGATACCACACCATGACATTTTACGGCGGCACTGAACTGGCGACGGTGTACGACGACGCGCTCGGCGAGGGTTTTGGTCTCGTCGCAAGTAATATTGCAGAGCCGAATACGATGATCGGCCTGATCGAGGGAGCCGCACAGGTCGACTCCGATCTGCTGTTGCAGATGAGCAACGGGGCCTGTACGTTCGCCGGCAACGGCGATCCGATTGCGGGGCTCAAAGCGATGGGCAACTATATCGAACTCATGGCCGAGCCGTACGACATTGGGGTCTTTCTCAATATGGACCACCAGACGAATCTCGAAACGATCGAACAACAGATCGACCTCGAGATTCCCTCCTCGATCATGATCGACGCCTCGCACGACCCCTTCGAGGAGAACGTCGAAAAAAGCAAACGAGTCGTCGAGATGGTCAACGAAGCCGGTGCGGATATTCTCGTTGAGGCCGAACTCGGGACGATCAAAGGCGTCGAAGACGAAATCGTTGCCGACGAAGCCTTCTATACTGACCCCGAGCAGGCGGTCGAATTCGTCGACCGAACCGGCTGTGACCTGCTGGCGATTTCGGTCGGCACCCAACACGGGGTTGCGAAAGGGAAAAACCTCGAACTACGACCCGATCTGACTGAGGAAATCCGGACGGCTCTGCGGGATCACGGCCTCGATACACCGCTCGTGCTCCATGGCTCTTCGGGCGTCCAGCCCGACCAGCTCCAAGAAATGTTGACCCACGGCATCTGTAAGGTCAACAAAGACACCCGGTATCAGTATGAGTACACTCGGACGGCATTCGATCTCTACCGGAGCCACACCGACGAAATCGTTCCCCCGGAGGGAATCGAGGACCACCGCGATAGCTTCTTTAACGACGTCGAATGGTCGCCAAACAAGGATCACTTCGATCCCCGCGTTGGCGGCCGACTCATTCGCGACCGGATCGCCGACGTCTATGCCGATCTGGCGACAACCGCCGGCAGCGCCGGCCGCAGCAAATTCAGCGGCTAGGTTCGATCGTCGACCGCAGTCTGCGGTGGGTTTTTCGAGGGATGGACTTTTGAGCTGAGAGGCCACCTATCGAGTATGAAAGCCGCACTGTTCCATGGACCCGGCGACATTCGTGTCGAGTCAGCCGACAGACCTACGCTCGAATCCCCAACCGGGGCAATAATCCGAGTCACCCATACCGCGATCTGTGGTTCTGACCTCTGGTTTTATCGTGGCGACAGCGACCGCGACGTTCCCTCGCCGGTTGGCCACGAACCGATGGGCATTGTCGAAGAAGTCGGCGACCAAGTCGTCTCTGTCAAGCCCGGCGACCGGGTGTTCGCGCCGTTCGTCATCAGCTGTGGGCAGTGTGAGTACTGCCGAAAGGGGCTGCACACCTCCTGTCGAAACGGCGGCGGCTGGGGCGGCGACAACGGCGGCTGTCAGGGCGAATACATTCGCTGTCCACAGGCTGATGGGACGCTCGTCCGCGTTCCCGACCGCCACGCGAATGACGAAGACACCCTCCAGGCGCTGATGCCACTAACCGATGTAATGGGAACCGGTCACCACGCAGCCGTCAGCGCCGGCGTCGACACCGGCGCAACCTGTGCGGTCGTCGGTGACGGGGCAGTCGGGCTCTGTGGCGTGCTTGCGGCCCGCCGGCTCGGAGCCGAGCGGATTATCGCTATCGGCCACCACGAGGATCGCCTCGCGCTCGCCGAGGAATTTGGCGCGACCGACCTCGTCAGCGAACGCGGCGAGGACGCTATCGATCGGGTGAACGAACTCACGCACGGTGGCGTCAACCACGTCTTAGAGTGTGTTGGAGCGACCACCTCGATGGAGACCGCAATCGGGATTTCTCGGCCCGGCGGCACCGTCGGCTACGTTGGGGTTCCACACGGGATGGGCGAGGGCCTCGATCTCGACCCGTTTTTCCGCGCGAACGTCGCACTTCGCGGTGGTGTCGCCCCCGTCCGCGCCTACGCAGACGAACTGATGGCCGACGTCCTGCAGGGAACGCTCGATCCCTCACCCGTGTTTACGAAAACTGTCGACCTCGACGGCGTCCCGGAGGGCTACCGGGCGATGGACGAACGCGAGGCGATCAAGGTGCTCGTCAAACCCTAACCAGTCGGTGCACAACAGCCGAAAAAAGGGGGACAGACGGCTGCTACCGTTCGTCAACCGGGACAAACGTCTCGTTTTTCGGGCCGGTATAGCGGGCTCGCGGTCGAATGAGGCGGTTGTCCTCCCACTGTTCAAGAATGTGGGCGATCCAGCCGCCGACCCGGGAGACGGCGAAAATCGGGGTGTAAAGATCGATTGGGATGCCCATCTGATAGTAGGTCGTCGCCGAGTAGAAATCGACATTCGGCGCGAGGCCTTTCTCTTCGGCAATATACTCCTCGATAGCGACCGACATCTCGTACCACTTGCGGTCGCCGGCGGCCTCGCCGAGCGCTTCGCTTTCTTCGCCCAGAATCTTCGCGCGAGGGTCTTTGACGTTGTAGACGCGGTGGCCGAAGCCCGCAACTCGCTCGCCGCGTTCGAGCGCGTCGACAACCCAGTCGACGGGGTCTTTCTCGCTCTCGTCGATCGACTGCAACATCCGCATTACGTTGGCGTTGGCTCCGCCGTGAAGACTCCCTGAGAGGGTGCCAATCGCGGCGGTGACACCGCTGTGGAGATCCGCGAGCGTCGAGGTCGTCACGAGTGCCGAAAACGTCGAGGCGTTGAGACCATGATCCGCGTGCAAGACGAGCGCCATGTCGAAGGTTTCCGCAAGGACGTCATCGGGTTCCTCGTCGTTGAGCATATAGAGGAAGTTGGCCGCGTGGCTGAGGTCCTCGCGTGGGGCGACCGGCTCGTTGCCGTTGCGAATTCGGTTGTAGGCTGCGAGCGCGGTCGGCATTTTTGCGGTGATCCGGCGACTCTTGCGGTCGTTTGCCATCGAGTTCGTCACGTCGGCATCGGCGTCGGGGTCGTATGCCGAAAGCGCGGAGGTGATTGTTCGGACGGCGGCCATCGGTTCTTCCTCGGCTTCGGCCAGCTCGCGAACGATATCGAGGACGCCATCGCGTAGTTCGCGTGCCTCGACCATCTGTTGAGAAAAGTCATCGAGCTGCTCGCGGGTTGGCAGCTCACCATGCCAGAGTAAATAGAGCGTCTCCTCGTAGCTGGCCTCGCGGGCAAGCTCCTCGATGGTGTAGCCGCGGTAGATTAGCTGTCCGTCGTCCCCATCGATGTAGCTTAGATCGGACTCAGCGACAAGCACGCCTTCGAGTCCCCGCTTCAGCTCCGTAGACATACCTCAACATTCCCGGTAGCCTCAAAAAAGCGTTATCGTTTAGGAAGCGGCCGCTGTATTTCACGTCTTGAGACATTCTGTGCACGAAAATTGTACGTCTCATAGTACGGACGACGAGTGAAGAACGCATGTTAACCGCCCAAACGACCATGCACAACGACTCGACGATTGTGTCTCGTTGAGAGTGAAACCAGGTTGTTAGGCAGTCGCGACGGTGATCTGCTGTTTGCGGTCGATAGCGTCTTCGAGTTCTTCGGCAATCGCCGAGCCACGCGAAATCTGGATGTCACCGCCGCGGCCAACCGTCGCGGTAAACAAGTACTCGTCGTTGGCACGGACCTCAACGGTCTCGCCGACGTGGTTGTCCATCCGGATGACGACGTGGCGCGCCGTGATTTCGGGCTGGACGACTTCGCCGGCGGGCTGGATTTCGCTGTTTCCACCGGCTGAGGCCGCGGCACCGCTCGCCGGTTTTGCATGTGGGTTGTCTTCGTGCGTTCGAACGTCGATGTCGATGCCGAGTCGGTCCTCAATGTCGCTGATCCGGCCCCCGCCTTTGCCAATGACATAGGAGATGTCGCGCTCTTCGACGTAGACGACGGCGGTGTTTTGGCCCTTGAGATCGACCGTGACGTGACCGCGGGCGACCGACCGAATTTCGCGTTCGATCTCCTGTTTGGCGATTCGGTCGACACCGGTGTCCCGGCCCTCCTCGTCGGTGAGTGGAACGGTCACGACCTGGCGGTTGAACGTGTAGATTTCGTATGCCGGCTTGCCGGTCTCGAAGTCCGTAATCTGGATAACCGGCCGGGCGAGATCCTCGGCGGTGAGTCCCTCGGGCACTTTGACTTCGGTTTTAACGTTGTAAACCGTATGAACCTGGCCGGCTTCGATGTAGATGACCGTATCGACGACCTGTGGGATCATCCCGAGTTCGACACGGCCGACGAGCCGCTGGAGGGCGTCGATCGCGCGCGTGGCGTGGACAACGCCGACCATACCGACACCTGCGAGCCGCATATCCGCAAAGACGCCGAAGTCCTCAGTTTTTCTGACCTCGTCGTAGATGGTGTAATCAGGTCGGACAAGCAGGAGTGAGTCGGCGGTTTTCGCCATATCGCCAGCAAGGGCGGTATACTGGGTGATTTCAGGGCCGACCTGGAGATCCCGCGGTTTTTCCATGGTTTTGACCGCATACTCGTTGTCGTTGAGGAATTCGGCGACCGCTTGCGCGAAGGTCGATTTGCCGGCTCCGGGTGAGCCCGCAATCAGGACGCCGCGTTGCCGTTCGAGCAGCCGGTCTCTGAGGTCGTCGGCGAACTCGTAGTCTTCGAGCGTCGTTTTCGCAATCGGCCGGACCGCCGTGATTTCGATGCCATCAGCAAACGGCGGGCGGGCGACCGCAATCCGGTAATCGCGGTACTGGATGATCATCATCCCTGGCTCCGACAGTTCGACAAAGCCCTCGCGACTGGTTCGGGCAAGCGCTTCAATCTCGTCGGCCCACTCGTCCATCTGTTCGTCACTGGAGACGGTGTCGTCGATGAGTTTGTAGCTCATCCCGTCGAGCGCCCCACGTTTTGCCTTCGGACGAGTATCGGTTTTGAGATGGACGCTCATCGTCTCCTCGTCGAAAAAGTTCGCAATCGGGAGTCCTTCATCGCCGTGGACTTCCGGTTCGATGTATTCGACGGCGAGCCCTTTGGCTTTCGCGACCTCCGACTGGACGATATCGCTCGATAGGAGCGTCGCCTCGTTGGCCTCGGCAACGTCGCGGATGATCGCATCCACGTCGCCCTCGCTTGCGCCAGCCTGTTCAGCACTGCTGGCACGGCGGCCAACGTAGTCGAGATCGATCGTTCCCTCGTCGGCAAAGCCGGTGAGCCGTTGGAGTTCTTCGAGGCCGTTCCAGCCGCTGTCGTAGCCGGCGTTGGCCTGTGATTCGAGTTCGCCGACGACCGCCTCGGGAACGAGAATCGTCGCTCCCGCGTAGCTGCCCTCGTCGATTCGCTCGGACACACGACCGTCGATAATCGCGCTCGTGTCCGGCACTATTTTCATACCTCTCGGTAGTCCGGGCGCACTCATAAGGGTGGTGAGTCAGCGAGCCACACAACGGTGGACACGCTTGCGAACGGAGTGGCAGTGGAGGAGGGTACCCAGTTAGCTACTGAGCCGTGGATCGACGACATTGTCGGTCCCGTCGTCGGTGACAACCCGAAACGTCTCTTTGTCGGGATGTTTGATCGTGTAGGCCAGCAGGCTCGAAAAGCCGTTGTCACCCGGATGCAGCCCCAGGCCGCTGCCAGCGCCGACCAGTCCCGGTGGCTGTTCGTCGAGGGTCTCGGCCCACCAGTCGGGTTCGAAAAACAGCGTCGCGATCTCCATGTGCTTGGCCTCGTGAGTGAACAGATACGAGCCCTCACCGAGTAGCCCCCAGAGTTCGCCTACGGCAGTTTCGGCCGACGAGCGAAGCCCAACATCGAGAAACGCCAGGACGACCGGTTGCTCGAAAGAGGGCATCGTCTCTTCGAAGTAGCCGACTTCGAACCGACAGGCATCGAGCTCACCGTATCGGCGGATGTTTTCACGGACTTCCTGGAGGGTCCCGCCCCATGAGTCACTGTCGTAGAGATGGATCTGTTCGGAGCCGATCAGCAGATGTTCGCGGTCCGTTTCATCGGGCTCTGGCATCCCCTCGAAGGAATCAAAGACGACCAGTTCGCGGCCACAGAGCCCTGCAACCAGCGAGAGGTTGGCCGTGCTTCCCCCTTTGTACGCGCCACATTCGACCAGACAGCCCTCGCGGTCGGCCGGAATCGATAGTATTTTGCTTGCGATAACGAGGTGTTCGACGAACGACGATCCGGTTGGAATTCGGAGGTTGTTTCGAAGCATACGGCCAGCCATCAGCAGTTTATCGCCCGTGCCGACACCGTACTGTCGGCCCGTCTGTGGGCGAAAATACTCGCCAAGAATAATCGGAAGACTCAGAACCAACAGTCCGAGTCGGTATCCCTTCGCAACACGACCTTTGAGTCGCTTTAGCTCACGCTTCATATACAACATCCCTCTCGGTGACGGCTTTGTAATGCGGCAGTTGTTTGTGACTGGCCATGATGGGTGTCAGCTGTGACCGTCGGTCGGTCGGCTACCGCAGGTCGATATCAAAAAAAAGCCGGGTAAGTCGCTCTTATACCATGGCGTTCGCTGACAGGTGAACAGGACAGACAGTGCCGAGATGGATAGTGTCGCGAGGAACGGTGTCAAGAGGGATGGTATCGAAACAGGCCGGTTACGACGTATCTCGTTCGGCAAATGTTTCGCTCCAGTTGTCCGAGTCGTCGATCCGTCTTCCCGCGACCTGCCAAGCACTCTCATCAGTCGGATCGGCGTTCGGGCGGGTTGTCAACACTGAATCGAACGTTGTGAGTTTCGAAAGGGGTGGCCGGTCGTCCCGAATAAAGCCTGCTGCAGCAAGAATCTCGTGGGGAATGGCCCCCTCGCTGACCGCAAACAGATCCGTCTCGGGATGTGTTGAAACGAGCGTTCGAATACCGGCTCGGAGTGCGGTTTTCCATCGCGCCCCGCCGGTAAGCGGTGCGACATCGACGATTTGTGTCAGCCGAATCGAATCGCTGGTTGTCCGTGTCCGGCCGATGATCGCGGCAATGAGTCCCGAATCATCGCTCATGAGGTAGGTTCGTCGCTGCCAGACCGGACTGGCAAATCGCCACTGAATGAACTCCCGTGAACGGTCCGCATGGATGATCGGTGGCTTCCGGCGGCGGTGTAAGGTTTCGAGCTGTGTGTGCGCGATCCCGTCGATCATTCGTGTCGTGATTCCGTCTGGATCGGGGGCAAATGCCTCTCTAACGGTGTAATAGCCCTGCAAGAATGGGGTCACAGCCCCCATGAGTAGCTTTTGGGCCGGTTTCGAGCCGTTTTGCATCGCCGTTGGCCGTTCAACCCGGTAATAGGTCACTTCAGGACTCACCGCTCGCCAGCCGAGTTTGAGATAGCCCGGACGCGCATACTCGTTGGGGAAATTAAAGAAAAACGTCGGTGATCGGTCAGCGTAATACGAGAGTGCAGCCCGGTTCATCTGCGCGAAGACGCCGGCTCGACGGTGGTCGGGGTGGACCATGGTGTCGGCCGGCTGAAACGCGGCAACACGTCGGTTACCGATCCGAAGCCGAAAGGCGATAAATGGCCGGGCACCGACGATCGTGTCGTCGGCTTCGGCGACAAAAATCGGGACGTGATCGACAAACGGGTTGGTGACGTATTTCCATCGAAACCACGCAGCGCCGCGGTCGCGGCCCCAAATAGTACTGTCGAGACGCAAAAATCCCGCAAGGTCGTCTGGCTCATACGGGCGAACCGTATACCCCTCCGGTGGCACCGCTGAATCGGATGAATCATTCGACAACACAGTGTATTTTACACCGCAATGGCGGTTTGTTATAGATTCTGTAGTGACGCCGTAGTACACGGAATCTCTCTCGCTGTCGGCTACCTATCGAGAATACCGAGCCACAACACCAACTTACTTTTCCACAAAAAAGAGAGCCTCGTGACTCCCAACAGGCCGCCACAATCGACTCCACGACGAGACTTTTTGATGCTCGGCTGTCGTCATTTCGTATGAACCGTAGTGAAATCGTCTCGCTGACAACGTCGCTCGTGGAAATTGCGAGCCACGAGGACGAGACCGCCGTTGGCGACGAGATCGAATCGTGGCTCCGAACTGAAACCAGTGGATCGGTTCGGCGTGATACCGCCGGCAACGTGATCGCCCGCAGACAGCCGACCGAATCAGCCAATCGAGAGGATCGCGACGAGCAGGCCGAACGCGACACCACCGAGCCGACCGAACACACCTCGCTCGCGCTTGTTGGCCACCATGATGTGGTCCCACCGGCGGAAAGACAGGTCAATGAAAGCGGGGACTACCGCGTTGAAGCGCACAACGGCCGGCTGTATGGCCGCGGAACCGCAGATATGAAAGGCCCGTTGGCGGCAGCCATGCTCGCGTTTCGCGATGCGGAGCCACAAGCCGAACTCGTCTTTGCGAGCTTTGTCGGCGAAGAACAGGGCGGACTCGGCGCACAGCAGGCGATCGAAGAAGGCTTCGCACCCACGCGAGCCATCGTCGTGGAGGGGTCGACCGGCTACTCAGCGCCGGGCGTGCTCGATGTGGCGGTCGCCCACAAAGGTCGCCGCGGAAGCACGATCACCGCCACCGGGCGCGCCGGCCACGCGAGTCGGCCCGAGGCTGCCGACAACGCGGTCTACCGAGCTTGCGACGCCATCGAGATCGTCCGGTCGCTCGAAGCCCCCGAGACAACCGTCCTAGACAACACGCTCGCCGGCAGCGTTGCCGTCACTGAAATCGACGGCGGGTCGGCCTGGAACGTGATTCCCGAGCGGTGTACGGTGACGATTGATGAACGAACCGTTCCAGGTGAAACAGCCGCGCTCGACCAGGTTGAATCCGTCGAGGGCGTCGAGTGGACCGTCGATCAGGAGCTGCCGTCGATGGCCTGTGGCGATTCCGCATTTGCCAACCGCGTGTGTGCGGCGGCGACGGCCGTCCAGCCGGGTAAGCCCGAACTCGTCGCCAAGCCACACGCAACCGACGCAGGCTGGCTCTCATCGGCGGGCACCGACTGCGTTGTCTGTGGGGCAGCCGAGCCAGGTGAAGCCCACACCGCCGACGAAAGCGTCTCGATCGAAGTGCTTGCATGGTCTTACGAACTCTACCGCCGGGTTGCCAGCGCGAAGATGAACTGAGCGGCTTCGTTCTGCACGGGGTGTTGACAATGAGAGCGACGAAATTGGACCCAACGGGGCCAAGCGTGGCGACAACGAGAGCGACGACACCGGCACTGTGTTGATACGTTCGCAGCCGAAACAGGGTCTATGGCAACCGAAGCTGACACTCTCGAAACGCCGGAGGCATATTCAGAGTTACTGGACGAAATCGAGCGAATCAATGCAATCCAGAGTGCAAGCGGCGTCCTCTCGTGGGACCAACAAGTGATGATGCCGAACGGTGGCACGCCCGCCCGTTCAAAACAGCTCTCGACGCTCTCGTCGGTCGCACACGAACTGCTCGTCGATGGCGACGTCGGCGACCATCTCGAAACGCTCTCGGAGGCGTCACTGACTGATGAACAAGCCGCCGTCGTCCGTGAGATTCGCCGGCAGTATGTTCGAGCCGAACGGGTTCCCAGCGAGCTTGTCGAGGCGATTTCGACGGCCACCTCCGAGGCGCTTGGGGCATGGGAGACGGCTCGCGAGACCGACGACTTCGAGACGTTCGCCCCACATCTCGAGCAGTTAGTCGAGCTCAAACGGGAGTACGCCGCCCATATCGACCCCGATGCCGACCCCTATGCGGTGCTCTTTGCGGATTACGAGCCCTGTTTGGAACTCTCGCAGGTCGAAGCGATCCTTGATGAGCTTCGAGAAACCCTGGTGCCGCTTATCGAAGACATCCGCGCAAGCGACGCCGACCTTGCAACCGACGCCTTTTCGGGCACCTACGAAACCGACGCCCAAGAAGCCCTTTCGCGCGACGTACTTGACCTGTTGAACTACGATTTCGGCCGTGGACGACTCGATGTCTCGACGCATCCGTTTACTTCGGGCAACCAGTTCGACTGCCGGGTGACGACGCGGTTCGACGAGGCCGACCCGATCGGCGCGCTTACCTCGACAATTCACGAATTCGGCCACGCCTTCTACGTCTTGGGGCTACCCGACGAGCAGTTCGGCACACCGCTGGGTGAAGACCGCAATCTCTCGGTACACGAATCACAGTCCCGGCTCTGGGAGAACCATATCGGCCGGTCGGCGGCGTTTTGGGAGCTTCTTTTGCCACGATTCACCGAAACGTTCCCACAGGCTGAGTCGGTCTCCCCGCGAGCGGCCTACGAGGCAGCCAACCAGGTCTACGAGGAGAACTTCATCCGCGTTGAGGCCGACGAACTCACCTACCATCTACACATCATTGTCCGCTTTGAGATCGAGCGCGAACTGATTGGTGGCGACCTTGCCGTTGAGGACGTACCTGTACGGTGGAATGAACTCTACGAGGAGTATCTCGGGATTACGCCTCCCTCGGATACGATGGGTTGTCTCCAGGATATTCACTGGAGCCATGGCAGTTTTGGCTACTTCCCGACCTACTCGCTGGGCAGCGTGATGGCCGCCCAACTCTACGGGGCTGCGGAAGCTGACATCGGAAACCTCGAAACCAAGACACGCGAGGGCGACTTCGAGCCACTGGGCCAGTGGCTTCGTGAGCACATTCACCGACACGGCAAGCGCTATGAGACGAACGAACTGGTCGTCGAGGCGACCGGTGAGGACTTCAGCGCCGAGGCGTTTGTCGACTACGTGACCAACAAATACGGCGAGTTGTACGAGCTGTAATCGCAGACTAGTGTCCGGAGGAGGCACTGTTTTGGGCCTACACGTCATTGAGAGCGACAGTATGACGCTGGTTGTTCCATTTGATGGACGCACGCTGTCGAAGGTCGCCCTGCTCCGTGCGGTACAGTTCGATTCGGTATTTGCCACTGGAATCACCGCCGTAACGGTCATCCCACAGAACAATACCGACTATGCACGGGCGCGCGGCTGGCTCGGCCCGACAGCGTCGTTCGATACCGAAGCAATTGTCGAGCACCTAACGGCAACAATCACCGAGATTGCCCCCAATGCCACTGTCGAGCAGATTTTCGTGGGACGAGATGCCCCATCGGGGACAATCGGCAACCGACTCCGACGGTTTGCCCGTGACGTCGAAGCAAGCATCGTTTTTGTCGGAAGCGAAAACGCGGGCCGACTGGTAAGCACGCTCAGTGTCGGCTCGGCAGTCTCCAGTGAACGAAGCTACGATACGATGATTATTTCGCACGTTGGCCCCTCGAAAATCGAGGAACTCGAACGGGTTCGCCCAACAAGCGACGCCGTTGAATAATCAGTGTCGACACCGGGAAGAACCAGTAGCACACCCCCAGTGAATCGCGGCAGAACTGTCGTTGAGGACAACAGCTAAGTGAGTGACACACGTTACCATAAACCGTATGGCCTCAGCAGAGATTGCAGACGACGAGCTGTTCGATCAGTTTCTTTCGGCAACCGGTCACGAGACGGAACCGGCTGGCTGGGATCACTCGTATAACAAAAAGCAGTGTCCCGAATGCGGTGGAATTCACGATGCGGAAGCACAATCCTGTGCCGTCTGTGGCTGGTTCCCCGGCCGGTAACCGGCCGTTCGCTTTTTTCGATTGAGACGACATGGCGGTCACCGATGAGACAAGCCACACTCGACGAGTGTCAGCCGAAGTCACGTCGTTTATCACAGGGGAGCCCCTGTAGGTGGTACAATGAGTACCACGGACGTGCAGATCACCCGCCTCTTCGGTGGCCCCGGAAGCGGGAAAACAACGGCACTCCTCGACCGCGTCGAGACGATTCTCGAGGCAGATGATATCGAACCCCGCGACATCCTCGTTGTCTCGTACACCCGCGCTGCAGCCGCCGAGATTCGCGAACGACTCGCAGAACGGCTCGATACAACCCCTCGCGCCCTCCAAGGCAACGTCTGTACCATGCACGCGAAAGCCTACGAACTGCTCAATCTCTCGCGTGGGGACGTTGTCGGTGAAAAACAAAAAGAGGCCTTCTGCGAGGAGTACGGCATCGAGTACGAAGACGAGTACAAGAGTGGTGGCCGCCGGACAGCGCGGTCGACGACGATTGGAAACAAGATTATTGCGACCAGCCAGTGGCTCCAACGGACCCGCCGAGAGGTTTCCGACTGGTACGATGTCCCGTTCCAGTGGAACGTCGAGGAAGTTCGACTCCCACCAGAGATCGACCCCAACGCCCAAGAGGGCAACAAATATACCCCGACGTGGACGGCTGACGACGACCGAGTCGATATTCCCGAGGCAATCAGAGCCTGGCGCGCCTACAAGGGCGAACACGGGCTGGTCGGCTTTGCCGACATGCTCGAACGAGTCAAACAACGGTCGCTGTTGCCAAACGTTGAGTACCTCGTCATCGACGAGTTTCAGGATATTACGACACTCCAGTACGATATTTTCGAGGAGTGGAAGCCACACATGAAGCAGGTGCTGATCGCCGGCGATGACGACCAGGTCGTCTACGCGTGGCAGGGGGCCGACCCAAACTTGTTGCTCGATGCCGAGCGTGACGAAGATGTCGTCCTTCCGAACTCCTACCGACTGCCGTCGCGCATTCTCAACGTCGTCAACCGCGAAATTCGGCATATCGAGAAACGACAAGAAAAGGATCTCAAACCCCGCAAAGAAGGCGGTGTCGTCGAAGGCGTCGAAAACGCCTCGATTCTCGAACTCGTCAGAAACGTCCGGTATACCGTCCAAGAAGACAGCGGAAGCGTCATGGTGTTGTTCCGTGCGCGCTATCAGCTGTTTCAGTTCATCGAGGAGTTTGTCAACGAAGGCATTCCGTTCAAAGCACTCACCGACCAGCGGCTTTGGACCGACCGGCTCACCAACTATATTCGCGCGGTCGAAGCCTACGACAGCGGCGAGCCACTGACACTCTTAGAAGGCCGTCGGCTCGCAGATATGCTCCAGAGTTCGACCTTTGGGTCGAACGAGCGCGATGAGTTCTATGACTTCCTTGATTCGCTCGAAGAGGACGCCGAGACCGATGATCTCGCCGAAATCGAACTCGATCCCGAGGATGTCAAACGGTTTGCGCCGTTCATGCCCGATCCGACCGCCGCAAGCGACATGGTCCGGAAGGTCACGAGTTTCCAGCGCAAATCCATTGATTCGTACTTTGACGGCGATTATGCCGGCTTAGACCCGAATACCGTCCGTGTCGGGACAATCCACTCCGCGAAGGGTCGGGAGGCCGACCACGTCTTCGTCGGTACCGATCTGACTGAAAAGGTCGTCGAGCAGATGGCCGCGACTGTGTCGGGACACGAAGAGACCCCGGCAGGCGACGAGACAGCCGACGACGAGGATGAATTCACCAAACGGACGAATCCGGTTCCGCTGTTGACCGACAACGAGCGGCGGGTGTTCTACGTCGGGATGAGTCGTGCGAGAGAACGGCTCGTGCTGCTTGAGAACCTCATCGATGGCGCACCAACCGTCCCGATTAGCGTCCTGTTGCACAACGAAATCCGTGATGAACCACTCGAAGAATTGCTCGAAGCCGCCCAAGAGCCGGCACCAGCGGGAGCCCCAGAACCCGAGCCGTGAACGGAGTGTCGGGGTCGCCACCCGAAGCGCCGCCGCAGCCGACGGCGACAGCGAGTCTGGCTGCGGTTGCCGAGGCTGTCTTCGGTACAGCCGGTGACACTACAGACAGCCAACCCACCAGAGACAGTCAGCCGGTCGGATTCGTCCACGTTGGGCGGGACGACGCAGACAGTCGGTATCTGACACGGGCGGCCCATACAGACAGCGAGACGGCCGTGGTGATCCTACCAGCAGCGGCGACTGAGGCCGACTGGACGGTTGCAACGTACTGTCTGTCAGCCACCGATCATCCCGGCTCTGCGGCCGCGTTCGAGACCGAACTCGGTGAGATCGACCTGAGTGAGACCGAACTCAAGGGGCGGGTTGACCGTCGGCCACCGGCGACCGCGACCGGCCCACAGGTCGTCTCAGCGTTGGCCGACCAGCTTTCGACTCCCGGCGCGGGGATTCTTTTTGTTCCGCGGTACCTTCCACATGATGCGGCCGTGCTGTTAGAACAGGCGGGCTATGAGTTACGGTCGACACCGGCACTCACGACCGCTCGGAGCCGGAAAACACGCATCGAACGCGACCGTCTCCGGGCTGTCCAGCAGGCCACGGCCCAAGGAATGGATCGAGCCATGTCGGTACTGGCAGGCTGCGATATCGGGCCAGGGCAGGTCATAAGTGACGAACAGCCGCTCTCGGATCGGCAGCTCGGTGCCGAGATTCGGCTCGAACTCGCTCAGGCCGGGGTTGTCGCTGAAACGATTCGTGTGCAGCCGACTGGAAACAGCCAGTCACGCACCCAGTCATCGCCAACACCGCTTCCGGTTGGAGTCCCACTCGTCCTCGACATCAGGGCTCGCGGGCCAGCGGACTACTGTGGCCGGCGCACACAGACAGTCGTCGTCGACAGCGACGGCGGCTGGGACCGACGCGCCTACATCGCCGCGCAAGCGGGAATAAATGCCGCGCTCAGCCACTGTGCGCCGGGTGAATCAGTACACACCGTTCGACGAGAGGCGGTCGCCGAAACCGCCGCCTACGGCTTTTCGCCGGCCGGAATGGACGAGACGACGAGTCAATCGCCCAAAACGACCGGCTCAGCCGCGCCACCCGACGAACCGGTCGGCGCGAGCGCCGTCGTCCACGGAATCGGCCTCTCGAGGCACGAAGCACCCAGCGCTGACGACGACGGCAAACTACGAGAGGGATCGACGCTCGCCATCGAGACCTCGGTCGTCGAGCCGGCGTACGGTGCGATCCGACTCTGTCGACTACTCGAAGTCACCGAGGACGGTGGGAAGTGGCTCACTGATCGCGAATATTCGTTGACACCGAGCAGCCCCTAATCAGCCAGTGACGAAATTGCGGCCGAGCCGCCGCAAGTCGGTCGAAACTGGCAGACGAGCCGCAATCACTACTGGTTTGGTGGCTGGTCGTTGTCGGTCACGGAGGGTTCCTCACTGCGAAGCCGCTGGGGAAGCAGCCCCCCAACGAGTTTTCGCATGATCGTTTTTGGATCCATGAAATAGTGTGGGATGAGGACCATTGCGATTGCGACGACGATGAGCCCACCGCCCATGAGCGTCTCGCCGGCAATGAGCCGGTTGACGCCGAAGTTCGCGACCGGTATCGCAAAAATGAGCGTTGCGGCCAGCCCGATCATATCGACAATCCCCAGTTTCATCGCCTCCTTCTACCGGCTACCGGAATAAAAATACGCCGTCAGCAGCGCGGCTTAGGACTGCGTTCCGGTAAGCCCCACGCGAGTCACAACGGCTTTTTGTCCCAGTCGCCTTTTTCCGCTATGTTTACCGGCATTGTCGAAACCGCAGGCGAGATTGTCGCCGTGACCGAGGACGAGGGCGGCCGCCGGCTACGAATCCAGGCGGCAGGACTCAATGACCTCCACCATGGCCAGTCGATTTCCGTCAGTGGTGTCTGTCTGACAGTCGAGGAGTTTGGGCCTGATGAGAACGAAACTTCCTCAGCGGACTGGTTTTCGGTCTTTCTGGCCGCCGAGACCGTCGAAAAAACCTATTTAGGCGAGGTTGCCGTCGGCGACCGGGTCAATATCGAACGGGCGATGGCCGCCGACGGCCGGTTTGATGGCCACGTCGTCCAGGGCCATGTCGATACGGTAACCACAGTGAGTGCGGTCGACCAAGTCGGCGACGACTGGCGGTTTCGGTTCGACCTTCCAGCCGAGCACGAGCAGTATATTGTCGATAAGGGCTCGATCTGTCTCGACGGGATTTCACTGACAGTTGCCTCGATTGACCGGGACGCCGGCCGGTTCGAGGTAGCGATTATTCCGACAACCTACGAACTCACCACACTCAGCGAGAAGGCCGCCGGCGACCCGGTCCACGTCGAGGTCGATGTGATTGCGAAATACGTCGAAAATATGCTCGACGGCTAGAGGGCCACGACCAACTGATCGCTACTGTGGCTGTTCGGAGATGTAGCCTTTTCGGCACTCCGGACAGATATCTCCGGCCCGCATCGAAGAGTTCCCCGAGACACGAGTAAAGCCACACTCTGGGCAGAAAAATTCGGTCGCAATATCGTCGACGGTCGGTTCATAGACCGGCGCGTCGTCAGCGCGGGTAAATAGCATCTCGTCGTCGTCAGTTGTGAGCGCCGAGACGCCCGGTTCGGCTCCTTCTGCATCAGTGATTTCAGGTGTAAAGCCACCGCCAAACGTAATCTCATCTGACCGTTCATCGAGCGGTGATTCCGCATCGAATCCAGTGTCTTCGCCCGCCTGTTCGGGCCAGGGTGTCGGCGTGTCTTCGGCCTCCGGTGTTTCCTCGTAGTCGGGCCACTCGCCAGGTTCTCGCTCACCGGCTTCGGACTGTTCGTTCGGGAGGATAATGCCATCGTCGGCGGCCGCTGGCTCGGGTTCTGACGGCTCGGCAGTATCGGCGTCGGCTACCGCTGATTCGTCGGCCGACCCAGTAGCGCCATCGCTGTCGACAGTGGCGACAGTATCGGCAGCATCGCCGACAGTGTCAGCAGCATCGGCGGAGCCAGCGACAGCAGTCGAGGATGGTGCCGTCCCGTCGGCCGCCGGACCGGCTGGCTCGTCGGTCAAAATCTCCGCGTCTTCGGTTGTCGGGATCTCGTCATCGATGGTGATCCCCGGCCCAGAAGCCTGTTCGGCTGATTGGTCGGCCGCCGAGGCAGTAGTCTCCGCCGGTGACGACGCCGGAGTCGACTCGTCGAAGGCCGTCTCGGCGGGTTCTGGCTCGGTGTTCGCAGTCTTGGACGTCGCGTGCGCGTCGTCCGCGGTGGGAGGTGCGGTAGCTGCGGTGGCGGTTAGCTGCTCGATTGAGGTGACCTCTTTGTTTTCGCTTACAACCTGCGTAGCCCCACACCGTCGGCAGGTTTTGACCTCGCTGACGGTGATAATTACTTCATCTCCCTGTTCTTCACGTTCGCGGTTGAGTTCGGGCTCGCCAAAATCGTGGCCGAGCAGACACCGGAGTCCCATTAGGCGACATACCGATTTACACGCCTAAAAGCTACTCCCTCTGTCTGCCGCTTGTCTGACGCCGAGGAACACCATAACGTTCGAGCGACCACCGCGCTTGCAGAGGGTTTTCAGTATCACTGGTTTGGCGAGCGAACCGACACGCCGGTACATGTAAATCCATACCGGTTGTTAGTGATGGCTATGGGAGCAAAGCCCGAGTATCGGGACCGGCCGGCCGTCGAGGTGGCGATTCTTGACGCACTTGTCGACCGCCCCGGCAAGGGGATGACGGTTCTCGAACTCCGGGCGGTTGTTGATACGGATATCGATCGGATCGAAACCGCACTGTCAACGCTCAAAAACGACGGGCTGATTACCATCGAAAACGGCGGTGGCTCCGTCCGAATTCGGCCGGCCGACCGGGTCGTTCCCGAACCGGGTGATGATGATGAGGGCCAGTCAACACGGAGTCTCCTGTCGATTCTTCGGGAGCGACTTGGGCTGTGACTCGCAAGCGACGTGAGAAATAACCGAGACGCACACAGTCACTTCGAGACCGACCGCGGAGGCGTCGCTGTTTTACTGTCAGGGCTGCTCTGGTTCGCTAATGACACTTGTTGGAGCCCACCACCGCGAGCTCGGAGCGGAGTATATCGAACGAGACGGCCGGCCGGCAGTCGGCCACTATGGCCGGCCAACAGTCGCCCACCGTGCGGTTCGAAACGGCGTCGGCGTCATCGAAATGGGCTATGGAATCGTCTCGCTCACCGGCGAAGACCGGGTCGAATACGTCGATAATATCGTCTCGAACCGGGTTCCAGATACCGATGGCGTGGGCTGTTACAGCCTTATTTTGGATCCACAGGGCCGGATCGAAACCGACTGCTACATCTACAATGCCGGCGAGCGACTGCTCTTGTTCGTTCCGCCGACACGGGCCGACGAGCTCGTTGCCGACTGGTCGGACAAAATCTTCATTCAAGATGTCGAGATACGCGATGTCTCGGGCGAGTTCGGCGTCTTCGGCGTTCACGGCCCGATGGCGACCGAGAAAGTCGCCTCCGTGCTCAACCATGCGGGAGCCCCGGAACCGGAACTCCACTTCGTTCGTGGCTCGATGGCTGACTCCGGCGTGACGGTCGTTGCCAGCGACAATCCGACCGGCGAGGAGGGCTATGAGGTCATCTGTGGAGCCGATGACGCGCCAAATGTTTTTGATACACTGCTCAACCGCGGGCTCAACGCCGCCCCGTTCGGCTACCAAACGTTCGATTCGTTGACCCTTGAGGCGGGGACGCCACTGTTCGATTCCGAACTCAGTGGCGAGATTCCAAACACGCTCGGACTTCGGCACGCGCTTGATTTCGAGAAGGGCTGTTATGTCGGCCAGGAGGTCGTCTCGAAGGTCGAAAATCGGGGCCAGCCAAGCAAGCGACTCCGTGGGCTCCGAACCGAGAAACTGGTGGCTGCCGGCGACACCGTTGTCGTCGATGGCCGTGAGCGGGGCCGGATTACGCGAGCCATCGAGAGCCCCTCGCTCGACGAACCGATTGCGCTCGCGTTTGTCTCCACAGACGCCGCCGAGGAGCCACTCGTGGTCGATACCGACCGTAGTGAGACATCAGTTGGGGCCGAACAGCGCGACCTTCCATTTGTTGCGGGCAGTGCGAAGTCGCTCCGACTCCCGAGCTACCAGTAGCCCTCGTTGGCAACCTGATTTATTCGCGTTGCGTCCGTCTGTCAGCTATGGCTCACGATGTCCCCGAACCCGCCGAGTCGCTCCTGACGTCCGAACCGCTTGTCGCACATCTCGCAACCTGTGTTGAAAAGCGGCCACACGTTGCTCCCGTCTGGTATCTGTGCGATGATGGAAAACTGAAAATCGTCACCGGCGGCAAAAAGCTCACAAACATCAAACGTAACCCACGGGTTGCCTGCTCGATTGAGAAGTCAGCCGGTGGCTCCACCGAGTGGATGGTCTCGCTGCTTGGTACGGCAACCGTCATCGATGATGCGGCTGCATTCGCCGAGACGAACCGCCGGATCAACGCAAAATACGGTGCCTCCGAGGAGGCCTACAGCGAGAATACGTTGGTCAAAATTGAGATCGGTTCTATGAGTGTTCAACGGTACGACGAAGACTGAGAAACCACTCAGTTGGCCGTCGATACCAACGCCCATCGGCTGCTGTTGGCATCATCATTGGTCGTATCGACGGCCTCGATCACGTCGCGTCGGGCCATCTCGGTGAGTACTTCGCCAACTCGGTCGGGCTGGGCAATCTCCATTTCGATCCGGTCGATCCCGTGAGATGTTTTCAAACAGCGGCGGATTTCCTCGACGGTGAATTCGGTCTGGTCGGCCTCGGCCATCGCACCCGAAATCAGATCGATCATGTCCTCGATGAAGTTCCATGGATAAACAACCCAGGTCCAGGTGTCGAGTTTCTCACCGATGAAATCAGGTTCGAACGCGCTGGTGTCGAGCAGTTGGAGCGTTGCCGTCCGAACCTCCCCGGCGTTTCGGTCGGTCACGTACTCGTAGGCCCGGCTGATCGAGCCGCCGGTATCGGCAATGTCGTCGATGATGAGCACGTCCTTGCCGGCGACGCTGCCCTCGGGCATTGGATACCGGATCTGGGCTTCTTCGGCCTTGTCGGCCGCCCCGACGTAGTGTTCCATTTTGAGGCTCGTCAGGTCATCGAGGCCGAGAAAGTCACAGAGACACCGGCCGGCGAACCAGCCGCCGCGGGCCAGCGCGACGACGACATCCGGCTCGAAATCGGCGCGCTTGACCTCGTCGCTGACATCCCGGCAGAGCCCGTAGATGTATTCCCAGTTCGTAATCGTGCAGTCGAAATCCGCTGGTAGCTCACTCATCGGCTGATAGTCACCTATAACGACCGCAGGGTGACTGGAATCTTAAACGGGAGGGAAAGACAGCTACCGATCCGAGAAAGACACCCACAGATTTAGGGCGTCGTGTCGTCTCTGCGGGACGTATGAACACACGACGGGCCTGTCTTGTCGACGCCTTTACCGACGAGCCGCTGTCGGGCAACGCGGCGGGTGTCGTCCCCGACGCACGTGGCCTCACTGACGCACAAATGCAAGCGATCGCACGGGAACTCGGTGCCAGCGAAACCGCATTTATTACCGATTCGGCCGACGCTGACCGACAGATTCGGTTTTTTACGCCGACACAGGAGGTCGACCTCTGTGGGCACGCGACAATCGGAGCCCATGGGCTGCTTGCGGCGGATGAAAGCATCGAGCCGGGGGGCCACACGGTCGAAACGAACGTCGGAACACTCGATATCGAGCTTACCGACGACCGGACCGTCTGGATGACACAGTCGCGGCCCGAACTCACCGAGGTCGACATCGAGTATGACCGCCTCGCGACCGCGCTCGGCATCGACCCCGCAACCCTCATAGATGTCGGAGCCGACCTCCCAGTCGCACGGGCAACAACTGGTCTCCCATTTCTCATTATTCCGGTCAACTTTCTGTCGGCACTCGGCCAGATTAGTCCGGATTTCGAAGCGATCGAGACACTGTCTGCCGAACAGGATGTCGCCGGCGTCTACGTGTTTACCTTTGATACGTTGTCCAGGGATTCGTCCGTCCACGGTCGGATGTTTGCACCCGCAGCGGGTGTCGATGAAGATCCAGTAACCGGCACCGCGAGCGGGGCCTGTGGTGCCTATCTCGAATCGACCGATGCATTCGATTCGTTTCCCGACGAACTCGTCTTCGAACAGGGCCATTTCATCGATCGCGGCGGACTGGTTCGGGTCCGCGTCGATATCGATGAGCGTGGGCGAAAGCGCGTCCGGGTCGGCGGAAAAGCGGTGACAACACTCGATGGAACGCTGACCGTCCCCGACCGTTCGGACGACGAAATCCTCGAAGTATAGTCGATTAGACGGTTCGAGAACGAGAGTGACGCAGCAAAAATGCATGATTGTCCACAAAAGATTTTTGCCCGATAGCAGCCGACGTATAGATGAATTATGGCCATCCAACGGCTCACAGACGTTCGGTCGGCTGATATTGAGACGGTCGGTGGAAAAGGAGCCTCGTTAGGCGAGTTGACTCACGCCGGCCTCCCCGTCCCGCCGGGATTCGTCGTGACTGCGGCAACCTATCGGGAGTTTGTTGACCACGTCGACGACGAGACAGGGCTGTTTTCTGCCTTGGACGTCGATCCCGCTGACGACGAGGCACTCGCTCAGGCGGCCGAAAACGCCCGTCAGCATATCATGGAGACGCCGCTTCCGACAGCGGTCCGTGAAGAAATTCTCAGTGCCTACCGCGCCCTCGGCGACGAGAGCGGCCAGGCCGAGCCGTTTGTCGCCGTCAGATCGTCGGCGACCGCCGAAGACCTGCCGGATGCCTCGTTTGCGGGCCAGCACGACACCTTTCTCAACGTGACCGAGGAGACGCTGCTCGAACGAGTCAAAGAGTGTTGGGCATCGCTGTTCGCCGAACGGGCGGTCCACTACCGGAATAACCAGGGCTTCGATCACGAGTCGGTCGATATCGCGGTCGTCGTCCAGCAGATGGTCGATGCCGACAAATCCGGGGTCATGTTCACGCGGCACCCTTCGACCGGCGACCGACAGATGATCGTCGAATCGGCGTGGGGACTTGGCGAGGCAGTCGTCTCGGGAACCGTCTCACCGGATCACTACGTCATCAACCCCGAAACCGCAAGCGTCGTCGAGGAGACGATTGCCGACAAGAAACAGCGGATGGTGAAAAACGCCGAAACCGGCGAGACGGCCATCGAAGCCGTCCCGGAGGCCGACCGGACGGCCCGCGTGATTACTGATGCAGAAATCGATCGGCTCGTCGAACTCGGCCAGCGGGTTGAGGATCACTACGGCGAGCCGCAGGATGTCGAGTGGGCTATTGTTGATGAGACGGTATTCATGCTGCAGTCGCGGCCGATCACGACGATCCGCGAGGCTGCCGAGGCCGACCAGTCAACTGCAAACGGCGGGGAGTTGGCTGGCGATCAGCCGAGCGATAGCCACTCCGACGAGGTGCTCGTCCGCGGTGTCAGTGCCAGCCCAGGAGTTGGCTCGGGAGCCGTCCGAATCGTGAAAAAGCTCGACCATCTCGATCAGGTAACAGACGGCGACATCATCGTCAGCAAGATGACGATGCCGGATATGGTACCCGCGATGAAACGCGCCGCGGCCATTATTACTGATGAGGGCGGGATGACTTCGCACGCCTCGATTGTTTCGCGCGAAATGGGTGTTCCGGCGGTTGTTGGTACACGCAACGCGACGCAGGTTCTCAAAAATGGCCAGACGGTGACCGTCGACGGCGAAATGGGAACCGTCCGCGCAGGTGGGCCAACCCATGAGGACGAGCCAGCGATCCAGCCGGACCCGGTAGAGGCGGTTCGCCCCCAGACGCCGGTCAAGCCGATGACCGCCACGGAGGTCAAAGTCAATCTCTCGATTCCGGAGGCCGCAGAACGGGCGGAGGCAACCGGAGCCGACGGCGTCGGGCTGCTGCGAATCGAGCACATGGTAATTTCACTCGGCAAGACGCCCGAACAGTATATTGCCGACCACGGCGAGGACGCCTACATTTCCGAGCTTGTCGAGGGAATTCGGACCGTCGCCGAAGCCTTCTATCCGCGGCCGGTGCGCGCGCGAACACTCGACGCACCGACCGACGAGTTCCGTGAACTGGAGGGCGGCAGCGAGGAGCCACACGAACACAATCCGATGTTAGGCTACCGAGGGATCCGCCGGAGCCTCGACAAACCCGATCCGTTCCGCTGTGAGCTGGCAGCGTTCAAGCGCCTCTTCGAGGTCGGCTACGATAATGTCGAACTCATGTTGCCACTGGTCAACGACGCCGAAGATGTCGAACGGGCCAAACACCACATCGAGGCCGTTGGCATCGACCCCGAGAAAGCCCGGTGGGGCGTGATGATCGAAACGCCCGCAAGCGCACTGTTGATCGAGGAGATCGCGGCGGCGGGTGTCGATTTCGTTTCGTTCGGTACCAACGACCTGACCCAGTACACGCTGGCGGTCGACCGGAACAACGAGTACGTTGTCGACCGATTCGACGAGTTGCATCCAGGCGTGTTGCGACTCATCGAATCGACAATCGAGACCTGCCGCGAACTCGGTGTTGACACGAGTATCTGTGGACAGGCCGCCTCAAAACCACCGATGGTCAAATTCCTCGTCGAACAGGGCGTGAGTTCGATTAGCGCGAATATCGACGCAGTCCGGGATGTCCAACACGAAGTCAAGCGGGTCGAACAGAAGCTCCTGCTTGATTCGGTTCGCTGAGACGAACTGAACAGTCCAAGAGAGTCGAACACGAACGTTCGACAACGAAATAACACAACGGCTAAACCGCACTCTCCGGTACTAGATGTCGATGCAGCGTATTCGGCGTTCAACGCCGCAGGAGTTCGATCGCGTGCTTTCCTCGATGTGCACCCGCCCGCATCCCGATGCCCAAGCGGCCGCCGTCGACTTTCTTTCAACGAATCCTGGAGATCCCGCAACCTACCAAGCGGTCGCCGACCTCGAAACACAGGCCGTCGACCTGCTCGGTGAGATTACCGGCCTCAGCGATCCAGACGGCTATATCGCAAGCGGCGGGACCGAGGCCAATATCCAGGCGGTTCATGCCGCGCGGAATCTCGCCGAAACAGATGAACCAAATCTTGTCGCGCCCGAAAGCGGCCATTTCAGTCTGACAAAAGCCGCCGAGATGCTGGGTGTCGAGCTTCGGACGATCCCGGTCGACGACAACTATCGTGCGGATCTCGACGCCGTCGAGGCCGCCGTTGACGATGACACCGTCGTCGTAGTTGGCGTCGCCGGCACCACCGAGTACGGTCGAGTCGATCCCATTGCCGCGATGACCGAAATCGCCCACGACACTGGGGCACGAATGCACGTCGACGCCTCGTGGGGCGGATTCATTTTGCCGTTTACCGACTACGAGTGGTCCTTTGAGGACATCCTGATCGACTCGATGGCAATCGATCCCCACAAGTTCGGACAGGCACCGGTTCCCGCCGGTGGATTTCTCGCTCGCGACCGCGAGACGGTCGATGCACTCGCCGTCGAAACACCGTATTTGGAGACGACCTCCCAAGCGACACTGACTGGCACCAGAAGCGGCGCTGGCGTCGCGGGCGCGCTGGCGGCGATGGAGGCGTTGTGGCCTGTCGGTTACCGCCAGACATATCATGAGCAGATGGATAACGCCGACTATCTGGCCAGCGAGTTGACCGCGCGTGGAATCGAGACGGTCGAGCCGACGCTGCCGTTGGTGGCCGCCGAATTGGCTCCAGCGACGTTTGAGGTACTCAGAGACGAGGGGTGGCGGATATCACGGACGGCCAGCGGGGAGTTGCGGATCGTCTGTATGCCGCACGTGACGCGGGAGGGTCTGGAGGCGTTTTTAAGTGATCTCGACCGCCATCAGGCTGGTCGGAAGAGTGGGACGGGGACAACCGGCGATAACCATTGATATGTCCAGCCTCTATACGGAGCAACCGACTCGGACAGTGCTGCTTTGTACGATTCCGACAGTCTCTCAATTCGTAGCGCCCCGCAACTGACGTTTATATTGAATCAGCCTCGACATCCACCATGGCAATCCTGGTCCCCTACGACGGCTCCGAACCCGCCCAGCAGGCAGTCGAGCACGCGATCACCAACTGGGGCGGTCACGAACTCATTTTCCTGCGGGTGATCGAAGCCGCCGACGGCTCGCTGGAAGCCGGTGTCGACCTGCTCAAAGAACGGCTCAAGGAGTCCCGCCACGAGGGAGCCGTCGAGCTGACCGACGATCTCCTCGACCGGCTGGCCGATGTCGAGTACGACGTCGAGACCGCCGTCGGCAACCCCGCCCGCGAAATCGTCGCATTCGCCGAGGACAACAACATCACCCACATCGTCATCGGGAGCCACGGCCGAAGCGGTGCCTCACGGGTGCTGTTGGGCAGCGTCGCCCAGCGCGTGGTTCGACGTGCGCCAGTCCCCGTGACAGTCGTTCGGTGACGGTCGTCCAGTGATTAACCGCGCTGGTGGCTGGTCAGGACGGAACCAATCCGCAGTGTTCGGTGCGCCGGCGGTCCACCCGTCGTCTGCACTGACTTCCAATTCTTATTGAACAACTGATAACTGCTGAGAGCGCAACTCAGTCAGTATGAACGTGCTTGTGCCGTTCACCATCGCGCCGGTTAGCGAGCGGGCAGTCCGAACGACACTCGACCTCTTTGGCGACCGTGAGGACGTCCATATCATCGCCGCACATATCACCACCCGCGAAAAGACCGCCGCCCAGATCGCCGCCAGCGAGATCGAATCACTCGGCAGTGAGGCGGACGCAACCGTCGAGGCCGAAATCAAAACAATAAGCAAGCGGTCGCTGTCGAAACCGGTGATCCGGGCAGCAATCATCGAGCTCGTCGAAACCGCCGACATCGACCTCGTCGTCCTCGGCTACGAGTCGAAGCCGTTGTTTGATCGGGTACTCGAAAGCGATACCACCGGTCGCCTGCTTCAGAGCCACGAAATTCCCGTCTTGCTCGTGCCGTAATCTCTACCGGCTTGTCCCCAGTCGCGAATCAGCGGTTTTTAGGCTATCATCGGTAACTCATAGCTAATGAGTCATGAGGAATTTCCAACCGACACGCCTGCGGTGGTGACCTGTGGGCTGCCGTACGCCAACGGCGACCTGCACGTCGGCCACTTGCGGACCTATGTCGGCGGCGATGTCTATTCACGCGCGCTCAAATCGCTCGGCCAGCAGACTGCCTTCGTCTGCGGGTCGGATATGCACGGGACGCCCGTCGCGGTCAACGCTGAAAAAAAGGGTGTCTCACCCGAAGCATTCGCCCTCGAATGGCACGAAACCTACAACGAGACCTTTCCCCGTTTCGATGTTGAGTTTGACAACTACGGCCACACCCACGATGAGACAAATACCGAGCTAACGAAAGAGATTGTCGGCGACTTGGAGGCCAACGGCCACATCTACGAAAAAGAGATTATGGTCGCCTACGATCCCGCCGAAGACCAACATCTCCCTGACCGCTATGTCGAGGGCACCTGTCCGTACTGCGGGGAAAAAGCTCGCGGCGACGAGTGCGACGAGGGCTGTCAACGCCACCTCGAACCCGGCGAAATCGAAGATCCCGTCTCCTCAATTACCGGCAATCCAGCCGAATACCGCACGCGTACACACAAATTCTTCGAGGTCTCTGAGTTCACCGACTACCTTTCGGCGTTCCTCGACCGCCTCGAAGGCACCTCGAATGCCCAAAACCAGCCCCGAGAGTGGATCGAATCCGGCCTCCAGGACTGGTGTATCACCCGAGATATGGACTGGGGGATCGAGTATCCCGCCGACGCTGACGAAGACGGCAGTGCCGAAGATCTCGTGCTCTACGTCTGGGTCGACGCCCCAATCGAATACATTTCGTCGACCAAGCAGTACACCGACCGGGTCGGCCCCGACGTCTACGACTGGGAGCAGCCATGGAAGAATGAGGGAGAGATTGTCCACATCATCGGCCGCGATATCATCCAGCACCACTCGATTTTCTGGCCCGCGATGCTCAACGGTGCGGGCTACACCGAGCCACGGGCGATCATGGCCTCCGGGTTTGTCACACTTGGCGGCAAAGGATTCTCGACGAGCCGGGATCGCGCCGTCTGGGCCGACGAGTATCTCGACGAAGGCTTTCATCCCGATCTGCTGCGCTATTATCTCGCCACAAACGGCGGCTTCCAGCAGGACGTCGACTTCTCGTGGGACAAGTTCCGCGACCGCGTGAATACAGAACTCGTCGGCACGCTCGGAAACTTCGTCTACCGTTCGTTGCTGTTTGCTGCGCGCAACTATGGGGGTGCGCCCGACGCAACGGTCTCCGAAGAAGTCGACAGCCGAATCGCCGAGGCAATCGAGGAGTTCGAGGCGGCGATCAACGACTACTCGATCCGGAAGGCGGGCAACGCCGCCATTCGGCTTGCGCAGTTCGGCAACGAGTACATCCAGCACAACGAGCCCTGGAAACTCACCGACGATGACCCCGAGGCTGCCGCCCAGGTCATCTACGACTGTGTCCATCTCGCAAAGGCGCTGGCGGTACTCTTCGAGCCAATCGCTCCCGACACCTGCGAACGGCTCTGGGCGCAACTCGGCGAATCGGGCAGCGTTCACGAGACAACCGCCGACGCCGCACTTGAGGCTCCAACCGGGAACTTTAGTGAACCTGATGCGCTCTTCGAGAAAATCGAGGAAGAACGTGTCGAGGAACTCAACGAGAAACTCAACGAGCGAGTCGCCGACGCGACTGCAGACGACGAAGACGACGAAAACGAAGACAACACAGACGAATCCATGACAGACGAAACAGACGACAGCGATGACAGCGACCCGACGGCCGATCTCGAAGCACTCGTCGATGACCGAATTAGCTTCGGCGACTTCCAAAGCCTTGACCTCCGCGTTGGCGAGATCCTCTCAGCCGAGTCGGTCGAGGGCGCGGACAAACTCGCAAAACTCGACGTCGATATCGGCCACGAGGAACGACAGCTCGTCGCGGGAATCAAACAGCTCCATGATCTTGAGGAGCTCCCGGGAACGCGCGTGATTATCGTCGCCAACATGGAGAAAGCCGAACTCTTCGGCGTCGAATCCAACGGCATGTTGCTGGCTGCTGGCGACGAGGCAGACATCCTGACGACCCATGGCGATTCGGAGCCGGGAACGCGCGTTCAGTAATCAGCGGTTTTGTTTTATTGTCGAGGTGGTTCGCTCACGACCGGCGTCCTACGGATGATTCCCCAATAGGTGCCCCCTTGAGTCGGAGGATACTGATCGCCTCATCGAGTTCGTCCTTGTCGTAGACCTCGATGGTAGTGGTGTCGTGGGTGTTGTCGCTGTCAACATACTCGACAGTGAGTTCGCAATCGCTCTCATCGGTAGTAACGGCCGTGATGTCGTAGATGTCGACGGTCGGTTCGGGCCGGAGAATCGTGGCGACCGGGAGGCTGAAAATCACGATGGTTCCGGCGATTGCCAGCGCAGAGCCGAGACCGACACTGGCTAGCTCGGCGAGCGTATTGTCCGCGAAAAACGCCTCAAGAATAGGTTGTAGCGGCCTAAATAGTCCAAAGGCCGCAAGGCTAGCGAGGATGTTTTTCGCCATTGAATTGTCTCCGATTCGCTTGGACACCCCAACTGCGATGCCACGGAGGGTGTGGCGTGTGTGGAGACTCCCGTTGACGACGCGGGCAATACCGGTTGTCGTCGAAAAACTCCAGACACCGGTCTGTTTCATACAACTGCATACAACATACCTACTAATAGATGTTAGCTTGACATAATCTATGTATAGAACATGCCCAATAAATGGGCGTGTTTGTGACGAATGCACAGCAAATCACCATAATCGGTGGAAAACGTACATGAATATTTGCGCAGAGAGAACCGTACCGTGGGGCTTTTTTAAGCCGTCTGCCCAAGCGCCCGGTATGAGAAATGCGAAAATCGTCTGTACACTCGGACCGGCCTCGAGCGATACGGAAACAATCCGTGCGCTCTCCGAGGCAGGGATGTCTGTTGCACGGCTCAATGCAAGCCACGGGACGACCGAACACCGGGCGACAGTCATTGATCGCGTCCGCAAGGTCGACGACGAGAGCGATCGTTCGTTGGCGCTAATGGTTGACCTCAAAGGTCCGGAAGTCAGAACCGCCGAAATCGAGGGGTATGTGACGCTCGAAGCCGGTTCGGAAGTAATCTTTGCGGAGGGTGATACCTCAACAGCAGACCGCGTCGGCCTCTCGGTGTCGATTAGCGAGGTCGAACCGGGCGATACAATTTTGCTTGATGACGGCCGCATCGAGGCAACAGTCCGCCGTGTCAACGGCGAAGAAGTCGTTGCCGAAATCGTATCGGGCGGCAGACTCCAGAGTCGAAAAGGCGTTAACATTCCCGGTGTCGACCTCGATATCGAGCTAATTACCGAAGGCGACCTCGACGAGCTCAAACTCGCAGCCGACAAAAATGCTGATTTCGTCGCCGCCAGCTTCGTCCGCGACGGCGAAGACGTCTATTCGATTGCCGACCAGCTCGACGAGTTCGGCGCTGATATCCCCGTCATTGCCAAGATCGAACGGGCCGGGGCCGTCGAAAACCTCGACAGCATCATCAACGCCGCCGACGGCGTCATGGTCGCCCGTGGCGACCTCGGTGTCGAGTGTCCACTCGAAGACGTCCCAATTGTCCAAAAACGCATTATCAAGAAATGTGTCAACGCCGGCGTGCCAGTGATCACGGCGACCGAAATGCTCGATTCGATGGTCAAAACCCGGCGGCCGACCCGTGCGGAGGCCTCCGATGTTGCCAACGCGGTACTTGACGGCACCGACGCCGTCATGCTCTCGGGTGAGACGGCAATCGGTGACCATCCCGTCCGCGTCGTCGAGACGATGGCCAACATCGTCAACGGGGTCGAGGCAACCGAAGAGTACGCCGAAACGGTCGAACAACGGGTTCCGTCTGCGACCGATCAGTCGCGGACGGAAGCGCTTGCCCGCTCGGCACGGTATCTCTCGCGAGATATCGGTGCGGCCGCTGTCGTTGCTGCCAGCGAATCCGGCTACACCGCGCGAAAAGCCGCAAAGTTCCGGCCGCCGGTCCCGATTGTGGCAACAACACCGGATGATCAGGTCCGCCGGCAGCTTGCATTGGTCTGGGGCGTCACCCCGCAGTATCACCAGTACGAAGACGACGTGGAGACCATTCTCGAAGCCAGTGTACAGGCTGCACTCAGCACAGGAGCAGCCGAAAGTGGCGATACCGTCGTCGCGATTTCGGGGCTCCTCTCAGGAATCGAGGGCGCTCACACGACGAATATGCTCAAGGTCCATGTCGCAGCCGAGAAAATCGCTAACGGCAAACAGATTACCGGTGGCCGTGTCGCCGGCGAGCTCGTTCGGGTAACCGACGGCGACCTCTCGGAGCTCCCCGAGGGCGCAATCGTCGCGCTCAGTGAATCGTTCGACGGCGAATTTACTGGCGGACTCGAAAAACTCGGCGGGATTGTCGATGCCCGAAACGACCTCACCGGCTACCCGGCAGTCGTCGCCCGCGAGCTCGGCATTCCGATGCTCAGCGGTGTGACGATTCCAGAGACGGTTGCAGACGGCCAGACGCTGAGTATCGATGCCGAACGCGGCATCGTCTTCGAGGGCAACGTGCTCCGAAGTGGGACACGCTGAGACGGTAGGTCTTTGCCGACAGCGGCCGTTGTGACCGTATGAGTCAGCAGCCCGCAGAGAAGCCCGAATCCGAGGAGCACGAGTGGAAATACGGCATCGACGATGTCGGCCCCGAGGCCGAACCCGAGATTCCCGAACCCGATCCAATCGAGCCCGAGTCGGTCTCGCTGGAGCATGCAAGCTTCGTCACCCTCGGTGTCGTCTTGACACTCGTCGTTGTGGCAACCGCGCTGTAACTGACGACCTGGTTGCCGAGCGTTGCGAGCGGTTCATGTAACCATTAAACACGTCGAACACCTACAGAGGGTATGACACTCGTACTCCAGTTGGACCTCATCGGTCCCGAGACGCTGCCGTTGCTGTTGATTACAGCAGGGCTGTTGATCTCGCTCACGGAGGCGTTAGCGCCGGGGGCGAATTTCATCGTTGTCGGCATTGGCTTGCTCGGGGCGGGGCTTGTCGGATTGTTGTTGAGCCCACTCATTGCACTGAGCCCGTTTATTCTCGGAATTCTCGTCTTGTTGTTCGGCTCGATTGCCTTCTACGTCTATCACGAATTCGACTTTTACGGCGGCAAAGGTCAAGCACAAACGCGAGATTCGAACTCCTTGCAGGGAATGACAGGCCGAGTCACTGAAGCGGTCTCGCCGACCGGCGGCCAGATCAAACTCCAGGGCGGCGGCTTCAACCCGTTCTACTCGGCGCGCTCGATGGATACGGAGATCCCCGAGGGAACAGACGTCATGGTCGTTGATCCCGGCGGGGGAAATGTGGTAACGGTCGAATCGCTCTCGGTCATCGAGGACGACATCGACCGCCAGCTGGCTGCCGGTCGGAAAGAACGCGAAGCCGAGTCCGAGCCACCAACACAGGACGAAACGGCTGCAAAGGAGTTTATCGACAAGCGAAAAGAACGCGATTCGGAGACCGACAAGACGGACTCGGCCGACAAATCGGCTGGGAACGAAACTGAAAACGCGGTTGAAAAAGAGACCGAATTCGAACAGTAGGAGGGCACGACAACCCACAGGCCATCCCTTTATCCACCACCGAACTGGTTCGAAAGATAACGCGAAGCCAACCCTTATGGGCCTGTCAGCCCTCTGGGCAGGTATGGAGCCATTCGTACTGCAGGCCACACTGACGCTTACCGCAGTCGGCTTGTTGTTCATTTTTCTCGCCGTCGTCACGATCTGGCAGACGGTCGAAATTGTCGATGCATACGAGAAAAAGGCACTCACCGTCTTCGGTGAGTACCGGAAGCTACTCGAACCGGGATTCAACATCATCCCGCCGTTCGTTTCTCGAACCTATGCGTTCGATATGCGAACTCAGACGCTCGATGTGCCTCGACAAGAAGCAATCACGCGTGACAACTCGCCGGTGACCGCAGATGCCGTCGTCTACATCAAGGTCATGGACGCCAAGAAAGCCTTCCTCGAAGTCGACGACTACAAAAAAGCCGTCTCCAACCTCGCACAGACCACCTTGCGTGCAGTGCTCGGTGACATGGAACTAGACGACACGCTCAACAAGCGCCAGGAAATCAACGCGAAAATCAGAACCGAACTCGACGAACCCACCGACGAGTGGGGAATCCGCGTCGAGAGCGTCGAAGTCCGTGAAGTCAACCCATCGAAAGAGGTCCAACAGGCCATGGAGCAACAGACCTCCGCGGAACGTCGTCGCCGGGCGATGATCCTCGAAGCACAGGGTGAACGCCGCTCTGCGGTCGAAAAGGCAGAAGGTGACAAACAGAGTGACATCATCCGCGCACAGGGTGAAAAACAGAGCCAAATCCTCGAAGCACAGGGTGACGCCATCTCGACGGTGTTGCGAGCGAAATCCGCCGAGGCCATGGGCGAGCGCGCGATCATCGAACGCGGGATGGAAACGCTCGAACGCATTGGGCAGGGCGAATCCTCGACGTTCGTCCTCCCGCAGGAACTTACCTCGCTGGTCGGTCGGTACGGCAAGCAGCTCTCGGGTAGTGACGTCCAAGAGAGCGAAGGGCTTGAGGGCAAGGAGTTCGACGATGATACCCGGAAAATGCTTGGGCTCGACGATATCGACGAAATCCTCGGCGAAATCGATCAGGCTGCCGAAATGGATATTGAACAGCTCGAACAGGAGGCCGAACAGGTCAAAACCGGTGATGCCGAAATTGCTGGTTCCGAGACCGTCATCGACGAGGCTGACAACGACGTGGCTGACGAAGAGCTCCTCACCGAAACCGACAGCGCAGAGTAAGTTCGAGGCAATTGGGAGCCCGGTAGAGCGTAACCAACTGAAACGTAACCCGAACCTATCTTGCCGTATATTGGAAGTATGCGTTCCCTACCGGTGTATTTCGACCGTTCAGCAACGAAGTACTTTTATCGCTGACCGACGGTATCTCTATATATATGACCGGTCCCGTCGATGAACGAAAGCGGACAACGCTCCGCCGGTTTGCCGCACTCGGAGCGGCAACACCCTTCGTCGGGCTCGCCAGCGCCGATACCGAGGCGACGGCCGAAAGCTCCTCTCGTAGTGCGGTTCCCGATGCGATCCGGGGCTATCTGTCGGCGACGCCAGGTGCACATTTTTCGAAGCTCCGCGATGATCTCCAGCTTGGAACAGGCGAAACCCAACATCACCTGCGTGGGCTCATCGAGGCCGGCGAAGTCGAGTCCCACCGCGACGGAGAGTACCGCCGGTTTTTTCCAGCCGGCCGGTTCTCATCGTTCGAACAGACTGCGCTTGGCTATCTTCGTCGAGAGACACCTCGCGGAATGGTAATCGAACTGCTCGAAGAGCCGGCCGAGACCGGGAGTGCACTCGCCGACCGACTTGATGTGTCACGGGCAACCGTCAGCAACTACGCCGGTGAACTCGAAGACGTTGGTCTCCTCGACCGGTCGGACGGCTACCGGATCGAACAGCCCGAGACCGTTCTCATGCTCTTGGTCCGGTATGCCGACTCATTTGGACCGGACGCGGTCGCGTTCGCCGCACACGCCGATGATTTGGTTCGGTTCAACCAGTCGTAAAAAATACGGCGTCGTTAGACCGTTACCATCCAGGTCGTCCCCGAGGAATACCCCCACTTTTCTACCGAGAGACCGACCTCGCCGTCAACCAGCGGCGTCATGTTCGCGCCGACCTCTTTAGGACTCATATCGAGTTCTTCAGCGATGAGCCGAGATTTGAAATAGGTCTGGCTCTGGGCTGCCTCTCGAAGATAGCTGAGGATACGCTCTTGTTTGGCTGTCAACGTCGGGGTAGGTGACGCTGAAGTGCGTACCGGCGTCTCAGTCTGGGTGCTCGTGCTCATATATCGAGTAAGGGAATATCAGCTAATAGGGAGTTTGGTACGGCTGGTTAACACGCTCTCGTCGCTCGATTTTGCCGAGTAAAACCGCCCGAAAATTGACTGGTGGTGGCCGAACAGGTACGGTCAGTTAACAGACTGTCGACGCTTCTTGCCCACACGTGTTAACAACCGGTTTCACGCAGCGGTGTTCAGTCGGGATACAGCTGTTCGGAAAGCAGCTCGATGCCATCAAGAAGCCGTGGACTCGGCTGATTTAACAGCGAGTCGTCAAACACGTGGACAACTGCATCAAGCGACCAGCCCCGGTCGGCGATTCGGTCCGCAGAAACCTGGTCTCCGGTTCCACAGATATGGAGCACCGCATGGTCGGGATCGGCAGCTTCAACGGTCTCGCGGTCGACTTCAGCCGAGCGCGCACCCGGATCAACGAAGGGATACTGTCCGCCAGCGGCTACAACCGCATCAGGGACCCAGTTGCCAGCAGCCATTGGCGGGTCAGACCACTCCTCACAGTAGACGACTGGTCGGCTCCCGTCCCCGTGTTCGCGGCTCGCTTCGACACGCGCGTCGACAGCAGCAAGTCGATCACGGCTCTCAGAGACCAGCCGCTCGCCAGCCGCCGGAACACCCGCGGCCGCGGCAAGTGACTCGAACCCTGAGACAACCGCTGAAAGCTGGCTGGGTTCGTCGTGATAGACCGTGTAACCGCGCTCAATCAGTTCGTCCCGAATATCGCGCTGAAGGCTGTCGCTCGTACAGACGAGATCCGGCGACAGCGTTTCTAGGTGGTCATAATCCGGATTCAGCCAGCCACCGACAACTGGCCGATCGAGTTCACAGTGGGCGGTAACGCCGACAATCTGTTCATCGAGACCAAGCGCCGACAGTGTGGCTGTCGCACTCGGAGCCAGCGAGACGATCCGTAGAGACGACATACCAGTACTCAACCGGGAACAGTCAAAGAATATCCGGTTTTTATCAGCCATTTGACTGCAGACTATCAGGGTCATTCACCGCAATTTCGACGGTATAGCGTTGTTTCAGCCCAATACCAAACTGCTTAAGTAACATTCTGTCTTCTTTTTGGCAACGATCGCTCCCGATTTTTTATCCCACGTGACGGGGGCACTGCCTACCAATGAGTGAACGAACATTTACCACGAGATCCAGCCGGTCGCCGACGAGAGAGCGACGGCGAGGAACCGAGACGACAACCGAAGACGAGACCGAGCATGATAGCCTTCAGTGTCCAGAATGCAGCGGCAACGTCATCACCGACGACGAACACGGCGAAACCGTCTGTGACGACTGTGGACTCGTAATCACCGAAGACTCGGTCGACCGCGGTCCAGAATGGCGGGCGTTCGACAGCGCCGAAAAAGACCAGAAATCCCGCGTCGGTGCACCGACGACCAACACGATGCACGACAAGGGCTTGAGTACGAACATCGACTGGCGAAACAAAGATGCCTACGGTCGGTCGCTCGGCGCACGCCAGCGCCAGAAAATGCAGCGGCTCCGCAAATGGAACGAGCGGTTCCGCACCCGCGACTCGAAAGAACGAAACCTCAAGCAGGCGCTCGGTGAGATCGACCGGATGGCCAGCGCGGTCGGCCTACCGGACAACGTCCGTGAGACCGCTTCGGTGATCTACCGACGCGCACTCAACGAGGATCTCCTTCCTGGCCGCTCGATCGAGGGCGTTGCAACCTCGTGTGTCTATGCAGCCGCCCGAATGGCTGGCGTCCCACGGAGCCTTGATGAGATTGCCGACGTCTCGCGTGTCGAAAAAAGCGAGATCGCCCGGACTTACCGCTATGTCGTCCGCGAGCTGTCGCTCGAAGTCCGACCCGCCGATCCAGAGCAGTACGTCCCGCGGTTTGCCTCGTCGCTCGATCTGTCGGAAGAATCCGAGATGCGAGCCAAACAGCTCTTGAAAAACGCCAAAGAGCAGGGTGTCCACAGTGGAAAATCACCGGTTGGACTCGCTGCGGCCGCCGTCTACGCCGCCGCACTGCTCACGAACGAGAAGACGACACAGGCAGCCGTCTCGGAGGTCGCCGATATCTCGGAAGTCACGATCCGAAACCGGTACCACGAACTACTCGAAGCCGAAGAAGAAATGCTCGTTTAGGCGGTTCGATCGATTTTCGTTGGTTCGTCTGTTGGCCGCTGTTCGACGTGTGTCGTGACGTGCGTAATTTCGAAGCGCGCACCGCCCGTCTCTCCATTTGAAACACTGATCGTCCAGCCGTGTGCATCGACGATTTCCTTGACAATGGCAAGTCCGAATCCGGTTCCGTTTCGTGTCGTCGTGAAACCCGATTCGAAGACGTCGGCCTGTTTGTCTTGTGGAATTCCAGAGCCAGTGTCCTCGATATAAAACCCTGCTGGGGTTTCGAGCGCCCCCACGTGGATGGTGACCGTTTGGCCACCATGCTCGATACTATTACGAAACAGATTTTCAAACAGCTGCTGGAGCCGCTCTGGATCCGCCTCGAATGTGAGATCGTCGTCGACGACGAGTTGTGCATCGACGCTGTCGACCATCTCCCAACAGTCAGTGACGACGTGTGCCAACGAGACACGGTCGGTGTCATCAATCGGCTGGCCTTGGCGGGCTAAGACGAGTAAGTCTCCAATGAGTGTCTCCATCCGGGTGAGTGTTCGATCAACAGTCTCGAGCGAGTTGCTCAGTTGCTCGTTCGAGCCACTCGACAGTGCCTCACGGGCGATATCGATGTTACCCTGTGCAACGTTGAGTGGGTTTCGCAGATCGTGAGAAACCATGCCCGCAAACGCCTCAAGCCGGTTGTTTTGCCGTTCGAGCTCCTGTCGATACTGCTCTTGGTTGGTTACATCGGTAAATACGATTAGCTGGCCAAGGCGGGCATGGCTGGCTGAAAACGGATTCGTTGAGACACGGAAGTAGCGGAGTTTGCCGTTTTGTCTCTGGGTAATGATCTCGTCTGTTGTCTCGCCAACAGCCACTGCGGGCAGTATCTCTGATAGCTCCACACCGGTATTCGTCGCCAACCCAGGAAAGAGCCCAACAGCACTCGAATTGAAATCGCGAATCTGGTTGTCTTCATCCAACACGATAACGGGATCGTCGTACTGGCCAGCGAGCTGAATGCTCTCGAACCGATCGATATAGACGAACAATACGCCTACAGCGAAGACGGCGACGCCGAGTGCAGAGTACGTAATATCGACGAACAACGGGCTGACAAAGCCGACAATATCGAGGACGACCGGGAGCGCCGTAAGCCCAACAAGCACGACAAACGGCGTTGTGTCGTAATCGACCTGTGCAAACAGCTCAAACAACATGAAAATCCCCACAATGGCCAGTGAATATGAAAGTGCCATCGCGACCCAGTGCAGCGGCTGGTGGGTTATCATCAGATGGGCGAAGGGAACGGTTGCTTCGGTTGCCGTGAAATACAGCCCGTGATACGGATTTGTGAGTTTGATCGCGACAATGCCGAGATAGACGCCGACAGCGGTCCACTGGTAGGTTTTGTTATGATGAAGCGCGCGGCCGGTGTATGCCGAACAAAAATAGAGCCATGGCCCAACAGTGCTGAGCCCGACGATCAATCCAGCCATGTAGAACCCGTATTGGAGACCCGTTGTCGGTGCAATAAGATACCCCACGTGCAGTGCGGCCCAGACGCCACTAATTGCGAGAAGCGCAACAAGTCCGTGACGAGTATCGATATTTTCGATCTGTCGAGCGCGCCGAAGGCTCCCAAAGCAGATCAGCGCAGCAGTACCGAATGCAAGCAGATAGATCTCAAAAAGCGGGACGCCAATAGACAACACGATGCCTACCGCAGAGAGTAGTGGAATCATTATTTGTCGGGGGAACGAACGCGTACCAACATCGATGCTATTTGTTTTGTACTAATAAACGTGCGTGCTTGCTGTAAATTTACTATCGTGTTATCTAGCGCTGTCGCACGCGTTATTTGGTGAAATAAATAAAAACGAGCACAGCTGGCAAAGAGAAATTATGCGTCTGTTTCTTCGGCCTCGTCGTCATCCTCGTCAGCCTGCTCTTCTACCTGCTCTGCAATCCACGCGTCGTACTCATCGGGTTCGACGACTTCAATTGTGAAGTACATGTTCGAGTGGGCAAGACCACAGTACTCCGAGCAGTAGCCCTGGTAGGTGCCCGTCTCGCTGACATTGGTCTTGATATACGTCGTCTGATCCGGGATGGCATCCATCTTCAGACCGAGTTCCGGCACGTGGAAGCCGTGTATCACATCAACCGCATCGATTTGGAAATATAAGTCTTGATCCGACGGCACCACGACTGTCGGACCAGCCCCGGAACCACCGAATTCGAGGTCTTCATCGAGATAGCCGTTATCAGAGGCGTTGTACCGCATATCCCAGCCCCACTGGTAGGCTTCTGCCTGTACAAGCACATCGTTTTCCTCAGGGGCGACCTCGTCTTCGCCACCGGTGAACGTGACGTTCTCGTCGGCCATGACGCCGTAGGAGGCGACACCGACGAACAGGAGGATAATTGCGGTTGCAACCGTCCACGTGATTTCGAGACGGCGGTTCTCTTTGGTTGGTTTCGGATCGTCGTTGTCCTTGAACCGAAGAACGGCGTAAATGAGAATAATCTCAACGAGTAGCGTAATCGGCAGGGCGATATACAGGAGCTTGTCGTTGAGTTCGTTGATCAAATTAGCCGTGGTCGACTGTGCGGCAACCGGCTGCGCCAAAAATGCCAAAAGCGCCACCGAAAGCAGCGAAGCGAGTGCGAGACGCTTAGCTTTCATATTACTACTGGCTTGGAATGGGCGGCGTAAATACCTACTGACTCAACGCGCATTGTGTACGGACGCATCGATAGCAGTAGGCCACATAACTGATTTTGGCGTGGCAAGCAGAGGACAACACAGACCGCGTTTGTGCGCCGAAGCGGGGCTCCTATATATGGCCAGATCCAATGTGCCAATAGTGACTATGACCACCCGATCGCCGGATCGGTTCCCGGCGCTATTGGCGGCGACGACGATGGGCGTATACGTGCTGCTCGTCGTCGGTGTTGCGACCGCCCTGACGGACGCAGCCGCCGCCTGTACCTCATGGCCAGCTTGCGGAGCCGGCTGGTCGCTCCCGAGCAGTGTTGATGGGTGGATCGCATTCGGCCATCGGATTGTTGCTGTCGTCGTTGGTATCGCGGTACTTGGAACCACAATTCTCGCGTGGCGCCTGAAAGCGAGCCGCCGCGTCCGCGGCGCACTGTTAGTCGGTCTCCTGTTGTATCCGGCACAAGCCGGTCTCGGAGCGGTTGTCGCAACAACTGGCGGCACGGAAACCGTCTCAGCAGTTCACTTGCTAGCTGGTATGTTGATTTTTGGAAGCTTACTTGCGGCGCTCACGTGGTGGCTCGAAGCTGAAACGGGCGATCCAACTGACGTTCCCGCCGACCCACCGGAAGCCGCAGAGCCGCTCGATGCTGGCGAACGGCCACCGATTCCAACCGAACCGGTTGCTCGCGCGAAAGCAACAGTTTACGCCTATTTCCGACTGATGAAACCGCGGCTGATGTGGCTTCTCTGTCTCGTGGCTGCGGCCGCAATGGCGCTTGCCGGCGGGGCTGGGCTGACACCCTATACTGTCGCTGCAACACTTATTGCAGGGTCGCTCTCGATCGGCGCGTCTGGAACATTTAATCACATCCTCGAACGCGATATCGACCGACGGATGGCCCGAACCAGCGACCGGCCGTTGGCGACCGATCTGGTTCCGCTCGGGAACGCAGTCGCCTTCGGCCTCCTGTTGACCGTGCTCTCAGTCGGGCTTTTTGCGACGATTAACTGGCTCACCGCCGCACTGGGACTGGTAGCAATCCTGTTTTACAGTGTGATCTACACGCTGATTCTCAAGCCCAATACAGTACAGAACACCGTCCTTGGCGGGGCAGCCGGTGCATTGCCGGCGCTGATCGGCTGGGCGGCAGTGACTGGTGAAATCGGTCTCGGCGGGCTCCTGCTTGCAACGTTCATTTTCCTGTGGACGCCAGCGCACTTTTACAACCTCGCGTTGGCCTACAAGGAGGATTACGAGCGCGGCGGGTTCCCAATGATGCCAGTCGTCCGCGGTGAGACAGCGACCCGGAGACACATTTGCTGGTATCTCGGCGCGACGCTGCTTGCGGGGGCTGTGCTGGCCGGTTCGACGACGCTCGGCTGGCTCTATGTCCTCACGAGCGTCGTCTTTGGCGGGCTCTTTCTCTGGCTCGTGATCGACCTCCATTACAAACAGACTGAAAAGGCAGCGTTCCGCTCGTTCCACGGCTCGAATGCCTACCTTGGCTTCGTCCTCTTGGCGATTGTCGTCGAAGGGCTAGTCTTCTAACGGCTGAAATCGCGACGATGACTAACACACCAGATACAACCGATGCGGCGGTTTCGATTCCACTCCCCGAAGACCGTCGGCTCTACTGGCTGTTGTTTGTAAATAGTCAGCTGTTGGCAATCGCACTCTATGTGTTATTGACAAGTGCAACACTCGATGCGCTCCGACTGGTCGGCTATGCGCTCATTTGGATCAACGTCGCAACGTGGGTCGTCGTCAACAGCCGGCCACAGCCGGCTTCGACTCGTGTTCGTCGCCGAGCAGTGGGGCTGGCAGTAGGGTATTTCGGGTTGCTGGCGTTTGCCGGTGGCCTGATTGGAGTCGGCATCGGCGATGCAGCCACCGGCTTTCGGATCGCGTACTTGCCACCGGGATATGGCCCAGCAATGCTCTACAGCGGGACGCTCATCACAATCAATCTACTGCCGATTTACGTGATTGGCTATGCGGCACTAGCATATCTCGTCTATGTGACCGTTCTCGATGCTGCGGGCTCGGCGGCTGCCGGCGTCCTCGGACTGTTTTCGTGCGTTTCCTGTTCGTGGCCAATTGTCGTCTCGCTCGCGTCGGCTGTCACCGGTGGCGGCTCGATTCTCGTCGCCTCGGCGTTGCAGGTCTCCTACGGGCTGTCGACGGCGGTCTTCGTACTGACCGCAGCGTTGTTGTACTGGCGACCGGTTATTTTTAGCCGGTTTCGACTTGGATCAGCGTAACTGGCTGTCAGTGAGCCGACGACGTTTTAGCCGCACCCCACAGCTACCCATCCAATGACAGCCGTCGAAATAGAATACTGTGTTCCCTGTGGGATGCTTGAACGCGCACTCAGTGTACAGCAAGCCATCGCCCGGCAGTTCGGCGACCGACTCGACCGAATCTCACTCGTGATGGGCGATCACGGCATCTTCGTGGTCCGTGTCGATGGAGAGGTTGTTTTCGACAAATCCGAAGACACGTTCGATATCGACGACATTGTTCGTCGTCTTCGGCCACACGTTCAGTAGTTCACAGAGAGACCGGTTGAGCCTGCTGTGCGGCGGGATCGTGTGAGAACGCTCGAACCGACGCCCTGATTAGTGTCCCCAGCGGACGCCTGCCTCGTTGAAACGAGCATCAGTAATCCGCTCGTGTTGGTCGCGGCTAATTGAGACATCGGCCGCAGCAACGTTTTCTTCGAGCTGTTCGACGGTTCGTGCCCCGATGATCGGAATACAGGTAAAGGCCCGTTGATCCATCAGCCAGCGCAAGGAGACCTGTGCAGGGGTCGCATCGACGTCGTCTGCGATCGTCCGGATCTCATCGAGGACTTTCCAGCCACGTTCGGAGAGATAAAATCGCTCGAACCGTTCATCGAAGCTGCCGCGCGACCCATCGGGCGCTTGCACGGATTTCGGATCGTCCGGATCCGCCCGGGTGTATTTGCCCGTCAAAAAGCCACCCGCCAGCGGCGAGTACGGACAGACCGCCAGATCCTGGTCAGCGACAACCGAAAGATAGTCCTCAACGTCTTTGTAGTAGCCGGCGTGAAACAGCGGCTGGGTAAGCGCAAACCGTTCGTAGTCGTTGACATCGGCTTTCCAGAGCGCCTTGGTTAGCTGCCAGGCGGCCATCGTCGAGGCCCCGAGATAATTCACTTTGCCGTCGTCGACTAAGCCGGTGAGCGCCGAGAGTGTCTCCTCGATGGGCGTGTTCTCATCCCAGCGGTGAATGTAGTAGCAATCGAGATAGTCGGTGCCGAGTCGCTCAAGGGTGCCATCGATCTGGTTTCGAATGTGGGTTCGCGAGAGGCCCGACCCGTTTGGGTTGTCGTCGTCGAAGCCGAAGTAGACCTTCGAGGCGATGACGTATTTTTCGCGGTCGCGCTCGGCGAGCCAGTTGCCGATATACGACTCGCTGGTGCCGTTTGGATCGCCGTAGATGTTTGCGGTGTCGATGAAATTACCGCCGTGGTTCGCAAACGCATCAAGCAGTTCGTGTGCTTGGGTTTCGTCGGTTTCGAGGACGCCACTGCTTTCGCGGCCAAAGCGCCACGTCCCAAAACAGAGTTCAGAAACCCGTGTGCCCGTCGAACCAAGCTGTCGGTAGTCCATTGTACCTTCAGGTTTCTCATCGGTTGCTAAAACCGTATCCGCGTTGCGGCCAGCCGTTCGACAAGAAAGAAGCGTAAACTGACACGACTTCGAGGTGAGCGTGTCCTCTCGATACAGCAACCACCACACGCGTTCGGCGTCGACTATAAGAATACAGCCATGCCGGTCGTGATACCAATCGCGATAACGATAATAATCATCATCACGAGCCCAACTGTCGAGAGATGCGCTCGGCTATCCATCAGTTCACCCTTGCAAACCAAACAGTATAGCTGTTCGGTCTGCAAATATCAATCGAGATAGTTTGATTCGACGGTTCTGACAACAGCCTCTGGCCGAGTCAGCAAAACAGAATCCTTAGGCCGGAACCGCCCCGACCTCCGGTATGAACGAGGTTGTCGTCGCCGAAGGCGTCCGAAAAGCCTACGGCGAGACGGTTGCACTCGACGGAGTCGATCTCGCGGTCGGCCACGGAGAGGTCTTCGGGCTGATCGGGCCGAACGGGGCCGGCAAAACGACGCTGATTCGGGCACTCACCGGAACGACGCCGGTTGACGGTGAGATTCAGATCCGGGGCCAACGGCCGACAGCGGTCGACTCGGATCGGATCGGCCTGCTTCCCCAGTCGTTTGCCCCGCCAGCGCGGCTCACCGCACGCGAGCTACTCGATTATTATGGTGGACTCTACGATTCGGCCCGTGAGACTGATGCGGTCCTCTCGGACGTTGGACTGACTGAGGCGGCCGACAGCTGGTATGAAACGCTCTCTGGCGGCCAACAGCGCCGCGTCTGTGTCGGTATTGCCCTCGTCAACGATCCCGAAATACTCTTTCTCGACGAGCCAACAACCGGCATCGACCCTGCGGGCCGACGAGCCCTGTGGTCTCTGCTCGAATCACTTGCTGACGGGGGGACGACGATCTTTCTGACCAGCCATTCGATGGCAGAGGTCGAACGACTCTCGGACCGTGTTGGCCTCCTGCAAGCCGGCCAGCTCGTCGCTGTCGGGACACCGCTGGAACTGATTGACGCCCACGGAGGGGCAAGCCGGCTGGTACTCGAGACCGACGAGAGCAAGCGGGCTGCAGCCGCACTCACCACCGAAGGGTTCGCCGCCACAGCCAGTCCACAAGAGGTTGTTGTCGATGGTGTTTCTCCGATTGATATCGGCGATGCGGTAACAGTACTCTCGACCGCAGGTGTCGGCTACGATTCATTGACGTGGACCGAACCGAGTCTCGAAGACGTCTATCTCCAGCTTACCGGTGAGACGTTTGAGGGAGCGATGACCCCAGGGGCGAGTGTTGTAACCGAGGCATCCCAGACTGACGCGACCGAGGAGCCCGACGCCGCAGTCGTCGCTTCCGGGGAGGGACACCAGTGAGCCGAGCCCACCGAATCCGTGCGGAGGCAGTCGCCGCATGGCACTCGTTTCTCCGTCGCCGGACGGCCGTCTTTTTCACCTTCTTTTTCCCGGTGATTTTGGTCGTCATTTTTGGCGCATTGGTCCGCACCCAGCCGACCGACGGCGGCCTGTTTGCCGAGCCGGCAGCCTACTATATTCCAGGCTATCTGGCGACTGTTGTCCTGTTTACCCCACTCTCGCGGGTCGGCAGCGAAATCGCCCGCCACCGCGATGACAACCGATTCGAGAAGCTGGCAACGACGCCGTTGAGTCGCGCCGAATGGCTGTTTGCTCATACCGTTGTCAACGTCCTGATTATCGGTGTCGCCAGCCTGTTGATTCTTGGATTAGTGTTGCTGCTAACCGACGCAACCGTCCCACTCACGGGGTCGCTTGCACTCTTGATTCCGTTTATTATTCTCGCCGTGATCCTCTTTTGTGGCTTCGGCGCACTCCTCGGCCGGCTGGCTGACTCCCAAGATGGTGTTATCGCCGCGAGCAACACCATTGCACTGCCACTGTTGTTCCTCTCGGATACGTTCATCACGCTCGAACAGCTGCCGAGCTGGTTTGGGCCGCTGGTCGAACTTTCGCCGTTAACATACTTCGCCCGGGGCGTGCGAGCAGTCACCTACGGTCCGGCAGCTGGCGATTCGTATCTCGTTGAGTTGGGAATTCTCACGCTACTGGCCGTCGGATTCTTTGTTGCCGGCGCGTATGCGATTCCACGGACGGACTGAAATTCAAGTGCGGTGTGACGTTGGTTTGGCGAGTAACAGCCCATCTAACTGCTTCGGAATCCGGGGTATCCGGGTGTTTTTATTTCGCGATGGCGTCGCTGGCGACACAATGTCTCACCGACCCGCTCCCAAATCGGTCAGCACCCTCCTCGATGACGACCCGCTCAACCAGTTCAACGTCCTTTCGCTGCTTGCACAGGCGAGTTACGCCTTCCACAATGGAAACGAAGAGCGTGCCGCGCTCTTGATCGGGGCGGCACTGCTTGCACCGAAATACAAGGGGGCATCATACCTGATCCAAGGCGCGCTCACACTCAACGACGTTCGAAAAAAGCTGTAAGCATACTGCCGAGTGAAACCGGGATTGCAAGCCGAAAATAGGCTGATACGAACCGCAGACGACACAGACTGCCGGGGCAGCTTATGCCGAAAAAAGCCGTTTGAGCCAGCCCAACAGCCCACCCGATGATTCGGAAGTCGATTCGGCTGGCTTTGGGGAGCCGTCAGCTGTCGACGCATCGGCCGACGGTGTCTCTGCGGGTGCGGTCTCGAAATCCTCATGGCTGATTTCGTCTTCATATTCCTCGCGCGTATCTCGCACAAGTGCGATCCGCGCGCCCGTTTCAGCGGCAATTTCTGCGTTCGTTAGCTCGGGGTCCGCAAGCGCAGCAGCGAGAATAGCCTCCTGTGTCTCGCTCCGTCCGCTGTCGGCGGAGGTCGACGCACTGTCGTCGTCGGCTTCTGCTGTCGACGCCGAATCGGCACTCTCCGTTGTGTAGGCTGCGGGGTCGTACGTATCACGAGTATCCCGAACCAGCGTGATTCGAGCCCCTGTCGCTTCGGCAATCTCGCTGTTCGTGTGCTGTGGGTTCGCCGCCACGGCTTCGAGAATCGCTTGCTGTAGCTCGGATGGCTCGGCGGCTGTGGACTGAGAATCAGCAGTCTCGGACGACTCAGACGGCGCTGCCGACTGGGTCGGTGTTGACTCGCTGTCGGCGAGCACAACCTCGTCTTCATACTCGGCGCGGGTATCCCGGACGAGCGCGATTCGGGTTCCCGTGTTGTCGGCGATTTCCGCGTTAGTTAGTTCCGGCTGTTTCAGCGCGGTTTCGAGAATGGCGCGCTGTGCCTCGCTAAACGTCGCTGAGTCGGTCGATTTCGCCATTAGTTGCTCCTCGCTGTCACCGTGGCTGGTGGTGTTTGATCGTCGATACGTCCGTCGCAGCCGTCCGTCGCGGCCACGTCCCCAGTGAATACTGCATTCATGTGGCTTGTTCACTCTGAGCAACAGTAATCAATCTACCGCCTTTCAACACCTGCAGGCGGCCCAACACGCGGACCTGCCGGACTGCGGGCAACCGATACCGGTTTTTACTATGCTGGGAAAAATATACCCAGATATGAGTACCAAACACGACGTGTTCGGGCAGCTACGCGAAAGCGGTGTTGTTGCTGTGCTTCGCGGCGTTGATGCTGAGACGCTTATCGAGATTACCGATGCGCTCGTCGATGGAGGGGTCAGCGGTATCGAACTCACCGCCGATACGCCGGGAATCGCCGAGATGGTTGAGGAACTGACCGGCTCATTCGACGACGAGATTGTCGTCGGCGTGGGGACTGTCCTCGACGCGGAGACGGCCCGAACGGCAATGCTCGGCGGTGCCGACTTCATCGTGAGCCCGAGTCTCCACGAAGACGTGATCACTGTCTGCAACCGGTATGGAACCCTCGTCGCTCCGGGGATTATGACGCCAAGCGAAGCCATTCGCGGGTTTGAGGCCGGTGCCGACCTCCTGAAGGTCTTTCCGGCGTCGTCGCTCGGCCCAAGGCATCTCAGTTCGATCAAGGGTCCGCTAGGACAGATTCCACTGATGCCGACCGGTGGTGTCACCGTCGACAACGCCGCAGCCTACATCGACGCCGGGGCCGAGTGCGTTGGCGCAGGCAGTGCGCTTGTCGATTACGAGGCTGCCGACCGCGGCGACTTCGACGTGATCACCGAAACCGCTCGAGAATTTTCGGCGGTCGTCGATGCGGCCCGAGACGAATCGTAACGTCGTACAGTGAGAAACAGTAGTCAGGCCGATCAGTTTTTGTCCGTTCCGTTGGCTGGCTCGTCCGTATCGCTGACGCTGTCGGTGTGGTCTGCTTCCGCATCGTCGACGCCGTCGGTGTGGTCTGCTTCCGCATCGTCGACGCCGTCGGTGTGGTCTGCTTCCGCGTCGTCGACGCCGTCGGTGTGATCTGCTTCCGTGTTGTCGATGCTGTCGGTGCCGGTTGTATCGGCTTCCCCGTTGTCGGCGTCCACGTCGTCGTCGAAATCAGTGGTTTCTGCGTCCGCTTTCGTGTCCGCTGGTTCCAACTCGTCAGGCCGAGCGGGCTCGGTCGAATCGGTTGTGTTGGCTGGCTCGTCCGAGGCGGCCTGCTCGGCTGAGTCATCCGACTGGTTTGGGTCACGTCTCTCAAACGCCGGTGTCGACAGATCGGCGTCGTCGTGTTCGTCCAGCCACTGAAACGAGGCGTTGGTTCGACGGGCCGCCCGGCGGTCAGCTAAGGCGTCGTTGAGCCGTTCGGTGAGTTTTTCACGGAGCGAAACCGCATCAGCGTCATCGATATCGATAGCCGAGCAGTCCTTGCCAAGGATCGACAACGAGCCGGCGGTATCGGCGACGACGGTGGCAACATTCCACCGGCGCTGGAAGATCGTCCGGGTGTCGAGAACCGTCTGAATTCGGTAGTACGCGACAAACTTGGTCTCGCGGTTCCAAAAGCCGTTCCGCGTGACAATGTGGTCCTCGCCGAGCCAGTAGCCACGGTGGAGCCATTTGTAGTGGGCGGCGATTGGGGCCACAAGGATGCCAGCGACCGGAAGATACCACGGGATATCCGCAGCAGCGTCGACGAAGAGACTTGCCGTATAGAGGATGCCGGTTAGCACACCGAGAGCTATGACATACCGGGCAAAGTACCGTCGCCGAATACGTTTCGGCGGGCGTTTGAACGACGGGGTTCCGTAGGAATCGATCTCCCGTGCTAACGCTTCGACGCGGTCGAGACTGGCAATTGGGACGGCTGCTTCGCTGCCGCGGCCGCCGGCTTGTCCCGGCGCGTAGCCAGCGGTTTCAACCGAGAGCGTCGCAAAGCCAGCCCGCCGTTTGAGCGGGTTGTCTTCGATCGTCATCGCCTGAATCTTATCGAACGGAATCGTCCCACTGTAGCGCTGAAGCAGTCCGCGTTCGTACCTGAGTTCGTCGGCCGACCGCGTGAGCTGAAAGCCCCAGTAGTTGATAATCGCCGACAGCGCGCCGACAACCCATGCTAAGACGATCGCCCCAACAAGCAGAATCCCGACAGTAATGATGAACACCAGCGTCGAGCCTGTCGTCGGAATAATCGGTGAGACGAACGGAATCGACCCGGTGAAAAGCGCGATTAGCAGGCCTGGAACACGCGGATCGAACGAGAGAATCCCGGCGAGTGCGAGCTCCGATGGGGCGATTTTGAACAGCACTTCCTCGTCGATTTCAGGGCGTTCGTCGTCGCCACGGGCGTCCGTCTCGGCCTCGGAATCACGGTCGCCACGGGTGCGCTCGTCCTCGCGAGCCACGTCGCGCTTGCGGTAGCGAATCTCCTGTTGGAGTCGGTCGGCTTCAGCCGCCGATACGTACTGGATGACTGCTTCAGTCGAGCCACCGCCGGCGGTTTCGATGTTGACCGCCGAAATGCCGACAAGCCGTTGGACGATATTTCGAGTTGTATCGACGTTTTGGATTCGGCCGTAGGGGATTTCGCGCTCACGGCGGCTGAAGACACCCGACTGCAGATCGAAGGTGTCGTCGGTGAGTTCGTAGGTGAACCGACGGTAGTAAGCGATTTCGTAGATGAGTGTCAGAACGAGAATACCGCCAATAGCGCCAACAAACCCGAGACTCCCGAACTGAGCGCCAGCGCCGAACGAGGCGATGAGGACGACCGTAATAACGAGGCTTGAGGCTTTCTGCAGCACGCGATAGGGAACCGAAACGGGCGCTAACTTCACACCGCGTCCTCCCCGTCGGCGGCGATGGCCAGCGCTTTGAGCTGCTTTCGGAGTGCGGTCGCGGCCTCAGGTGTCAGTCCCGGAATCGTGACATCGGCGCCGCGAGAGCCGGCCGTATAGACAACCGTGCTTGCCAGTCCGACAAGTCGCTCGAAAGCCGATCGGCGCGAATCGACGTGCTGGATGCGAACCAACGGTACTTCGGTTCGGACTTCTGTCAGTACACCGCGTTCGAGATAGATGGCGTCGTCGCCAACGACATATCCCCAGTTGCGGTAGCGCAAAAGGGCGAATACAATCCCAATAACAAGTGCGACGGTAGCGATTCCGATTGGGATGAACGGTGAGAGCTCGAAAAAGAAGGCGACTGCGGCGGCAATTGCCCCGACAATCCCGGCTCGAACAACCGCTCGTAGTATCCAGACGATCCGAATTCGTGGATGGAGGGTGTTCATCGCCGCCACCCCGGCTGTGGTCCTCGTCGAGTGACAGTCATAGGCGTCAGTAGACAGGGTGGCTGTATAAGTCTCAATATCTGGAGGGCCACGACGCCGTCGAACCCGGCTGAACGCTACAGGCAGTCGTCGACGACCGCCCGTAGCGTCCGTGTTGTTTCCGGGTCAGCCGAGCCGACATATCGGCCATCAGTTTCGACGGTATCGATCGCATCAACCCCGCTTTCGGCCGCCAAGAGGCTCCCGGCGTGCTGTTCGTAAATGTCCGGATAAAACCCGACTAGCCCCTCAATCGAGCCACGCGCAAGAAGTCCCCAGTCGACACAGGGAGCCCACGTCGTCACCACGCGCTTGCACTCGCGACGAAGGGCCAGCTCAAGCCTTTCAGCCTGCTTCGAACGGGATTCATCGAGCACCGCTGGCAACCCGATTACCAACGCAATTGTCCCGCGGTCAAGCGAGAGCCGAGTCGTTGCCGTCAGCGCCTGGCCGTTGAGCGTCGCTCCCGCGCCCCGTTGGGCGAGATACAGCGAGTCGGTCAGTGGCTCATATATTGCCGAGACAACGGGTTCATCCTCATAGAGAACTGCGGCGGCGGTCGCAAACTTCGGGTAGCCGCTGGCGAAGTTGTTGGTCCCGTCAAGCGGATCAACGACCCACCGGTAGTCGTGATCGCCATTTCGACCGGCTTCTTCGCCATGAAAGGCGTGCTCGGGAAACCGCTCGGCGATAACGGCCTGCACCCGCCGTTCTGACTCGCGGTCGGCAACGGCTTTGACATCGGTGCGGCTAAATTCGCCGTCAACCGGGCCGTTTCGGAATGCCCCGCTCAAATAGATCCCACCTGCTCGGACTGCATCGGCGGCAACAGCCGCAAGTTCCTCGGTCGACAACTCCATGCTGATTGTATGTCGAGCAAACCTATCAGCCCACGGATTCGTATGCTGAGAGTTCGTGGCCGGTAAACAGGTTGTTCCGGTATAATACACTACTACTATGTGTAAGATAGGTGGTATGGAAGCAATTACAACTACCGACTCGGTTCGTCTACTGTACTATTGTGGAAGATGCCTCTCAGTGCTGTCCGGACTGTCACTCGACAGAGACAACCGCACAAACAGTCTACGAGCACGTCGCATGTGGCTGTATCCAGCCGCACACCCTGTTTGGGGATGGCTGTCCAAAGTGCGGTGACGAGGCCGATCCTGAATCGCTGAACGCAGTGGGTACAGTCCGTCACTGTGAGGACTGCGGGACTCGATGGGTGCCCGAGAAAAAAACGGACCACTCGGCGACGGACAACCAGTCCGAACAACCCGCACTCGAGAGTGAGTTAGATGCCTACCGATTTCACACCGATGACCGTGATGGCTGGCTGACTGGCATTCGAAACCGCATCGGCCGACGGCCGACAGTCGTGTTGTTTGTGCTGGTAATTGCGGCAGTTGGAATCGGTGGGGCGGCGATCGTCACACCCATGCTAGCCGAGGAGCCAAGTGAGCCGGCTACTGTCGCCGCTGACGCCGAGTGGGAATCATACGAGACAATTGTTGTCTTCCGGAACGACGACATCCAGCCGTGGTACAAACAGGAGACGATGCGGGCGGTCGATCAGATATTTATTGACGAAGACGTCCCTGTCACACTCGGCGTGATTCCAGCTGTCGGCGGAAGCGACTCGACGATCACCGAAAGCGACGAGACTTGTCGGTATCTTCAATCGTTACTCACCGAACACCCCGGCCAGTTCGAGATGGCGACCCACGGCTATACACACGAAGAACGGACTGGGTTTCACGGCGGCAGTGAGTTCGGCGGAATCGACGCCGAGACCCAACAAACCTGGATGAATACCAGTACCGAGCTCATGGTCAAGTGTACCGGCGTACAGCCACAGACATTCATTCCGCCAATGAATACCTACGACGAAGCGACGGTTGTCGCCGCCAACGCTGCAGGCTACCAGACCATGTCGGGTGGTGACTGGTTTACCGACCGCTATTACAACGAAACCGGTGTGTTTCACGCTGGAGGGGCCCTCCACATATCCGAGGGAGCATCGTTTGTTGCCGACTGGGAAACAAACGAGTTCTACAGCCAAGACGAGCTCGAGGCGGCGTTTGATGACTCCTATGCGGAAAATGAGCTGCACATTCAGATGCTTCACTACCAGGAATTCGATTCGGACGCGAGCCAACAGCAGCTCCGAGAGCTTATCCAGCACATGAAGGAGACTAATACAACGTTTCTCACGCTTGACCAGCTCGCAACCGGACTCGAATCAGGCGAAATCCGAGAAACCGATGACGGCTGGGACGTGCGCGAACCGCTCACCGAACCCGAGAACAGCCCCGATCGGCTAGCGGATGGGACAGCGGGATCACCCTCGTGGCTGCCGTTTTTCACCACAGAGACAGGACAATGAGACAGCGGCTTGCTGCAGTCGAATGGCCCTCGCTCATCCTGTTCTGTTCGGCACTGATTCCGTTCGGATTGCTTATCAGCGTCCTCCACACTGACACGGTTCGCGCCGTCGCCGTCTTCGTCTGTCTGATTGGTCTCTACGGTGCGTGGTCGTATTATGTCGTCACAACGCACTCGTCGCACGCGAGCGTATTTTCATTGCCAGGGCTGTGTCTCATGGTCGTTATATACTGTATCGCGGTTGTTGCGATCGGCTGGCTTCGGCCGTCGCTTATTGCCGCCGTCCATCTGTTTGCGATTGCGCTTATTTTCCTGTATTACTGGGTGATCGCTCTCGGAGCCGTCTATCATAACCAACGGTATGGATCCGGCAGCGAGGTAACCGACCCGGATCTGTCGATTAGTATACTCATTCCAGCACACAACGAGGAAGGGTACATTCAGCGGACGATTTCCGCCCTACTTGAAGCGGAGTATCCGACCGGTCAACGCGAAATCATCGTCATCGATGACGGCAGCACTGACGATACCTACTCAGAGGCCGCTGCGTTTCAGTCAGATATCGTGACCGTCGTCACGAAGGAAAACGGTGGAAAATACTCGGCGCTAAATTACGGACTGCTGTTTGCGACCAACGAGATTATCGTAACTGTGAATGCCGACAGCGTCGTCGAAACCGATGCCCTACAGCGAATGGTTGCCCCGTTTCACACCGACTCGGCGGTCGGGGCGGTCGCCAGTACGGTCACGATTTGGAACCGCAATTCGATTCTCACGCGCTGTCAGCAGCTCGAATACACGATCGGGGTCAACGTCTACAGACGAATGCTTGATCTCTTTGGAATCGTCATGGTCGTCCCCGGCTGTCTGGGGGCATACCGCCGCGACGTGATCGACGAGATTCACGCGTTCGATCCCGAAACGTTGACCGAAGATTTCGATATCACAGTCAAAGTACTTCGTGCAGGCTACACGGTCCGAACCTGTCAAGCACGCGTTTACACTGAAGCGCCCGATTCCTTGCGTGACCTCTACAAGCAACGACTTCGGTGGTACCGTGGCAACTATATGACGATGTTCAAACATCGTAGGATCGCCAGCGAGGGGCAGTCAGGATTTTTACACCGGTTTGCGTTTCCGCTCCGGGCTGTTGAGCTGTTTTTTCTCCCCTTTGCAAGCTGGATTATTCTCGGGTTGATTATCCTGCTGTTGTTCACCGGCGCAATCACACAGGTACTCTCAGTCTTTGTCTTTTTCACCAGCATCATCTTTCTCGTTGCTGCGCTCGGTGTCTACATCGAAGGCGAAGAGTGGGCGCTGCTCTGGTATACGCCACTGTTTGTCATCGGCTACAAGCATTTTCACGACGCACTGATGCTCAAGAGTCTGCTCGACGTACTGTTCGACCGAAATCTTTCGTGGACGCGGGCAACCCGAATCGAACAACGCACCTCCACCGAGCAGACCAAAGAAACCGAACCAGTAGCTGAGAGAACTATTTCAGAGTAACCGACCCCACGACGGACAGGCCGCACCACACAACAAACTGCAGAAAACCACCACCACAGAATGCATAACATAAATCACCACCACGGAATGCACAATATATAAGATGGTTTGCGACACACAGTTTGACGTGATTCACACTGGTGTCGAGATGGCGATGGCCACACCGACAGCAGTGCGTCCCGGCTTTCCGAAAAAACGTGGTTTCTGACTGCTCGGTGCGGGGTTGGCGACCCTGTTCCGGGTGCTTTTCATTGCTTCGCGTAGTGCGACGACTATACAGCAAATCCACCAACAAACCTAATCCATGAACCAAATCGACTTCAGTGGGGTCTTCCCGGCGATGGTGACTCCCTTTACTGCGGACAACGAGATCGACACCGAAACACTCAGAACCGACGCCCAGCGGCTCGAAACAGCCGGCGTCGATGGCCTCGTCCCGGTTGGCTCAACCGGCGAGAGTGCAACCCTGAGCCATGCCGAACACGTCGAGGTCATCGAAGCGGTCGTCGACGCCGTCGAAGACGTCCCGGTCATTGCGGGAACGGGCTCGAACAACACGGCCGAAGCCCTGGAGCTCTCCCAGCAGGCCGCCGACGCCGGCGCTGATGCCTTGCTGCTCATTTCGCCGTACTACAACAAGCCAGAGCCCGAGGGGATGTACGAGCACTACCGACAGATCGCCGAGGCGGTCGACCTTCCACAGATCGTCTACAACGTCCCCAGCCGAACCGGCCAGAACATCACCGTCGACACCGCCGTCAGGCTCGCCGAACACGACAATATTCGCGGCTACAAGGCCGCCTCGGGCGATCTCAATCAGATTTCCGAAGTCATCGAACGAACCCGCGGAAAGGACTTTGCGATTCTCTCGGGCGACGATGGCCTGACGCTCCCGATTCTTTCGATTGGTGGCCACGGCGCGATTAGCGTTGTCGCCAACCTCGAACCCGAGCGGGCCTGTGCGATGGTCGGAGCGGCACTCGAAGAGGACTACGCCTTCGCGCGGGCGATCCACCACGAACTGGGCGCGCTCACCCGACAGCTCTTCGTCGAAACCAATCCGATCCCAGTGAAGGCCGCCATGGAGATGCGCGGCTATGCATCGGGGCGGCTCCGCTCGCCGCTGACCGAACTGTCGGATGAACACCGCCCGGCGCTGCAAGCGCGCTTAGACGAACTCGCTGGCGATGGTCCCGACACGGACCAGTCGGCTGCGGGAGACGACCCGGTCGAGACGGAGGTATCTGACTGATGGTCAGGCTTGCAGTCACCGGTGCGGCCGGCCGGATGGGCCGTGAGGTGCTCGCCGCGGCGGCCGACCGCGAGGACGCTGAGGTCGCGTTCGCGGTCAACCGCAGCCCGGTCGACGAGCCGATTTCGGGCGTCGCTATCGAGTCGGCCGACGAGTTCGGGAGCCTGGTGGCCGACCACGAGCCCGATGTCGTCATCGACTTTACCGGTCCCGAATCGGCCGTTGACTACGCGACAGCGTGTGCACAGTACGCTGTCGGGTTCGTTACCGGGACAACCGGTTTCGACGAGATCGGACTGGCGGAACTCGAAGCCGCAAGCGACTCGACGGCTGTTCTCAAAGCGTCGAACTTCTCGCGCGGCGTCGCCGCCCTCCGCTTGGCGGTCCGGGAGGCAACCGCCGCGCTCCCCGACGCCGATATCGAACTCACCGAAACCCACCACAACGCCAAACGCGATGCCCCGAGTGGGACCGCGAAAACGCTGCTCGACGATATCGAGGGTGTTCGCGATGATCTCACCGAGCGCGTGCACGGCCGGGAGGGTGAGGCGCCACGGTCGACCGGCGAAATCGGCGTCCACGCCCGCCGGGCGGGCGACGTTGCAGGCGAACACGAGGTGCTGCTTGGCGGGAGCAATGAGACGCTTTCGTTGACACACCGCGCTGGTGACCGCTCGATTTTCGCCGACGGTGCGTTGGATGCAGCGGTGTGGCTGGCTGGACGTGAGGCTGGCTGGTACGACTTTTTCGGGGTTATTGAGAGTTCCTGAGAGACCGCGTTCTGCTGGGTTGCTTGCCACCATTTTCGGTTAGCTGACTGCGAACGCGAGTCTTACAGCGGCGTGTATTCCTAAAGTTGAGTTCCATTGGTACGAAAGCCTGGAGATGTACACGCGGAGAAACAGTATTTTTGTAATCGTGAGACGAATTACAGGCCATAGGATAATATGAACCAGCGGAAGAAACTGAAACGAACGGTCATGGCTACCGGCCTGACACTTCTGATAACGATTATTGGATTTGCAATCAGTTTCACAACGGATACCGGAGCGGTATTCATCTCGCTATTCACTGCAGTTACTATCGGGCTACTTGCACTGTTGGTACTTCTGTTTGGCACTATGCTCAGACGTGGAGGGCTGAGACATACTGATCCAAAGAGTATCGGTTTGTTTGTCCTGAGTGCAACGGCACTGGCACTTGCGCTCTTGCACAGTACTACCCTCCAATCAGAGATTATTCTTCTACTCGTCGTTATCTTCGGACTCGCTCTCCCGCATGCATTCTTACAGTATACCCGTGTGGGGTCACGCCTCGAAGTCGAGTGACTGGTTGCAAACGTTCTCTGCTGCATGTGTCTCTCCGTCGAGCGGCTGGCTGTTCCTCGCCGTACTCAATGGTTATATTCATGACTATAGAATGACAATTCATGCCCACCTTGTTGCTCCGGCGGTTTCTCAAACGCTTTCTGCGTGATGGAGGGTCTGATGACACCGGCACGGACGGAGACAACAACCGTTTCGTCCCCTCTCCGCTCGATATTTCGGTACACGAGGCCCACGGCGGGAGCAGGGCCGCCGACCGCGAGATAGCGAACATTCAGGAACAAGCGAAAAAACGTCGCGGTCGATAACGTCAGAGCCAGCGCAGTCACCAAGCCAGCCACTGCGTCGAAGACGTTCTGTGCAGTCGAATCTGTTCGGACTGTCTGTACTGAATATCGCTAACACACTATATGCAACTCTGTGACCTCCTTGCTCGCATGCCGACAGATACCACCGCGAGAGAGCCATCAGTCGTGGGCGTCGACGGCGGCACAGCGCTCTGGGCGTTCGGCGCGTTGATCGTTTGCAAAGCCAACGCCAAGCAGACCGATGGTGCGCTGACGCTCGTCGAATATACCGCTCCGCCAGGCAACGAATCACCCTTTCATGTCCATCACAACGAGGATGAACTGTTCTACGTGCTCGACGGTGAGATCGTGTGTTACTACGGTGATGACGCCGAAAACAGGATTCGCGCAGGGTCGAATGAGACAGTCTTGCTGCCACGTACCGTTCCCCATGGCTTCCGCGTGGTGGGCGAGGAGACGTGTCGGCTGCTTGTGCAGATTACTCCTGGGGGGCTTGAAGCGTTCTTCGCAGAAGTAGGCACGCCAGCGACGCAGCGAGCGCCGCCACCACCACCAACCGAGCCGAACAGACCATCCGAGTCGGACGTAGCGGCGATGACAGCGGCTGCCGAGACCTACGGGATCGAGATTCTCGGACCGCTTCCGAGAGAAGACTAATTGCAGCCGCTGGATGCAACCGCAATCGACGGGACTTATTTGCTGGCCAGAAAACCACGAGGTACGTTCATCCATGTCGACACTCGAATCCGAAATCACCGACCTGTGGAATCGCTACGACGACGGCCTGACGGCCGACGATGCAACCGACGAGGATCTCGCCACTTTGGAAGTATTCCTCGAAGCGCTCGAAGCCGGCGAGGTTCGCTCGGCCGAAAAAACCGGCGAGAGCGTGACCTCATGGGAAGCCAACGCCTGGGTCAAACAGGGGATTTTGCTCAACTTTGGTCTCCGGAACACCCAGCCACGCGAACACGGCGGTGTCACTTACTACGACGTACTCCCCCTACGCCGGACCGACGATCTGGCCGAGCGCGGCACCCGCAACACCCCGGATGGAACCACTATCCGCCGTGGCGCGTATCTCGGTTCGGACTGCATCATGATGAGCCCCTCGTTCGTCAACATCGGCGCGTACATCGGCGACGGCACGCTCGTCGACTCCTGTGATACGGTCGGCTCGTGTGCACAACTCGGCGAAAACGTCAAACTCGGTGCCAACACGCTCATCGGCGGCGTTTTGGAGCCCGTCGAAGGCGCACCCGTCATCATCGAAGACAACGTCTCGCTCGGCGCGGGCTGTCGAGTCACCTCCGGCTTCAAAATCGGTGAAAACTCGATCGTTGGCGAAAACACGCTGCTGACGCCGCGGATTCCGGTCTACGACCTGGTCGAAGAGGAGATCATCTACGGCCACCTCCCGTCCGACCGTCGTGCCTTTACCCGATTCGTCGAATCTTCGGTCAGCGATCACGACCTGTTCGACGGCGGCGCGTACAAGCCCGCGGTCGTTGCAACCGGTGTCGAAGACGAAACGCTCGAAGCAACCCAGCGCGAAGACGCCCTTCGCGAGTAGGTCGCTGAACCCAAGAGACCACCGAATCGACCGCTGAACGGGCAGTCGGACGGGTACGTATGCGGAATGTTGATGAATGGATTGGCAATCGATGGCACATCCGGTGGAGCTATGTGTATGAAGCGTCTGACTATGATAACGACTCGCAACGTGCCGCCCGATTCTTCGTGGCCCTCCGGACACACGGACGAACCGAGAGCCGCCGTGCGGCACGTTCGCCTCCCACCGCGTCCAACGCAGTCGCTGTTGGCGGGAGGACACACCGGCTTTGGTGTGGATATCGCACCGACCAGCCACCATGAGCAGCCTCAACCACGCAGTCAGATTCGAGAAATACCACGGCACCGGTAACGACTTTATTATCGTAGACGCGACCGATCCGATCGCCGACCGCGGTCGGTTTGCGACAACCTACTGTGACCGAACGGGTGGTGTTGGCCCTAGCAAAAACGCATCAACAGAGACGTTGCTACGGACCGGAGCCGACGGCGTGCTCTTTTTGGCGCTTGAAGACCGCTTTTCGCCACCACGTGTCGTGATGACGCTCGTCCAGCCCGATGGCTCGGTTGCGCCGACCTGCGGCAACGGCACCCGCTGTGCGGCGGTCTGGGCGATGGATCGGACCGGCACCGACGCCGTCATGATCGATACGCAGGCCGGCACCCGCTGTGCCGTCCGTGAGTCGGCCGGCATCGCCGTCGAAATGGGGACACCGATGTTCGAACCCGAGCGAGTCCCGCTTTCGGCCGACCAGTCCGAGCCACTGATCGAAACCACGGTTTCGGGGCTTCCCGTCACCGCCGTCAACACGGGTGTTCCCCATGCGGTGACATTCGTCGAGGACGTTTCGGCCGTCGACGTCGACGATATTGCTCCCGCGGTGCGGCACGCGGACGTCTTTCCTGACGGCGTGAACGTGACGTTTGCCGAACGGATCGACTCCGACGGCGACGTGCCGCGATTTCGCCAGCGAACCTACGAGCGCGGCATCGAGGGCGAAACCGACGCCTGCGGGACGGGATCGGTCGCCATCGCAGCGGTCGCCCGCCGTCTGGGCCTGATCGCGGCCGACCAGCTCACGGTTGATATTTCGCTCCGCGGCGGCGACCTCCGAGTCACTGCTGGCGACCGTGGAGAGACGCTGCTCATCGGCCCGGTCGCCTTCGAGTTCGACGGCGAGCTCTCAGCCGTTGTCGATCCAAAGTAGCAGTCGCGTTGGAGCAAAAAAACCGGTTTAGGTACCGTGTGAAATAGTCCGACGCAGCCCGAACGGTCAGCCCTACTCTGTACTGTCGTCGTCACCGTTTTCGTCATTGCCGTTTCCGTCTTCCTCACCGTTTTCGCTGTTGTCGCCACTATCGTTGTCTCCGGTATCGCCGTCATTTCCGTCGTCGTCGTTGCCATTGCTGTCCCCGTTGTCATCACCGTCGTCTCCGTTGTCGATGCTGTCATCATCGCCAGTATCACCATTTTCGTCTCCGTTGTCGTCCTCACCATCGCCGTTCTCCTCTCCGTTGTCGTCCGGATCATCCGGATCTTCTTCCGGAAGTTCCGACTCGTCGGGCTCCAATTCGACATCGAACTGGGTTGTTTCGAGCGGCGAGACCTCGACCGTATCGCTAGCTGAGACATAGCCATCCGCCTCAACGACAACCGTCGGCGATCCGGGCGGAACATCCGGAAACATGTATCGACCGTCTTCGTCCGTGGTCACCGAGAGATCCGTTTCTTGGATCGAGACGGTTGCCCCAAAGATTCGATCCCCGGAGGCACTGTCAGTGACTGTTCCCGTCACCGAGCCGTCCAGTTCGTCGCCGTCAATACTGAACACGAGTTGGTCTTCGCCGTTCAGTTGGACGGGTCGAATGTCTTCGGGATCTATTCCGTCTTCAAATCGGACAACCGCGCGTAGTGTATACTCACCAGGTTGGAACTGTTCGGTCACGCTCTCGCCCGGCCCAACAGAAATAAACACCTGGTTTTCTTCGAGGTTTTCACTGTCAGAAGTGCCAGACACACTGACGGGTTCGTCGTTCGGGTTCTCTATCGTGACTGCTTGGCCGTCGACTGTGAGCGTGAGCGTTTCGAGTGCTTCTCCTTCGGCTTCGCCCTCGACGGTGAGCTCGTAGGTTTCCTCGCCGTTGATCAACACTTCCTGCTCGGCGTCGGCCTCGCCGCTGAGGCTGTAGTTACCCGGCTCGAACTCCTCGGAGACGGTCTCTCCGGCCGGCAGTTCGATGGTATGGTCCTCAGTGCCCGCAGCCGCTGCCGAAACCGTGACCGCTGTGTCACTCGGATTGGTGAGACTTACCGTTTGGCCGTCGACTGTGGCTTCGAGTTCAATCAGCTCCGGCTGCCGGTCGTCGATCTCGACGGTGAGTTCGGGCTCGCCGTTGAGGGTCACCTCGCCCGCTGTCGCGCCGCTGAGCGTCCAGACACCAGGCTCGAACGTCTCGCTGACTGCCTCTCGGGCCGGAACAGTGAGACTACGCTCGTCGCCATTGGCAGCGATCACGTCGACCGGCTCTTCACCGGGGTTTTCGATGGTGATCGTTGTGTCCTCAACGGTGACTGTAAGATCGAGCGGGTCTTGGGCTCCCTCACTGATCGTAATGGAGAGCGACTCCTCACCGGAGAGTTCGACCAGTCGACCGTCATCGGTTTCGGCGGTAAGCGTATACTCGCCGGGTGGAAGCGATTCAGTGATCGACTCACCTGCAGGAACGTCGACTTGCCGGTCATCGTCGCCGGTTTCGCTCGTGATTGTAACCGTCACCGACTCGTTGTTTGGGTTGGCCAGCGAGACACTTGTTTCTTCGACCGTGACAAACAGTCCGACGAGTGAATCGTCCGGTCGGTCAGTGTCCGGTGGGTCGGCGTCGGCATCCGGTTGCTCACCATCCGGTTGGTCTGCAGCCGGTGGATCGGGCTGTTCGGCGATGCCACGGGCGTAGTTGATGATGGTGACCGACTGATCAATGTTGATCTCAACAGCCAGTCGAACCGTTTCAGCCGCCGCCTGTTGGGTCTGTGTCTGAATCTGCGTGATTGTCACCGCTTGGTACTGACTGAGCATGCCGATACAGGCCCCCCGTGCGGCCGCTTGGATCTGCGTGACCGTTGCCTCCTGACTCCCGACGACCGCGCCGGTCGCCGACGCCATCGACGTTTCTTGGACTTTCTTCGGATCCGCAGCCGGCTGGTGGGTCGCGCCGCCGGCCGCACCGAAGGCCGCCGCTTGCTGCTGTTCGATAGTCACGTCCTGTCGTTGAGTAAGTGCGCCGTAGGCACCGCCCTGTGCGGCCTCTTGAATCTGCGTGACGCTCACCGTCTGTGACTGCACCGCACCGTTAACGGCCCCGGCGGCTCCGCCAATCGCGGCCGCCTGAATCTGTCTTACGTCGGCGTGCTGGTGCTGGGCAAGACTCCCGTGGGCCGCCCCGAAGGCCGCGTTCTGAACCTGCGTGATCTCGGCACTCTGTGATTGGGACAGCGCACCCGTCGCACCGCCGTAGGTTGCCGCCTGCAGCTGCGTTATCTCGACCGTTTGGGCCTGGACGAGCGCACCGTAGCTTCCACCATACCCGGCGGCGTACAGCTGTTCACTCTCGGCGTCGGGATACTGTGCTGCCGCATGGACAGCCCCCGCAACCGCAGCGTCCTCCTGTTCTGGGGTCAGTTCGACGCCGCTATCGGTGGCGCGCTCGATGCCATCACGAGCCCCCGACTCGGCGGGCTCACGGGCGTCATCAGGGAGGTCAGGCTCACCGGTTGGCTCGTACTCGGCGAGTGCACGCAGTTCCTCGGCAATCGGCTCATACGCGATATCCTCACCGGCCGTCGACGCGGCGGCTGGCTCGGCGGGAGACTGTGCGAGGACACCGACGGGAGCCAAGAGAAGCCCGATGAGAAGAAACAGCGTCAGAAGGACGATTCGGTGGGTCGGTCGCCGGTTATTCCATTGGACCATGAGTGCGGAGGTGGGGTGTGTCAGGGGGTCCGTCGACATCGGCTGTGACAGTCAGACGCTTCATTTCTCCAGTGATTATTCTGTGTGTCATTGTCTATCTAGTTGTGTCGACACAGCCTAAAACGGTTGCACGAAATCACGGTATGTCAATCCGGTCTATCTGTCAGGTCTTGTTGACATTCGATCCGAGCAGCGGTAGCCGAGTTTTTTCGTGTCGGACGCACGATGAACCAACACATTGAATCGTTGAGCGACCAGAATCACAATAATGACTCGTGCCGATATGACTGACGTCGATTTCGCAGCCTCACCGGCGGTACGCCGCCTTGCCGACTGGGACGACGGGCAACTGCAGTCGCTGGCCGCCGAACACGGAACGCCGTTGTACGTCACTGATCTCGACCGCGTCAAGGAGAACTACCGCCGGTTTTCGGCGGCCTTCCCTGACGCGCACGTTATGTACGCGGCCAAAGCCCACACCGGCCAGTCGGTGCTCAAGGCGTTGCTCTCGGTCGGTGCGGACATCGAGTGTGCGGCGTGGGGCGAACTCCAACGCTCGATTGACGCCGGAGCCGACCCCAACACGCTACAGTACACCGCGGTCAACCCACCCGCACATGACCTCGATTATGCGGTCGACCTCGCTGCCGACGCCCCCGGCCTGACGATCACGATTGGCGCGACCGACACGCTTGACCGCCTTGCCGAGCGTGGCTACGAGGGCCGCGTTGCGATCCGGATCAACCCCGGTATCGGCACGGGCCACCACGAGAAGGTTGCCACCGGCAACGACGCCAAGTTCGGCATTCCCTACGAGCAGGTTCCCGAGGTAGCCGATCGCGTCCGTGAGGAGTTCGAACTCGTCGGGCTTCACTCACACGCGGGCAGTGGCGTGCTGACTGACGACCTCGAAGACCACTGTGCGGCGATCGAGCGCGTCGGCGAGATGGCCCGCCGGATCGGCACGCTCGAATTTGTCGACATCGGTGGCGGCTTCGGGGTTCCCTACCGCGAGGACGAACCGCCGCTCGATCTCGAAAAAACCGCCGACATGGTTCGTGAGGCGATCGGCGACATTGATGCTCAGCTCAAATTAGAGCCGGGACGGTACATCGTCGCCGACGCAGGGCTAATTTTGACGACCGTCAATACGATCAAAGAGACGCCCACCGCGACCGTCGTCGGCGTCGACGCCAGCCTTGCAACCCTGATCCGCCCGGCGATGTTCGGCTCGTACCACCCAATGCGGAACGTGAGTGCGCCCGAGCGAGAGGCCGAACCCGTCACCGTTGGCGGCCCGGTCTGTACCAGCGCGGACGTCTTTGCGACCGATCGGCCCATCGCTCGGCCTGAGCGCCGGGATATTTTGGCGATCGGCAACGCGGGCTCGTATGGCTACGAACTCGCCAGCCAGTTTCACTCACAGCCGCGGCCCGCCGAGGTTGCTCTGGAGGCCGGCAACGCGCGTGTCGTCAGACGACGCGAAACACTTGACGACGTGATGCGAGTCGAAAAGTAGACTGCGTCGGTCTCGAACGACACAAAGAACGGATTACCGGAACAGCGAATCACCAGAACAGCGAATCAGCGGAACAACAAGCTACCAAAACGAACCGTTTTTTTACAGCTTGCGGGCGTAATAGACCGTGTCAATACCCGGGGCCCGGTCGTCGGCAATCCGGCTCACGCACGTAAATGACAGGCGTTCGAGAATCGCGATGTGTGCATGATTCGTACTCCAGGTTTTCGTTGAGAGCGACGGTGCTTGGAGATCCGACGGAAGTGAATTCAATAAAACGTCATAGAGCTGTGTTGCAATTCCGTTGTTTCGATACGCCTCGTCAATAAGCAGAACAGCGATGTAATTTGTCGGCGTGTACGCATCGAGCACGTCGCTGTTGGTAAGGCGGTCAAATGACATGAAGCCACAGAGCCGGTCGCCCTCAAACGCAGCAATCATCGGTCGCGACAGACACCGGTCGACGTAGCCATCGATATCGGTCGGCCCCTCGTCGCCGTCGCCGGACTGAGAAACCGTGGCCCGTTCGCTTGCGGTGAGTGGCGGCACGAAGGCATCGTCGCCTGCGGCGAGTAACGCTCGAATCCGGTCCTCGTATTCATGGGGTGTTCTGAGGAGTCTCACAGAAACCATATAACACAGATAACGAGGAGCGGGCCAAAACGGCCTCGCTTCGGTGTGGCATCGATCGTGATACTCACTGTAATCGACACCATCGAGACGGACAGTTTATCAGAACCGCCCGGTGAGTGGTAGATAGATCCGAACGGTCCGTTGTGTGCGTTCCTAACCCTCAGCCCGACCGTTCAACCAATAGGCATCTATGGAATTTGATATTGAAACGTTCCACGCGACGGCGGTGCAGACCCCTTCGAATGAAGCTGTCGGGCCAATGCGTGACGTGCTCGTTGAGACACTCACCGAGGCTGGCTATTCGCCACGCGTTGACGACCTGGGAAACGTCATTGCCAGCCGCGCTGGGACCGACACTACTGAATCAGACAGTCATCAATCGATAGGCCCACACATCGTTCTCAATACGCATATTGACACCGTCTCACCGCACATTCCGTACGCTCGAGAGGGTGATGTCATCCGTGGACGGGGGGCCTGCGACGCCAAGGGCCCGCTTGCGGCGTTGGTCGCGGCGTTTCTCCGAACCGATCCCGGTTCGGGACGGCTGACACTGGCGATTACGCCGAACGAGGAGACGATTCAGACGGGAGCCGCCAGGCTCAAAGAGACGCTTTCGGCCGACGGTTACATTGTCGGCGAACCAACCGATCTCGACGTCTGTATTGCTGCCCGCGGACAGTGCGAAGCGACGATTACGGTTTCGGGAGCCGGTGGTCACGCCGCCAGTGTGCCACCGGCGTCGAATCCAGTCTATGGGGTTGGTCGGGTCTTAGCGGCCCTGTCAGCCTATGACGAGCAGGTCGGCCCTGACGCACACGAACTGCTGGGCGCACCGAAGCTCACGCCGACGATTCTCTCAGGAGGCGATACGACGAATCGGGTGCCAGAAGCCTGCAAGTTGACGGTTGATCGCCGAAGCGTGCCGCCCGAGACCAGCGACTCGTTCGAAGCGTCGCTACAGGCGTATGTCGACCAACACGTTCCCGAGACACAGGCTGCCGAAGTCGAGTTAATTCGATCCGACACCCCCTTTCCCGATGCCTTCGTGACCGACCGCGATGCCCCAGTGGTCAGTGCGCTACAGTCGGCGAGCGGCGGATCGATCCGGCCATTTGGTGCGGCGACTGAGGCCTCGTATTTTGCACAGACTGCACCAACAGTCGTGTTTGGGCCGGGAGTGTTAGCCGACGATGAGGGCGCAGTTGCCCACTCACCGCGAGAGTATGTCCGTCTCTCGGAGGTTCGCGCGGCTGCAGACGCGATTTCGTCAGCGCTTGCGACACTATTTTCAGCAGACACGACATAACTTGAGCAACCAGTCACTGTCCACTCGTATCCAACAGTAGCCACAAAATGAAGCGTAGAATACAATATGAATATTTATTAGGTATTGTTCTCAACCAGAGATAATGTCTTCTTATCGGATTCTCTATATCGGTGATGCCGATGAGATAACCAGTCATCACCAATTTACGCGCGAAGAGAGCAACCCCGAAGCACTGTTTCAGGTTATCCCCGGAGACGACCTTTCGGTAGCCGTCGAGAGTAACGGATTACGGCCGATTGACTGTGTCGTAACTGAGCAAGCAAATGCCGACGTAATCCGGACTTATATCGACGAGTTAGCGACACAACAACACCGAATACCGGTACTCGTATTCACCGAGGCCGAGTCGAGCACAGCGATCCGGAGTGCACTCGATGCGGGAGCCACCGACTATGTTAGACGGACAGACAGCGATGGACAGTATGAGGTTTTGGCCCACCGACTCACCGCGGCTATCGCGTCCGCGGAATCGACACCGATGGACGGTCCATGGGAGCAGGCAGCGTCGGTTATTTCGACGCTCTATGAGGTAACAAATCAGACTGACCTCGGATTTGAAAGCAAACTCAACCGGGTTCTCGAAATTGGAGCCGACAAACTGGGATATCCGATCGGCTACAGTACACGGATCGAGGGCCAAACGCTCGATATCATCGGTGCAGTCGGCGGTCACGACCTGTTTCAACAGGGAAATACGCTCCGGATAAACCAGTCATTCTGCCAGTTAGCGCTCGAAACGGACGGACTCCTAACGATCTCAGATGTCGATTCGGAGGGGCTCACCGACCAGGTTCCAGGGCTTTCGGACCTCGGTCTGCAGTGTTATATCGGCGCACAGATCGTTGTCGACGGCGAAGTGTACGGAACGCTGTGTTTTGGGGCTCCTGAGCCACGGGCACCGTCGGTAATCCGTGCCCACGAGCTAACCGTAAAATCGCTGGCCCAATGGGTTGGCTACGAAATCGAGCGGAGCCAGTACGAATCGGAGCTTGAACGGCAGATCGACCGCTTAGAGGAGTTTACCGGCGTTGTCTCACACGACCTGCGGAATCCGCTCAATATCGCACAGGGGCGGCTCGAAATGGCCCAGCTGGACTGCAACAGCTCGCATCTGGACACAGTCGACAACGCACTCGATCGGATGGAGGCGATCATCGAAGACAGTCTCACGCTGGCCCGACAGGGACAGACCGTCTCGAATAAGGAACCGATTGAGATCGGCGAGCTCATGGCTGACTGTTGGGATATCGTCGAAACCGGTGAGTCGGAACTCCGGCCGGTCGACGAGTTCACCGTTCATGGCGACCGCAGCCGGCTCTCACAAATCTTCGAGAACCTCTTTCGGAATGCCGTCGAACATAGTCCTGATCCGGTGACGATCCGCGTCGGCCTGCTTGATTTCATGTATACGTCGACGCGGGTTGAATCCGATGGCACCTTCGGCTTTTTTGTCGAAGATGACGGCCCCGGCGTTCCAGCGGGTCGCCGCGAGTCAGTGTTTGATGCCGGTGAGTCCACCCGACGCGATGGGACAGGCTTCGGGCTGTCGATCGTCAAACGGATCGCCGAAGCTCACGGCTGGGAGGTCGTGTTGACCGAGAGTTTCGACGGTGGTGCACGGTTTGAGTTTTCGAACGTGCGGTAATTGCGCCTTTCGGGCATCTAACCAGACGCTGCACGAAACAAATCTGCGACTCACGAGTGCTGTTCGCTTCCACGTTCGCAAGTCGCACTCGCTCCGCTCGTCATTATGAGAAATCAAAAAGTGGGTTTGGGCAGATTTGAACTGCCGGCCTCCTCCATGTCAAGGAGGTGTCATAACCAGACTAGACCACAAACCCGTGCTGGTATGCTTCGTGACGCATTCATCAGTATCCGGGGGACGTAATTGAAGGTTTCGAATCTCGGCTCCCGCTGGTGGTTTCAGGTGTGGTGCCACACCTCGTTTCCAACGGAGTACGACAGCCACTGCGTCGGCCCCGGATCGACACCCCCCGAAACCAGCCCAAGAGAACGCGGACCTGGCACCGAAATCACCTGTCGATACCCTTTTAGTGATGTACAGACTTGTACATCACAAGACGATCCCATACACTGGTGACTAACAATGCAGGATTATATTCAACGGGTGACTGACGGCGAGGATTTGACAGTCGATGAGGCCCGCGAGGCCGCCGGCCTCGTCTTCGAGGAAGCGACTGACGCACAGATCGGGGCGCTGCTGGCGGCCCTCCGGGCGAAAGGCGAAACCGAAGCCGAAATCGCCGGCTTTGCACAAGGAATGCGTGATGCCGCCCGAACGATCACTCCCAACCGGACGCCACTGGTCGATACCTGCGGTACCGGCGGAGACGACTACAACACGATCAACGTCTCAACGACGAGCGCGATTGTGGCCGCCGGCGCAGGTGTCGCCATCGCCAAACACGGCAACTACTCGGTTTCTTCTTCCTCTGGCAGCGCCGACGTGCTCGAAACCGCCGGTGTCGACGTCGACGCCGAACCCGAAGCAGTCGAAGCCGCCATCGAGGCCGACGGTATCGGCTTCATGCTCGCGACCGTCTTCCACCCGGCGATGAAAGCCGTCATCGGCCCGCGCAAAGAGCTGGGCATGCGGACGATTTTCAACGTTCTTGGCCCACTAACCAACCCTGCCGGTGCGGATGCACAGGTCCTCGGCGTCTACGATCCCGAGCTCGTCGGCGTCATTGCCCGCGCACTCGCACACATGCCGGTCGAGCGCGCACTCGTCGTCCACGGGTCGGGCATGGATGAAATCGCGCTGCACGACGAGACGACCGTCGCTGAAGTCGATGGCGACGAAATTACCGAATATACGCTCTCACCAGAAGATCTCGGACTCAGTGTCGCCCCGATCGACGCTGTTTCCGGTGGCAGCCCCGAGGCCAACGCGGCGGATCTCGAAGCGATCCTCACCGGTGAGGAAACCGGCCCCAAGCGCGATCTTATTCTCGCCAACGCGGGTGCAGCAATCTATGTCGCCGGCGAAGCCGACTCAATCAAAGCTGGAGTCGACGCCGCGGCGGCGGCCATTGACGACGGGGGCGCACGCGCGAAACTTGCAGCCCTCCGTGGGGCCGACGAGGACGCCGATACCGCAGAGCCGGACGTGGAGGCCTAATGGCCCGCGTCAAAATCTGTGGGCTGACGAATCCAGCGGATCTCCAAGCCGCAATCGAGGCCGGTGCCGACGCGGTTGGCATCATCTGCGACGTTTCGGTCGAAACACCACGAGACGTCGATCGCAGCACGGCCGCCGAACTCGTTGCTGCAGTCCCACCCTTTGTCACTGCAACCCTCGTCACCATGCCCGAGAGCGCCGAGCACGCGGTCGAACTGGTCCGATCGATCCAGCCCGATGCGCTTCAACTACACGGTTCGTTCAACAGTGACGACTTGGGCTACATCCGAGCGGAAACCGGTGTCAAGCTGATTCCAGCAGTCGACTACAGCAATACTAATCGCCCGGCCGAACTCGATTCGGCCGCCGACGCACTACTTGTTGACTCGACGACCGATGAGGGCGCAGGTGGCACCGGCGAAACACACGATTGGGAGGCAACCGGCGCACTCGCCGAGACGCTCACGTCGCCAGTTATTCTCGCTGGCGGGCTGACACCGGACAACGTCGCCGAGGCGGTCCGCGTTGCCGCACCCTTTGGCGTCGATGTCGCCTCCGGTGTCGAACGATCCGGTGGCGAAAAAGACCATACTGCGCTGGCGACGTTCGTTCGCAACGCTGGCCGCGAACTGGAGGTTGTCGACCAATGACAGCCACGGACGAACCCACGGAAAAAGCTTCGAGTTCGTCGGTTTCATTCGACACCAGCCGCGAGGAATTCGTCGATCTCGTCGAAGAGCGGGCCGCGAACGACCCGGTCGTCGCTCGTCTCGCTGCGACGCTCGATCTCGATGTGTCGCCGCTCGGAACCTACGCCGCACTATCTGACCGAAGTCCCTACAGCTTCCTCTTAGAGAGCGCCGAAAAAGTCTCGTCGTCGGATCCTGCGGGCGCGTTTACGCCCTCGACTGACGCCGAACGGCACGCGCGGTACTCGTTCGTGGGCTACGACCCCGAAGCGATTATCTCAGTCTATCCCACCCGAACCGAAGTCGACCGCCTCGGCAGTGCCGGCGACCTCGTTGTCGACGCCTACCGTGGCGATGCAGCCACCGACGGCGACGTGCTCGACCGACTCCGCCGCGGACTGCCCGCAATCGACCGTGTCGGCTTTCCCGACAGCGATCGTCGAACGCTATCTGGAGGACTGGTTGGCTTTCTGGCCCACGAAGCGGTCTACGATCTCGTGTTGGAGGATGTCGGACTCGAACGGCCCGATATCGATCTCCCGGATGCACAGTTCGCACTCACTACCCGGACGATCGTCTTCGATGAAGCCGAAGGAACCGTCCAACTCGTTTTCACCCCTGTTATCGAGGCCGACGACGATCCCGGAACCCGCTACGACGACCTCGTCGCCGAAGCAACAGACATTGCCGAGACACTGACGGCGGCCGACGACCCCGGGCGGATGGCGTTCAGTCGAACCGGTGAGACCGCTGGGGCGCAGGCTGATTACGAGGCCGCCGTCAGAACCGCCAAACAACGCGTCCTCGATGGCGACATCTATCAGGGTGTCATCTCGCGTCGTCGACAGCTGACCGGCGAAATCGACCCCGTTAGCTTCTACGCCGCGTTGCGGTCTGTCAACCCGTCGCCGTATATGTACCTCATGCGCCACGACGAGCTGTCAATCGTCGGGGCAAGTCCTGAGACGCTCGTCTCCGTCCAAGGGAGCAAAATCGTCTCGAACCCGATTGCGGGTACCTGTCCGCGCGGCAGCAGCCCGGTTGAGGATCGGCGGCTGGCCGGCGAGATGTTGGCCGATGGAAAAGAGCGAGCCGAACACACGATGCTCGTCGATCTCGCGCGAAACGATGTCCGCCGCGTTGCCGACCCCGGGAGCGTCGCCGTCGAGGAGTTCATGAACGTGCTGAAATACAGCCACGTCCAGCATATCGAATCGACGGTCACCGGCCGGCTTAGCGAAGAGTACGACGCGTTCGATGCCGCTCGCGTCACGTTCCCCGCAGGAACGCTCACCGGTGCACCGAAGGTCCGAGCAATGGAGATTATCGACGAGCTTGAGTTGACACCGCGTGGCGTCTACGGCGGCGGTGTCGGCTACTTTTCATGGGGCGGCGATGCCGACTTTGCGATCGTGATCCGGACGGCAACCGTCGAACACGGCAGCGCTGACGGAACAATCGAGGACTCAAGCGCTGGCGAGGACCGTATCACGATCCAGGCCGGGGCCGGTCTCGTTGCTGACAGCGACCCAACCGCCGAATACGAGGAAACCGAACAGAAAATGGGTGGCGTCTTAGCTGCAATCGAGCAGTTAGAAACGGACGCCCCGACAGCCAGTGCAGCCGAACCGGAGGCCAACCAATGAACGTCCTCTTTGTCGACAACTACGACTCGTTTACCTACAACCTCGTCGAGTACGTCTCGGAAACGCGGGTTCCTGACGGCAAGGGTGGAATTGAGAAAATCGATGTAACCGTGCTGAAAAACACCGCCTCACTCGATGAAATCCGTGCATGCGAGCCTGATGCGATCCTCATTAGTCCCGGCCCAGGACATCCGAAAAACGCCCGCGACGTGGGTGTGACGATGGACGTACTCCGCGAAATCAGCCCCTCAGTGCCGACACTCGGTGTCTGTCTCGGCCTCGAAGCGGCCGTCTACGAATACGGTGGGACAATCGGACATGCACCCGAGCCGATCCACGGCAAGGCCTACCCCATTGATCACGACGGCCAGGGTGTCTTTGCGGGCCTCGATCAGGGCTTTCAGGCCGGCCGGTATCACTCACTGATTGCAACACACGTTCCCGATTGCTTCGAAATCTCGGCGACGACCGATCACAAGGGCCAGGAGTTAGTCATGGGTGTCCGTCACCGCGAACATCCCATTGAGTGCGTCCAGTTCCATCCAGAGAGCGTCCTGACAGCCGTCGGCCACGATTTGATTCACAATTTCCTCTGTGGGGCCGCTGGGGCCGACCCAGTCGAGACAAGCACAACAAATACGGCACACGTGGGCGACGCCAACTGAATAGTACGCACCGAATACTGCATTATACGGACGGCTTCCGAGTGGTTTTACACAGTGCAGTTAGACTAACCCGAACTGTGCGAGCAAGAGGAGCCCGCCGACTACCACGACACCGATAGTAACCAGCCGCCAGGCGATTTTGAGGACGACACGACCGATAACGAGGACAACGAGCATGCCGATAAGCACGATTAGCAGCTGCATAAGCTCCATTCCAAACAGTCCTGACTGTATGAGCGTGCCCAACACTACGGAGAGTGACATACCGGCGACAGACGCCGAGCGAAAATAAGCGTATGGGAATCTGATCTATCAGAATCACTACTTTCACAACGCAGATAGCTTCCCCGACACCCCGACCGGACTGCCCGCACGGTAAATTCTCCCTACTCAGTCGGCAGTTTACTTTCACTCTGCTTTACGCACTATTATATCGGACCGCCACCTTTGTCCGGTACGGACTGAAGACCGACAACTGAGGACACCCTCTGTGCGCTCTGCACCACCCATGAGCGACCGCGTTTAACAACGCAAGTAGCATTTCAATACCACAACCGTAGCTGTTATGAGGGTTCCACTGGTACCAAAGTCCCGTCGTAAATGAGTGTTCAAATTATGAGTACACAGACTGGAATTGCCACACAGTGCCGCACGCACCGTCAGGGGGCCGACGCGTGAGCCGCGCGGACCTTTCTGCCGACGAATTAGAACTCCCGATCAAACGAACGACCGGTGAGACGCTCGAAGACCGGCTGACAGGCAACGCCTATAACAACATCCTTCCGGCGCGGTATCTCCGCAAGGACAGCGAGGGCAACCTTACTGAAACCCAAGAGGAACTGTTCACACGCGTCGCCGAGAACGTTGCGCTCGCCGAAGCCGTCTTCGAGGCCGACAAGCAGGATCTCGAAATCACGGTCACGCCCGATCAGATCAAGCCCGGCCACCCACGGCGTGACGAGCTTGCCGCCGAGGTCTTCGGAACGGGCGTCACCGCAGCCGACGACGCCGAGACGACGCTCTCGGTCTACAACGTCAACAAGTTCGCCTACGAGACAATCGTTCCTGAACTCCCCGAGTCGGTTGCGACCCACGTCGAGTCAGTCGCCGCCGAGTTCGAGGACCTGATGACGATGCTTTCGTTTACGCCGAACTCGCCGACGCTGATGAACGCTGGTGACGAACTCCAGCAGCTTTCGGCCTGTTTCGTCGACTCACCCGCCGACGACATCGAAGACATCCACCAGACGATGAAGGAGGCCGCCGAGGTCTTCCAGTCGGGCGGTGGCATGGGGTACGCCTTCTGGAAACTCCGCCCGTACGGCGACGCCGTGGGGTCGACCGGCGGCATTGCCTCCGGGCCGATCACCTTTATGCGCACGTACGACCAGATGTGTGAAACTATCGCACAGGGTGGCGCGCGCCGCGGTGCCCAGATGGGCGTCATGCGCATCTCGCATCCCGACGTCATCCAGTTCATCCACGCGAAAAACAAGGACGTCTCGCTGGCCCACTCGCTGCGGCTCAACGACCCTGACGACTTTACGCACAACTCCTTTGCCGACGCGCTCGAAGAGGCCCGCGAGCTGATCGACGAAGATGGCAAGGTCCCCAAACACCTCCGGAACGCCGTCG
>CAZCYW010000007.1:0-86416 GCA_964503105.1 uncultured Haloferacaceae archaeon
TCAAATATTACTCGGAAGCGACTCCCTTCCCGCTATCCGGATTCTGTCCCCCCCCCCTCTCCTCCCCCTATCCCCCGAAATCCTCATAGCGATTTCGTACCAGTTATTATTGTTATCCGGTTACTCAAAAACACTATAGTATATAAAAACAGAGGAGTCTATATGCGCAGAACGCATATCCTCCGGCGGGGGGAGCAAGCGGGGAAAACCCGTTTGTCGCTTTCAGAGAAGACAGTGTGGGGGCACTGATCTTCTCAAATCGTTTTTCACGAGATGGGTTTCGAGGCTCTGTTGAAAATCTATTTTTCAGACAGGAAATAGTATGATATGTCCAGTCGATAAAAATACGAGTTGATCGATAGCCTCGTCCAATCGAGCGGGATACACGACCGTTGTCTGGAACTCGGCCGACAGGGGTTACCTGACTTGGATGAACTACCGCTGCGCCGTTCTGCTCGACGGTAATACGGTAGCCGCTGTAGGTGAATTCGACTGTCATCTGTGCCTCTGGTAACGGCGGATTCGAATACAACTCTGATATCATCCCATTGATACAGTCGTAGGTCGTTGTCATTTCCTCTACATTGGTTCCCTCAAGCTCGGCGACAACTTCCGCTATCGCAACAGCCGGCTCCTCTCTGTCAGTTTTCAATTTACGGTGAACGATCTTGTCGTCGTGGGGTTCTGTCATCGTATTCCTCTGGTTCGGCGTCGTTGTCCGAATGGATGTGGCTGAGGCACTGTTCTCAATCGCTCGCGGCAGGCGGTGCATAGCCATCGATCTGTGCCGCTTGGTCAATGAACTGGCCGTGCCCATGGCTCGCACCGAGTTCGATCGACTGCCTATCCTGAGTGAACGTGATGAGGCCAGCATCGGCAAGTTTCGGGAGGTGTGTATGGTGGAGGGTGACCTTGATGCGTTCAGGCGTCTTCGTTCCGTTCGTTACGGATGGGCCTTCCAGTTCGTTGGCAAGCATTGCTGAGAGGGTATCAATGTCGACTATCTCGGAGTGGGTTCGCAGGTGGTACAGCACGTAGCGTCGGTAAGAATGTGTCAATACGTCGAATGTCTCATCTAATCCCGCCCTGGTCATTGATGCCATTGTCAACCCTCCGGGCCGAACCGTCTTAACATCTTTTTGATGATAAGTATACATTGTTGATAATTCCAAGCGAAACCGAGGGTTTGCTTGACTTTTCCAAGGAGGTAGGGTCGGCAGACTGGGGAGCTCGGGTCGACGTTCAGTACTCCAACTCAGTACTTCAGTTCGACGAGCAGCTATTTTTCGTCTGAACCGATTTCTTCGGGTGCATCGGCGTCCTCTCCGGCAAACTTCTGGTGGAAGTGATTCCACGGCTGGATGTGTTCTTCTGCCAGAATATTACTACTCACGATTCGCAGGCCGAGGTCATCTAACTGGTCGGTACTCTCTTTGATCTCAGAGGTCGATTCGGCAACGACCTCGACGTGGAGGTTTTCCTCGCTGGACAGCATCTCCCGGACGTTGACGACACCCCGAACTTCAAGGGATTTTTCGGCCATTTCCGATCGACGAGAGAGGTCTGTCGAGCAAATAAACAACACTTGCATCGGATACCCTGCCTGCTCGTAGTCAATTTCCGGATTATAGCCGGTGATGATACCCTTTTCCTCAAGCAGGTTGATTCGGTTGTGGATGGTCGTTCCAGTTACGTTCGTTTCCTCCGCAATGTTCGTGTCGGAGGCCCCACGGGCGTCTATCTGCAACAAGTGCAGAATGCGCCGGTCGAGATTATTGAGTGGGTCATCGCTCATAACGGTCTATTCGTTGTCGAGTCAATTGAGTTCTCGCCCGAAGTGGATGCGAGTGGAGTCCCCCGATTGAACGCCTTACAGCGTATTGACGGTTTTGTGGAGTTACAGCTCGAAGCTGTAGCTCTCTGAGGATTCTGACTGAGTCATTTTTCTAAGCACATCATGTTGGGTAGGTGTGGGCCCCTCAGGAAGGACTGCAAGACTACAAGCGCAGGTCTCGGAGTGTTGGCTCTGTGATTATCACGCCCATTTTGATCGTTGGACTTCCTCGTTGTCTCTCAGTGAAAATTGCGTAACTGGTAACATCGTTTTCATCCAAGCAAGTCATAGCCCGAAGTCCAATGAGTATCATTGCTGAATTTTCCGCTCCGTCTAACAGCCTTGCACTTGGACAATGTATCGAAAACCAGTCTGGTGCCGAAATTGAGATTGAACGTATTGTTCCGATGCGTCAGGGGACATTCCCGTATATTTTTGTTTGGAATCATACCAACTATGACCTCTTTGAGGAAACGGCAAATACACTACCGGGGATCACCTCGGTTGCGATCATTGAGAAGTTCGATAATGGGAGGCTCTACAAACTGGTTTGGGAAGAACAAGAACATCAACTCATCTCCAATATTATCTGTAATGAAGGTGTGCTTCTTTTCGCACGAGGAGATAGCAACAATTGGAAATTTGAACTTCGGTTTCCCAACCGAGCGAATGTCTCCCAATTTTTTAGAGATGTGTCAAATGATTCGATTCATTTAGAACTTACATCACTGTTTGAAGAAGTAGAATTTGAATCCGTGAACCACGAGTCAATACTTACAACCAAGCAGGAACACGCACTCAAGACGGCACTCGAAATGGGGTATTTCAATACGCCTAGGGATGTACGTCTCGCCGATGTCGCAACCGAACTCAACATTTCTTCGTCTGCCTGTAGTGTGCTACTCCGCCGTGGTCACAAGCAACTATTGAAAAAGAAATTTTAGGCGTATGAAGGGTAAGCTCAGATTTCTATATAAATAGGTTTGAATGTGAAACCGCACTTCTATTCGATTCGGTGGCATGGTATCGTATGGGGGCAATGGGAGTACAACGGGGGAAACCGATTGTCGCTTTCGGAGAAGGCAGTGTGGGGGCACTACCCTTCTCATAGTATTTTCTACGAGAGGAGTTTACAGTAGCTCGCTGAACACACAGTTTCAAAGGATATGTTACCCGGAACACTAACGCCCGACCTCATTCAGAGGCGGCATGCCACGTCGGTCGGGAAACCCTCGTGCCAGGCAGCTGTCGTTGCGGCCGACAGCAAGCCGGTATATCACGTGCCTGGGTTCGCCGAACGGTCATCGCTCCCGAAGTGGGACGGCTCGGTCGGGGACTTATGGCACGCAGCTACCACTACGACTGCAGGCGGTTTACCCCTTGCGTCTGAACGGTCTCGCTATCGGTTATCGTTCGAAATGACCTCGATAACACGGCCAGCGAAGCCTCACTTGCCTCAATGAATACGGCCCATTTCGTGACAACACGGTTGCCCAGCCGGTAGATAGTGGTTGATATCGGTACCAACCCACTGAATCAAAACCGGTTTGTTGGTTCTGAATTCGGGCAGTAGAGCGCGTATCTTGCCTGATTGTTCGACACAACGGTGGCAATCCGACCCACTTATGTATAATGAGACTGCTTCCCACGGTAATGGCAGTACAAGTTGGCATTCTCGGTGCAACAGGCGCAGTAGGGCAGCGGTTTATTCAGCTCCTCGATGGCCATCCGACCTTCGAGATTGCTGCCCTGACCGCAAGCGAATCCAGTGCCGGGAAAACCTACCGCGAAGCCGCCAAATGGCGGGTCGAAACGCAGATTCCAGACGACATTGCTGAGATGGAAGTCAGCAAGACGCATCCCGATGCGGTCTCTGATGATGTCGATCTCCTCTTTTCGTCGCTTCCGTCAGCAGCCGCCAAGAAAGTCGAACCGCTCTTTTTGGACGCAGGCTATGTTGTCTCCTCGAACTCGTCGAACGACCGAATGGCCGAAGATGTGCCACTCACCATCCCCGAAATCAACCCTGACCACCTCGGTCTGATCGAAGTTCAACGCGACAACCGCGGCTGGGATGGCGCACTTATCAAGAATCCGAACTGCTCGACGATTACAATGGTCCCAACCCTTGCAGCCCTCGATCAGTTTGGTCTCGAACGTGTTGACGTGACGACATTGCAGGCCGTCTCAGGGGCAGGCTACTCGGGTGTGAGTTCGATGCAGATCATCGATAACGCGATTCCGCATATCGGCGGCGAAGAGCCGAAAATGGAGACCGAATCTCGCAAACTCCTCGGTGGCTTCGACGGCGCAGAACTCTCGATGCACGAGACGACCGTCAACGCCTCTTGCAACCGGATTCCGACGCTCGATGGCCACCTCGAAAGCCTCTTTGTCGACCTCGCAGACGAGCCGACGCCTGCGGAAGCCCGACAGGCCATGGCCGAGCTCCCCGGAGCTGCCCTGCCGAGCTCACCCGACCAACTGATTCACGTCTTCGGCGAGGACGAACCCGACCGACCACAGCCACGACTCGACCGGAGCCGCGAAAACGGAATGCAGATTTCCGCCGGTGGCGTCCAGGCAACCGATTCGGGGATCAAATACAACTGTCTCGCCCACAACACTCTTCGCGGTGCCGCCGGCGCAAGCCTGCTAAACGGCGAACTGCTTGTCGAAGAAGGTTGGATCTAAGCGACGGTCCCTAAAAGAACCGGGTAGACGGCTGTTTATTTTTATTGGCTGTGGATAGGAGAATACCACACCCAGCAACGAGTGTGTCATGCAGTGATGATACCAACATTTTTCTATACGAACATAAATCAATGACTATGACAGATATTTTCGTTGGCCGACTCATGTCTTCGCCGGTCGAATCAGTACGCCCTGATACGCCTGTTCAAGCGGCGGCAACAACGCTGCTTGATCGGGATATCGGCTCCGTTGTCGTTGTTGAGGACGGCGAGTTCCGTGGTATTTTAACGACGACAGATTTCGTTCAGATCACGGCCGACGGCGACGCGGCGGCTGGGGCGACCGTTAGCGAATATATGACGACCGATGTCGTGACTGTGACTGCTAACGCATCGATAACGGACGTTGCCGACCTCATGGTTGAACACGGCTTTCACCACGTCCCCGTTGTCGACGACGAAACCGGTGTTATCGGCATGGTGACCTCCGCCGATCTCACAGCGTATCTGTCGCATCTCGACTCGCCACAGCTAGTCTGAGCCCCGAGCAAACATTGCCACACTGACCGACTGGCTGTCAGGCCGCTCAGATAACGCGGTTTTCGAAATCAGTGTCGCCCGCGCGGTACCGTTCGACGTTTGCTGCCAGGATATCGGCTGTTCGTTCGTAGTACACTGGTGTGTGTCCGGCGTTGTGCGGCGTGATCGAGACGGTATCGAAATCCCAGAGCGGATGATCGCCCGGAAGCGGCTCGGGGTCGGTGACGTCGAGTGCGGCACCCGAAATTCGATTTGCCTGTAGTGCCGTCACCAGATTGTCGGTGTCGATGACGCCACCGCGAGCGATGTTGACGATGAAGGCGTCAGTCGGTAGCGTCAAAAACGCCTCCGTGTCAATGATGCCCCGTGTTTCGTCGGTGAGCGGACAGGCAAGGACGAGATAATCCGTCCGGGCCAGTGCGTCATGGATGTCATCAAAGCCGAGTACCTCGTCGGTTGGCCCACCCTTCTCGGGCGTGTACCGAATGCCGATCGTGTCGACACCGAAAGGGTCGAGCCGTTCGACGATGGCTTGGCCGATTGCACCAAGACCGACGACAGTGACGGTGCTGTCTTTGAGTTCGCGAGCCGGATACGACCGCCAGCTGTTGCGCTCTTGTTGTCGCCAGGCCTGTTTGAAGCCGCGAACCTGCGAGAGGATCGCTCCAATCACGTACTCGGCGATGTTCGGGCCGTGGACGCCTGACGCATTGGTAACAGCGACGCCGTTTGCCTCGAACGTATCGAGTGCGAGATGCCCAACGCCGGCGTAGACACCGGCGAATAGCTCGAGATTTTCGGCCGCCTCGATTTCCGGTTCGTCGATTTCATAGCCCGTTGCGATTGGAACCGTCTTGAGCAGCTCGCGCTCTTCGGCAGGGGTCTGCGCAATTGCGATGTCAGTCTCTGGCAGCCGTTTGCGGAGCGATTCGGCGTAATCTGTCGCTGAGAGCCCGTGAATTTTCTGTCGCAAAATAGCAATTTCTGGCGTGGACATATCGCTGTATTTGTGGTCAGATATATGAGTCCATGGCATTCGTTAATTACCAACCGCTAATAGCGACAACGACTGTGTAGACAGTCGAACATCGATCTGTGGCTGTGGGCCGAACAACACGCACCGCGAGTCGCTGCCGGGAGTGTGTTATTCGACAGTAATGGTTATTTCATCGGGCTCGCCGTAGGCACGATGCGGCCCGTCTGCAATCTGCAAGGAGACGGTATACTCACCGGGTTCGAGCTCGATGTCACCGTCCGACTGGCCGTCGCCCCAGTGATAGATGCCTCGGTCCTCGGCCGACTCGCTTGGACCTGGAATAACCTCGCCGGTCTCAAATGTTTCGTGATCAACTAACACGTGAAGGTGGCCCTCGCCGACAGCTGGGTCGCCAGCCGGGGCGAGTTCGATGCCCTCGACAGTCCCCTCGAACGAAACCGGCGAGCTAACGGTCGCACCGTCTTCTGGGGAGACAAACATCGCTGCAGCATCGGCTGGCTGGTCGTCGAGACTGTATTCGTCCGGGTCGTCTTCGGGCGCTTCTGCTGGTGGTTCCTCATCATCGTCACCGAGACAGCCACTGAGTCCAACGACTCCAAGACCGACGAGTGCTCCAAACTGGCGGCGTGATCGCTTGCTTGTAGTCATATCTACAGCAGTATTTATCATTCATTGATAATTGCTGTTTCGATTGGATATCTCGCTTACTGTTTTTTGGCTCCACCCATATTCTCGTGTTGACTCTTTCGAGCAGGGACAAGCCGCAGCCCTTAGCGGTGGGTGACGTCTTCCTGAAACCCGACCCAGTTGCTGATTGTTCCTGTTTCGTCGGCAATTGGTGCGAGCGCAATCCGATTGCGAAAGACGGTCCCGTCTGCACGATAGTTGTCTAGTTCAACAATCGTTGGCTCCCAGATATCGAGGGCCTCTCGGAGCGTCTCGATCGGCTCTGCGGCCGTCTTCGGTCCTTGCAGCAGCCGGAGATTTCCGCCGCACACCTCGGTTTCCGTGTAGCCGGTCAGCCGCTCGAAGGCGGTGTTGACATACCAGATCGGGTTATCTTCGTAGGCCGGCCCGGAAATGGCCATGCTGATCGGTGCATCGTCCATTTCCGGGGTGTTCCAGTCGATTGTCGGTTCGTCTGCAAACTGGCGTGTTGCCGACGGGGAGCTGTTCCGGATGTCGCCCAGTGTTTCTGCCAGCGACTGGGCGACCGCAATCGAAGGAATTGTCGGCCCATCCGTGGCCGCCTGTTGGCGAAGTATCCGATCGAAATCGTCTCTCACAGCCATTGTCACTCATAGACCGGCGACACATATACAGGTACAGTTTTGTCGTCGAACGAATCCATGTAGTCAGCCATACAGCGGCCACAACACAGTCGAATACTCACCTACAACAACCGACGTACGATCAGCAGTTCAGAGGCTTTAATAGGTAATCCGAGCGGTAAACGGTATGGAACGCGTAGACGTGGCCATTGTCGGTGGCGGCCCTGCCGGTACGTCGGCCGCCCATGCAGCGGCCAGCAGCGGTGCCTCCGCGCTCGTCCTCGAAAAGGGCGTCCCGCGGGCCGACCGCGAGGGACTTGGCCCCGACTCAACCGATGCTGCGGGAATTCTCGATTACTGGGTGGAAATCATGGATATTCATCCCGACGGGTTCCCCGATGGCGTCCTCCTCCAACATCTCGACCGTGCAGAATTTATCGGCCCAACCGAATCGGCGACACTCAAAAGTACTGGAATCGACTCCGAGTACGACCATTTCGGCTATACCTTCCAGCGCGCCCGGCTTGACGACTGGCTGCGCGAACGCGCCGAAGATGCGGGTGCGGAGTACCGGGTTCAGGTCCGGGTCAAAGCGGTCGAAAGCGATCTTGCGGCCGACGGTGGTGAGGACGATCCTCGACACACGGTCGTGCTCGCCAGTGGCGACCGAATCGGCGCGGACTTCCTGATTCTCGCCGACGGCCCACAGCGGACGGTCACGAACCGTGTCCTCGATGGATATCTTCCAGCAGAGACACAGGCCTCCGAGCTCTTGGCCTCGCCGATTGCAAACCACATTGCCTATCAGGAGTACCGCCGATTCCCCGAAGAAGTCTTCGAGGAAGTTAAAACGGCAATCAAATTCTGGTGGGGGCTCATGCCCGGCCATACCGCCTATCCGTGGGTCTTCCCGAACGACGCACCGGTCTGTCGGGTCGGGCTCACGATGCCGATCGGCCTCGATATCGACGCTATCGAGGACCGAGACGAGTATGGCCTGCTTCGCCCGGAAGACGAGCGGATTCCGAACGGGGCGACCTACATCCGCCGACTCCTCGAACGCGAGTGGGGCGACGAGTACGACATCGAGACTGACTTTCCACTGGTCGAAGACCGTGGTAAGCGTGGTGGAACCGAGACCTACAGTATCTCTTCGACAAAACCGATTGAATCACCCGTCGAAGCCGGCATTGCCGTCGCTGGCGGGGCAATGGGGTCGACCTCAGCATTCCACGAAGGCGGCGACCACGTCGCGATCCGGACGGGGGCAATTGCCGGTGAACTGGCGGCCGCTGGCGACCTCTCGAGTTACAACACACGCTGGCACGACGCCATTGGCGATGAGGTGCTGCGGAACGTCACCTTTGCAGAGCTCTGTCGAGGCTACGGGCCGAGCGATTGGGACCGAACGTTCAAAGCCATTCGCGGTATTCTGTCGGCAGACGGCACGAGTCTGCTCAAGGCCAACACGCTCCGGTCGGGGCTCTCGGGTGCCAAAGTGCTCTACACATATAAAAAACAGAAACGCGCCTTTCAGAAGAACGGGTACGTCCAGCTCACGGAAGACGACTACGTCTACTAATCGTGTGGCAAACTTCGAAGTAATCCCGAAAAATTAGGCGACAGCGGCTTTCTTTCGTGTGATGTAGCCAGCGACGCGGTTGCGGACGCCTTTCGACTCGACGGTGGTGAGTTTGGCGACGTTTTCTTTGTTGGTTTCGAAATCCGTGTTGAATGCCTGCGGGTAGTCTTCGAGCAGCGTTGTTGCGAGCTGCTTGACGTACTTGGGTTTGATTGCCATGCAGATGGCTTGTTCGGAGCGACACTAAAACGATTCGTTCCGTCTCGCCGTGTCAGTCCCGCTTGCGCCACCCGCTTGCCTCACTCAGTGTCTCGAAGGCGGCTCGCTCGGCTGGCCCCCCACATTTTTCGACTGTTTCTTCGAAATACGCCAGCCGGTCGAGCAGCGTGTCGGTCTCGAAACTCGGAACATCAAGCCGTGAGGCGGCCACCGTGGCATCGATGACGGCGTAAAAGCCACGGTTGATCGTCCGCGGGCGGCTCTTCTCGACAGTGCCTGGCTCAACCGGCCGGAGCTGCCAGCGTTCCCACATCGTCGCGCCCTCCTCGCCGCGGGCAACTGATTCGGCGTCGACCGCAACCCATGCATCAGCAGCGGGTAGGACAGGCTCGGTCTCTTCTCGGATCCTCATGGCGGCATCGACAAACTCCCGTGGATCTGCGGTGAACTGGACAACCCCGCCGCCCTGTCGGTGGAAGTTGCGCCGGGTTCGCGTGTTGCCCCAGGTTGTTGCTTCGACCGGCTCGCTCGGCTGGTCGGGTGCATGCAGCCCGAGTGCAGCCATGTTCCACAACCCGTTTGGGCCCAGTGTGGCGACGATTGATTCGGTAACGCCACGGAGTTCGACGGGCCAGCCGGGTTCGGTGTCGGCCGTTTGTCGCCCCTTATCGCTGCTCATACGGTCAGCCCTCGTTCAAGCGCAATAAACAACGCGGCGGCGGTGAGGTCGGCCGTTGTTCCGGGATTGTAGCCTGCATCAACCCACTCTTCGGCTAGCTGGTCGACCGCCGAAAAATCACCCGCCTCGCTGTCTGCACACGCCCTTGCAGTTGCTTCTGCGCGGTTCGACACCTCGCGAGCGACACGCTCACCATGATTGATCGCAACGAGTGTATCGGGTTTCTCCGCCAGCAACTCGAGAAAGACTCGCACAACCCGGTCGAGTACCGGCCCCTCGTCTGCCAGCAGTGATTCTGCGGCCCGAAAGCTCCGCTCGAAGCCACTGACCCACTCGCGGGCGTTGCCGTCGGCGATTCGGTCGTCTGGATCGGCCGAGATCGCCATAATGTCGTACAGTGTATGGTCGCGTTCGCGGAGCGTCGGCGCGGCCGCACTCCCACGTCGGACATCAAGCGAGTCGGCGTCTTCCGGTGGCTCACCGACGGCGACATCGACATGCTCGAACGCACGATAAAAACAAATGGCATCCTCGACGGTCGTCGCTTCGACAACAGTGGTGACCCCGTGTGACGTAAGCGAGCCGGCTGCTGCAGCTTTGACGAGGGGAACGAGCAACAACAGACAGCCGAACTGCGTGTTGCCGCCCTGTTGGTTCGCCATCCCGAAAACGGCCTCCTCGAAAGCGACTCCGACCGCGTCGCCCTCTGCTGCCCGCCGAAGCCCCGCTTGCGAGCCGACCGAACCGGCCAAAAAATGTTCAAATCGTAAATCGTCGAAATCTCGGTGTCGGTCGACATTGCCCGGTTTGGGTGTGGCGGCGACTTCGAGCAACAGCGCGAGCTGGGCGTTTTCGGCAGACGTTCGGCTGGGATTACTACGATTCGACTGTCGGTTGCTCATTGGATTGGCTCCGTTGCAGCGAGCTCTGAAACCGCGTCGGCAACCCGACGCATAACGGGCCCATCGGGATTGCGACTCGGCCGGCCAACGCTGACCGCATCAGCGCCACAGTCGAAGTACGTCCGGACTGTCCTGCGGTCGCGAACGCCGTTGTTGGCGATGACAAATAACTCGGTTGTCGTTGCAATCGGTTCGATGACCGACGGCGAATCCATCGCATCGATATGGATCGCGTCGGCTCCGGCGGCGTCGATTCGCTCAGCGACCGCCGTCAGCTCAACACCGTCGACTTCAGCACGGACTTTGACGCTCACAGCGGCCCCTTCGGCGACGGCAACGGAGACGTATTCGGATAGGCGGTCGAGGTCGGCCAAGAGTGTCTCTCCACAGCCTACCGAACAGAGCTCGGGCTGCCGACAGTGGGCATTGATTTCGAGAATTGCCTCATACTCCGCACAGATCGCTGCTGCCCGACGAACCGATGACTGAGTGGTACTTCGAATATTTATCGCCGGACGGATCGGCGGCGTGTCTGATCCGTCGGCTGTGGCCGCGGAGGCAACGCCCGCCAGCTGGGTTTCGATGAACACGAACGGGTCGGCCGGCAAAAACTCTCGTCTGTCACGGTCGACCAGCGTCCGGGCTGCCTCGCGAGCCGGCTCATCGAGAGCGATACCACCGAGAAACGCCGCACCGACGTGGTTGGCCCCCGCAAGTGCCCACTCGGCGTCAGCCTCGCCGCTCAGACTGGCAAGTGCCAGCGGCGGTTCAAACATTACTCACCCGTCGAGCCAGCGGTACGTCTGTGTCACTTCGTAGGTGAGTTGTCGTTCTCGTTCGATGAACGATACATTTCATTGGACGAGATCGAGTGCCTCCAACACGCTTGCCATCACACGCTCACTATCAGCAGGTGTCTCGATCCGTGTGTCGGTGCGGACAACTGGCCGGTCGAGCTCCGTTTCATCAGCCGTGTCAAGAACGAACGCGTCGGCAAAGCGATAGCTGTCGGCGACGCCCTGCGTACTCGCCTCGCGTCCGACGGCATCCATGAGCGCAGCCGCTGGTCCCGAAAACACCTGCTCTTCAATAAATGGTGAGACGGCGACGACCGGTGTCCGTTCCAAGGCTTCACGAATTCCCGGAATCGCGAGGATGGGGCCGATGCTCGTGACCGGATTCGATGGGCCGATTACGACCGGTGCATCGAGGGCGTCGAGGACGTGGTCGGTTGGCTCGGCCTCGTCGGCACCGCGAAAGTCGACCGCATTGACTGTTGGCTTGCCACCGTGGCCGACCCAGTACTCCTGGAAATGCATCGGCCCCGAGTCGGTCTGACAGATCGTTGCGATCGGATCGTCGCTCATTGGCAACAGCGTGAGTTCGACACCGAAGGCGTCGGCAAGCACCTGTGTAACCTCAGTGAGCGACCGTCCCCCATCGAGCAAACTCGTCCGTGTGAGGTGAACTGCCCGGTCGCGGTCACCGATCGTCATAAACTCTGCAATCCCCGAAAAGCGTCGCCACCGGGCGATTTCTCGACCAGTCGTCTGTTTTCGCGGAGCGAGATACTGTGGGCCGCTATCGAGGCCGGCTGCATCAGCAATTCGGTGGAGTTCACGGTTCGTCTCGTGGCTGTCGCCCTCGATTCCCCACCACCGGTCGGTATCGAGCATCTCTCCCTCGTGAAAGAGCACCGTATCGAGATCCGGACAGACCATGAGCCCGCCGAGTTCGATATCGTCACCCGTGTTGCCAACGACCGTCAGTCGGCTGGCGTCGAGGTGTGCATTCGCTCCCGCAAGGAGTTTTGGCGTGCCCGTGCCGCCGGCGAGAAACGTAATCATAGCCAGCGGTAGGTGCCGGGGAGGTTTGTATCCGACGGCTCTTTGGGGCGCACGCCGTAGATACGCCCATGAACGAGACACGCCGGGCGCTGCTTGCAGCCTTCGAGGACGGGCCGATTGCCGGGCCGGCGCTCGCCGAGCGACTCGGTATCTCGCGGGCGGCCATCTGGAAGCAGGTCGAAGCGCTCCGCGCGGAGGGGTTCGAGATCGAAAGCATGGCCGACGGCTATGCGGTAACAGCGGTTCCAGACTACGGTTCGGCTGCCATCGAGTTTGGGCTCGACGCGCCGTTCCGGGTCGAGTACCACGACTCGATCGACAGTACGAACACCCGCGCACGAGAACTGGCGAGCGCTGGCGAGCGCGCTATTGCGGTTGTTGCCGACGAACAGACGGGAAGCCAAGGACGACTCAGCCGGCCGTGGACCGCCCCCAGTGGCGGCATCTGGTGTTCAGTCATTCTTGAACCCGAAATTCCGGCCGCACATGTTCCGATTGTCACACTTGCGGCGGGCGTGGCAGCCGTCGATGCCTGCCGGTTCGCCGGTGTCGACGCCCACCTCAAATGGCCCAACGACGTGCTTGTCGGTGAGTCCAGCGAGCGTGGTGGCCGGAAACTCGCCGGAATCCTCACCGAAATGGAGGGTGAGGCCGATCGCGTTTCGTGGCTCTTAGTGGGCATCGGAATCAACGCAAATATCGATGCAGCGGCGCTCCCACCGGACGCGGTGAGCCTGCGTGAACTCGGTGGCGACGTCGACCGTCGGGCTATCGTACAAAAGCTCATAGAATCGCTGACCGAGCTCACCGCAGCACCTGAAACAGTCCTTGATCGCTGGCGCGAATACAGTTCAACACTCGGCCAGCAGGTCCGAATCGAAACACCACACGAGACAATCGAGGGCCATGCGGTCGATGTACAGTTTCCCGGAGGGCTCGTTGTCGACACGGCAGCCGGCGAGCGGATTGTCCACGCTGGGGACTGTGAGCATCTGCGGCCGAAACGGGAGTAAGCCGATCGGTCGGTCGCCGTCTCGGTTTGTCTACCCTGTCTGGGAGTCTGCGGCCATCTGTGAGTCATCTGTTCTGGCTGGACTCGACGCTTCGGTTTCGGTTGCTGTCGAGCCGGCTACCTGTGCAGGGTCGTCGCCGACACGGACAGTCAGTACCGGCACCCGGGCCCCCCGGACGACTTTTTCAGCAACACTGCCGAGCAGAAGCCGGTCGATGCCTCCACGTCCGTGGGTTCCCATGACGATTAGCTCACAGTCGTCGGTCTCGGCGAGCCGGAGAATCTGTTTGCTGGGCGATCCCTCAATAACCGTTGTGTCGACGGGAACTCCGCGTCGCTCGCCGAGCTGTTCGACGGTTTCGAGCGCACCGTGTGCATCCTGCCGAAGCAACGTGTCGATACCCTCCCAGGCAGTCTCCATTGGCAACCCGTTGTATGCCGCGGTATTGACGACATAGACAGCTGAGATCTCTGCGTTATGTACCTCGGCGAGGTCAACCGCATGGGCGACTGCCCGCTGGCCTTCGGCCGAACCGTCAGTGGGAACTAATATGCGGCTGTATAGTGTCATGGTAACTCATGCCATACTTGTTGATCAGCTGGCTTAATTGTTTTTTCAGCCACGATGAGCAATGACACGGATGCGTCGATAGCGTCCCGAATCGGGGTTAGTCGTCGGCTCCTTCGTTCTGATCGCTCTCAAAGGTCGACGGCTCGGGTTCGATCGCGACATACTGAACGACACGTTGGCCAACCATCGCAACCCGCTCTTCGGTCCGGCTGTCAACGAACGTACCATCCTCGAAGGCGCTGTGAACGTTTGGAATCGCTGCCTGATGGGGAAGCACCCATGCGTTGAGTGCACGACAAACCGATCGGAGATGTTCGAGTGTCGTAATCGGAAATGAGCCTCCCGAAACGGCAAGTAGTCCGACGGTTTTGTTTTCGAACTCCTCGAAGCCACAGTAATCGAGTGCATTCTTGAGGACACCGGAGTACGAGCCGTGGTACATCGGACTTGCAAGAATGAGTGCATCGGCTCGGCGAACCGTTTCGATGAGCCGTTCGCTATCTCCCTGGATGTTCTGATCCGGGTTGAGCGGCGGGAGATCGAACGCACGGAGGTCGAGTAGCTCCGTTGTTGCACCGGCGTTTGCGGCCCCAGCGAGCGCGCGAGTGGCTGCGAGTCTGGTACAACTTGCTTCGCGGAGACTTCCGACGAGGGCGACAACGTGTGGATCAGTCATACAACAGGGAGGCAGTGTAGCACAAAAAATGTAGCCGTGAGCCCTATTCTACGTCGACAGCCCCGTTAGGAGTGCAGTTTTGTTCGCGGTATGCTTCGACGACGTCGTCAAGTAATATACAGCGAGGGTCAGAGGACGAATAGTGCGTATCGATCAGTTCGCGAGCCGTCTCGATGTCACCACGGATTGCAAACTGTCTGACCCGAGCGGTAACATGGTAGAATTTGGTACCGGGCTCACCGGTTGGCTCTGCCTCACGGACAAGTGTCTGTTTAGGGAATACCTGCTCGCGAACGTCGTCAAAATCAAGCATTTCAGGTTCGTAGTCGTCGATTTCCGACAGCACGTATTCGACGGCGAACCGTTGGAACTCCGACTTACTTGAGAAGGTCTCACCAGAGACCAACTCTTCGACGCGGTCCATCACCGCCTCGGAGAACCGAACTGTCGATTTAACCATACGTCGCATAGATTCTCAGTAAACTATGTAAACGTATCCCTCGCTTCTCAGATTTGATACCCACTCAGCAATATATTACCAATCCAGAAGGATTAGATACTCTGGGTGTGAAACTTCGGGTCATGTGTGAGACGGTTCGAATTCTCCACGTCGACGATGAACGGTCGTTCGTGGAGCTTTCAGCACACTTTCTCACTGCAGAACGAGCGTCCTTTGTAGTCACCACCGAAACAGATGCCCGAAGCGGATTATCTCGGCTCGAAGAATCTTCGTTTGACTGTATTGTCAGCGATTACCAGATGCCAGACATGGATGGCCTCGAATTTTTGCGTACCGTTCGTGCGACATATCCTTCACTCCCATTCATTTTGTACACCGGAGAAGGATCGGAAACGGTCGCAGCCGACGCCCTCGCTCACGGTGTCACCGACTACCTCCAGAAACAAACCGGCACCGAGCAGTACCAGCTACTTGCCAACCGGATCGAAAACGCTGTCGAGAGCTACCGAACCGAACGGGAGCTCAAACAGTACAAAACACTGGTCGAAACGGTTGGTGACGCGATGTATATCCTCGATGCAGACGGTGTCATCACGCTTGCAAACGACGCGCTCGCGACGATACTTGACTGTACGCCTACGGAGTTAGTCGGCATGCATGCAAGCGAGTTTCTCCCTGATGGTGGGTTCGAAGCAGGAACCGAGCTGATTGTATCGATACTTGACGATCCAGCCAGCGACTGGGGTACCTATCAGGTAACGGTCGAAACAGCGAATGGAAAACGTATTCCAACCGAAATCAATCTCGCACCGCTGCGTGACAATGGAGACCAGTACACCGGCACTGTCGGCGTTGTCCGCGATCTTCGGCCACGAAACGACGGCTAGTTTCGTCGGTTGCGGGCGAAATCGAGTGCCTTGCCAGGAACGTCGACAAGATTGAGTCCGACACCGACCATCACAAAGAGCGTATAGAGTCCCAGTGTCGAGAGGAAAATAATGAGCATGGCGAGGATGGCGAGCCAGTCACTTTCGAACAGATAGAACGCACCGAGTGTCATTGCTGTTCCATACAGCAAGACGAGGTATGGCCCCCAGCCACGGGCATGTCCTCGGCGCATCTTCGACCGAACATAGCCTTTGAGTTCCGACTCGACAGCCGGCTTGTCGACAGTGCGCTGTTGGATATCTGATTCGAAGCTATCGAACTCGGCCCGTAACTCCGTGATACGGGCGTCGACCTCACTGATATCGGGCGCGCCGTCAGGAGACACTCGGTTGTGGCGTTGCTCGCTGGCCCCCTCAGCACCTGTCGGCTCACCGTCGACAGCCCCTGCTGTCGATTCCTGCGCTGTTCGCTCACGCGACATATGTGGTGAGATTTGATGCCCGGATTGTTGTAACTGCCGGTCGGAAGTCACGTTCTTGGTATGGACTTTGGACGCCCAGTCATCGGTCGCCGACGGCAGAAAATCTGTTTGTTCAGCCTCCAGTTCTGCAGCACTCGGCGCACGGTCACTCCGCACAGCGTTAATAATCGCTCCAAGTATGACGATGATTGCGGCAAAATAGAGCCACGTAACCAACAACAAAATACCGCCGGCAACACCGTAGGCCTGATACTGACCCGCACCGGCGGCATAAATCTGAAATCCGGCCTGCAGGATCGTCCAGCCGATGCCAGCAAACACGGCTCCCGGAAGCGCCTGTCTAATCGGGACTGGTGGATTCGGAAACCGGTGGTACATCGGGACAAATGCCAGTGTCAACACCGCAGGCAGTCCCACGATCCCGACGAGCCAGCCGGCCGGACCGAGTGGAAGCGCTGCCAACACGGCTCCGACGGCAACCATCACACCAAGGCCGCCACCGATTCCGATGAGAACAAGCGTTGCGTCTTTGAGTTGGCCGATGAAATCGGCGGTTTCGACCTGACCGTAGACAGTGAGAAAGGCCGTATCAAGCGCTCGAAACACTTTGAGTGTACTCCAGGCGAGGACGCCAACGCCAATGATCGTTGCACCGCCGGTTCCAGGCGCATCGTCGACCGCACCGGTGATCGCCTCTTGGCCCGCCGGTGTCAGAAAGTCACTGGTGAGTGCAACGATCCGATCTCCGAAGGCTTCACCACCGACCGTCGTTGCCAAAACAAGCAGTAACAAGAGCGCTGGCAGCAACGAAACAAACGCATAGTAGGCGACACTGGCGGCTAAAAACGTAATCTGCTTGGCTTGGGCGGTCGCCACGACCGCCTTTGCCATAGAGACGAACGAGGAGGTACGAGGATTCACGCCCGTATATTACCGAAAGGCAGTGAAAAACAGCCGGATTGTTTCAAGATACCTGCCACTGGTAGGCAGTCATTATCGGGCTCTTGTGACCCCGTTTCCCCCGCCGTCACACCCCTTTGCGACCGTGGGAGTCAGTTCAGGAGCCCTTAGGTGTCGGCTTCTGGGGCCGCTGCGTCCCGAATCTCGGCCACCGTCGCCTCGGTTTTGAACGCGGTTCCGCTGTAGTGTGCGTGCGACGCCTCGTAGCCAGCGTCTCGCAGATCCGACAGAAACTCGTCCATCGAATTGGCGGGCACGCCCCACTGCTTGCAGAGCCGATGTTGATCGTAGTGCGTTGGTGTGTCGAGTTCGGTTGCCACCGTCGAAAGCAGTCGCTCGGCCAGTTGTTGTTTGCCCATTTCTGCGGAAAGCTGCTCGCGAACAGACTCGGTAAACTCGCTGTCGGCTACCGGACCGAGCCAGATCGGGCCGGCAGTTAGCATCCGGTTGCTGTCGCAGACTGGACAGTGTTCTGGGACCGACTGCGGGTAGAATCCATACTCGTGGTTACGAGTCAGACAGTCTTCACAGTGGTGGACGAACCCAAGCTGGTCGAGCAGGCGGTCAGCACTGGTTGCGCGGTGATCAAGCTCGAGATACGTTCGCGCATAATGGCGACTCACGTGCGAACAGATCGGTACCGCCGCAACATCGTAGCGGGCAGCCGTCCGCACAAGGGCAGAAATGAGCGTTCGAAGGCCCATCTCGGGATGGTAGTCGGTGTTTTGTGGAACTGCGCTATACTTTCGTTTTCCGCTGTTGAGATGCGCACCACAGAGCGGCGCGGTGTCGGTTGCAGTCACACAGACCAGGTTTCGTGTCGTTGCAAATGCGGCATCAACGAACGGAATCGGCGTGCCAAACGGATCGAGATCGACGACATCGAACATCTGCTCGTGAAGGAGAGAATTGACATTGCGCTGGATGACCTCACCGTCGAGGTCGTTGTGAGCGAGGTTCTCCCGAGCCAGTTCAGCCGAGTCGCGGTCGATGTCACAGCAGGTTACATCATATCCCTCAGCGGCGGCCCGAACCCCACGGATTCCGGAGGCGGCCATCGCATCGAGATAGGTGCTGACTCTCGGTTCGCGCTGCTGGTAGGCTCGCAGCACCGCAACTGTGATATCCCGGTTGAGTTCCATTGTCGGGTTGAAAAAGACGCCATCCCCACTGCCCTCACTGGCTCCGTCTCTGGGTGTCTCGACGGTGATTTCGAGTCCCCCTTCACTGAGTTGCATAGATAGGGCTCCGACAGCCGTGTGAAAAAGCACACCGAACCTGATATTGGCCTGCTCCGAGTAGGACCGCTGTGAGCGAGATCGAGAACTGGCGTGAGGCGCTCGATACGGCCGGTGAGCTCCGGGCTGACATCGTGACCGCCCTGCTCTCGATCCATGGCGACCGCGGCGTCCAAGCAATCGATGCCGTCTCCGAACGCCGGGTCAAACAGTACCGTGATTTCACGATCGTTGTCGGCTACGACGAGGAATATATGGTCGAAGCCGGCAGCTGCACCTGCAAAGACAGCCAATATAATCTCGATTCAGACGACCCAGAACAGCTGTGTTGGCACGCCTTAGCCGTCGAAATCGCCCAGCGAATCGATGCCGTTGACGACCACGATATGTGGTATTCGGACGTTCGAGAGTTTTTATGAGCGACTCAGACGACCACTTTCGAGATAGCCCGCGCACAGTCTTGTATGGAGCTACCCTATATCTGCGGTGAGTCCGTAGAAAATCAGCGGGCCGAAGGCAGCAACGAGACTCCCGAGAACCCACGGTTCAAGTGGGCCACCGAGAACGACCCCGATCACGACAAGCCCGCTTGCGAGGGTCATCCCCGCCAGCGGAATCTGTCGACGCCGGTGGCGTCCAAGTGGATGACGGCTGGCTGCAAACAACGCCCCGGCGAGAAAGAACAGGATACTACTTGCCGTCCCATACAGCGGTGCATGAGTTGCGCCGACACCGACAAGGCCGATCGCCGAAAGCGTCGTAAGGCCGACAATCGGGCCAGGTGGGAGAATCGCCGGAGGCGAGCCATACTGGGTCCCGTAGGCGGCAGCCGGAAGGAAGACGATCAGTGCGAGCAGCAACCCGAAGAGCGCGGTTCGTGTTCCTGCCGGAAGCAGTCGAATGACGTCGACGAAGACAACTGTTCCCGCGAGCGCCGCGGCCGTTGTCACGAGCCACGGTGGCAACACGGCTGTTGGGTCGTTGCTGTTGTGGACCGCATACGCTGCAAACGGGTAGGCGATCACGGCTCCAGTGACAAGCGCTGAGTAGAGCTCGGCAAGCGAAAAAAGGACAAACGCACCGAAGACACCACCGAGCAGCCCGCCGGTAACCAGTGCCAACTCGGGTGCATACCGGTTCATATCCAAAACAGTATCTCAATCGCTATGAATCGCCTGTTTTTGGCGTCGCCAGTCATGGCAGCCTCAGCGGAAACGTTTAGACGACCCCCTGATTACGAACCATCATGCCGAACTGTCCACTGGCCGATGACTGTCCGAGCTTTTCGGAGCGAATCAATGGGATGGGCTGTCAACACTACGGCGACCGCGGGGGTGCCGAGTGGTGTCAACACTACAGTATGCCGATTCGTGAGCTGAAACAACAGCCGGTACAGCCCGGCGAAGAGGTCATTGTGGAGGTCACTGATATCCACGAAAGCGGTGCTGGCGTGGGCCGAACCGAAGACGGGTTTATTGTCTTCATTGATGGGCTGCTTCCGGACGCCCGTGCTATCGTCCGAATCGACCGGGTACTGGGAAGTCACGCTCGCGCAAAAGAGATTGTTGAACGCCTTCCACTTGAGCCCGAAACCGATGAGGATGAATCGGACGAGACGACAGCTGACAGCGTCGACACGGCCGACGCCGACGAGGAGCGCTCACGTGGCCCGAGCCGCCCTGATCGAGACCGACTCGGGAGCCGTGAGAATTTCTGGGGACGGTAGACGAGTCGGTGACGGCTCAGCCACGCAGTGGACAGCGAAGACTGTAGCTTTTTGCGACTCGCCGAGAAATACCCTGTAATGAGCGATAGGAGCAATGACGAGCACGGGGGGACGTCGGCCACGAACACCGAGTCGACGATTGGGACCGATGTTGCCGCCCTGCTCGATCAGGCAGGCTTCAACGCAGAGACGAACGTTCTCACGCGACGGCAGGCCGAAGTGCTGGCGCTCAGAGAGCGCGATGTCAGACAGCTCGATATTGCTGAACTGCTTGGAACCTCACGGGCAAACGTGTCGAATATCGAAGCCAGCGCTCGTGAAAACATCGCCAAAGCAACCGAGACGGTCGCCTTTGCTGAGGCCCTCTCGGCACCGGTTCGCGTCGAAATCGATACGGGAACCGACCTCTATGACGTGCCAAAGTTAGTTTATGATGCCTGCGACGAGGCGGGTGTCAAAGTCAACTACACCGCTCCGGATCTAATGAAGGTCGTCAGCGACGAGGCTGCATCGGCTATCAGCGGGCGAAATGTCAGAGACGCACTCTTTGTGAGCGTGACGTCGGATGGCGCAGTCCGTGTCCGGCGATCGAATTAGTCCGTGCTAGCGGTCACGTTGCCAACGCGTGTAGCACGTTGTCGATGTGTAGTGCTACCTTGCCAACGCTCGTCGTCGCATTACCACGTCTCGATTCTCCTGTCGTGAATATCTTCTACACAGCCGGCACAGTCGGGGTGGTCGGCCTCAAAACAGGCTGGGCGACCTTCATCGTCAGCGGCAACGGCCCGCTTTTCAGCATAGCGTCTGCAGACGAGTTTGTACCGACCGCTGCCATCGGTTGGGAGATCATCGATTGCTTTGTCAGTTGATTCTGTGCTGCTGGCCGCCTCATCGGCTGGCGAAGAGTCGCCTTTCCCCTCGGCATAGGCATTTCGGGTGCGCTCGTACTGTCGACCAACGCGCCGAAAGCGGTCGCGCAGGTATCGTTCGAGACGCTCATCCATACAGGGATATTGGTGGCCGCTATTATAGGTTCATTGCCACCGAATTGATCCGATCTGATGGTCCTCGTCCCAGTCGATTTTGTTTGCGCGATACGCTACACATCTCGTCTCCCTCTTGCGTTTTTTACATTCACCCTGTGCACCCAGTACCTTTTATACGATCGGGAACCAACCGCCATATGTCTCCCATTGAAAACACCGCGGAGGCAGTGAAACCATGACAGATTTGCGGACACACGCAGCCGAGATTACAGCACAGTTCTCCGACCACCTAGACATTACTGAAGACGAAGTCGAGACGAAACTCCAACAGCTTGTCAGTGAGTACAAGGTCCCGGTCGATGAGGCCCGACGGAGCGTCACCAACAGCTACCTCAGCGACGCGGGTATCGAACGCGACGAGATCAGCCGTGGCGGCAGCGAGCGCGTTCAGGTCAATGATATCGATGCTGACGAACAGTGGGTCGATCTCACCGTCAAACTGGTCGACCTCTGGGAGCCACGTAGCGACTCGATTTCGCAGGTGGGGCTCCTTGGCGATGAGTCGGGGACGATCAAGTTCGTCTCCTTTGCAACCTCCGAGCTCGACGAGCTTGAAGAAGGCTCAAACTACGAGCTCTCGAACGTCGTTACCGACGAATACCAGGGTCGGTACTCCGTAAAGCTCAATCGGACAACGACGATCACTGAGATTGACAAAGAAATCGAAGTTGGTGACAACGCCGAGACTATCAAGGGCGCACTGGTCGATGTCCAGTCGGGCAGTGGTCTGATCAAACGGTGTCCTGAAGAGGGTTGCACACGCGTCCTGCAAAACGGTCGGTGTGCTGAACACGGAGAGGTCGACGGTGAGTTCGACCTCCGGATCAAGGCCGTCATCGACGACGGTGCTGACGTCCACGACGTAATCTTCAACCGCGAGGCCACAGAAGCGCTGACCGGAATCGAACTCGAAGAAGCCAAACAGTTGGCGATGGACGCACTCGATACGACGGTTGTCGCCGACGAGATTCGCACGGATATTCTCGGCCGCTACTACAGTGTGACCGGTCCGACGCTTGGCCGATACGTCTTAGCGAACGAGTTTTCCGAACTCACCGGCCCAGCCGATCCAGAGGCTGTGTTGATCAAAGCGAGGTCGATCTAATATGAGCCAGAGCGATTCATCCCAGTCAATCAGCCGCGAGGTATCGCGCCGTGTGTTCGCAGACGAGTTCAACACTGCCAGCTATACGTTCAAAGAATCCGATGACGAGCGTGCGCCTGTCTACCTCTTGTTGCCGACCGGCGAGCAGGCCAATCGCGTCTTCTTCGTTGGGACGCTGACCGAAAAAGAGGATGTCGGCGAGGACAGCGAATGGTGGCGTGGTCGGATCGTCGATCCGACTGGCACGTTCTTCGTGTACGCGGGTCAGTACCAGCCCGAGGCCGCAAGCGCACTCCGCGAACTTGAACCGCCAGCGTACGTTGCTGTCGTTGGCAAACCTCGAACCTACGAAACCGACGAGGGCGAAATCAACGTTTCAATTCGGCCCGAGTCGATTACCGAAGTCAGTGCCGCAACGCGAGATCAGTGGGTCGTCGAAACGGCCGAACGGACGATCGATCGGATCAGCCGGTTTGACGACGAGGCAAACGAGTACGCCCGGATGGCGAAAGAACAGTACGGCGACGATGTTTCGGCGTACAAACAGACTGCGATCACCGCGCTCGAAAGTCTCGAATCAACCGATGAACTCGGTGGATCCACCGACGGTGATACCGAGGTGGCCGAACCTGTCGATACCAATCCACAGCCGTAATCCACGCGGTGCTGTTTTTGCGCAGATAGCTGACCACGCGGGCTGTCTGACAAATGATTAAGTATACTGACTGAGGACTGCTAGTCACGCGAGTGAATGTAGGATGGGAAATAAAAACAAGACAATCTCGTTTCGGGTAAACGAGGACGCCTTCGAGACGCTTCGAGAAATTGCCGAACAGCGAGATATCTCGCTGTCGGCGGTCTTCCGCGATTACGTTGAGACGCTGGTCGATCACGATGGACGGGTCGAAATCGTCCCTGAATCCGCCCTGAACCATCGTGCTGACGACGATGAACCCTTCCCACCTACTGTCGAGGTGCCGAAGAGTTTCATCCGCGAACACGAACGGCTCGAACTCGAAGCCGACCATCTTCGCGAGCAGCTCGACGAGCACAAACAGTACGTCACGTATCTCCACGAGCAGATCGACGCCGCAGATGATGGCGAGGACGTGATCCATCTCGAAGATCTCGACATGGATCGCGATGAGCCAACGTTTCGACTCGGATAACGCCTAAGTCCGGGCTATTTTTTTACCCTGTGAGTTCTCGTTTTGCTGCACTAAGCTCCCCACTCCGGCCGCTGTCTTCGGTCTCGGCGAGTGCTTCGGCAGCCTCAAGCGTCCGAACGGACTGGTCGAGAAACGAGAGGATGTCGCCCGAATACGCATAGAGCATGTAGTCGTCACCCATCACGTGGACGATGTCATCCGGTCCGAAGCCTTGGGCGCGCAGTTCGAGTAGGTAGGCAATGAATTTGCGTTCGCCACAGCCGCAGTAGGGATGTGATTTGCAGTCACAATCCAGAAAGTCCTCAGCAAAATCGAGGACGCGGTCACGGGTCGTACTGTCGAGTTTGGCGAGGCTATCGCCGGTAAACAGCAGATCGAGCGTTGCGCCGGCGAAGGCACTCTTCGGAAAGCTCGTATCGAGCTGGGAGGAAAGCTGTCGGTGGTTTTTGACGTAGATCTTATCCGTGATGGCCACAGCTGTCTGTAGGTCTGTGCGCCGGGGGCAAAAGCGTCGCGTTCGACGCTCCAATTGGGGAGCGACGGCCCCACCGGGTGTGGTGTGGGACGCCCACTCGCGGAGAACCCCGAGTCGTAACGTATTTCTTTGCGAGTAGAGTACGATTGGATGCGTGTCCGGGTTGGGGTAGTGGACTATCCTTCAGCCTTGTGGAGGCTGAGACGCGGGTTCGATTCTCGCACCTGGACCTTTCTGCTCCGAGCACTGACGTGAGGAGCTGAAAGTCTATCTGTAAGAGAATCAAAGCAGGGAGCGAAATGAGCGAACGCGAGTGGAGCGACTGAGGTTCGATTCTCGCACCTGGACTTTTTCACGACGACCGAAGGGAGGAGTGGAAACACCGGAAAGCGAGATCTAACCCTGCCAGTCGCGCGCAGGGTTAGCGAGCACGTCTGGCTCCGGTTCGATAACCGCACCTGGACCTTTTGACAACATTGGAGGGAACAGCCCATCGCCCGCAATCCAATGGCTTTTCCCGCTGACGGCTCACCTTCGGGTATGACGATCACAACTGGCGATACGGTAACGTTCGAGTATACCGGCCGACTGGATGATGGAACTGTTTTCGACTCCTCACGAGAGGAAGTCGCCCAAGAGGCGGGCCTTGTTGAGGCCCAGCCAGACCGCGAGTACGACCCACTGACCGTTGAGGTCGGCGCTGGAACCGTCATCGAGGGCATGGAAGAAGGACTGATCGGGCTCGATGTCGGCGAGACCGAAACAATCGAAATTCCGCCCGAAAAGGGCTACGGCGAATGGACCGAAGAGAACGTCCAGGAGTTCGAGACTGACGAGCTCAGCGAAATGCTCGGACAGGTTCCCGAGGAAGGCGCGTTTTTGCAGGCCCAAACCGGCCAACACGGCGAAGTCATCCATGTCGATGAGGAACTCGTCCGAGTGGATTTCAATCCGGATCTTGCGGGCGAAACGCTCGAATTCGAGATTGAAGTTGTCGACAGCAACTAAGCGTCGTTCCGACGGCGTTTGAGGACGCAATTTGTCGTGAAATAGCTCCGAACAGGACCGCGAGCTACTGCACTGGCGGGAGATCCGAGTCCGACCCACGCCGCTGAATCAGCGTTGTGTTGTCGCCACGACTCTGGATAACGTTGAACGCGGTCATTAGATCGGTTCGTGAAATAATGCCTGTGAGCTCGCCACCGGCGTTGATCACGGGCAGCCGACCCACATCGTGCTCCTGCATTGTCCGTAGCGCCGTGATCGCATCTGCATCCGGACTGATACTCATCACGTCGCGTTCCATCACGTCTTCGACCCGGTAGGCATCGCGTTCGACCTGTTTGATCGTTCGAGCATCATCAAGCGTGACCATGCCGATTAGCTCACCCCACTGGTCGACCACCGGATAGCCAGTGTGCCGTTCGGTGAGCATGCGCGTCAGCAACTCCGTAATCGTTGTCTCTTTTTCAACCACGTGCAGGTCGGCTCCTGGCGTCATGATGTCGCGGACGGTAACGCCTTGGAACGCCGCTTTGAGCGTCGACTGCTGGGCTTCACCGGAGGCGGCGATATAAATAAAGAATGCCAGAATGATCAGTAGTGGACTGAAGATGAACAGTCCAAGGAGCCCGAGCATGAAGGCGAATATTTTACCGACTTCTGCTGCAAGCTGTGTTGCCTGGGCATGTGGGCGCTTTCGGGCGAGGAGCGCTCGCAGCACCCGGCCGCCGTCCATCGGAAAGCCCGGCAACATATTGAATATCGCGAGGGCGACGTTCATCAGGGCGAGATAGCCAAGGACGAACCGGAGGGCATCAAAACTCCCAGGCGTCAGCACGAAGGCAATATAGGAAACAACACCGACCAGCACGCTCACGATTGGGCCGGCAATGGCAATATTGAATTCTTTCTGCCACTCTTCGGGCATTTCACGGAAGCTTGCGACACCGCCGAGCAGCCAGAGCGTGATCGACTCGATTTCGAGTCCATAGCGCATCGCCACCAGTGAGTGGCCGAACTCGTGAAGCAGGACGCCGAAAAACAGCCCGCCGGCGGCCGCAAAGCCGAGAATCCACGGCATCGAACCACTGGTTAGCGGCTCGGTGGCAATGTCGCTTCCAAGCACCCCAGCGACGAGTTCGGCAAGTGAGACGATGTCCGAGCCGATAATCCATGCGAAAATCGGGAGAATAAGCAGGAACGTCCAGTTGAGTTGGATAGGGATTCCAAAGGCACTCCCAAGGCGGATACCACGCATACACTGACCTTGTCGGTCAGTCCGTATTAAATTGGCCGTCGATTCGACGACGACGGCGGTGACGAGCCGAACGCCTGATATACCCCGATTACGTAGCCCCGAGCGTGTCTCAGCAGGTCGCACAGGTCGGAACGCTGTTTCTCCATGAAACCGGTGGCAACTACCGCGTCGTGGCTACCAGAGATGGGTCGCGGGTCTTTCACGGCATTCTCGACGTCAAAGAGACGAGTGCAGGCCCTCGCCCCGGACGCTTCCGTACCAAGCGCGGAAGCAGCGAGGAACCACGCAACCCCGACGATTTTGTCGAACTCGCTCGCTGTGCGACCCGCATTCGTATTTCCCAACAAACCTCCTCGCAGGGACGCGAGGAGTTACGAGAGCTCCTCGATGGCTATCAGCTCTCGGCAAAGGTCGTTCGAACGTGTCGGCTGTGTGCCAATCAGGGTCGGTACGCACCGATCACCGAGGAAACCGCGATCAAAACCGATCGCGAACATATCTGCCCAGAGTGCGCGCTCGAAGAACTCGAACGCGAACTCTCGTACAAGGGGCAGTTCACCGGTTCCGCACAGGATCGACTTGAAGACCTCCTGCTTGAGGTCCAAGATCTCGACCGGATCGTCAACCTGCTTTCGGGCAATCTCGATCCCGATCTGACGAAGTTCGATGTCATTAGCGCCACCGTCGACGACGTTGACCCCGTCAAAACCGCAGATCTCGGGTTGCACCCGAAGCTGCAGTCGATGACCGAGTCACGCTTCGAGAATCTGCTTCCAGTCCAGAGTCTCTCGGTTCGAAACGGGCTCCTTGATGGCAACGACCAGCTCGTCGTCAGTGCGACCGCGACCGGAAAGACGCTCATCGGTGAGCTCGCGGGCATCGACCGCGCGCTGAAAGGCAACGGGAAACTGCTCTTTCTCGTTCCGCTCGTCGCACTTGCCAACCAGAAACATGAGGATTTCAAAGAACGCTATGGGAAGCTCGGGCTCGACGTGACGATCCGGGTCGGAGCCAGCCGAATTGCTGACTCAGGCAGCCAGTTCGATCCCAGTGCTGACGTGATCGTCGGAACCTACGAGGGAATCGACCACGCACTGCGGACCGGCAAGAATCTCGGTGATGTCGGTAGCGTCGTCATCGATGAAGTCCACACGCTCAAAGAAGAAGAGCGAGGCCACCGACTCGATGGACTCATCTCACGGCTCAAATATTACTGCGAACAACGAGCCACAACCCAGTCGGGCGGCTACGACGGGGCGCAGTGGATCTACCTGTCGGCAACCGTCGGCAACCCCGAGTGGCTGGCACGCCGGCTCGAAGCTCGGCTGATCGAATTCGAAGAACGACCTGTCCCGATCGAACGCCACGTTACCTTTGCCGACGAACGCGAAAAACTCCGGCTCGAAGACAAACTCGTCCAACGTGCCTTCGATCAGAAATCCTCCAAAGGCTACCGAGGCCAGACGATTATTTTCACCAACTCGCGGCGTCGATGTCACTCGATTAGTCGGAAACTGCAGTACGATTCCGCACCGTATCACGCCGGGCTCGACTACCGAAAACGGAAGAAAGTCGAAAAACAGTTTTTGGATCAAGAGCTTTCGGCGGTTGTCACGACCGCTGCCCTCGCGGCCGGTGTCGACTTTCCGGCCTCGCAGGTGATTTTCGATACGCTTGCGATGGGAATCGAGTGGCTGTCAGTCCAGGAGTTCAGCCAGATGCTTGGGCGGGCGGGGCGACCCGACTACCACGACCGCGGGACGGTCTACATGCTCATCGAACCCGACTGCACCTACCATAATTCAATGGAGATGACCGAAGACGAAGTTGCGTTCAAACTACTCAAAGGTGAGATGGAAGACGTCCGAAATGTCTACGACGAAGCCGCTGCCGTCGAAGAGACGTTAGCGAACATTACCGTTGGTGGTACACAGGCCAAACGGCTCAACGACCGAATGTTGGGAGAGATCGATACGACCCGCGCAATCGGGAAACTGCTCGAATGGGAATTCATCAGCGGATTGGAGCCAACACCACTCGGCCGTGTCGTGACGCGGCATTTCCTGTCGCCGGATGAGGCCTTCCGGCTGCTCGATGGGATTCGAAACGGGCTCGCTCCCTACGAAATCGTTGCCGAGCAGGAACTCGCTGACAACGAACTGTGACAGGCGTTGTCGAGATAGAAACCCACTAATTGTGATTCCGATGTCTGTTTGACACCAACGCTGGTCGCAACACGACGGAACCACTTTGAATTATGGGCAGTATCTTCGAGTATGACTGCGGACCTCGAAGAAAAGACTGATCGCTACGAACAGATGTTAGCTGCGGCACTCGATGTGGCCACCGAAACACCGGCCGACGAAACCCCGCTTGCGGTAGCCGCTGCCGACTGCCGAGAAATGGCCGCGTCGTATCTCCGAGATGGGCGACATTTTCGCGAGCAAGACGATCTCGTCAACGCGCTGGCCTCGTTTTCGTATGGCTATGGCTGGCTTGACTCCGGCGTCCGAATGGGGTTGTTTTCGATTCCTGAAGACACCGAGTTGTTCACCATGTAGGGTTGATTAATCAAAACGGAATGTCGGCCCGTCGTCGCTGTCGTGAACCTCGATATCGAGGGCTTCGAGCGCATCTCGAAGCTCGTCGGCACGGCCGTAGTTGCCCGCTTCGCGTTCGGATTCTCGAACCTCAAGGACGAGCTCGACAAGCTCGCTGGCGAGTTCGACATCCCCGTCGCTAACCGATCCGAACTGGAGACCAAACACTTCACCACCGAGTGCGTCGACGGTTTCAACGGCTGCTTTGAGCCCCTGATAATCGTACTGGTCGCCTTCGTCGGATTCGGCGGCTCCGTCGAGATGCCGGTTGATCGCGGTTGTGAGCGAGAGCAACGCGGCCATCGCCTCACGGACGTTGAAATCGTCGTTCATCGCCGCCGTGAATTCGTTGTGGGTGTTGCTCACGGCAGCGCGGAGTTCGGGGTCCTCGATCTTCGCGTTTGCATCAACTGAGTCGAGTGCGTCGACGGCACTCTGGTAGGCGCGTTCGAGGCGGTTCCATCGCTCTCGGGCTTCAGCCATAGCGGCTTCCGAAAACGTCTGTTTTGAGCCGTATTCGGTCGACAGATAGAACGTCCGAATGACGTTCGGGCCGTACTCGTCGAGAGCGGCTTCGACCGTAAAGAAATTCCCAAGACTCGAACTCATTTTCTCGCCCTTCGTTTCAAGCAGCCCGGTGTGGAGCCAGTAGTTGGCAAATGCCTCGCCGGTTGCCGCCTCGCTTTGGGCGATCTCGTTTTCATGGTGGGGAAAGACCAAATCGTGGCCACCAATGTGAATATCGATCGTCTCATCGAGATGTGTCATCGACATGGCCGAACATTCGATGTGCCAGCCGGGCCGCCCCTCGCCCCACGGCGAGTCCCAGGTTTCGCCCGATGGTAGATCGTGGCCGTGGTCGTGTTTGGCGTGTTCGCGAATGGCGTCCTCGGAGACGCCACCAGCTTTCCAGAGGGCGAAGTCTGCGGGATTGCGTTTTTCGGAGCGTTCGTCCTGTGCGCCCTGGGCTTCGAGTTCCTCGATACGCTGATTGGAGAGCTTGCCGTACTCGGGGAAGGTCGTCACGTCGAAATACACCGAGCCGTTCGTTTCGTAGGCGTGACCTGCGTCGATGAGTCGGCCGATCAGCTCGATGATTTCGGGAATGTGTTCTGAAACACGAGGGTACACCGAGGCGCGTTTGAAATTCAGTCCGCGCATGTACTCGATTACCTGTTCGATGAAGTGCCGGGCGACATCGGCTTCGGTCTTCCACTCGGGGCGTTCGCCGACGCGGGCAGCAATCTTTTCGTTCACGTCAGTGAAGTTCTCAACGTGCCGAACCTCGTGTCCCGAAAACGAGAGCCAGCGGTGGATCACGTCAGCGTGCGTCCACAGTCGTGCGTGCCCGAGATGTGGGTCGTCAGAGACCGTCAGCCCACAGACGTACAAAAGGACATCGTCGCCACTCGGCTCGAACGCTTCACGGTCGCCTGTCAGGGTGTTGGTCACTGAAAGCGCCATTGTTGGACAAACGCTCTACGGGCGGGCGTTTGAAGCCGTCGAAATCCGAGTCGACCCGTAGTCAGTTACCTGAGAGCCGATTCGACGAGCCTGAGCGCGTTGACCCCATCGCGACGCCCAACAATCACAACCATCGACTCGGCCGTACTACCGACTGCCTGGACCTCGATATCGGCAATATCGAGCCGCCGAAGGACGGTTGCGACGAGCTGTTGGTCACGCACACTCGCGGCATGGATCGCCGTCAACGAGGCCTCCTCGTCGGGCCGGTCGATAGTTGACTGCCCCGAACCACTGGCCACACTGTCGACGGCGAATCCCCTGCCATCGACACTTAACAGGAGGCCATCGGCTGCGACACGGCTGAGTCCACTCTCCATTCGGACGGTAGTCGAGCTCTCGGTCTGTTTCGACCCGTTCTCGGTCGCATCCAGCGATTCTGCATACCGTCGGAGGGCGGTTGCAACCGCTTCGGTTTCGCCATCAAGGTCGAGGGTGTCGGCGGCGGCAGTGTAGTTGACAATCCCAGCGCGAAGTGCATCATACAACACGGGTCGCGCTCGGACAGCGTCGCGCGTCTCGGCAGCAAGTGACATACCACATCTCGGGCCGCCGAGTGTGATGATTATTTCGCCATCGGTATTGTCCGCAAAGCCGAAAACCCGAAGTTCCTAAGAGTCTCGCACTCGTTGCATCAGTATGCAATCGCTGGTAATCGTTGCTCACGGGTCACATCTCAATCCGGACTCTGCGTCGCCGACACATACCCACGCCGACACCATCAGAGCGACCGGTGCGTTTGACGAGGTTCGAACCGGCTTCTGGAAGGAAGAGCCCTCGCTTCGTGAAGTCCTCCGCACGGCTCGGGGTGATGACATTTACGTGGTTCCACTGTTCATCAGTGAAGGATATTTCACCGAACGGGTCATTCCTCGTGAACTCCGGTTAGAGGGGTGGGATCCTGCGCTCTGGGACTCAGATGGAATCTCGGCAGATACCGCCACACTGGTCGCGGGCGATATCGACAAAGAGGTGCACTACTGCGGACCAGTTGGCACGCATGAAGCAATGACGGACGTCCTCATTCGCCGCGCAGAAACCGTCACCGGCGACCCATCAGTTGGTGAAGGGTTTGGGTTTGCCGTCGTCGGCCACGGGACTGAGCGCAACAAAAACAGTGCCAAAGCAATCGAGTACCACACCGAGCGAATCCGTGAGACCGGTCGGTTCGATGAGGTTCAGGCACTGTATATGGACGAAGAGCCGGAAGTCGACGATGTGACTGAGCATTTCGAAACCGAGGACATCATTGTGGTTCCGTTGTTTATTGCCGACGGATTCCACACGCAGGAAGATATTCCCGAAGACATGGGACTCACTGACGATTTCCGAACGGGGTACGATGTTCCCGCAACGGTCGACGGCCACCGAATTTGGTATGGCGGTGCGGTTGGGACCGAGGAACTGACCGCTGATGTCATTCTCGAACGCGCTGCGGACGCCGGTGCAGATATCGGTGATGCGATCGCTCGAGTGCGCCAGCAGACGAAATCAACGACACAGGTGGCGGGCGATTAGATGTCGGCTGTCGAATCTGCGGTTTCTGAGACGCAGCTGGCGGCGTTCAGAGAGGCGCTTGCAGATGGGCCGATCGAATACGACGGGCTGTCTGCGGAGTACGACGCCGACGGAGACACATATCACATTGAGACAGCTGACCAACAGACCAGCGTCGGTGCCGATGAACTGGCTACCGTCGATGCCGAGCAGGCAGCGTATCTGACGAACTGGTATTTTTATACCCAACAGCTTCGCACAGACATCAAGCGAGCGTTCTGTCAGTGGCTCGAACAAGCAGACGAACACGCCGTTGTCGACCGCTACACCGCGCTTGAATCCGGGATTGAGCGAGCGTGGGGGCAACTCAGGATCACCACGACAATTGGGGACGATGGCACTCGCCACTACGAGGTTCGCCACGTCGACGACAGCGACGCCGAGGCCACCACGCTGGCAACCCACACTGATCCGTTCGAGGCCCGCGAGATTGGGACGCTCGATCCGAAGGGTCGATACCGCCCGCTCCGGACTGCGCCGTCGCTAAAATCCGGCTGGATTTTCCCCAATCTCTCTGCAAATGAGGTGTACGACGCAGTCGAGGCCTTTTATCCGGCGACGATTGTCAACTGGTTCCGAGAACGGCGCGGCGAACTCGATATCGATCACTGGCGGGATGAGCAGGATCGACAGAGCGGCATCTACAATCTCATTACGGTGCTTCCGGACGAGGCCGTCGACTGGGCGGCTGCGGCGTGTTGTGACGACTCACAGTGTCTCAAACGGCGCGAATGGCAGCTTTCGGAGGACGAACCGTTGACAGCCGAGAGCGGCGATGGCGTCTTCCCGTGCCGCGGGCCGTGCTCGATGGTTGTCGCTGCAGGCCGCGAGTGGGCCAAACTCGAACGACAAAAAACCCAAACCTACGAGTTTGAGTTGACACCGAGTGAGAAAGAACAGCTCGAAGCACTCATTGATGCCGTCGGGGACGGCGAAATTGACGATATTCGTGAGGCTGACGTGGGCAACGGGGCCAACCGGTACCGAGTTCGGTATCTCCGTGAGAAACGCGTCGACGAACATGGCAACCTTGCTGGAACGCCGACGCATCCTGCTGACCATGACGACGAGCACGATGGGAGTGACTCTGACGACAGCTGATCAGTGAAAGAGTCACCACGACGGCGGCGAGAGCCACGGCTCAGCAAACTGATGTGTTGGCTTCGGCCACCGTTAGGCGGGTTTCGTAATCGCGAGTGCCGCGATCACGCCAACGACGACTAAAAGCGAGCCAAAGAGCACAATTGGGCTCTCAAGCGAAAGTGCGATCATGACTGAGAGGCCGACCGCGAGAACGCCGAAAGCCAACAGCGCAATCGACACTCCGCCGGGGGCCGTGAGTTCGATCTCACTGAGTCGGTCGACAAGCGAGGGTTCTTCGGGCTCTCGTGGTTTCGGAACCGAAAGCGTCTCGTCGACCTGCACCCGGCTGCGCTTTTCACCCGGCGGAGTCACGGTTACGGTCATATAGGCGACTTCCGCCCCATAGCCGGTCACGATTTTGAGTCGGCCGGTGACCGGTGACTGGATCGACCTCGTTTCGATCTGAACGAGACGACTGCTCTCGGTTTCGACGTAGTGGTTGTTGGCGGTTAGTCTCGCGACAGCAGAGAGGGCGTCATCGAGGTTGAGGTGGGCGTGAACCGCCTCGCCGTGGTTGCGGAGCCGGATCTCAAACGGGCCGGGCGTCTCAAAGGACGATGGCGTTGCTATCGAGTGCAGTCCATCGCGGTTCAGATCCACTGTCAGTCGAGACACGGTTGTGGGTTGTTCCCACACAAGAAAAAACTACAGGACGTTTTTGGCTGTCTGTCGTGTTCAGGCTGCGGCTTCGTCACGCATATCCGGCGGCAAAAGGTTTGGAATGCCGTCTTCGATGGGATAGCGCTCGCCACATTCGGGACAGGTGAGCGTTCCCTCGATGATTTCGTCGCCGTCGCGTGTTTCGACCTCAAGTTCGAGATCGTGTTTGTCCATCGGACAGCAGATGATGTCCATGAGCGACTCTTTCATTAGATACTCTTCTGTGTGGATTGCTCAAAAGCCTACGGGTTCGTACGTCTCGATACTAATGTGGCGGTGGTGTTATTTTGCTCTGTGAGCCGCAAGGACGACCGTAATTCGATTGGCAAGTACGTCCATAGAACCGGTCGCGTGATCGCCTTTGTAGACGAATTCGGTGACGCCCGCCGCAATCGCCTCGCTTGCAATCGGTTCGAGTGTTCGTCCGGTGAGTAGCACAAACGGGATATCCGGCAGCTCAGTCGCTTCCGAAAGTGACTGAGCCAGTTCGATACCAGTCTTATCTGGAAGCTCATAATTTGAGACAATACACGCAATATCGTCGTGTTCTCCAAGGGCGTCGAAAACCCCTTCTGCTGTCCCCACAGTCGTAACGCGGAATCGGTGCACCCCTTCGAGCGCTTCGATGACTCTCGTTGCCATGAAATTACTATCCTCAACGAGCAGTACGTGCGGTGTGGTCATTGTTTCGGTCTGTTGATTCTGCGCGATGATAATTGTACGTATGGCCACTGGATGGCCTTCCCAGGATTGTTGTACGGGCTAGCTATCGTAGGGGTACCGTTTAGTTGCCCCACAGTCACATCTGATCACGACCTGTCCAGATCGAAGCCGAACACGGGCATTGACACCGGGTCGGAGCGCAACATCACACTGTGGGCAGGTAAAGCGCTTGAACGTCCGTGGGAGTCCACAGCGATTCCGTTCGGCGATCCGTCGGGCCAGTCTAACATACTCCCGAGAGCGATCGAATTCACCGTCGCTGGCGGCTGTCTTCGCCTGTTCGAACAGCAGTTCGATGCGCTCGGCGGCGATACTCATCTATCTCAATGCGGGTGCGGCGCGCTGTTAGGTGTTCCGAAGCCCCACAGATCGAAAGCCGGTAGGCTCAAATCGCCGTCTCCTCAAGCAGGATGTGTGCGCGTCCTGCAGTATCTCGAACTTGAAGCACGCCTGCAGCGCAGCGGAATTGGAACCGCAACCGCCCACCAACGAGCGGCACTTCGGGCGGCTCCTGAGGACGTCGACATTGTCGAACAGCCCTGGCGCGGCGGGACGCCAGCGGCCGCTGCCCGATCACTGGCCACCGGGTCACGTTCGATTGTCGAGTACGACCTCGCTCACTGCAATACGATTGGCCCGACGAGTCTGGCCGTTGCTCGGCACGCCCGCCGGACCGGTCGGCCACTCGTTCTCCATGCGCACGTGACGGCCGCGGATTTCGCCCGGAGCTTCCGTGGCTCGACACAAGCTGCGCCGCTTTTGGGCCGATATCTTCGCCGATTTTACAGCCAAGCGGACCTTGTCATCTGTCCGAGTGAGTACACCCGCAGCCGACTGCTCGATTTAGGTGTCGATGCACCGATCCGTGCGGTTAGCAACGGTGTCGACCACGAGTCGCTGGCCGGCTTCGAGTCCCTCCGCAACACATACCGCGACCGATTTGGACTCAGTGGGACGGTCGTTTTTGCGGTCGGCAACGTCTTTGAGCGAAAGGGTCTTTCGACGTTCTGTCGCGTTGCAGAACAGTTTCATCAGGCTGGCCGCGACGAGTTTGAATTCGTCTGGTTTGGCCCCTATGATACCGGATTGGGTGCCGCTCGAACCGTTCGGTACTGGCTTGCCAACAAGCCGCCGAATGTGACGTTTACCGGCTGGGTTGACGACAAACGTGGGGCGTTTGCCGCGGGCGACATCTTCTGGTTCCCAACCACCGAGGAAAACCAAGGAATCGCCGTCTTAGAGGCGATGGCCTGTGGGAAGCCTGTCGTCCTCCGTGATCTTCCTGTCTTCCGTGAATATTATACGCCGGGTGAGGACTGTCTGATGGCGACAACAGACGACGCGTTCGCCGAGCTCCTTCGAATGCTGGCAGCCAATCCCAACCGTCGTCGCCGACTTGCTAGGCACGCCAAAGCCACCGCAGCAACCCACTCGCTTGATCGGCTTGCCACCGAGTTGTTATCGTACTATCACCAGCTACTGACAGTCGGTGCGACCCAGACAGAAACCCTTACTGGGCGGACGCCGTCGCTGTGACCATGGGTCCTGTCGCGGCGTTTACTGACACGTATCTCCCGACAGTCAATGGCGTGACCTATACGGTCAAGATCTGGCGCGACCGATGGCAGGCTCGTGGCGGTCAAATGGACGTTGTCTTTCCCGATACCGCGTCGTATACGCCACGTCGTGGCGAACATGCCGTCGAGAGCCTCCCGTTCCCGTTCTATGACGGCTTTCGCTGTAGCCCTCCATCGATCCCAGAGAGTCTCGATACGGCTGCAATAGTACATGCACACACCCCGTTTGCTCTCGGACTCGCTGCAAGGCGGCTTGCTCGAACCCACAGCCGGCCACTCGTCGCCTCATACCATACGCCCGCAAGTGCATACGCGAGCTATCTTACCGACCGACCACTTCCACAGGCACTGCTCAAACGCATCTGCAACCGGTACGAACGGTGGTTTTTCAGCGGTGCCGATCTCGTGGTGTGTCCGAGCAGGCCGACAAAAACCCACCTTCGTGACACACTTGGTGTTTCTGCGTCGGACATCCGCGTCGTTCCCAACGGTATCGATACCGATCGGTTCCGCCCGGTCGATCCGACGGCGTTCCGCGAGCGGTACGATCTTACCGGAACACTCGTTGGCTATACCGGTCGCCACGGCTTCGAAAAACAGCTCGAAACACTGCTGGTCGCCGCCGACGGGGTCGAAACCGAGAAGATAACGGTCGTCCTTGCCGGCGATGGACCGGCCCGCCCCCAGCTCAACCGGCGTGCCCGAGACATCGACACCGAGGTCAGGTTTCTCGGCTGGCTTTCTCGCGAGGAGTTGCCCGCGTTCTACAGCGCGCTCGATGTCTTCGGCTTTCCGAGCCCGGTCGAAACGCAGGGACTTGTCGCACTCGAAGCCAACGCCTGTGGCACGCCAGTTGTCGGCGTCGACCGCGGCGCACTGACCGAAACCATTGTGACCAACAAAACCGGATATCGGTACGACCCAGGCGACACCGATGGATTTATTGCTGCAATTGAACGGGCACTCACAAACCGGCCGACGCTCCAACAGCACTGTCTCGATCGTCGAGCCCAAATGAGCGTTGAGCACGCAATCGACCAACTGCAATCGATCTACCAGTCGGTCGTCTGAGCTCTTGTCCACCGGTCTCAGACCCGACCCCCGTCTTCTCGAAGCGTGGCCAGCTCACTCGGATGACTCGAATCCAAGTGCGGTGAGCCGCCCGGTTCCGTCCATCACAACAACTGCTTCGGCCCCGTCGCCAGTCAGATCGACGCATTGTGGCGAGACGTAACTCGGGACGCCAAGATCGTATCGGGCCAGCAGCCCGCCGGCTGTGTCGAGGGCAACGACGGTTTCGTCGTAGGTCGTTGCAACAATCTGTCGCTCACCGTCCCCGTGGAGCTCGCCAACCGCCGGCGCTGTTAGCCGCGTTTCATCGCCCGAGACGACCTGGGCCTCCCAGACGGTCGATCCGTCAGCGACATCGAGGCTTCGAATGTACCCGTCGTTCGATCCGACAATCACCGAGCCGTCGACAATCGCCCCGAGATAGACGGTTTCGTCGAACGACTCGGTCCACTGTCGCTCGCCAGTCGCCCCAGCAAGACGGTGGGCCGAACTGCCCGCACCAACGATGAGATCATGGCCGCCATCGTCGCGCGCTGTCGTCATCCGGCTTCGCGTGATGCCGTCGACCGCTGTCGACCACACCGATTCGCCGCTGGCATCACGAACACTGACAGCGGCATCGGAACGTCGGCCGTGTGCAACGGCGAGCTGTGGCTCACTGTCGTCGACTAATGGTGCACAGAGCGGCGATGCAGAAATCTGCCCGTCGAAATCGTGTTCCCAGATAACTGTCGAATCAGTGTCGACAGCGAAGACGCCGCCCTGGAAGTCCGCGACGATTACCTCCGGTTCGTTTCCGGTGAATACGGCGACGATTGGGGCACTATATCCCATCGACCCAAGAATATCGAGCCGCAGGGTCTCCTCGCCGGTTTCGGCAACGAAGCCACGGAGCTCGCCAGCCTCGGTCCCACCGAACACTTCCGTCGTGCCGTTTCGCGTGCCAACACCCACATCACCGACAGCATGCGGTGTACAAAATTCTGGGTCGACCTCCCCACGCCACGCATCGGAGCCGGCTGCGTCGGTCGCATGAAACCCACAGTCTTGGCTGCCCGTCTGGCTGCTATGTGGTGCGACAATAATCGGTTCGTTGCCCTCGACGACCGCGAAGTCGTGGTGGTTGTGCCCGTAATCGGTTTGGGTCGACCCCTGCCACTGACGCGAAAACGCCGCTGAGAGATCCGTCCCCCCAATGCTCCCCAGCCCGAGACAGCCTGCCATCGCGGCCGACAGCGTACTTCCAGCGGCCGCAAGTGCCGTCCGGCGTGATAGCACATTCGGCCGAGTTTCGGCGTCCGCGCGGCGGGTCTTCTTCATTACGCAGTATAGTGGTCTCAAGAAGTTATGTGTCTCGACTGGAGCTGACAAGCGATAAAAACGCGTCTGGCTGCGCTGAACCGTGATTACTCTTCGAGTGCGTCAGCGATCCGTCGGAGTTCGCGGTTGGCATCTCGAACCTCATCGCGAAGCTGCCGAACCTCTCGAACCAGCTGTTCGTTGCCACCGCTCGATTCCTCGCCGCGAGCACCTGGGCCGCCGCCCATCCCGCCGGGACCGCCGCCACCCATCATCCCGCTCATCATCTGGGCGAACGGATTACCGCCACCGCCCATTCCACCGGGGCCACCACCCATGCCGCCGGGTCCGCCCTCACCCATCATTGCCTCAGGATTTGGGGCACCGCCCTCGCCGCGTTCTTCGCGCTCTTGTTGGCGTCGTTCACGGATTTCCTCGACGCGCTCGCGGAACGACTTTTCTTCGGAATCTGTCTCGTCAGTACTCGATGCGTCAGTTTCGTCGGCCTCATCCGGCGTGTCTGGCTCGTCGTCTGTCATGGCTCACCGTTGGGCGGGGGGACGGAAAACCGTTGTTCATCACCCTGCGGCTGTCCGGTCGGTTCAGTTGGGCCGATGGAATCGGTCTACTCGACTATCCGAACGAACCGAGACTCGACTGTAGCTGTCGGCTGCTACGGCCATCGGTTACCTCATAGCCAACCAGTTGGCGCATATCGACCACATACGTCGACCCACCGCGGTCGAGAACAAGGAGCCGCCCCTTGGTTCCACGGACAGTGCCGGTCGCAACTGTCTCGCCGACCGGCTGGCTATCGAGGTCGAGTCCGTAGTCGAAGACGAACGTCTCGATGGGGTCGAAATCGGCGAGGAGCTGCTTCCACGCCTCGGTATCGACCGTCTCGGCCAGTCCGGCCTGTTTGGTTGGAACCCGGACGCGGTCGGGAACCGTCTCGGCGATTTCGGCTTCGAGTTCGCGAGCGATCCGGCCGTCGGCGACCGTTCGAATGTGGGCGGCTCTGTCGGCACCCTGTTCGCGAAGCCGGGTTTCGAGTCGCCACTCCTTGGTGACGCCGACTTTGAACGTATTCGGGGCGAACGCTGCGAGATAGATGGCGTGTTCGTCGAAACAATCCATCTCGTCTTTGAGACAAGTCCCGGTACAGACCGCACAGACCCAGGTCTGTTGGTGTTCACGGCAGTATGGCACAGCGACGTTCGAGCAGCTGATATGTGACTCGTCGTGGATCGTACCCGCACAGTGTCGATCACCAAGCGTGTATTCGAGTTCGGTTCCCGGCGTAAGCGATCGGTAGGTGATATCGGGTTGACTCGCATCATCCGCTGGCCCGCTCAACAAGAGCCCACCATCAGCCGAATCGTAGCCCACAATCTGCACGCCTGTCGGTAAGAGCCCAACCGATAAATCCGTGTTCATCGACAAAATGAGCGATGGGCTCGGAGTGTGAGCCTACCCCTCGAAGTGGAGCTCTCTGTCGACGGCCTCTTTCCACTCGCCGAGACCAGAGGGATCGAGATGGATATGTGCATCACCAACCTCTTCGATCGATTTGAGATGCGTAATGAGTTCGGTTTCCAGATCGTGGGCCTCCCGAATCGTCATCGCTCCGTCGACCTCGACGTGAACTTCGACTTCGAGGACAGTTCCATCGTAAAACACGGTGAGATCATGCAGACCCTCGACAGCACTGTGGGATTTAATTGCCTCACGGATTTCGGCCCGTTTTCTTTCGGTTGGTGCCGCGCCGACGAGATAATCGAGGTTCTCTCGCCCGATTTCGATGCCTTGGTGAATCACTAAGAGGCTCACCAGTGCGCCAGCGACCGGATCAAGTATCGGATAGCCGAACTGCACACCGAGCACGCCGATCATTGCCGCAATCGTCGTATACAGATCGTTGAGACAGTCGGTTGCCAACGCCGACAGGGCGGTCGAATCCAGCCCCTCGTTTGCCCACTCAGTGTACCGGTAGACGAGATACATGTCCAGCATTGCAAAGCCGAGTGCGCCCAACAATAGGTAGCTAAACTGGACGTCCGTCCCGAAGATCAGTCCGAGCAGCGATTCATAGAGGAGATAGAGTCCGAGCAGGACGATCACCGCCCCGACGAATAGCGCCGTTAGTGGCTCTATCCGTTCGTGACCGTGTGGATGGTTGTCGTCAGGGTTGTCATAGGAGCTGCTGCCCCAGACGAGAACGACAATGCTGGCGACGAGATCGGCGACCGAATGGGCGGCATCAGCAATAAGCGCAACCGAGCCGAAGGCGACACCAGCGGCTCCCTCAACGAGGATCTTCGCGGCGTTGCCGATGACGTTGGCCCACGAGGCACGCGAAAACCGCTTTCTGGCGTCGTCGACATCCATACGGTTTCTCGTTCGAATCGGTACTTGAGTATTCGGGTTTCCCGACTCAAAGCGGTGATTTGACCGCGTCAACAGCAGTTTTCGACGCCATCTAATTCTTCTCGACCGGATCGGCCGATCCGATAGGTACTGGGCGGTCGGTATCCGGCCGGCTGTCCGCCGAGCGGTGGCTCACGGTTCGCTGTGGGAACGGAATCGTGATCGATTCGGTCGTGAACCGTTCTTTGACCCGTTCGACCACAGCCGCGGTTGCCCGCCAGCGGAGCTGTGGTGTTGGTGGACTAATCCAAAACCGGATATCTAACAGCACCGCCGAATCCTGGAATCCAACCGGGAAAACCTGTGGCTTCGGGTTGCCAGCAACAGACGAGACTGTTTCGATCGCCTCGAGTGCCACCCGCTGGGCGTGTTCTGGATCCGAATCATAGTCGATGCCGACCTCAACGTGGACGCGAAGCTTCCCATCACGGCTCCGGTTTGTAATCGCTCTGTCAGCGACGTTGTCGTTCGGGATGACAACGTGTTCGCCATCGAAATTTCGAAGGTGAGTATTCATGATTGTGATTTTCGTGACGATTCCTTCGTTGTCACCGATGGCAATCCAGTCACCAATCTCGAACGGCCGAGAAAACATGAGCACGAAACCGGCGATCAGTGAGCCGAGCGTCTGTCTGGCTGCCAGCCCGACAATAATGCCGAGAAAACCGGCTCCAACGAGGAGTCCGCCGAGATCGATATCCCAAATACTGAGTGCGGCGATAGCAACCGCGAGAATAATCGCGACCTGCAAGACGCGGGTGAGGATCTGCTCTTGGTGAGCTGTCACGCGGCTGTTGCCGGTAGTAAAATCGCTCACCAGATCTTGGAGTAGATCGTTGGCCAGGTAGGCGGCCACAATAACGACTGCCGTAATCACTATCTGTGTAATAACTGGAAGCGCCCGTCCGGCAAGCTGCGCAATCGAATACGCAAGATCGGCAAACCCCCAGACGACGAGGAGCGCAAGTGCAGTCGAAAAGATCAACAGAAGCTGTACAGCCCGCACGACGACTGTCAAGACGAGTGACAAGGGGACGACCCGGTCGACGCGTTCGACCCCATTGAAAACGGTATCTCCGAACCGCGCACGCGTCCAACTCGCGGTTAGCTGACGGGATTGTGCGACAGCACGGGGAATGACAAAGCCAGCGGCAAAGAGTGCTCCAAGAACGATTGCAATACTCACCGCAATCCGCAGCTCTGTTGAGACGATCTCTCCCAACAGCGATTCGAACTGCCCAATATACCCGGCAATCACCATGTCTGTTTGAGCCACCCCTGCTCAAAAATAGTACTGATTGCTGACTTATTGGCCGTGAGAACTGCTCTCCAGCAATGGGTCGTTGTGACACGCCAGACTGTGCCCAAACACGCGGGCGTTATTACCGTAAAAATCGGGGGCTACGAACTGTTATCGGCCGAGCGCGGCGTCAGCGGACTGTTCTTCGAAGACGACTTTTTCGAGCGCATCGAGGAGGTATTCGGGATCTTCGTGCTGCCAGACGTTTCGCCCAACGGCCAGTCCGCTCACACCGGCGTCGATTGCGGTTTCGACCATCGACAAGAACGTGTGGTCGTCGCTTTTCGACCCACCGCTAAGCAGCACATTACAGTTGCCCGACGCGTCGACAGCGTGTTTCATCGCCTCGCCACTCCGGGGATATTTTACCTTCACGAAATCCGCCCCGAGTTCGAGGCCGATCCGTGTCGCGTAAGCGATGGTGTCGGGACTGCGGTGTTCTTTGATCGGCTGGCCGCGAGGATACGACCACATCGCAACCGGGAGACCGTGGTCCTCGGCGGCCTCCTGGACGCGGTGGAAGTCCTCAAACATTGTGTACTCCGTGTTGGTACCGGGGTAGACGGTGTAGCCGATGGCGTCTGCACCCAGTTCTGCGGCGTGTTCGACCGACCACGTCTGTGGTGAAAAGGGCTCACCCTGCCGGAGACTGCTCGCACCGTTGCATTTTGCCAGCAACGTTACGTCGTCCTCGTAGGACGGATAATACTGCTTTGCAAGTCCTTTCTGGACGGCGAATGCCGTTACTGCGTCGTGGGTCGCCATCTCGAAAACCGTCTCGGGATCGAGTCGGTCTGGGACCGCCGAAAACGCACTCGGCCCGTGTTCAAGGCCGTGGTCGTGTGCTAGTACGATGGTCTTGCCATCTCGTGTCAAGGGGGAGTCAGTGAGATCAGTCATCGCTAGGTAGAACATGCAGAGAAATGCACTAATTAGTACTGAATAGGTTTATTTTTGATTGATTTTACGCACAATATAGCTTGTTTCGGAGGAGAAATCCATCAGCCACCGGCTGCTGGCCGGCCACTGTACTCTGTGCAGTACTCCTCTTGCACAACCGACGAAAAGACAAACACGGTCTACAGCTATTTTATCCTGGACCATGCTGCTCAGGAAAACGGTCGTTTGAGTCGGCCAATGACACCGGTCTCGTTTTCGGATGCGGTATCGGGCTCTGTGGTCTGTTGGTCGGCTGTGTCCGATTCGACAGCCTCGGCATCGGCTGGCTCATCCGCATCCGCGTCAGCTGTCTCGGTACTCTCCGTATCGATGTCACCGTCTTCAACACGTTCGACAGCCTCATCGATGAGGCCACCAGCGTCATTAACACCATCTTTGACGGTTCCTTTGACCACAATATGGTCGTCGAACCGATCCTGTTGGACACCCGTGTCCGCAGCGATAATCACGGCGTCGGCCGCCGCGAGGGTATCGGCTGGGATTTCGTTTTCGGTTCCCATCGCACCCTGAACTTCAACGTGGATTTCGTGGCCGCGTTCTTCGGCGGTTGTTTGCAGATTTTCAGCAGCCATCTGGCTGTGGGCGATACCAGTCGGGCAGGCGGTAATTGCGACGAATTTCATTGCTTTTGTAGTTCGGTGACCGCGGATTTAGTTGTTGCCGTGAGCGCACGGTCGCCCATGGCCGCTGCGTCTGTACTTTCGATTGTCGTGATCTCGGCTTTGACCGCCGGAACCGTGACCGCGCTCATGCTGAGTTCATCAAGTCCCAACCCGACCAGCAGCTCGGTGAGATCGGGGTCACCGGCCATTTCTCCACACATCCCGATCCACGCGTCGTTAGTATGAGCGGCCTCGACACTCCGTTTTATCGCCCGCAATACCGCGGGCTGTTGTGGATCATGGAGCGAGGCGACGGCCTCGTTCTCGCGGTCGGCGGCCATCACATACTGAGCGAGGTCGTTGGTCCCGATACTGAAGAAGTCGACGTGCTCGGCGAAAGCGTCGGCCGACAAGACGGCTGCGGGCGTCTCAATCATGACGCCGAGTTCCGGGATTGCGTATTCGATGCCTGCTGATTCGAGGTCGGCGGCGACGGCCTCGACACGTTCGAGTGCGGCGGTCAGCTCCTCGACAGTCGCAACGAGCGGGAACATCACCGATAACGTTCCTGACGACTGCCCTCCTGCACGCAACAGGGCGCGGAGTTGTGTCTCGAAAAGCTCCGCGTCGGCACCGAGCGACCGACGAATGCCGCGGTTGCCCAAAAATGGGTTTTCTTCCTCGGGCAGGTCGAGATACGGAATCGGTTTGTCACCGCCGATATCAAGCGTCCGGACGACGACTCGCCCCTCGGGGAAGCACTCGAGTGCTTCGAGATAGGTTTCGAACTGCTCGTCCTCATCCGGTGGGGAGTCACGGTCCAAAAAGAGGAACTCAGTCCGGAACAGGCCGATTCCGTCAGCCCCTTGTGCAACGGCTCCATCAAGCTCGGCGGCCGTGCCGATGTTTGCGGCGACCTCGATGTCGACGTCGTCAGCTGTTTTGACCCGTTCTTTGCGAATAGTCACCTCGCGGCCAGCGGTCACCCGCTCGCGGACGGCTGTGTCCGGGTTGGCAACAACCGCCCCCTCGTCGGCATCGATAGCAACTTCGGCTCCCTCGTCGACAGCCAATAGCTCCTCACCGGCTCCGACAATCGCCGGAATCCCGAGCGATCTGGCAAAAATCGAGACGTGTGAGGTACGGCCACCGGTTACCGTCGCAAAGCCCGCAACTACCTCGGGATCGAGCTGGGCGGTATCACTCGGCGTCAACCGTTCGGCAAAGAGGACTGTTCCCTCCGGAAGAGCGGTGAGATCGGTCCGCTCGCCGCCCGAGAGAATCCGCAAGAGGCGGTCGCGGATATCTCGAAGATCATCGGCCCGTTCGGCCATCAGCCCTTCCATACCTTCGAACTGTGCGATTGCATCGCCAAAGGCGCTCTCGACGGCCAACTCGGCAGCGTCGCCATCGGTAATTGCCGTCTGGATTGGATCAGTGAGCTGTGGATCGGTGAGGAACTGCAGGTGGGCATCGAAGACAGCGGCTTCTTCATCACCCACCCGGGCTTTCGTCCGGTCGCGTTCGGTTTCGAGTTCCTCGCGGGCGGTCTCCTGTGCGTTCTTGAACCGTTGTGTTTCAACATCTGGCGTGTCAGCGGTGACCGTTTCTGGATCAGGCTGTTCGCCGGGGCGGTACCACCGAACGATTCCGAGTCCTGACAGTGGTGTGGCGCTGACACCGGAGATTGTTTGTGTCATCTGTGGTGTGTGGTTGAATGTTATCCTTCGGGAGTCGTCAGGATCGATTCGAGTTCGTCGAGTGCGTCGGCTTCGTCCGGTCCATCGGCAGTCACAACGACGTCGTCGCCAGGGCCAACACCCAATCCGGTTACCGCAAGCATGCTTGCGGCGTTGACCGAATCGCCGTCAGCTGGCCCAACGGTAACGGTGCTTTCGTATGCGTTTGCGGCTTCGACGACTTTCGAGGCCGGGCGAGCATGCAAGCCGTCTTCAGGGACGACCGTAACAGTGCGTTCGATCATTCGACGGCCTCCAAGATGATCGATTCAACACGCTCGGGGGACTCGGCTTCGTGTAATGCCGTTCGTGTCTCTTCGTGCATGAGGGATCGAGAGAGCGAACTGAGCATTGCGAGGTGTTCTTCACCACCCTCGGCTGGAACCAAGAGCATGAAGATCAGCGTTGCCGGCTCGTCATCCATCGCATCGAAGTCGATTCCCTCGGCCGACCGGGTAAATGCGATTGTCGGAGCGACAACGGCTGTGCTCTTGGCGTGCGGGATGCCGATTCCCATCCCGACACCGGTGGTGGCCTCCTCCTCGCGTGCGTGGAGGTCTGCAAGCGCCTGTTCGCGGTCGTTCACGCGGCCGGCGTCGACCGCGAGCGCAAGCAGCTGTTCGATGGCTTCGGGTTTAGTCTCGGGCTCGTGGTCGAGATCAATCAGCTCGGTGGTGAGTGGTTTGTGGTCGTTGTTTGCCATGGTGTTGGTGTATGTGGTGTGTGAATCCCTGTGAAGGTGATGGCGAGACTTGATTTAGGCGGTCGATCTCGAGGTGGTGGTTGCCGTTTCGGCTTCAGGGTGGTCTGATTTGAGGAGCGTGACCATCACTGCGGTGACAGCCGCTCCAAGGGCGATACAGGCGAGGAAACCGAGGATGGTACTCGAGAGGATGACAACGAAGATGCCACCGTGCGGTGCGGGCATCGTCACACCGAGTGTCATTGCGGCGGCCCCTGCGGTTGCACTGCCGACCATAATGCTTGGAATGACGCGAAGCGGATCGGCTGCGGCAAATGGGATTGCCCCTTCGGTGATGAACGACAGTCCCATTGGAACGGCTGCAACGGCACTTTCTCGCATCTGGGCGGGATACTTGTGCGGTGCGATGAAGTACGATAGTGCCAGTCCAAGCGGTGGCGTCATCCCGGCAATCATCACGGCTGCCATTGGCCCGAAAATCCCGTCGGCAACCAGCACGGTGCCAAACACGTAGGCGACCTTGTTGACGGGGCCGCCCATATCGAATGCCATCATTGCACCGAGGATGAGGCCCAAGAGAGCCGCGTTTGCGCCCTGCATGCCTTCAAGCGTTGTCGTCAGGTACGAATCAACAAGTGCGATCGGAACACCGAGGGCGAAAACAACGACTGGGATGAGGAGGGCGGTCGCCAACACCGGAATAACGAGAATTGGCATCATCGGTTTGACCACCGATGGAACACTCCAACCTTTCATCCATCGCGCAACGTAGCCAGCGAGCAGTCCGGCGACGATCGCCCCGAGGAAGCCGGCGACAGCACCTTCCGCGTTGATCCCGACGGCTGCTCCGGCTGCATCGATGTTCTCACCGAAGCCGATCCAGCGATGGTCCTGATTGCAGGAAGTCTCCCGCCAGGACTCGATTACCGCGCAATCGATACACTCGCAGATGCTGGGCCGTGGGAGACCATCGTTGACGTCGGCGGTGACCTCCTCAGTCAGCTCGAAGCCGACTACGCGCTCTGTAAACCGAATCGGACCGAACTCGCCGCCGCGACCGGGCTCCCCGTCGAATCGCTCGATGACTGTATTGGTGCCGCACAGGCGCTCCGAGAACTGGGCTTCGACCGCGTCGTTACCTCTCTCGGCGGCGATGGCGCGCTCATGGTCGGCGAAACCGAGGTGTTGCATGCAGCCGCTCTTGATGTTGACGTGGCTGATACCGTCGGTGCGGGCGATGCAATGCTTTCGGGTGTTCTCTCTGAGCTGGTCCATGGAAACGGCCCGCGTGCTGGACTCAAACGCGGGGTCGCTGTCGCCTCGCTCATGGTCAGCGTTCCGGGAACGAAACTGCCCGCGCCCGATGGGCTCGACGCAGACACGGATCGAGTCGAGATTACCGAGTACCCGACAGAATCCTGACGGCCGTTCTCCGGCGTTCGTCTGCGGCGGATCGTCTCGCGGAAGCGCTCGAAGGGTGAAAAAACCAGCCAGCCGGAAGTCAGCGGGGAGACCGTTGCTATGCTTCAGCTTTGAGTCGTGTTTCGAGTTCGTCAATCAGCGATTTCGTCCCAAAGTAGGTGGGCACTCGCTGATGGGGGTCATCGGGTTCGACGTCGAGAATGCGCTGGGCTCCCGTTGATCCGGCCCCGCCGGCACACTCAATGAGATACGCAATCGGGTTCGATTCGTACTGCAGTCTCAGCACGCCGTCGGGTTTTGTCGTCCGTGTTGGATAGCCGACGACGCCACCTGCGCTGAGCAACAGCCAGACGTCAGCGATCATCGCGCCGGTATATCGGTGGGCGAACTGCTGGCCCAAGACGTCTTCGTACTCTCTGAGCGCTGGTGTCCACTCCGGTGGCCGACCCGAGAAGCTCCAGATCCCGCCGTCTTCGGGTATCGTAATCGGCTCGTGGCCGATGATTTCGCCGTCTTGAATCGTATAGTCGACCGCCTCACCGTTGGCTGCGATCGCCATCGACGTCACCGGACCGAACACCAGACAAATACTTGCGATGAGATCACGCCCCCGTGTCGGCAGTGGCGCATCGTAAATTCCAACGATCGTTCCAACCGTCGTGTTCGTTTTGATATTCGATGAGCCGTCGAGCGGATCGGTGGCAACCGACAGTCCAGTTCCGAGGTCGTCGATTTCCGCTCGCTCTTCGCTCAGATATTCTCCGAAGCCATCGTGCTGGCTTACACAGTCAAAAACAACTTCGTCGATCTTATCATCCGCGACCTTTTGTTCGTCACCACTCGGGTTTACTTTCCCACTGGCCCCGCGTTCGGCTGCAAGAATGGCTTTGATTTCAGGAACCGCATCGATCAGTGTCTCTGCGAGTTCGATCACTTCGCTCCTTGCGTCTTGCTGGATGGTAGGTGGTCTCTCCATATCAATAAAGAAGTCCAACGGTTACAAACAGCTACTGAATAGATTTGTTTTTGCACGGATTGTGCGTAGAAATTGGCTATCTGTGCAAATTTTTCATCGTCAGGCCGAGAAATTCGGTCTGTCTGAGAGATTTGTGAGGTGCTGGATATGCTGTTTGCCGGCGAGTCCGACAGCCCTGAGCAATAGTCACTTACCACAACGTTCGGGATCTACTGGTGGTGGGTCTGTATTAGTCGTGTGCTGCGAGCGTTGATTCAACCCGGCTAACGAGCACTTCGTTGCCGAGATGGACCGGCACCCGCTGGTGGAACTCGGTCGCTTCGACATCGAGAATCGACTGGGTGCCATCCGAGGAGTGCCCTCCGGCACACTCGACGATGTACGCCATCGGAATTCCCTCGAACTGCAGACGGAGCTTGCCGTTTGGTGCCGACTGAAGTGCGGGATACGAAAAGATCCCCCCATAGGTGAGTACCTGGTTGACATCGGCAACCATTGAGCCACCGTACCGGAGTTTGTACTCGTCTTCGACCTCATCGATAAAGGCCGCAAAGCCGGCAGTCCAGTCAGGAACGCGGCCACCCATGCCGTAGACGGTTGGTTCGTTGGGAAGCGTGACGTCGTCATTGATCACGTCGATTTCGCCGCTTTCGACGTTCGATTCATAGACCTGTCCGTCACGGGCGACCGTCATTGTCAAAATCGGCCCAAAGAGGACAAATCCGGAGGCGAGAAGCGAGCTTCCTTGTCCGGGGAGATCGCCCTCGTAGACCGCAATGATCGTCCCCATTGGGCTGTTGGGTTGGATATTCGAGGAGCCATCGAGTGGATCAAGTGCGACTGAGATGTCACCCTCGCCAACATCGATTGGATCGGCCTGTTCTTCGCTGGCATAGATGCCGACGCCGTCGATTGCACCGAGTGCCTCTTCGAGGAGTTCGTCGGCGTAGGCGTCGGCTTCGAGTCGCACCTCACCGCTGGGATTGGTTTCGTCGCTCTTGACGCGACGGCCGGGCAGCGACGCCCGGATTTCGGGGGCAAGCGCAGCAAGTGTTTCAAAAATCTCGTCGATAACGGCGTCCTGGTCGGCAGTCGGTGTTTGTGTCATTAGTCTAGGGCCTCGGGATCAGTCGGTTCGGCACCCATTGCATCGAGTGCCTCTTTGACACTCGCCTCCTCGAAGATAACTGCTTCGAGGCCGTCAAGAATCTGCTCGGGGTTGTCGCGCTGGAAGACGTTGCGTCCGACCGCAAGCCCGTTGGCTCCGGCCTCCATTGCCTCGTGGACCGTCGTCAAGAAGTCTTGGTCGTTCGTTTTCGACCCACCGCTCATGACGACTTTCGAACCGGCTGCCATCTCGACGGCGTGTGTCATTGCGTCCGGGGAGCCGGGATATTTGACCTTCGTGATATCGGCTCCGAGTTCGAGACCGAGACGAGTCGAGTAGGCGATTGTCTCAGGTGTGGTCGCGTTTTTGAGCCCTTGGCCGCGGGGATACGACCACATGACGACACCGAGACCGTGTTCGCGGGCGGCCTCTTGGGCGTCACGGAACTCCTCGACCATCTCGATTTCATGATTCGAGCCGCCATATACGGTAAACCCGATGGCATCGGCACCGACCTCGACCGCGTTTTCGACCGTCCAGTTGACAGACGAGTTCGGCTCGCCCATCCAGAGATTAGAGGTACCGTTGAGCTTTGCCAACAGCGTTACGTCATCTTCATACGACGGATAATAGCCTTCGGCGATTCCTTTCTGGACAGCGACGGCAGTAACCGCGTCGTGGCTTCCGAGATCGAAGATTCGATCTGGGTCGGCTGTCGCCGGGTTCGGCTCGAAATCGACGGGGCCATGCTCAAGTCCATGGTCATACGCGAGAATGAGGGCCTTCTCGTTGCGCGTGATTGCCGAATCAGCGTTCGGGATCATCGTTCCTAGAACTGGTAAACAAAGATAAAAAAGCTGTGGTGATTACAGCGTTGCTGATATGTTTACTTGTCTCATACACGCCGTCTTGGGCCTGATATCGGGCGATCAGAAAATAGAGATAGTACTACTCTTTGAGTAAATTTATTGCTCAACTGCCGCCGCGAGCCGTTGCCACGCTTCGAAGCGATCGCAGTCAATCGACAAGACGGTCCCAATTCGTTCTGGATTCGCGACGATCAGACTTCTGACCGACGTAATACCCACTGAGTGGAGCCGGTCGATCGCTCGCTGGTCAAGACCGTCCACTGCAGACAGTGGTGTCGGCTTGCTCTGGGCTCGCCAGACGGCCTCGGCGAGACGGCTGTCGACTGGTTCGTCTGTATCGACGGCGTCAGCGTCGGGGTGCGTCGGCCACGGCGTCGCAAAAACCGATTCGGATGGTCGGTCGGTATCGGCGGATTCGGGGTCGCTGTCGGCGGCAGGCCGGTCGGCTCTGGTGTCGGTCTGCTGGGGCTGACTGGCTGGTCTCTCCCAGTCTCCGGTGGAGGCGGCGACCCACGCGGCCTCCTCGGAGCCGAGTCCACGAACCTGCACCGAGCGTCGAGTGAGATCGCCACCGGAGCGAAACGACCACGGTAGGGAATGTTCACGGCGGATTTTTGCGGCAACACCAGGGTTGACCCCGAGCGTGGTGAGTTGGCGGTAGGAGAGGCGTTTGTCAGTGATCGCTGTGGCGTCGAACTGCTCGGCAGCAAGCGTGCCGGCAGTTGCGGGTCCAACGAACCGCAGTGATCGAAGTTCAGAAGAATCGGCTTGTCTCTCGTCGGTGGGAGCTACCTGCCGGTGGCTCTCGGTGTCCTGTAGAACAATATTACTGCTATCGGACACAGCCAGTCACCATTCTGTCGAAGGCTATGAGCCAGCAGTCTTCAACGTTTCCGTCTAATTATCAATTACTGTGTGTTAGTGTGTCAAACACGATTGTCTTGTACGATATTATACTGTTACTCGCCAACGAACTCGATCAGCACGCCGCCGGTCGATTTCGGATGCAAAAATGCCACCTCGTGGCCCCACGCGCCAGGCCGTGGCTTCGTATCGATGAGTTCAATACCGGCGTCTCGGGCAGTCCGCAGGGCAGCGTCGATGTCGGCCGTTTCGACCGCGAGATGATGAATTCCCGGCCCGCGGCGATCGAGATACCGAGCAATCGCTCCGTCTTCGTGTGGTTCGAGGAGTTCGAAAAAGCCGTTTTCGAGTTCGAGAAAAACGACCGTCATTCCGTCAAAACGCTGTTCGTGGACAATCGGTGCGTCGAACAGCTGCCCGAATAGCTCCGCGAGCACGGCCGCGTCGTCAGTCGCAATCCCAGCGTGATGAAACTGCATCTACCCACGATACCGGGCGGAATCGTATAAAAACACCCGCCGACACACCGAATGTGCGCGCCAGTCGGCCACTCAGACACCCGGCTGGTACTCGCCAAACTCCTCGCGGAAGACGTCGCAGATCTCTTGGACCGTCGCATACGCTTTGACCGCCTCGATCACCGGCGGCAACACGTTCTCACCGGCGGCGGCCACCTCACTGACGGCCGAAATCGCGTCGGCGACCGCGTCGTCATCGCGGTCAGCTTTGACTGCTTTGAGCCGCTCTTGTTGTCGGTGTTCGTCCTGTTCATCTGTCGATTCGAGATCCATTTGGGGTGCTTCGTCGACCTGGAACTCGTTGACGCCGACGATAACTCGCTCGCCGGCCTCGATTTCGCGCTGTCGCTCGTAGGCGACATCCTGAATCTGCCGCTGAATGTAGCCCGTGTCGACCGCTCGCAGCATCCCACCTTTCTCATCAATTTCGTCAATCAGCGTTCGTGCTTCGGCTTCGATTTCGTCAGTCAGTGATTCGACATAATAGCTCCCGGCGAGTGGATCGATCGTATCGGCAACCCCCGATTCGTGCGCCAGAATCTGCTGGGTGCGGAGCGCCGTTCGAACCGACTGCTCGGTCGGCAGCGAGAGCGCCTCGTCCTTGCCGTTCGTATGTAGGCTCTGGGTGCCGCCGAGAACCGCCGCCAGCGCCTGGTAACCTACGCGGACGACGTTGTTTTCAATCTGCTGGGCGGTCAGCGTTGAGCCGCCGGTCTGGGTATGGAATTTCAGCTGCTTTGATTTCGGATTCTCCGCACCGAATCGGTCGTCCATAATCGTCGCCCACAGCCGCCGGGCCGCACGGAATTTTGCGACCTCCTCGAAGATGTTGTTGTGCGCGTTGAAAAAAAAGGAGAGCTGTGGGGCGAAGTCGTCGACTGGGAGGTCTGCATTGAGGGCGGCCTCGACGTATTCGATCCCGTTGGCCAGCGTAAAGGCGATTTCTTGGGCAGCTGTCGAGCCGGCTTCGCGGATGTGGTACCCCGAAATAGAGATTGTATTGAAGTTCGGAATTTCCGAGGCCGCAAATCCAAATGTATCCGTAATGAGCCGCATCGAGGGTGCTGGTGGGTAAATAAAGAGATTGCGGGCGATATACTCTTTCATAATATCGTTTTGAATCGTCCCGCGGAGTTGCTCGCGGTCGACACCCTGCTTGTCGCCGACGGCGATATACATCGCCAACAGCACGACAGCCGGGGCGTTGATCGTCATACTCGTCGAGACCTCGTCGAGCGGAATCCCCTCGAAGACGGTTTCGAAATCCGCGAGCGTGTCGATGGCGACACCCGCTTTGCCGACCTCGCCGGCGGCCATCGAGGCATCCGAATCATAGCCCATCTGCGTCGGGAGATCGAACGCCATTGACAGCCCTGAAGAACCCTGCTCGATGAGATAATTGAACCGCTCGTTGGTTTCGCGAGCGGTCCCCATTCCTGCATACTGTCGCATCGTCCAGAGCCGGCCGCGGTGCATCGTCGGATAGACGCCTCGCGTGTAGGGTTCCTCGCCAGGGAAGCCGATATCATCCCGGTAGTCGAGCGCATCAATGTCCGCTGGCGTGTAGAGCCGCTTGACGTGTTGGCCGCCGGTATCGGTGCGAAACGTCTCGGCACGCTCGCCAAAGCGATCCAACGTCGGCCCCAGCGTCTCGGACTCCCACTCGGCCTTGGCGTTGCGGATCGTAGTGAGATCCTCGGCATCGAACATTGTCCGCACAGACGAGCCGCGGTATGTTAAAACTCGTTGGGTAGCAGTCCGGTGACGCTCAGTCTCCCGACACAGCTGTTCGCACCGAAATAAAAATCTGCAACAACGGTATGGTTGTTACAGCAACGCCAGCAGCCCGTCTTCAGTTCCGCCTTCGGAGCGTTCGCCCTCCATCGCGTCTTCGACAGTCACAACCTCGAACTCTTCGTCGCTGTCGGCAGCTTCAGGGTCGAGGTAGCCAACGGCGAATGCGGAGTAGACGCCTCCGCTTTCAGGCGAGATTTCGAACTCTTCGACCGGCTCTTCGTCTGGTTCTTCTTCTTCTTCTTCTTCTTCTTCTTCTTCTTCTTCTTCTTCTTCGGCTGGCCCTTCGCCTTCCGGCGGTTCTTCGTCTTCTTGTTGGGTTGTTTCGGGCGCTTCTTCTTCTCCTTCTTCGTCCTCAGGAGCCTCTTCGTCAGGCGCTTCGTCCGCTGGTGGTTCCTCTTCTTCCTCTTCTTCTTCTTCGTCAGCAGGTGCTTCTCCGCTCGGGACGACTCCAAGCGTGTAGTCACCGGACGGAACCTCTGCGGTGTCCTCGTCGCCAAAGCCAACGCCCTCGAACAGGGGCTCATCCTCGGCTGGTGGTTCCTCATCTGCCGGCCCCTCGGCTTCCGGTTCGTCCTCGGGAGCGTCCTCTTCTTGTTCATCCTCCGGTGGCTCGTCTTCTTCCTGCTGGGTTGGTTCGGGCTCCTCCTCGTCTGCCGGTGGTTCCTCGTCTTCTGGCTCGTCTTCGGGAGCCTCTTCTTCGGCTTCGGCTGGCTCCTCATCTGGACCCTCTACAACGACGATGTCGACATCCTCGGCATCCGGCGAGCCGTGGAACAGCCGGATTCGACTCATATCCTCACCAGGATCACTGATATCGTCTTCGAGGATTTCAACGGTGAATCCATCGGGACCACCTGCAGCCTCGCCAAAGGCGACGGCGGTGCTGGCTGTTCCCGGTTCAACATCGACTTCGTCTTCGAAGACAACGGTTTCCTGTTCGCCCGCGGCGGTCACCTGCACCTGATATGTGTTCGGCTCGACCTCGACATACGGGCTGACTTCTCGGAAGCCGAGGTCCTCGACTGCTGGCTCGTCGTCGAAATAAATGTCGACGTTTGGTGCATCTGGCGAGCCGTGGACTGCTCGAAACGCCCCGAGTTCGTCTTCTTGTTGTTCGTCTTCTTCTTCGTCTTGCAGCTCATCTGCTTGTTGTTCGGTGTCCTCGGGCTCACCGTCGACTGGTTCTTCTTCGTCCGCACAGCCGGCGATTGTTCCAACAACTGCGAGGCCACCTGCTGCTTTGAGTACGTCTCTGCGTCGTGAGTCGTTCATGGCAATCACACAGGGATTGACTGCCCGGAAGTGTAACACTTTTTGCAGAACGAGTGACTCTCAATATCTGGCGTCCATCAGCATCTAACTGACGAACACTAGAATATTCAATCCGGTCCTGTCTGTTTCTTGACCAACGTATACCGGATAACAGTTGAACTGTTTCTGGAGTAAACAGGACTAGGTTACAGCAACCTCGTCAGTGTGGAACTGCGGACAACCACATGCCGTGTCGGCTGGCTTCGCCACGCTTTTGCTCATACCCCGAGAAGTCACAGACATGTTTGGAGGCGGCGGTATGAACCCACGGAAGATGCAACAGATGATGAAACAGATGGGAATCGACGTCACCGAGATTGACGCCGAGACGGTCACCATCACCACGACTGACGGCGAGCAACTCGTCTTTGCGGCCCCTGAAGTGACGCGAATGGATGCCCAAGGTACCCAAACGTATCAGATTGTCGGTGAGCCAGAAACACAGGACGCCGGCACCAGCAGTGGCGATCAGCCGGCCGTCGAAGCGCCGGCAATTCCTGAAGACGATATCACACTCGTTGCCTCGCAGGCTGGCGTTTCTGCAGGCGACGCCCGTGAGGCACTCGAAGCCGAAGACGGTGATCTCGCTGCGGCAATTTCCCGGCTCGAGTGATTCTCCTTATTCACGGCGACCGTGAGTATCTCCGCGAACCCGGTGCAGAGCTACACACTGACCTGGGTATGCTGACGGTTCCCGAAGATGTCGAATCCGGTGACGTCCTTGAGACGCACATTGGCGAGGAGTTTGTCGCTCGCGAGCTTCGAGGCCCCGATCTCTTCAACCATCTCGACCGGACCGGGGCACCGATGATGCCCCGAGATATCGGGCTGATTATCGGCCATACCGGCGCAGCCGCCGGCGACCGAATCCTCGATGCCGGCACCGGAACCGGAATTCTCTCGACGTATCTCGGCCGGCTTCACGCTCACGTGACGACCTACGAACAGTCGGCCGACTTCGCCGAGGTTGCCCGCGAAAATATGCGGGTTGCTGGCGTCGAGGAGTACGTTGACGTTCGAACCGGCGATATCACCGAACAGTTCGATGAGCTCACAGCCGGCGAGCCGTTCGACATTCTCACGCTCGATACGGTCGATGCTCCCGACGTCGTCGCCACGGCCGCTGACCTCGTCGTTCCAGGCGGCTACGTTGTCGTCTATGCACCGTTCGTCGAAAACACACGAGCGGCCGCCGAGGTAGCCGCTGATGCTGGGCTCAACGATATCACGACCTTCGAGACAATCCAACGTGAGATGCAGTTCGACGAGCGCGGAACACGGCCCTCGACAGCCGGTGTCGGCCATACGGGCTATCTCCTCTTTGCCCGCTGTTGAGTTCTGTAGGAGACAGTTTTATTCGGCTTGCATACGTACTAACAGGTATGTCCTCGGACGAATCAGACAATCAGATCGAAGAGACCGAAACATGGCCAGAACTCGCAATTGGTCTCTATGAGCGACTTACCGGACGTGGGGCCGAAATCACCTATGAATTCGAAGAAATGCAGGTCGACGTTCCCGACCGGGTCGGCTCGGAAGCCGACCACGCGCGGTGGAAGATCGACGGCACACTTCGAATCAGTGCAAGCGAACGCGACGAGTGAGCGAGACAGATCCGACGACACCGCGGCCAGAACGCCTCACGATTGAGGCTGCACTCACGCTGTCGACAGCACAGGGTACGATCAACATTCACACGGCTGACTCGACACTGTTTGTCGACGCCGACAGTCTCGGTGTGCTCCGCGCCCTCTATGAAACGACGCAGGGGGCGATGGCGGCCCATTCGACGGAGATTCCGGCGCTCGATGCCGTCTTTGATGACGGCCCAATCGCGGTGAAATTCCCAATTGTCGTTCGCGTTCAAGGAGTCCCGATTGCGCGTTCGACGCCCGAAGAGCCGGCGGGTCGGATTGCCTCGCTCCTTGGTATCGCGCCGTTTGCCCCTGATCCAGTCGGCCTTGCCCGGACGGTCGGCGGCCAACTCGTCTCAACGCTCCGAAACCGGTTGCGCACTCGTTCAGACTGAGCGATTGGTCACCGAAAACGGATTGGCGTCTGACAAACAGTTATTTGACTCCGTTGGTGAGGCTGAGTTGATGCGTCCACTCACCCGCCGGCGGCTGTTAGCTGGAGTTAGCGCCGCGACCGTTGGAGCCGTTGCTGGCTGTACGGGCAGCGAAAATCCGGATGCGCAAGCCGATGAGACTGCACGCGAGGGCACCATACTCGGTGCCGTCTCGGTCGAAAATCTCGATAGTACAGCGCACACGGTTGACATTATCATCCAGCGTGGTGATGACATCGAGCACTGGTCGACACACGACCTTGCGGCGGGCGAGGGGGTGTCACTCGATAGTGACTGGCCGGATACCGCAGGGGAGTTCCAGCTGACAACGCGGCTCGATGGCGAGCACCTTACGCAGGCATCCTTGACTGAGCGAACCGCCAGCGACTGTCTTGAGCTGTTAGTCATCGTCAGCCGAGCCGGCGAACTCTCGATTCTGACCGATACCAACAGCGGTGGCTGCGCCCCCAGCGCGAACGAATCCGCCGATTTCGAATAGCGCTGTTAGGCGTTCTCTCGGCCAGGAGGTGGTCCACAGCCGTCAATTAATGCTAGCAGTTCGGCACGCGCGGTCTCGGGATCAACACTTGCTGTTAGCGCTGTGTAGAGGGGCTCTGGCGCGCTATCCGGTTTGTCGCTCGGATACGCACCCCCAGCGACATGATAGTCGTGACCGTCGTTCCAGACCGCGAGCGAGGCGGCAACCGGAAGCGAAAGGTGTTGTTCTGGACGGTCTCCGTCCGGTGCGTGCAGCCGGTAGATCGCCCGATAATCGAACCGGAGGCCAGTCGTCTGGCCGACTGACATCTCGGTCCGATTGTGTCGGTCGATCTGTGAGAAGCCACGCGCGGCAAGCCGGTCGGCAAAATCACGTGCGCTTTCACTCCTGACCAGCGGTGTCAACAACAGTGAGGGCTGTCGGGGTGGGTCGAGTCGAATCCGGCTTACGAAAAAGAACCGCCACGGCTGGTCGATACCGGTCTCGGCTCGAATTCGGTCGCGCTGGGTTGTCTCCTCGAAAACACGTGTGTGCGTCTCGACAGTCACAACCGGTGTCGAAAACGCCCGTTCGATGGTCGCGTCAGTCTGCCGCCAGTCGGCCAACCGCTCGGTCGGTACCGCTGGCGGCGGAATCTCCATCTAGTGGTCGTCCTCGCGCCATTTGTGTTCGCACTCGGTACAGATGAAAAACCGCGTTTCGCTCTCGTCGGCCGACCGGATCTGCTGCATATACCAGTAGGCACGGTCGTTTTCACACGATGGACAGCGGGCGTTGGTCGTCGGCAACCCGTTGTCTTGGGCGTCGCTGACGTCGACGATTTCGGTTTCCTCTTGGCCGTGTGTCGTTGTCATTGCCGCTTCTTTGGTCTCGTTGCGTGACTTCGAAAAGCCACACGAGCCACAGACCCACTCATCGCCCTGCGTCTTCATCATTGAACCGCAATCGTCACAGAACTCCATTAGCGAGAGGAAAGTGGACTGTCGTACTTAAATAACGGGGTTCGACTATTTTATTATCCACACCGCGTGCGGTACCAACACTTAGGCGTCGCCGTCGGACTGCCCGGGCTCACCGAGAGCCTCGATCGGCATGACGTTGTTGAGCTCCGTGTTGAGGTCGTCAGCTGATCTGAACCGCTCGCGATTGGCTTTTGCAATCAACGACCCGAGATTCGTCTCGCCGTCAGCCATCATCAGCGTTGTCTCATCAAAGGCGGTTGCAGCGGCTGTCCGGTCGACGGGATACTCAAGTTGTTCGAGCACTGGTTTCACCCGCGCAAGTTTAACACGTTTTTCCATGACAGATGTTCGGTTCGGATCCACTTAGCCTCTTCTGTCCAAACAATTCCACAACAGCGTGCACGGTGCGGCGACCGAAAGCCGCAACCCCGATATGTGATGGGTGGTAATCGGTCAGTATGAGCCTCACCGACGAGGAAACCGACCGGCTTGGAGACGTTGTCGAACTTCAGCCAACGAAAAACAAAGAGCTTCAGAACCGCTGGGGGCTCGACAGCGGCAGCGAGGTTCACCGGTATCTCGAAAATCATCTCAAAGACTACTATTTTCGCGATGACAACAGCCTCATTCGGACAACCGCCGAAGCCGTCGAGCTAACGGGTGTCGAACCGGGTGTCGAGCCACCGACCGAGGGTCAGGGAAGCGACGCCCCACCGAGTGAAATCCGCGTTTCGACGCTTGAATCACAGGTGTTCTCGGTTGTTGCCGGCCCCGAGGAGCGATCCGAGAGCGTTGTTAGCGTCCTGACGAAGCTCCGAGAGCAGTACGATGTTGATCCCGACGCTGGCGACGTGCGTCGGGCACTCCAGAGTCTCAAACGAAAGAATGTCGTCGAAGTGATCTACCGAACGGTGCCGACATTCCGTCTCAGCGTCGAACGCGATGCGATCGATGTTTCGACGACCGACGGCTGAAAGCATCGCTATCTGTGCGAGGAAATCACCGATTTTCGCGTTGTCTCCGATCCGCAAGCAGTCGCTTGATTCCAGCACCTGGCCCACCTGCTAGTGGCCAGGCTTTCATCCGCCATGCCGGCGGCTCTGGTTCGAAATCCGCACACGAACTTCCACAGGTTGCCGCCGACTGATGACGCGATTTGGCCGCACACCATGGCAACAGCCCGCGTCCGTGCCGCCGCAGCTGGAAGTACCGACAGTCCGGCCGCATTGTCTCGTGATAGGTTCGCCAGCCGCGGCCATAGGCCCGTTCGGCCAGTTCGAGCCGTCGTGATGTGCGGTAGCCTTCGGCGTGGGTTGGCTGCAGCGCCGTTGGATACCACTCAACACTGATGCTATCGGCGTCGACGCCATCAGCGAAATCGGTTAGTAGAATGCCGGCCTCGACGGGCAGCGCTTCGAGCAACGCGGGCTCAACACGGCTGTCGGTCCGGCCGGTCGCCACCCATACCTCATCGGCAAGGCCCGTGTCGACGTCGTGTTCGAGTTGGCTGCTGAGCTGTCTGGCCGCACTCGCATCGAGATCGGGCTTGTTTTCAATCACGATCAGCCGTTCGAACCAGTCGGGATAGGGTGCGATTCGTTTGATCTCGATCCGGTTTCCGTTTTTTCGGTTTTCGAGGACGCCGCGGTCGGCCGCGCGATGAATCGCCTCTCTGACGTACCGCCACGGATAGTCGGGTTCGGGAAGTGCCTCGCGATACCACGCCCAGTCGGCGGGGGCGTGCTGAACAATATGAAGGAGGTCGCTGTCGAGCTCGCGGTCGCCAAAGGCGGCGCGGTCGGCCAGTGCCCCGGCGTCAGCTTCGATGATGATCGTATCCCAGCGTCGGTTCCGGGTTCCAAGCTGTCTGGCGACGATGTAGGGCCGATCAGTTCGAGCACCGTTGGCTGTGGGCGTGGATGCGGACTCCGGCGGCCACGCGAGTTCGGCCCACCGACAGACACAGAGTTCGTAAACGAATTCCGAATCGAACATCACGAGAATCGAACCGTCATCGGGCGGTGCCCGAAGGGCTGACTAAATGTAGTCGCCCTCTTCTTCGAGTCGCTGGTCGAGAAAGTCGTGTGCCTTTTCGAGGATTTCCCGCGGGCCGTCCTGTGTAATCGTGTTGAGCGCTTGCTCGTAATCACGCCACTGGAGGTCTCGGTGTTCCTTTGATAGTTCTGCGCTCGCCTCGAACGAATGGGCGATAAACAGGTGTACTGTTTTGTGGATCGTCTTCCCGTTGGCCTGAAAGACGTAATCGTAATCCTCGCGGAAGCCGTTGATGAGTCGAAACTCTTCGATACCGGCCTCCTCTGTCACCTCCCGTATTGCAGTCTGCTGGAGCTCCTCATTCCTTTCGACCCCGCCCTTGGGGAACTCCCAGTCCCCCGGACGGCTTTTGAGGAGCAAATACTCCCGTCGGCCGCGGGTGTCGCGGAAGAGGATCGCCCCAGCACTGGTTGCCTCTACCGTCATTATCAACGGGTATGCGAGCCCATGTTAAGAGGGTATCGGAGGATCTACCAGTTCGTTTCTGTGAGTAATTCGCCATTTTCGTGACGTTCGCTCACACACAGCGACCCGGCCGACGGTAGATGTGTTTTTAGTGCTCCCGGCCACATCACCCGCTATAGAGATGACCTTCGTTACGAAACTCACCTTTCAGTCGGGCGACCGGGCGGTCCTCGAAGAGACGGTTTCTTCGCTCAAACAGCTCGTCGAGCGCAAGGGCGCACAGTGTAAAGGGCCACATGCCTCCCCAGCCGAACAGCACAGCGTCCCACAGTACCGAACCCTCCAGCCTGGCAATACCTTTCCAAACTGGAATTATACGGTCTACAAACAACGAATCGATATTCATGGTGCCGACCACATCGCCCGCGAGATTGGTCACATGGACTTTCCCGACTCGATCCATGTCGAAATCGAGGTCGAACAGCACAAACCGCTTGGGCACCGACAAAAATAACGAACCTGCTCGCACCGACTGGGCGACTCCGAACTTTATTTTCTCAGCCCTCTTCGAAGCAGTATGGCCGGTGACCACTCCCTTGCCGAACCGTACCGCAAACTTCGCCGCGAACTACACAGACATCCCGAACCCGGCTGGTGTGAGTTTTATACGACCGCCCGGATCATCGAGGAACTCGAAGCCCGCGATATCGACCAGTTGCTGTATGGCTCCGAAATCCATGCCACCGACCGGCACAATGTTCCTTCGGAGGCAATGCTCGCCGAGTGGCGAACGCGAGCCGAGAACGCCGGCGCACGAACGGACATTCTCGACCGGATCGGCGAGGGATTTACCGGAGCCATCGCCGTCGTCGAACGTGGAACGGGGCCGACAGTCGCACTCCGTGTGGATATCGACGGCCTTCCCATTCTCGAAGCTGACGACGTAGATCACGTTCCCACTGCCGAAGGCTTTCGCTCGGAACACGAGGGCTATATGCACGCCTGCGGCCACGACGCCCACGGAACGATCGGAATTGGCGTGCTCGACGCGGTTCTCGAGAGCGATTTCAGTGGCACGTTCAAACTCATCATACAGCCCGCAGAGGAGACGATTTCGGGCGGCAAGCCGATCGCTGAGTCGGGTCTACTCGACGATGTCGATCACCTCTTGGCCGTCCATATCGGTCTCGATCACCCTTCAGGAGAGGTAGTCGCCGGGATTGACGGCTTTCTGGCTGTTCGACAGTTCCATGCCACAGTGTCGGGGACGCCTGCACACGCCGGCGGGCGGCCGGAAGCCGGTGACAACGCCGTCCAAGCAATTGCAGCCGCGATCCAGAATCTCCACGGAATCCCTCGCCATGCCGACGGCGCAACCCGCGTCAATGCCGGCCGGATCGGTGGCGGCACCGCAAGCAACATCATTCCCGAGGAGGCCTTTATTGAGGGTGAGGTTCGCGGTGAGACGACCGAACTAATGGAGTATATGTGGACACACGCCGAGCGAATTCTCGAATCGGCAGCGACGATGCACAACTGTGCTGTCGACATTGAGACGCTCGGAGACGCGCCGAGTGCAACCAGCGATGCGGCGCTTGTTGGTCTCGTTGGCGACGTTGCCCGACGAACGGCCGGGGTTGAAACCGTTCTCGACCGCGATACGCTCGGCGGAAGCGAGGATGCGACGTATCTCATGCGACGGGTCCAAAATCAGGGTGGACTGGCCGCCTATGTCGGTGTCGGAACCGACCACCCCGGCGGCCATCATACCGGAACGTTTGACGTCGACGAAGCTGACATCGCCGTCGCTATCGACGTGCTTTCGGCGGCGATCTGTGAGATTGCGACGGCCAACCCCCGGCCGTGACGGGCTCCGAATACCAGAACGCAAACCAGTTAGGAATCCGACCGGTACAAAGACCGAATACCATTCAACCCGAAGGTCACGAGTAGATGAGTTCCTCCACCCGGCTCGAAGACGCTGACTGGCTGACGCTTGCAGATGGTGACGAAATCGAGTGGACCGGCCGGCCATCGCTACTCACCGTTGCCCCACAACTACTGGTGGCCTTTGTTGTTGGTTTCGGTGGCGCAGTTGCCATCTCGGCGCTCGATTCTGTACTTCAAACCGGTATTCCAGCGAGCCTGCGAGTGCTCCCGATACTCGCTGGTATCGGCATTTTCGCGGTTGTGTTTCTCCGGTGGTATCGCGTCCAGTATGTCATTACGACACGTGAGGTCTATATCAAACGCGGCTTCATTTCGCTGGACATCGCCCAGATTCGGCTTTCGCGGATCCAGAACACGACGCTCAACCAGTCGATGATCGAGCGGCTGCTCGATTACGGTGATGTCGTCGCCTACACGGCCGGGACCGACATGATGAACATCGAATTCAAAAGCGTTCCCCAGCCCTCGACGGTCAACCGGACGCTTTCGTCGCTGTTGAGTCAGTCAAAAAACGAACCGGTTCAAGTCTAAGTCGATACCCCGTCTCTGTCTCGCATTCTGCTATCAGATTTCAGTATCAGATTTCAGTATCGCGTCTCAATACTTCGGCTCTGCGCCGGTCGTCTCGTAGATCCGCTCCATCAGTTCGTCGCGCTGGGCTTGCCACGTGGTGAGTGCGCCTGGAGTCGAGGGATACCGCTCGTAGTGTTCGATGAGCTCTTCTGCGAGCTGTTTCGTTTTGTAGAAATTGACGATCTGTCGCCAGTAGCCGAAGCTGTCGATAGCTGTCCGGGCGACGAGCAGTGGCCCCATCGAGGTTTTGCCGTCGTAGAGAGCTTCGGCCAGCTTTTCGCCCGGCAGTGCGGCGAGCAGCCCCATGAGGTCGTCGACATCCACCGCTGTCGAGAGGATGTTGTAGACATCGAGGCCGGCGTAACGTGCACCGAAGTGCTCCATGACGCGTTCGTTGTAGTGCCAGAGTGCGGCCTCGCTGACATCGCCGGCCGCTATGGCTTCGACCGCCTGCTCGGCTGCGTACTGCCCAGCGTATGCGGCTCCCGCAATGCCCCCGCCCGTCGTTGGGTTGACGTGGGCGGCGGCGTCGCCGACGGCCATGTAGCCAGGGGCGACCGCCGAGTCGTACACGCGGCGCGTTGGGAGGGCGGCTCCGAGTTTGTCGGTGACCTCGGCGTTTTCGAACTCCGGGCGGTCTCGGAGGTCGTCTTTGAGGTCGTCGATCATCTGCATCGGCTCCTCGTTCATCTGGAAGCCGAGGCCAGCGTTGATCGTCGTCGAAGTGCGTGGGAAGTACCAGAGATACCCCGCTGCCCGCTTGGTCGGCTTAAAGACGAGTGCGTCGTCCCAGTCGACCTCCTCTTCGACTTCGACGATCTCGCGGTAGGCCGAACAGAACTGCGAGTACCGGACGTTAGTATCGAAGGTCGTCCCCTCGAAGTCGACTTTGTCCTGCAACAACGAGAGCGACCCGCCGCCGTCAATAACGATTTCGGCGTCGTAGGTGACTGCTTCGCCTTTGTGTTTACCGACAACGCCTGTCACTTGGCCGTCGTCGGCCTGCGTGACATCCTGGACGACCGTATCGTAGTGGAGGTCGACACCGGCTTCGGCTGCGCCTTCGATGAGGAGTCGGCCGTACTCCCAGCGGTCGATAACGGCGAGCTCGCCGGGAACCGGGATTTCGAGGACGGTATCGTGACTTGGAATCTCGAAGCGGCCGTGGTCGACAGCCGTGTTGGTAAAGGCGGGTTCGATTTTGGATTTCGGAATCGCACTCGGGAAGTCGTTCGCCCCTTTCAGCGCGTCGCCACAGGCGATGTGGCCGGCTTCCTCCTCGTCTTTCCGCTCGATGATGACGGCGTCAAGGCCTGCGTTGGCGATCGTCGCCGCCGCATAACAGCCCGACGTTCCCGCACCGACGACGGCAACATCGTACTCATAGCTGGTCATTATGTGAACTGTACGCTCCGGGGCGAAAACTCTTTATCTCGGTTTTCGTTGTCAAGAAGACAACAGATTACGAGAGCCAACAAAACTGACGGCCCAGCACTCATAGTCACTGCACCCGTTTCGTTCATATGGATCGAAACGAGCGTCGACGGGCGTGGGATACGGTCGCCGAAACGTACGCCAGCCGGCGAAACCCCAACGGCTCGGACGCGAATCTTATCTCGGAACTCCTCGATCGCTGCCCGCCGGAACCGGTCGTCCTCGACATCGGGTGTGGTGATGGCGCACGGACGCTTGCGAACCTCCCAGCCGACAGCGTCGGTCTTGACTTTTCCCGTCGCGGACTCTCGCTTGCCGCAGCGACCGTCCAACAGTCACGGCTTGTGCAAGCTGATATGTGTGCGCTCCCGGTCGGTGAGGCGGCTATCGACGCCATCACGGCCTACCACGCTGTCTTTCACGTTCCACGGACCCAGCAGCCGGCGGTCTACCGCGAGTTTGCTCGTGTGTTGAAACCGGGTGGAACACTCCTGATGACGCTTCCGGGTGGCCGGTTCGAGACGATCCGACGGGGATGGATGGGCGGTGAGATGTTCTTTTCTGCACCGGGTCGCAGTGCGACGCTCCAACAGCTCCGTGAGGCGGGCTTTGAGAACGTGCGGACGACAACCGCAACCGACCCACTCGGAAGCAGTAGCGAGTTCGTCTTCGCGGACTGTGCGTCTCAGTAGTGGCACCCAAACCGTCGCTACACGGGTTCGGTCGGCCGGGAACAGCGCAGACAGAGAACGCTTTCGGCAACCCAGTTGACGTCTGTCGACCCACAGTGTGGACACCGGTGGTGGTCGGTCGCGTACTCGGTCGTCCCACGCGGGGCGGCAAGAAAGCCCTCATCGACAACCCGTTCGACGAGCCCCGAAAACCGCTGTCGTTTGTAGGTCGCTCGGTGGGCCAGAAAGTCGCCACATGCCGAGGGATCTGCGCCGTGGAGATCCTCCCATTTGATCGCGATTTCACCGTTTGCGAGACTGCGGGCGACCTGTTTGATCGGCGTTGCGGCCGCCTCAAACAACGGCGATGTCGCCCACCGGTGAGGATTCTCGATTCCATCGCCTGCAGCACGGTAGGCGTCAGCTGCGGTGTCGTACGCCGAGGCGGCCCCATCGAGCCCACCGGCGACCCGACAGTCTGCACGCAGCTCTTCGAGACAGGCCTGTTGAGCTGGCTCCTTGAGGGCGTTTGTGAGGTCGCTGGCGATTGCAACCGCTTCAACCCCGCGGTGGGTTGCCCGCGCCGACCGCCCGGCAACACGGTAGCAGATCGCGCTGGTCAGTAGATACTGGAGACTCACACCGACGTAGCCCCGTTCGTCAGGTGCGAACGGATCCTGCCCGGCGCGTGGCTCGGTTAGTACTGACCATGCTGCACGGCTGTAGTGATTGCCGGCTGTCTGGTAGTCACGCTGTGCGAGTGCGACAACTGCGCTCGCGATATGACCACCGTCCTGCGTATGCATACGGTTTGTAGGGAGTCTGTGTACAAACCACTTCGTGAGTATGTCGCCGGCAGTGATGTGCTCGCATTTATTGGCATACAGCACCTTTGTCCGGTTGCTAATGGTTTCAAACGGAGACACCGCCCCAGACATTTCTGCAACGGTTGGCACAAGCGATCACGAGTCGTTCGAGCTTTCAGCACAGCTCGGCGATGGTGCGGTCGTCCTCGCGTTCTTCCCGGGGGCGTTTACCCCACCATGCTCAAACGAAATGGTCGCACTCGAAGACCACCGTGAGCAGTTCGACGAGGCCGGCGCAACTCTCTTCGGAATCAGTGCTGACTCGGCGTTCTCGCTGGGCGCGTTCAGCGACGAGTACGACCTCTCGTTTGATCTCGTCAGCGACATGAGCGGCGAGGCGATTCGAGCCTACGGCTTGGAGATGGATATTGCTGCGCTCGGCCTCTATGGAATCGCCAACCGGGCCGTCTTCGTCCTCGACGCTGACGGCGAGATCACCTACCACTGGGTTGCCGACGAGCCGACAGACGAACCCGATTACGATGCGGTCATCGACGCTGCTGCCGCGGTCTGATCGGCATTAAATCGTCTCAGTGAATACCGCGTTTTTTGCGGTAAACAATCGCGCTGGTAGCGTTATTTCTGATCCGACTGTGCCGTGTCGACAGCGGTTTCAATACACCCGGTGGCGGTCGAAACCAGCTCATCGACTGTGTCGCTTTCGGCGTAGAGCCGGAGATACGGCTCCGTCCCGGAGGGTCGGATGAGGAACCACGATCCGTCGTCGAAATCGAGTCTAATGCCGTGTTCGCGCGTTACTGTGCCGGCGGGGAAGGCAGCCGGGAGCGACGTTTCCACCCGTGTCATTGCCGCCGACTTAGCCGCGTCTGGACAGTCAATACTCACTTTGCGATACGGCCGTTCAGTAATCGGCTCACGAAGCGCCCGCAGGCTTGTTTGGCTGATGAGCTGACAACATACCGCAGCACTGAGGATTCCGTCCGTCCAGCCGCCGAAGGCCGGATGAATGTGTTTCCACGGCTCGGCTGCAAACACCACGTCGCCATCGCCGTCGGCGTCTTCGACAGCCGCGATACCCTCGTGTAGGCCACCGAGTTGCACGCGCTCAACACGGCCGCCGGCCGCCCGCACCTGCTCATCAATCCGCCCGGAGGCATTCGGCGTCGTCACGACGACCGGTTCAGCAGTTGCTGTCGAAAGTGGACTGTTGGATTCGCGCTGGCTGGCTCGTGTATAGTAGCCTGCTAAGATGGCGAGGACTGTATCCTCGTGGACGACATCGCCGTCACTGTCGAGAAGGACGATCCGGTCGGCGTCGCCGTCGTGGGCAATTCCAACATCGAAGTCGCCAGCGGCAACAAACCGCCGAAGGTCGCCGATGGTTTCGGGCGTTGGTTTGCTTGGACGGCCCGGAAAGTGACCGTCAATATTTCCATTAAGCGTCACCACGTGTGCGCCGAGTTCGCGAAGTACCTGGGGGGTCGCCCGCGCGGCCATCCCATTACCGCAGTCGACCGCAACCCGGAGGCCGACACAGAGGCTCGTGGATTTGGTGCTGGCATCCTCCGTGAGGATCTGTTGGGCGTAGTCGATGACGGCCGAACGGTAGTCGCCGATTGGGTCGACCTTGCGGGGTGTCTGCCACTGCTCCCACGGTGCGGTCGCCGGTGAGCGATTCGCTTCGAAGGTTGTCTCAAGGGCACGCTCGATTTGCTGTTCGCGCTCGCTATCGAATTCACGGCCATCGACGAAGAGCTTGATTCCGTTGTCGGCCGGTGGGTTGTGTGAGGCTGTCAGCATGATCCCATAGCGACCTCGTGAAGCGAACGCCAGCGTCGGCGTCGGGACGACGCCACTCCGGACGGCACTCCCACCGGCCGCACTCACCCCGGCTTCAACGGCCGAGACAAGTGCTGGACCCGTGAGACGCCCGTCGCGACCGACGACGATCTCCGGTGGGGATGCTATGTGGTTCGATGCTACGTCATTCGATTCGGCGTCATTCGATACGCTCTCAGCCTCGACGGCGAGCCGGCCAACAGCCTGTCCGACGGCAAGCGCCAACGCCGGCGTGAGGCGGTCGGCGACAGGGCCGCGAATGCCGGCGGTTCCAAACATACCCATAGCAAATGTCACACGCGGGCTGACTTAGCGTCCATGGTCCCATCTGCGGTGTCCGTTCGATGGATCTCTCGAACTGTTTCACGCTCGCGAAACACTGCGTTGAATACACCGTACGAGTCTCGTCTGTGGACGGCTGTACCAATATACAACAAGCAGCTGTTACTCAGGCGGGTGACAGGGAACCCGCTCCCACCGGGGGTGAGAGAAATTCGCGTCGTGACGGTCGGAGATTGTTGATTTCTTCGCTCCCGAGAAAGTTTACTATGGCGGAAAATACGGGTCAGGCGACCAGCGTTAGTTGATGGCCGCGTCTAGGGAGTCGATGGCACCGCCGAGGGTCACGATGTGGTCACGCAGGCTGTCGGCGATCGCGTCAGCAGGGAGCTCTCCAGCGGAGATCTCCTCGAAGAACCCACCGGCACTGTCGGTGTAGCCGGCGAGATCATCAATCGCGTCGGCCTGGCCTTGCTCGTCGTCGCCGGCGGTGGCGACAGCGTAGTCGACGAAAAAGTCGATGTGGTCGCGCCACAGGCTCAGGAAGGCATCGCGGTTGTCCTCGCCAGCTAGCTCACCGATGCCGTCGGCAAGCTGTACGGAGTTAGTGTCCAACGTACCCACCGCCGCCTCAAATTCACCGCTATCGAGGCCCGCAGCGTAGGCGTTCTTAACCGTGATGCCCGCCAGGTAGACGTGCTCTTGCAGTCCGGCAGCGAGCGTCGTGCGGAGCGCCGATGCCTCCGACTCGGTGTCGCCCTCGAGTTCCAGCGCGGCGGCAAACCCGCCGGCCAACACAGTACCGCCCCCCACAACGTGGTCTGCGGCGGCCTTCAGGTCGTCGAACGCGTTGGGGTCGCCGGCCGCAAAGGCGTCGATCGCGGCCGCCAGCGTGTCGATGTGGCCATCGAGACTGTCGGTGACAGCCTCCGCAGGTAGTTCGCCATCAGAGATCTCCTCGAAGAACCCACCGGCTGCGTCGGTGTAGCCGTCGAGGTCATCAAGGGCGTCCTGGCGACCGTCGTCGTCATCGGCGGCGGCTGCGAGCGCGTAGTCGATAAAGAACCCGATGTGGTCACGCCACAGGCTCAAAAACGCCTCACGATCGTCGTCATCGCCGGCTTCACCGATGACGTCGGCGAGCTCGACGGAGTTGGTGTCTAGCGCCTCGGCGGCGAGTTCGAACTCCGCGCTGTCGGGCCCAAAGCTGTAGGCGGCGTCGACCGCGTAGCCGGCGAGGTAGACGTGTTCCTGTAGCAACCCGCTGAGGGCGGCACGTAACTCGGCGGCTTCGCTGTCGGAATCACCTTCGAGATCGAGTGCGGCGGTGAACCCGCCGGCCAGTACTCCGGCTGATCCCTCGACATGGTCGGCGGCGGTCTTTGCGTCGGCAAACGGATCACCAGTGCTGACAGTGTCGATGGCGAACTCCACCTCCGCATCGTCCATGTCGTCCATTTCGACCGTCTCGTCATCCATTTGCTCGTCCGCGCCCTCCGCATCGTCGCCGATACAGCCTGCTAGTGCGACGATCGCAGATACTCCGCTCGCTTTCAAAATTGTGCGCCGGTCGAGCCGGTCGGACATTCTTTCTTGCATGCTATTTCTCCATCAGAATAGTTTGCAATAGAGTAGTTGAACATTTGCCGAACTCCGACCGGACTGCCACCCAATTTCGTTCCAAAAGCCGCCCTTGTTTGGTATTTTTGCGATAACATAAGAACGGTGTAACTGCTGCTTCCGTAGTAGCCACTATGATACGTATAAAAGCGAACAAAATACACACAGTGTCGAGGAATCCAGAGAAACCAGATCAATCCCAAGAGACCCAAAGGAGGAATGCAATACCGATAGTCTGCAGCAGGTGCAGGATCATCATTGCCCGCCAGACCATATTCGGTACTTCTGAGGCAAACCACGTCGAGAGCGTTGGATCGACGATGAAGATATACAGCGATAGCGCGTTTTATAGGAGCAAGAAGACAGCGAAAAGCGAGAGGCCGAGAGTGTATTTCGAGTAGAATTCGAAATAATTGAGCCCCCAAATAGTCAGAAGCACCCCCAACAGGACTACGTTGAGACCCGCAGCCACCCGAACAACATCGAACCAGAGGCTCATGATATTCCACTTTGCCGACCGCTCAGCATAACCACTTCCCCAAATTCGACCCGACTCCGTGCTAAAACCACCAATGTTCGCCTGGTTGACCCGGTCGGCTGGGAGAGACAGTACTCTCGAAGGATTGCGACAGAGCTCGTCCGATTTATTCGCTGGTATTGCGGTACTGTGCTGAGCGTTTATTTACGAGGCGACACAAACGCCGGCCATGACTGAACAGCCGACTGAAACTCCTGTAGACGATAAAAAAGACCGCGTCCGCGCACATGTCTTCGTTAGTGGTCGCGTCCAAGGGGTGTTTTATCGCGCGAGCACACGAGATGCGGCCCGCAAACACAACGTCGATGGCTGGGTACGCAATCTCAACGACGGCCGTGTTGAAGCCGTCTTCGAGGGAGCTACCGACGCCGTCGAAACGATGTGTGAGTGGTGTGAAACCGGGAGCCCACAGGCCGATGTCTCGGCGGTTGAAATCACAGTGGAGCCACCTGAAGGACTCACTGGATTCGAGATTCGTCGGTAGGAACACGCCGAGCGGCAGGATCAACCCGACCGGGTGAGAGACGATTCGCTCAGTGTACCGATAGCGTCAGCGTAAGAACAGTAGCCGTGTGGAGGAGGGCCGCAGTATGCCCGGATACGAAGGACATGAGGAGTGGGGTGGTCGAGAAAGCGGGGGAGAGGCCGTCATGCCGTATCCAGTAAACTGTCCGTCATGTGCGGGAACCGTGACCAAGTGCAGCGAACGGACGGGTAGCCGGTGAGACAGTTCGGGTATGACAGGCTGGTTTGAGCCATCTCGTTGCGACGAGTCAAGGCTCGCATCCCCATCAGCGTAGGTTCTGAAACGCCACCTCATTTCTTGACATTAGATGTTCTTTTAGGCTATACAGATATATATCGTTCGGTCTTTACAAAATTTCTGTGCTATGTCGAAATCAGTCTGCGAAAAAATGTGCTCTATGTAAAATACGTGCTTTCAGTCAGGTCGCAGTGCACATTTGGACAAAACATCCCGGTATCTCGGTCGTTGCTGACGGTGTGTGCAACGGCTGTGTTGGACGACACTACTCGACATCCACGCTCGACACAGCCAGTATAGGCTTCGCTCACTACGGCTGTAGTCTACTAGTACAGTTGCAATTGAGAGCGGACGCGCTCAAGGGTGAACAGTATCGAAACGAACCGGCGAGCCGAGGTGGCCCCCGAAACCTCCTCTCGCCGCTCGTTAGCTCCGATCGGATAGTGGCGATCCGGGATGGGCGTGGCGGTGTCTGCCGACGGTGACGAGAAAAGCGTCCATGCGTCGGCACCCTTGCTTAGTCGCTAGGACTGATAAATGCTCCGTCCACGCGCTACCTTTCGGTTCGACGGTCAGCAAGCGCCGGAAATGACGACCGAACGGAACGGACGTGTTCGGGGTCGACTGTCGCCGAAACGGTTGTCGGGGGCTCATCCGCACTCACACAGGTCGTTCCCCACGGATCGTAGACGGTCGAGCGGCCACAGAGCGTCGTCTCAGCCTCCGGAAACGACCCTGCGCCGTTGACGGTGGCTACATAACAGAGGTTTTCGATGGCCCGTGCGCGGCCGAGCGTCTTCCAGTGTTCGACGCGCGGATAGGGCCACGCACTCGGGACGACAACGAGTTCGGCCCCCTCATCGACGAGCTGCCGATATAGTTCGGGGAACCGGAGATCATAACAGGTCGTTATGCCGATACTGAGCCCTTCGAAATCGACGACGTTGAGTGACTCTCCGGGGACCAACAGCCGGCTCTCGGCCGACTCATAGCCAAAAAGATGCTGTTTGCGGTAGACACCGCGTTGGCGACCCTGTCGGTCAAAAAATACGGCTGTATTCGCATAGCCGCTCTCGGCTGGAACCCGATAGCCGGCCGCGGCGCTGGCTGAAAGATCCTCGACGGTGCTGCCGGCAACGAGTCCAACGTCGTTGTCGGCGGCGAGATCCGAAAACCGCCCGAAAAGCTGCCCGTCGAGCCCACACGCATGGCGTTCGTAGGCATCGAACGCAAAAAAGCCGACAACGAACTGTTCGGGAAGGGCAACCAGATCGGCTCCGTCGGCCGCGGCGTTTTCGACCGCCGTTTCGGCTCGCGAGAGGTTTGCTTCGACGGTGCCGGCCTCGATTTCGAGCTGGGCGAGTGTTAGTTCCATACGAATCAGCTACAGGTTTGTGTCCATACGAGTTGGCTACGAATTTGCCTTGATATCTGCACGCAGAGCCGCCTCGAGGTTGTCGAGTTCTGTATCGAGATTTCGCTTGAAAAATCGCTCGACGCCCGGTAGCCGGCCGTCGACGACGAACTCGTTCGTGAGCGTACAGCCGGTTTCGGTTTCGGCAATTGTATGTTCGCCGGTTACGCGAAGCGCTTTCGAACGTCCCATGAACTTGACACGGGTTGGTGGTTCTCGCAGGACATCTTCGGTTTCGACCCGAACCGTCGAGCTAATCAGTGGGATTGGGAGTGTGACATGCCACGTGGCCCGGCCGTCGTCGTGAAGGTCAAACTCGTCTACCACACTGATCGCGCCGGCGCGTTTTTCTGGGTCGGCAATGAAGTCCCAGATTTGTTCGCCTGCGACATCGAACTCGAAGGTCCGTGAGACACGGACTGTCATTACCCAATGGACGACCGGAGAGATAAAAAAGGGCGTGGAACCGCTCGGCGTAAAATCCTGTTAGCTCGGTGTGACACGCCAGGTCGTCGAGCGTGCGCGACTCCACTTTTCGATCTGGACATCGTCGGACTTTTCTGCGAGTTGCGGCAGTCGGACACCGACCTGTTTCGAGGAAAGGCCAATCGCATCGGCGATTGTTTTCGCCCGGAAGTATCGCTCACCGCGCGAGACGCTGTCGCGGAGATAGGCGACAATCCGTTGTTCTTCCTCGGTGTACTCGCTCATTGCTAGCAGATAGGGCTGTGAAAGGCTTAACAATTACGTCCGTTTCCAGTAGCGATCCGTATTTCGACACTAACCGGCATACAAACAACCACTATCGTCTACGTATCCGTATCGTACGGCCATGCGCTTGGCCAGTCAATTCGGTCGTCAGTTACCGTAAAGCTGAATCGACATGACGGTGAGCCCGGCGGCGAGTAGTGCGGCGGCAAAGCCCCATGCCCGAAACAGCTGTGTGTCACCGGCAAACATGATTGCCGAACCGAGTATCGCAACAATGCCCAGTGCTAGTGCCACCCCAATCGCTTTGTCAGTCTGCCCTGCGTGCGCGTCCATACCTGCAGGCACCGACGGTGATTACTTAGTTCATTCGACACCGTCGACTGAAAACATCGTACCACACCCCCGCAAGTCCGTCAAAACTGGGGCTAATCCGGGTTAATCCGACGGAAGCATCGGCCGTTTATATGTGGCTGGCTGTGCTCTGAGAGCTATGAAACAGGCCGGAATCTGTGGTGTCATCCTGGTTGCCGCTGGGCTCTTGCTGATCGGCTTCGGGACGGTCGGTATCGCCCTCGGAGAGCCAGTTGCTGACACCGAGTCGACGACAGCGACTGACTTCGAAAGCGGCGAGCAGTTCGCCGGCGCAGTCGGTGTCCAGCAAGCGGCTGTCACTGGTAATTTCGAAAGCCAACGGTTCGACCGACAGCTCCAGCGTGGGGCCGATGATGACGAACGAGCACAACGAATCGGCGAACAGCTCAATCGGGCTGACGACCGCTTTGCTGAACTCGAAGAGCGAAAAGCGGCGCTCGCTGACGCTCGCGACCGCGGTGAGATCTCACAGGGACAGTATCAAGCCCGAACCGCACAGCTGAGTGCAGAGCTCGCCCAGCTCGAACGGTCGATGGGACAGACCGACCGTGCTGCTGAAGGAGTCTCGGCGGCCGCTCTCGAACGCAGTGGGGTCGACCGCGGAGCGATTGACCGGGTCCGATCGAATGCGAGCGAGCTTCGAAGCGGCGAGATCGCTGAGACGGCCCGTGAGATTGCCGGCCGGCCAGCTGATCGTGGACCGAACAGCCAGCGACCAGGAATTACCAGTGTCGACAACGAAACCAATTCTCCGGCTACTGATCGGTCCGGATATGACCAACAAACAGGCGAGCAGTCCGATGACAGCACTGACGACGGTGGCGACGATGGGCGGACTGCCGGTGGCGACCGTGACCGACCGTGAGCCGACCGCCCGCGACCGAGTGTAACCAACTCGACTACGACACACTATCACGCCGTGACCGCTCCTTACTGAATATCAACGTGTTCTGATTCGGTATTGAGCGCCAAATTGGCCGCAATTTCTGCATTTCGCATTGCATACTGTGCAGTCTGTTGGAGACTTACGAGCACTTCACGAACCTGCAATAGGTCCGTATTCGAAAGCTCCGGTAAGTCGTCGAGAATCTCCTGTTCGCGGTTGGAAATCTCATGGAAGAGATACCGGCATTTGATCGTAAGATCGTAGTCGCGTTCGACAACCGACCGAACCGCCACAGCGGTGATTTCATCGACCTGATCGGTGAACTCACGAATACGTCGCATGGTTGCGCTATCGACATCGAGGGCGTTGCCATCGGCCTCCATGACAATTTCTGCGATGTCTTCGGCGTTGTCGGCAGTGAGTTCGAGGTTTTTCGCGACCGATCGGTAGCCAATGAGTGGGAAGCTCGAATCGAGACCGACCGCCCGACAGAGGTTCGGGTTCTGGTACGCGGTAAAAATGAGCCGGAGCAACAGAACAAAGATCTTGTTGGCCTGTCGTTCGCGGTTGAGCGCTCGCTGAGCCAAATCGGCGTTGCCGTGGGCGAGGGCTTTGATTGCCTCACCGCGCATTGTCGACCCGGTGTTTTCGAGTCGTTCGAGCAAGTTGTCGAGCGTGAAGTCCTCGGGATCAACAGAACACCGGATCGCAATGCTTTCGGGTGTCTCTTCGATCACGCCAAGACCCATCAGCTGGGTTTCGGCCTTGTAGACCGCGTTGATGTGTTCGGATTCGAGTGCGCCGTCGGCCTTCTCGACGTGAATTACTCGCCGACCGAGCACGTACTGGGCGACGATCGCCCGTTCGACCGCGCCGGCATCAAGATTGTCGGCGTGAATAATCGCCTCACTTTCCTCGGTATTGGCCGATTCCGGAAGGACGGTCAGCGTTCCCTTACCGCCCATCCGAATCGAGACCTCGTCACCCTTTTCGACGTTGTGTTCTTTTGCCCACTGCGCAGGTAGCGTCATCGCCAGTGTTGATGGCCCAAGCCGCTGAACTTTACGCGTTTCCATAGCAGGGCTGGGGCATTGTACGTCCTTAATTGTATCTATACTCTTGGTATTATTTAATGGTATTCTTGAAAAAGAGGTATACAAATCCAAATATTGGTATGTGATTTGTTCACGTGATGTCGAAACAAACATTCGTAGAGACGCTCAGACGAGTTTCATCATTCGGCGCTCAAACCGGCCGACGCGAACTTTCTGCCAGCCTTTGAGCGCCGCATCAAGTTCGGGATCATCAGTATCGGCTCGAAGCACCCTGAGGCCGTCGAGCTTCGACCGCGAGGCGACAATTTCAATTTCGCACTGACGGATCACTGCTGGAGACAGCTGTGGATTCCCCCGGCCAAACACGAAGCCCTGTCCACCGATCGGAGAGACGACAATGACGTTTCGCTCGCCCAGCGCCGAAAGAATCTCGGACTCGCTCCCGTCGCGGACGAGTAGCTCACCGTCTCGCCAGACATCGACACCGATCGGTGAGCCCGCAAAGCCCAGTGCCTCTTTGATTGCGCCGACGGTCGAACCTGGCCCGAGAACGTAGGTCGTCTCGGGGTCAATGTCGCCTGCAACACCCGCGGCGAGTGCTTCGACCGTCCCCCCACCAAGCTGCTTGGAGGATTGGAGGTCGTCGTCAACCGGTACCCATGCGACCGCCCGAAGTTCGGGGCTGACCTCGCCCTCGCGGTAGTCGTCCTCGTTGATGTCCATTACCTCCCGACGTTCGGTCCGCTCGAAGGAGACTGCAACCTCGGCTGCGTCTTCCGGTGAGACCGCAAACACCGACGAGTAGACCTTGACGCCCGCTGGAATGCCGAGCATCGGAATCTCGGTATCAGCGAGCGAATCGGCGACATCCGCAGCCGTCCCGTCGCCGCCGACGAACCAGACGAGATCCACGTCGTGATCGACAAAGGCCGAGACGGCAGCGGCTGTATCCCCAGCTGTTGTCTCGCGAGTCGCTGTATCAGCAGCCGTCGGCTCAGCGTCCGAGGGTTCAGTGCTAGTTGCCACGACCGTTGGCGTGAAGCCAGCGTCTTGTGCTAAAGAGGCACCCATTGGGTCGCTCGCGGTCAGCAGGTCGGTCTCAGGAGCCCGTTCGGCGAGCCGAGTGAGTGCTCTGCGGGCACGGTCGGGAGCTCGTGGTTCAGCCCCCCGTTGTCGGGCTTCGGCGACTTTGCCGTCAGTGCCTTTGAGACCGACACGGCCACCCATGCCAGCGATTGGATTGACGAGAAAGCCGATTCGCATACCCACACTCGGCGGCCATCCCTGAAAAGCACCGCGACAACGAGAAGTCAAAGAATTAAATCAGTCGGCCCTCTACCGGTGGATAATGATCCCACTTGAAGCGGCTCCGATTCCGATCGAAGCGACAGCCGCTGCCGTGCTCATCGGTAGCATTGTCTTTACACTCGGCTGGATTGCGCTCGTCTTCCGATAATTTCGGATTCAGTCGCGTTCAGCCAGTGTTGTGCGGGCACGAAACCAGCTAGCCGCAGTCCTGACTGCCTGTTTGTCGGTCCCACTGATTTTTACGCGGACGAACTCGCCGGGATAGCTACCGACGTCGACATCGAACTGGTCGGCAACTGCCGTAAGTCGCGCGAGGAGTTCACTTTCGGGTTCGTCAGCAACAATAACCTCGGTATAGCGTGTTTCACCGTTGAAATCCGGTGCAATTGCCTCGAACATGTGTTTCATTTCTGCTGGTACACCCGGCAACACGTAGATCGACTCGATGACTGCTCCGGGCGCGACGCCAACTTCATTTGGAACCATTCGTGCACCAGCCGGTAGGTCAGTCGTTCCAGCGTCGAGATCAGCAGCGCTGTAGCCTCCCTGTTCGGTTAGCCACGCTTTTGCTTCTTCGTGGTGTTCGAGCGGCCGACCGACAGCCGCGCCGATGGCTTCCATCGTGATATCGTCCGGCGTCGGTCCGAGGCCACCGGTGACGATAACCGCCTCATACTCGGCTTGATATTCGTTGACGACACGGGCGATATCAGCAACCCGGTCAGGGACGGTTGTCACGCGCTCGACGCGACAGCCGCTGGCGGTCAGCTGTTCACAGAGCCATGCGGCGTTCGTGTTGACCGTCTCGCCGGCAAGCAGTTCGTCGCCAACGGTCACAAGCGCGATGTTCATCGCTTGTCGTTCCCATCGTCTTCATCTCGATCGCCACCGAGACCCATCTGGACGCGCACCTCGTGGAGCCGGTCGATCTGGCGGCGATAGTAGTAGAGTCCGCCAACGGCGATCATCGAGAGCAACACAACCGCACCGCCAAAGATGTAGAGATCCCGCTCTTGATAGTATTGAACCATAACCGACCCGGAGGTTACCTCGTCCCAGGTCACGTGAACCCGGTCATCGATAATCTCGGTTTCAGCGCCACCCGGATTCGTGTTGCTAAAGAGGAAAAAGTCCATCCGATTGCCTTCGGGCAACACGACTTCATACGAGCCCTGCACATAGGTCGGCATGGTCAGTCGACGCGGCGTGGCACTCGCTGAAAAGGCTAGCTGACCATCGGCTGGGGCAGTCACAAACACCTCATCAGGCGTCTGATCGACATCTCCAACATCGCTATCGCGAAGTTCGGTTCCACTGATGATCGTCCCGTTTTCAAACTGGAATCGGACGGCCGAAATATCGAGTGGCCCCTCGGTTCCAAGGCCAGTCGAGGTATAGAGCCGAAGCGTCTGGCCCTCTTCGACCCGATAGACAGCTTGGACTTCAGAGGCAGTATGCAGACTGAGATGGGCATCCCGATCGGTTTCCCATTCGTAGGGTTCGGCCGGATCGCGGTCCAGTACCTCGTCGTCGACCTCGCCACCACCGGTGACATATGCCAGACAGCCGGCGCTTACCGTGAGCAACACCAGTGCCACAACCGCCAGCCCGAGTCGTCGGTTCATGATTGATTCGGCGTGTTATTGGTCGCCAATGACACAGCGGAGTTCTGCGGGGAGATACTCACCGATCGCTGCCAGCAGCCCTGGCGGATCGGTACCCTCACCACAAATGATACTCTGCTCTAACAGGCCTAGTCGCTCGACAGTGATAATGTCTTGTGCGTGACCTGCACGGTTGATGGTCGCGCGAACCTCTCCGCGGGTGGCGCTATTGACATTGACCCGCCCGGGGCCACGCGGCCAGTCATAGAGCCGATCACGTTCGCCGTCGGAAAGCCGCGATGGCTCGCCGTAGACGAACTCGATCGGGAGATGTTGGATAAGCCCAAAGCGGTCACGGATCTGCGAGGGGGTTCCCTGGCCGAGCCCGATTTCGTCGGCTGGAATCCGAATATCGACACCCGCGTCGAGAATAAAGCCCTCGTCGTCCCACGATTTGAGCGTTCCCGTGTAGGTTTCACCCTCGTCGAAGTGGTCGGTTATCTCACCCCACTGCTCGCGGAGGATATTCCGAGCGATCGTTTCGTCGTCACCGCTGATCGTGACCACCACGAAATCGTCGTGACGGATGCCGATCTCGGTTTCAACGTTCAGTTCGTGCAGTTCGTTTGCGATCAGCGAGGACAGACTCTTGAGCGACCGTTCGCGAGCGTCGCCCTCGACATAACATTTTGTAGCTAAAACAACCATTCAGTCAGCCTTCTGCGTGGACGTCAACATTTAGTTCATCACGAAGCTGCGAGAGCCGGTGGTCCATCGCCTCGACAAGTCGGTCGTTGTCCATTGATTCGAGCGGTGAGGCACACTCTGGACACTGGAAGCCGAAGTCCATTGCCTCGCCGAATTCGAACCGGATCGAACAGACCTCACAGAGATAAAACTCGTGAGTGCGTTCGTACTCTTCTCGGTTCGCAATTGCGTCGAGCAAGCGGTGCATTTCCTCTTCGAGATTCTCCGGGATGTTGTCGTAGTGGAAGGTCCACAGGTACGTCAGCCAGCCCGAGTCCTCGTCTCGAACTCGGCGGTAGGAGGCCAGGTCGTTCTCGTAGAGAATGAACAGCGCCCGACGGACGTCGTTGAGCTCGAGATCCAACTGCTCGGCGAGCTCTTCGTCTGTTACTTCGCCGTCCGGTGGGGCCGCGGCGACCGGCATCCCCGTCGGTCCAACCAGCTCGTGGAGGTACTTTTGGATGACTGGGTCGTTTAGTAGATCCTCAAAAGCCATTACCCGACTCTCTGCGGTGAACTCGGTTAAAAGCACCGACTATCGGTCTCCAGGCAGCCGCTCCAAGTAGTCGCCGTCTCCGAGTCGATCCCGCTGGAGCTTCCGTGCTATCTTGATTGCGTTGGCTGTTATGTCGGTTCGTCGGCTGCTATGCTGTGTCGTCTGGCTGGTCGGTCCCGCGCATGTCACCTTCGAACTCGTCGGCGGGAACGACTTTTTTGCCCGTTGCTTTCGGAATGACGTGGCGGTCGGCATCGGGCCACTCCTGGTCGAGTTCACGGCCCTCAAACAGGCGGTCGAGAAAGACGGCGAGGCCGGCGACCTCCGAATGTGGCTGGTTGGTCACGCCGACGTTCCAGGTCGCCTGCTCGTAGATTTCGAAGGGGACCTTTTTCCCACCGACGACGACGAGCAGCGGGTCGCTGTCGAGCGACTCGCGGACATCGGCTTCGACATCCTGCACCGGAAGGCCGTACATCGTGAGATGAACGATCGGTCCCTCCCAGTGGCGAACGATCGCCAGCTGGCGGTCGCTCTGTTCGATTTCGAAGGGGCCGCCAAAGCGATCAGTGATGTCTTCGACGGTTTCGGCCGACTGGGTTGCGTTGTCGGGAACGATCACGCGATCGGCACCGAGCGCGCGGGCGGTCAGCCCGACGTGGGTCGTCATCCGGTCGTCGCGTCCGGGGCGGTGGCCATACCGGAGGACGACGACCTCTTGGTCGTGTTGCATGTCGCTACCGACTCGGCCGAGGAGCCTGTGGGTTTCGTTTCCTCGCTCTGTTGGTTCGACTGGTATCGGGCGAGCCAACGGTCGGCCCTCAGGCGGGCTCTTCGCGTTCGACAGTCATCGAGGCGGCCGCGTCAGTGTCGGTTGCTGCGAGCGAGCCACGAATCTCGTAGGTTCCAGGTTTCGGTGGCTTCCACGTCGCCATAAACTGGTATTGTTCGCCAGCTTGGAGCCGTTCGGTATCGATGGCCTGGGTGAATAACTGGCCGTCGCTCCAGCGCCAGATCTCCTCGCCGTCAGCAGTACGAGCCACGAGGTCGAACCGTTGGCTCGAATGAAACGTGAGTTTTCTGGGCTCGTTGCCGACGTTTTCGACGACATACGTAAACCGGAAGCCCCCAGTTGTTGGCGTCGACTCAATCGTCGATTTGAGCATATCACGCCTGCTGTCGCCACTTGCTTAAACCGTATGTGTGGTTTGCTGAGTGGTTTGCTGTCGCTCTTGACGAATGCCACCACGAATATCTCCAATCCGAGCCGAGCATCCGCTGTCGACGTGAAAGCCACTCAGCCAACGTGAAAGCTACTCAGTCGGCCCGTCGGTCGACGACAGATCGGATGTCCCTGACGGCCGCTAAGATGGCCTGCCACTGCGCAAGCGAACCAGGGACTTCTGTGGACTTCTCACGACGCTGATAATCGGTGATCAGCTCTTGCACGGTCTGTGGGTCTGCAATCCGTTGGAACTGGATGTCACGACCGCCAGCGACTTCGAGTCGGACGGTTCCGTAGCCGAACAGCGAGCCACGGACGGACTGCCGGTAGGCGGTGTTTTGGATGCGAGAATGCGTGATTCGTCGAACCGACCGCCCACGAATCCCGGTTTTGCACCACACCGCCCGTGTCGTCACCAGATACGTCGTGTTCGTGACACTGAGATACCCCGCCAGTGGAATCGGGACGCCGAGGACGCCGACCGCGGCCAGCCGTGAGTCGACCGTGAGTGCAAGGCCGGCGGCGACAACGGCAATGAACACGCCAACCGCAACACTGGTTGCAATCGTCGTCAGCCGTGGTCGACCCTCCCACTGAATAGCTTCGTCGGCGTCAAGCCACAGCCAGTCTGCGTCGCTCATGCGTCCGAATCAGGTGCGTCGCCGTTCGGCGACCGGCCGCTCGTTGGCTCGGTATCAGCGACTTCGGTGACCGGGTCAGCTGGGGATGACTCAGCCTCAACCACAGCCGCTTCAAAAAGATCGTCGGCCGGGTCGGCCCGTTCACCGCGTTCGGAGTCAGGAGCCGGCTGGGATGGCGATTCGGCGGTCTGCTTCGGTGTGACTGCCGGTGGCGTTGCGGCGTCATCGAGTGCTGTGCGAATACCGCGTAGCTCGGTCAAAATCGCATCGAGGACGGCATCGGTGTCGGTGTCATCATCACCGTGTGAGTCGTCTCTGCGCTCGATTTCTCTGGAGATGAGCTCTTGGACTGAAGCCGGATCGGGGATATTTCGGAACGATAGTTCAACACCCGAACTGCCGGCTGTCGAAACCTCGACGGTGCCATAGCCCAGTGAAGAGCCAACGGCTGTCTGGCTGTAGGAGATATTTTGCACTTTGTCGAAGCCGATCTGCTGGACATCACGCGAGACAATCCCTCGTTTTCGGTAGAGCCCGCGGCTGGTGATGACGTAATTGGTGTTTTTGTACTCGAGGTACGAGGCGATGAGAATCGGAATCCCGATCAGGACGAACGAGAGGGGGATTCCGATCGCAAAAGCGGGAATGAGGCTGCTTTTGTGTGGCGTACTGGCCCAGCGGACTGTTTCACCATCGTCGAGGGTGAGCCAATCGAGATCGATCTCGGCTGTTGGCGACGCGGTATCGGTGGCGGGCTGTTGTAACGAGGGATCGGCACTCATGGGGCCGACCAAACAGCGAGCCGATAAAATAGTGTCGTTGACACCTCTTTCGGATTAATAATGCCACGGGAACTGCCGGAACTCGGGATCACGCTTTTCGAGAAATGCGTCGCGGCCCTCTCTGGCTTCATCAGTCATGTAGGCTAGTCGGGTTGCTTCGCCCGCAAACACCTGCTGGCCGACCATGCCGTCGTCGGTCGCGTTGAACGCGAACTTGAGCATTCGCATCGCTGTCGGACTTTTTTGGGTCATCTCGTCGGCCCATTCGAGTGCGACGGCTTCGAGTTCGTCGTGGGGAACCGCTTCGTTGACCATGCCCATATCTGCGGCTTCTTTGGCGGAATAGGTCTTACCGCGGAAAAAGATCTCGCGGGCTTTCTTTTGGCCGACCTGTTTGGCGAGATACGCCGAGCCAAACCCACCGTCGAAGGAGGCGACATCGGGGTCGGTCTGGAGGAATTTCGCGTGCTCGTCGCTGGCAAGCGTGAGATCACAGATGACGTGCAGTGAGTGCCCACCACCGACCGCCCAGCCGGGAACAACGGCGACGACTGGCTTCGGCATCGTCCGGATGAGTCGCTGGACTTCGAGAATGTGGAGTCGGCCGGCTTTGGCTTTCCTGACGGCTGGGTCGTCGTCAGCGGCGGCCTTGTCGTCATCGCGATACTCATAGCCCGAGCCGCCCCGCACTGATTGGTCGCCACCCGAACAGAACGCCCAGCCGCCATCCTTCTTCGAGGGGCCGTTGCCCGTCAGGAGCACACACCCAATCGTCGCCTGTTTGCGGGCGTGATTGAGTGCGGTGTAGAGCTCGTCGACGGTCCCTGGCCGGAAGGCATTGCGCACTTCGGGGCGGTCGATCGCGATTCGGACTGCCGGAACGTTGGTGCCGCGGTGATACGTGATATCGTCGAAATCGAAGTCCGCGACGGCCTCCCAGCGGTCGGGGTCGAAAAGATCCGAAACCATACCGTTTCGATGCGGTGAATCGATAAAAACCCAGTCCACTCACCGCCTTTCGGTGATCAGGGATCGTCTGGTGGCTCGACAAACGAGGAGTCACCCTGCCCGCGGATCATCGCCGTTTCGAGTACCTCACTCGGCTCACGGTTCTCCCCATCGATGCGGTCGGTGACCCGCCAGTCGCCGTCGGTGTAGGCGGCCACGATGGCGACGGCGCTCGTCTGGATCACGACGTGTGTGGCGAGCTCTCGGCCGTCACGTTCCTCAGTCAGCAGGGGGACGGCCGCACGGATGGTCTCGCTCCGTTCGAGTTTGGTGAGTGTGAACGTCGGAATCGGCTGGTCGGGAAACAAATCAAGGACGTCGCCTTCTGTAGCCATTGTGGAAAGACATCGATATGCAGGTATTCAAGACAAGCGGTTTTACTGCAGTTATTGTGGGTTTTGTCACGCTGGTGCAACATCCGGTGAGGGTCGACTGAGCGGCATGTCGACGCTGATCTCGTCGTACCAGACGATGGGGCGCTTGGATCGGCCTTCTTCGACCAGTTCGACGAGGCCGTAGTCGACAAGTTCGTTGATATTGTCGAGTACCTCTGGCGGGTGGCGGTCGACCGTCCGGGCCAGTTCCCGGATGCTTCCTGGCTTGTGGGTGGTGATCGCTTCCAGGAGTTCGAGGTTTGTGGGCCGGAAGATTCGACCGAACGTTTCGAGGTTCTCGATAGCAAGCGTTGAAGGCTGGGGCTCGACAGTCTCGCCAGCGTCGACTGCTTTCAGTCGGTTTTCGAGGTCGGTACGGTCGGGCCGGTTACCGATGTGGACGGTGAGTGTATTGGTCATGGTCGGTGTTGCGTGTGTGGGTGTCAAATGAGCAGACTCGCCGTGGCAGCTACCAGTCGACGCGTTTGTCGTATGGGAGGGCTGCTCGCCATGCGCGGTACAGTGTTTGGAGCCCCGGATAGTCGCACTCGTAGGTGCGCGCACTGAGGTGGAGTTCGTGGACGCCGTGATGATTATCGAAGCGGATGAACGGATGGGCTGCACCCGCGCGGCCGTAGTGGTAGGCATATTTAATACCCTCCTCAAACCGGTCAGATTCTGGAACCGAGAGGATACGGATGCGGGCGACAGTCCCGTCGGCGTAGGCTTCGATCTCGTCTTCGATCACGGTGGCGTCACTGCTCAGCCGTGTTTGTTAGGATGTACCCTATCATAATAAACGTTAGGCTGAACCCTAACAACCACCTTTTTCATCGTCGGGTCGCCTGCGGCGACCACTCTCTGCTCACGGCGACTCTGTCGCCGTTTGCACGGTCAGCCCCGCTCGACTCGAAAAATCTGGAATAAAAACCGGTGCGCTCGCTCCCGCTGGTCGCTCGCGTCCAACGACTTACTGCAGCCAATTATTCTTTAACCGTCTCATCAACGTCGACAGTAGTGGGTGTCGCATCGGAGAAACGGTTTTGGTGGTCTATATCCGAATATGGTCTATGGGAACAAAATCGATTCAGGTGCCCGAAACGTTTCATTCGTATGTGAAGGCACACAAAAAAGCGGGCGAGACGATGGGAGAGGCATTGGTTCGACTGACCGGTGGTCCGACGCCTGAAGTTGTTGCTGATCTCGTCTCCGCGGAAACAGCCGAGGCGATGGACGATGCAATTACGACACGAAGTCAGAACAACGCAACCAGCCGTGAGCGGATTGTCGAGCAGTTTGAGGACTCGGATGATTCTTGATACGACATTCATTATTTCGTTATTCAACCGAAATCCTGCGGCATTTTCAAAGGGCAACGAACTCGCTGACAACCAAACGATTCAACGACTTCCGACGCCGGTACTCTATGAACTCCAATATGGCGTTGAAATCGCTGGCAATGACGACGAAAAACGGGCCATTGAGAATTTGAGGCATCTGTATCCAATCGTCGAGATCGACGAACGACTTGCCTGAACCGCCGGTCGGCTGTGTGCGGCCGCCGATCGCGCTGCCGGCGGCGTTGATCTCGCGGGAATCGATGACATTGATCCGCTGGTGGCAGCCGTCGCTGATGAATACAACGAGCCGGTGCTTACTCGTAATACCGGGGATTTCGAAAAACTTGGCGTCGACGTTGAGGCGTACTGACAACCACCTTTTTCTGCGTTGGGTCGCCTCCGGCGACCACGCCTTGAAAAATCTGGATCAAAAAGGCGCTCGCTTCGCTCGCGTGCAACTACTCACCAATCGCCTCCTCTACAATTTCAATCTCCTCCTCTGTCAGCCCGTACAACTCATACACGATCTCAATCCCACCTTTTTCATCGTCGGGTGGTTCGCTTCGCTCACCACCATTCCTCGAAAAAT
>CAZCYW010000008.1:0-74313 GCA_964503105.1 uncultured Haloferacaceae archaeon
CCGAACTCGCTGACCTGGATCATGTAGAGACTCCCGAAAAAGGTCGTCTCGCTGTCGAATCGCTGCCAACTAATCAGCGCGAAGAAGATCAGGAATTTGCCGATCATCAACGCCGCCGCAACGACGAGTGCCTCCTGCCAGAAGGCAAAGAGCTCGCCGGCATCAAGGCTCAGCGCGACCGACGCGAAAAATATCATCACGAACAGGTCGGTCAGTGGGTTGACGCGATCTTGGAGTTCCTTGCTGTACGGGAGCTGGGCGATGGCGACGCCGGCGAGAAAGGCACCCATCTCGATCGAGAGATACGCGGTGATCCCCAGCGGTGCGAGAAAGAGGTTGACATTGTCCGAGACGAAGACGAATAGAAAGGCCCAGGAGATGGCAATCAAAAAGAAGACCTGCTTGTTGTCGGCGATCCGGCGGAAAATAGGCGGCAGTGCGTACTTCGAGGCCGCCAGCGCGGCGACGGTGATGATCGCCACGAGCGTGAGGACGATTGCGAGCGTCGTGCCGACCTCGGCGACACTCTCGGGTCGGCCCGCCGCGAGCACGGCCAGGATGATGACGACGACGACGTCCTGCAGCAGCAGGATGCCGACATCGACCTTGCCGTGGAGCGTCGTCGTCTCACCGAGATCGGTGAGCATCTTGATGACGACCGCCGTCGAGCTGTACATCACCGCCAGCCCGATAATGATCGACTCGACGACGCCGAATCCCTGCAGAAACGGGATGTAGTTGAGGCTGTAGGCAAGGCCGAACCCTAACAGGGCGACCGCAGCCATCTGCGGGAGCGAGATCTTGACAATCGGTGCGAGAATGTGTTTGATTTCGCTGATCCGCATTTTAATGCCCAGCAAAAACAACAAAAAGGCCATTCCGAGTTCTGAGAGGGTCGCAGTGAGTTCGGTGGGTTCGACGATGCCGAGGACGACCGGCCCGATGAGTACGCCCGCGAGAATATAAGCGATAATCGTCGGCTGGCCGGTCTGCTTGGCGAGGAATCCAGCAATGGTCGCCGCAAGAAGGATAATCGCCAAATCAAAAGAGAGTGCGACTTCAGAAACCATCTACGTTGGCTCAACGTCTTACATCGGTTAAGTAATACCTTTGGATACTCCGACCGGTGGCGGTCAGGTGAAACGGAGAGAGCCGCACCACGCATACGGGAGACTCCCCACTGGTGACTGACTGATCGACTGTACACCTACTGGTGGACAGACTGATTGAGTGTACACGTGGTCGACAGACCGAAGCGGGCCCGAGCCAGCCGAGGTCACCCGACGATTTCGAGCGTTGTGTTTAGGTTTTGGGTTAGCTCGGCTTCGAGATCAGGATACAGACCGAGCAGCTGGCCGAGCCGACGTCGGACTCGCCCGCGCTTGGTTTTGCCGACAACAACACGGTCGGCTTTCTGTCTGGCGGCTTCGTCGATAATCGCTTCTTCGAGCACGTAGCCCTGGCGGACAATATAGTGAGCAGGGATGTCACCGAATTCTGCTTCAACAGCAGTTCTGAGTGCACCACGCGTGAGTTTATCGCCGTTTTGTAGCAGTTTCACATGGAGGATAATAAGTGAATCATCGTCACCATCAACGTAATCAAATCCACGTTGGATTGTCCGATGGCTATCTGCGTTGAGCGGATACCGGACCGACACAAGCGTGGTTGTCACGCCCTCAGTTAGCCAAGCGGGTATATTTATCTTGCTCTCACAACATCTCCGCTGATAATTGCAGCATCTTACCAGAAACACACTACTCCCCGACAACGGCGCTCAAATCGCGATCATCGTCACACCGACAACCGCGAGCACCGCCGCGACGATCCGAATGCCGAACTGCTGTTCCTTGAGAATCAGCCCGCCAAGTAAGACCGCGATAATCGCTTGGGTGTTGATTATCGGTGAGGCGATACTCGCGGGAATTAGCGCAAACGCCAGTGTTGTCAAATGCTCGCCGATGGCGACGAAAGCACCGGCACCGAACAGCTTCAGCAGTTCGCCACGGCGGGCTGGCGGTGGCGACTGAATCGCCGACGGAAGCAAAATAACAATCACACAGCCGAGCAACAGCGGCACCCACAGCGGCGTCGGAATCGCAAGCTCCTGGAGGGCGACCCGTTTGCCGATGTCGCTTACGGCGAAAAAGAACGCACTCAGCAGCGCAAGCTGGGCGGCTCGCGAACTGGCCGCCCGCTTGAGCGGATCGAGCAGCGAGCCACCCTGAAAGTTGGCAACATAGACGGCGAAGGTGGCGACAACGACGCCTGCAACCTGCAACGGGGTCAGAAACTGCCCGAGAACGAGCACCTCAATCGGGAGCACAAAGACGGGGACGATCTTGTTAATCGGGGCGACATACGAGACATCGCCGATCGCCAGTGCGCGGAGAAATGCGACCATCGCGCCGGCGATCGTCACCGCCGTCAGCAACAAGATCCCAAGGTGTGCCAGTCCGAAAACCGAGAGTGCCTCGGCCGCACCACTGACTCCAAGAGAGTAGCCGGCAATCGGCGCATACCAAATAAGTGCAAAAACGTTAATTAACACAGTTAGTGTCGAGGCCGCATAGCCGACAAACGCCTGCTTGAGATAAAAGAGATAGACGCCCCAGATCAGGGCTGCAACAATCGCAAACCCGATCCCGAAATCCATTGGCTGGAGTGACTACCACTGGTGTGATTAACAGTTCGGTTGATCCGTCATCCAGTAAGCGCGCTAACAGAATCAGCACGGGCATCGTCGGTGTCATCGGCCGAAAGCCAGCTACCGGTCGTATTGCCGACGAGATGCCGGCTTTCGGCCGGCGACCGCGAGGCAGGATTATCGCCCAGCTGGTCGCCATAGGCACCGAAGCCAGCGTGATTGACACCATCGAGTTCAACGATGGTCGTCTCGGCCGGTAGCAACGCGCGGCGCTCGCGCTCACGGGCAGTGTTGATCACGCCATCAGCCGTCCCAAGTACCGAGATCGTGCGGAGCTCGGTCTGTGAGAGGTCGCGATCGCAGTACGAGCCATGCAGGACGAGTCCCTCGACTGTGTCGGCGTTGCCTGCGGCATACCGACAGGCCATCGCGCCACCAAGCGAGTGGCCACCGACGTACCACGAGTCGACCGCAGGCACGGTTTCGATCGCTGCATCCGCGCTGTTGGGCGAGAGAACCGCGAGATTCAGTGGCATCTCGACAATCACGACGACGATATCACGGTCGCCGACAATTTCGGCTGCGGTCGGTACGTAGCTCTCGTGGTTGACACCCGCACCGGGATAATACACCAGCCCCGTCGTCTCGGCGGTCACCGGGCCGCCGGTGACGACCGTCCCACCCTCGAAGCGCTCGACAGATATCGAATCGTCGGCCTCGACCGCGTCGAGTGCATCGGCATCCGGACCCGAGCCGAGCGCGACGTAGAGCACCCCACCGCCGACGAGAACACTGACGCCGAGCATGACGGCGAGACCGACGACGAGTATTCCGCGGCGAAGGTTCACACCGAACTAACGGGCCGAACCGGCTAAAAACTCCGTGTCGGTCCGGCTGTACAAACGGGGCTCACAGGGGCGTCAACAGCTGTACCGAGCCAACGACAAGCCAGACAATCAGCACGTAATTAATCACGGTCGAAACGAGTGCATAGACGGTCAGACGGCCGACCGAGTAGTCGGCCAGTCCGGCGGGAATCAGAATGAAACTCCCGAGGTAGGGGACGAGATTCGTCACAAACACCCCCGCACCGCTGTAGCGCTGAAACAGGTCGTCTGCGCGTTCGGCCTGTTCGTCCGAGAGATTGATCCACCGGTGTGACTGGATCGCTTCAAGTCCGTACTGTCGGGCGGCAAAATAGACGATGAGCTGGCCGCAGACGTAGCCAACCGAGGCGACGGCGATACCGACCAGTGTCATCAGCGTCGTTGCCGACACTGCGAGAAGATACCCCGGCAAAAAAACCGATGTCGGAAACGGCTTGCCGACAATTGCGCCTTTGAGTACGAAGAGAACGAACAGCGCGGGAAGGCCTACCGAACGAACCAGCGAAAAGGTCGCATCGATCAGTGGAGAGATCATGGCGCTGCTTGAGAAGTTATGCGTACGGTAGCCCGCGTTCGACATCAATCACCCGCATACCGAACACGGCGACAACGCGCCTACCGACGGCCGTGGACGTAGGTCTGCTCGTGAGCGGGAAAGACCGCTGCAATCGCCTCCTCGCCGTGGCGGTCTGCCAGCAGCGTACGGAGTTCGCCTTCGTAGTCGGCTTTCGGGATCTCCTCGCTGGGGCCAACTTCGACGTCGAAACTCGATTCGACGAGTCGGTCGACCGCATGACGGCCAAAGCCTGACAGAGGGGCGATATAATCGACGCCAAACCGGTCTTCGATGCTCTGTGCGCTCGCCCGCGAAACATTTGGAACGCGGTCGTCACGGCGGGTGCCGTCGGCGATGGCGTCGTACTCCAATGCGGCGACCGTTTCGAGTGCGTGATCGTGGACGAGTTGGATACCATTTCGCGGAAAACCGTCGTCGGCCATCCGGTCGACCGCCGCTTCGGCGACTGCGGGATCGAGCGCGACAGTCTCGAAGGGGAACCCGAGCGCCTCGGCCGCACGCCGGGCGTGCTGCCAGTCCTCAGTCAGGCCGAAGTGGGCGGTCACGAGCGTCAGGTCGTAAAACTCGTCCAAAACGAGCGCCGCAAGCGAGGAATCTTTCCCCCCGCTGTACAGCAACGCAAGCTCCATTGGATTATCGCCGCTGGATATCGAAGGATTTCGATTCGGGTTGGAGCTCTTTGAGCAGCGCTTTCATCTGGTCTTCGTCGATCCGGCTCTGGAGCCGGCCACTCTGGGCGAGGGCGACGACCTGCTGTTCGACCTGTTCGGCGAACTGCGGTTTTGACATCTGGACGGCATTGAGTCGCTGGCGGGCCCCGTCGGTGAGGTGCTGTTTCAACAGCGCCTGTTTTTGGGCGTCAGCGCGCTCTTGGGCCGCCTGCTGGGCCTCAGCATCGGCCACCCCGTCGCCACCCTGCTGGCGCTCTTTGAGTTCTTTGCGCTTCTGTTCTCGAAGCTGTTCGAGTCGGTCGTCCTCAGGGCTGTTACTCATAGCTAGGTGTCGTTGTGCACTCGCAAAAACGGTTTCGGACAGTCGAGAACGTCTCTAGGCGTACCGTTCGAGTTCCGGTCGGTCGAGGTCCTCGAAAACAGCGAGCGCGACCTCATCAAGGAGTGCGTCGCCATCGGCAGTCGTTCGGCGACCTTCGCCTTGGGCGGTCTGCAGGAGCTCCTCATCTTCGAGCTGGATGAGAATCTCACGGATGATCTTTTTCGATCCTGAGACGTGGGTTGCCGGGGCGACCGAATAGCGGTTCGAGCCGCCTTTGGTGCCACCGTACTCGGTTGCGAGGCGTTCGACGCCGATCGGGCCGTTCATTGCGACTTTGCGAAGCAGGCTGGCCGCACGGACCTCCCAGAAGTCCTCCTGTTGTGGTGGCAGTTCGCGGTCGTGGCCGGTTTTTGTAAACTCGACCCAGTCAGGGGTCTCGAGGCGGTCGGCAAGCCGGACGGAAAGCTCCTCGATGAGCTCCTCGGCCGGGACGTCGTAGAGAGTTACCATACGAGCGTATTCCTGTTTGCGCTGTTTAAAGGCATCGTATTGCCGACGTACGGCGTATGCGGGTGTGTAGCGTCCGACGGACGATGTCCCCGCGAGACCGACAGGCGAACGATGGTTCCGAGAGACTGCTGTGCCCACCGAGACCCAATGCTCACGCTTTTATCCGCAAGCCCGAAACGGATGGATGACTTTCGATGGACGAACGAGCGGCCCTCCGACTACTCGCCGCGGATCTTCCCCACGCGGGCGACGATGCCGCCGTCGTCGGCTCGACAGCGATCACGACCGATATGCTCCACGAGACGACGGACTTTCCGCCGGGGACAACCCGGTATACCGCTGGCTGGCGGTCGGTCGCCGCCTCCCTGTCGGATCTCGCTGCGATGGGGGCCGATCCGGTGGCAGCGGTCGCCGCCTACGCCGACACGGCCTTCGAGCCCGACGAACTCAGTGACTTCGTCGCGGGCGCACGAGACGTCTGTCAAACAGTGGACGCGGAATACGTCGGTGGCGACCTCGACCATCACTGTGAGTTCACTGTGACGACAACCGCAATCGGCGAGGTGACCGATCCAGTCTCTCGGTCAGGAGCCCGCAAGGACGACGTCGTCGTCGTCACTGGTACCTTCGGACGGAGTGCCGCCGCACTGCAGTATTTCAAACAGGCCGAAGCTACCACCGACAGCGGAGACGACGCCGACACGAGGCAGCCAGACGATCTCGAAACCGTACAAGCGCTCGAACGGGCAAATCAGCTGTTTCAGTTCACCCCGCGAATCGATGCCGGCCGACTACTCCATCCGGTGGCAACCGCAATGATGGATTCGAGCGACGGCCTCGCGCGGTCGCTCCACCAACTCGCTGAGGCAAGCGATTGCGGCTTTGAGATCGACCGAGAAGCGGTCCCGATCGACAGCGCCGTCGACGACGTTGTTGACAGCCCGGCCGACCGGTGGGAGGCGGGCGTCCATTTCGGTGAGGATTTCGAACTGGTCGGGACCCTCCCAGAATCTGCGGTCGACGACGTTCAGGCCGCCTCGCCAACACCGCTGACGGTCATCGGCCGCGTTGTCGACGCTGAAAACGGGATCAGCGTCGATGCCGAGCCGTTAGCTGATCGGGGCTATACACACTAACAGGGCGGAGAGAAGGCTCACCACATCTGACGGAGGAAAACTCGTCAGCCTTGGACGCTAATCGGGACAAGCATGAAACAGAGCATGCCGAGGCCAAACGTAAGCAGGCCGACCAGTATTCGGGGCCAGCCAATTGAGCTTTCATCGACCGGATTTGCGGGGCCATTGAATGCGATAAGCATAGCAAACACACCCCAAAACGCCCACAGACCAACTGATTCATTGAGCGAAAGCTCTCGGACGTAATAGAGGTAGCCCGCAATGCCGAACAGCGCTGCCGGCACCACCGCTGCAATCGTCTCTTGGCGTTTGCCGACCATTGCGCGAACCATGTGGCCGCCGTCAAGCTGGCCAACCGGCAGCAGGTTGAGCAACGTAAAGAACATCCCGACCCAGCCGCCAATGATGACGGGGTGCGGGTTGAGCGCCGGATCGCCGTAGGTCGCCTGCGCGCCGATTGCCCACGCGATGAGATCGAGCAGTGGCGGGTTGTTGAAGACGATCGACTGGCCGGCTTCTGATTCTTCGACGATATGGGCGGGAATCTCGACCGGCCCCAGTGAGAGACCGATTGCCGTGACGACGACGGTGGCAACAAGGCCGGCGATCGGACCCGCAACGCCGATATCGAAGAGCGCCTTCCGGCTCGGCATCTGTCCACGCATTTTGATGACCGCGCCGAGCGTGCCAAACGGAAAAATAAACGGAATCACGTAGGGCAGCGAGACGTTGACGCCGTGGTACCGCCCTATGGCATAATGGCCCAGTTCGTGAACCATCAGGACGCCGAGGACGGCTGCGGTAAAGGGCCACGCCTGGAGCATCGTCAGTGGGTTGTCGACGATGTCGGCAAAGGGGATGAAATACCAGCCGTAGGCACCAACAAAAAGCGTCGACAGAACGGTGGCTGCAAAGAGCACGAGGTTTGTCCATGGAATGCCGTCGCGTCCGGTCGACTCATTGAGTGGGACCGCAACCAGTGCCGTCCCGATACTCTCGTCGCTCTGTGCGAGTTTGAGTTCGTAGCCGGCCTCCTGAAATGCCGGCCAGAGCTCTTTGTGGAGCCGTCGGTCCGGAAGCAACGGGTCGCCATAGTAGATGATCCGGTCGCCATCAACGCGGACATCGGTGAGATAATACCACGTGTCAAGCCCGTCGGGGCGAGGGACCTGCACATCCGCGTCAGCCATCGTCACCCATCATCGGAGATACGTGGTCAACGGGCATAAACTCTGGTCGTGTGGCCGCCGTGACACTGTCGGGAGTAGTGATCGAGACAAGGAGTGTGGTGGCTGCCCGGATGAGGGCCGATTCTCAGCAGGGTCAGCTAGTTGGCGGGTTCGACTCGCCAGGTGGTCGCACCGGTGTAGGACCACCGTTCGATCGTGAGGTCGGCTGCAGACTCCTGCAGGGTCACAATCAACGCACCGATCTCTTTCGGCGAGAGTCCCACATCGTCGGCAATAAACTTACTTTTAAAGTAGAGTTCACCATCGGCGGCACGCTCACGCAGGTAGGCCCAAAGCCGTTCTGCTTTCGGATTTACGTCGGCTGCGGTCGGTCGTGGGCTGTCTGTAGTGGGTGTGGATGCGCTCATGTCGAACCTCACTCCCCGCTTGTTCAGCCGATATGTTATATAAGTGAGATTGTTAGTCCGTCTTTGTGTTAGTTTACCCGCTGAACCGTGCTAAAACGACGAAAATCGAACCATTTATTCCGGTCTGAGAAGCCGGTAGATTGTTCAAAAATTTCGCTAACTGAATAGTTCTCGTAGAATTGGGCGAAAATAAGACACGTTGAACCAGTGTCAAACGAGTCAGATGTGCATCACATACCCGTAAGAAACACCGCATTACCGTCCCACTCCTCTCGGCCGCACGGTGTCATCTCGCCACCAGCCACCGTTCGATGGGTCGATACCGCTAGCCAACCGGTCGCCCGACCCCGCCGCTCAGGGTTTTTCGTGGAGCCAGAACTCCTCGTCTTCGGTTGTCTCCTTTTTGAAAATTGGAACCTCGTCTTTGAGTCGGTTGATCCCGTCTTCGACCGCCCGAAATGCCTCCTCGCGGTGGCCCGCCAGGACGACCACGAAGACGATATCTTCGCCGGCGGCCATCGCGCCGACTCGGTGGTGCATGAGCACCTCGAAGACACCCTCGCGCTCGGTGAGCTCCGCACTGATAGCGTCCATCCGGGCTTGGGCGACACCGTCGTATTTTTCGAATGCAAGCTGTTCGGTGCGGGCGTCATCGGGACTGTCTTTGATTCGGACGCGGCCGGTAAAGGTCGCAATCGCCCCCGAGCGCTCGGCCAGCGACGAGGCTTTTGCCTGCTGGATAAGCGTTTCAAGCGTCACGTGTGGTTCGAACTCGTCGAGTTGGTCGAGCAGTGCGTCGGTATCGAGGCCCTCCGGCGAGGCTGCCCGGGCCACAACGGCTGCGTGAGACGAAACCGCGGCGTCACCGAGGACGACCGTCGGGAGCCGATGGTGGCCCACGCCGGCGACGAGCGCGTAGTCGTACTCTGGGGCAATCGAATCGAGGAGAGCCGAAACCGACCGGCCAGCCCCGGTGCCAACCCAGGTTCCATCGGTGCCGATACCGAATGCACCGGCTGTGTCGGGGGCGTCGGCTCTCGGAGCCACCTCGTGTTCGAGCTGTTCGATGGTCGCAACTCGGCCCTCACGTGTGTCTTTCAGCCGGGCAGCGAGCGCTTCGACAACGGCGGTGTCGCCATCGCCGACGACACAGAGTGTGTGCATACCCCAGATGGGGACAGCATCGACCTTGAGTGTTTAGCCTGCGGGAGGTGTGTGTGATAACCCTTAAGGCCGACTCGGCGGAAGCCGAAACCAATGAGAGTCGTCATTTCACTCGGTGGCAGTGTCCTCGCGCCGGAACTCGATCCCGACCGAGTTGCTGCATATGCCGAAGTCATCGAATCGCTCGCCGAGGAGGGCTGCGAGCTCGGGGTTGTCGTTGGCGGCGGCGGTGTTGCCCGCGATTACATCACTGCCGCGCGCGAACTCGGGGCCAACGAGGTTCAACTCGACCAGCTCGGTATTGATGTGACCCGGATCAACGCCCGGCTCCTGATCTCGGCGCTCGGTCCCGAAACCCAGCCGGTTCCGTCGCTCGATTACGACGCTGCCGGCGAGGCGATCCGCCGTGGAGATGTCTCGGTGATGGGTGGAATCACGCCCGGACAGACCACCGACGCGGTGGCTGCGATTTTCGCCGAACACGTCGATGCGGATCTGTTAGTCTATGCAACTAGTGCCGACGGCGTCTACGATGCCGACCCGAAAGCCGATCCCGACGCGGTCAAATTCACGACGATGTCGCCGGCGGACCTCGTCGATATCGTCGTTCCGATGAGCCGCAATGCGGGCTCCTCAGCACCGGTGGATATTCTGGCCGCCAAACTCATCGAGCGATCGAGCATGCGGTCGCTCGTGCTCGATGGAACTGATCCCTCGAAGGTCAAAGACGCAGTGCTCCGCGGGGAACACACCGGGACCGACATCATCCCCGAAGGAAGCAGCGAACCGAACTACTGGGCCCAGAAAGCATGAGTGACGACAGCAACGTCGACGCCGACAACACTGACAACGCTTCCGTTGACGTCGAAGGCACCGACGACACTCCTCCCGGTTCCGAGGACACTGAGCGCGAGCAGTCGCCACACACCCTTTCGGCCGACCCCGACGCCGGTGACGACGAGACGTACCACGCCTTTTGGGCCGATGAAATCGCCGACGAAATCGAAGCCCGCGTCGTTGATCCCGAGGAGCCAATCGTCGTCAAAGGTGGCGTCTCGCCCTCGGGCGTCGCCCACCTCGGCAACGTCAACGAAATCATGCGGGGCTACTTTGTGGCCGAAGTCCTCCGTGACCGAGGCCATGCGGTCACACAGGTGTTTACCAGCGACGACAAAGACCCGCTTCGCAAACTCCCACGGAAACTCGCCAATGTCGACGGCGAGATTGTCGGGCTCGGCGACATCGATGCCGGGGCACTCGGCCGCAACCTCGGCAAGCCCTATACCGCCATTCCCGATCCGTTCGGCGAATCCGAGTCGTATGCAGCCCATTTCGCTGCACTGCTCGAAGCCGATGCCGACCGACTCGGCGTGCCAATCGAGATGTATTCGAACACCGAACTCTATGCTGACGGCACGTTCGAACCCGTTGTCAGCCACGTGCTCGAACACGCCGAAACGGCCCGCGAGGTACTGAGCCAATACCAAGCGAAAGTCGACAGCGAGTACGTCCCGTTCAATCCAGTCTGTGCGGCATGCGGCAAGCTCACCGAGACAGTCACTGACATCGATCTCGACGCGAACACCGTCGACTACGTCTGTACAGACATGGACGTCGGTGACAACACGATCGAGGGCTGTGGCCACGAGGGAACCGCCTCCTTCCGGGAGGGCAAACTCCCATGGCGCTTCGAGTGGCCCGGCCAGTGGCAGGTCTTGGGCGTCGACTTCGAGCCCTTTGGAAAGGATCACGCCGAAGGCTCGTGGCCCTCTGGGGTCGATATCGCCGAGAACGTGCTTGGAATCGAGCCGCCGGTACCGATGGTCTACGAGTGGTTTACGCTTAACGGCGAGGCGCTTTCATCGTCGGCGGGCAACATCGTCACCGTCACCGAACTGCTCGAACTGCTCGAACCCGAACTCATCCGTTACTTTTTCGCCCGCAACCCGAAGAAGGCCCGCGATCTCGACCTCTCGCGACTCGATCAGCTGGTCGACGACTTCGACCGGTTCGAACAGGCTTACTATGAGGGCGTTGACGACGAGAAGCTGACCGCGTTCGCTGAGGCGGCCTATCCGTTCGTCGTCGACGAGGTGGCCGACGAGCGGCCGGTTCGGTTGCCCTACACCTTTGCAGCCGTCCTTGGAATGGTCGATGATCCTGACCTCCGCGAAAAACTCGCCCGCGACGAAGGACACATCCCGGCCGAGGCGGACGAGGCGACCATCGAGGCCGCACTCGCACGCATTGAGAAGGCCAGAACGTGGGCCGAGCGCAACGACAACCAGTACAACTACCGCCTACAGACCGAGCTGCCCGCTGTCGACTTTGATGGGTCGGTCGCGGCCGCACTCGATTCGCTGGCCGATTTCGTCGCCGAGGGACACGACGGCGAGGCGATTCAGGCGGCGATATACGATACCGCCCGCGAACACGATGTCGAGGTCGGCGACCTGTTTTCGGCGGGCTACCGCCTGTTTTTCGATGAAACACAGGGGCCACGGCTCGGTGAATTCCTCGGTGATCTCGAACAGGCGTTTGTCGTTGGCCGACTCCGCCGCGAGCGGTAAGGCAGGTTGCCAACGGTCTTTTAGGAGTCGGCTGCGTCTGGACAATCCAATGAGCGACGAGCGGCCACTGACCGCATTTTCGGAGACTGAAGCCGATCCAAATGAGCGCACAACGGCTTCAACAACCGAGTCAGCAGCGATAACCTACCGCTGGCAACCCGACGGCGCGGTCTGCCGAGACTGCGGAGCAACAACCGAAACACAGTGGCGCAACGGCGACGTGTTTGTCTGTCCAGATTGCAAGTCGTGGGACTAGCCCTCACAAACACATCAGCTCACCGACGCACACCATCGACTACCCCAGCAGATTGAACTGGATGACGACAGCAATCAGCCCGAAGCAGACGACCGCGGCGAGGCTCACCGCGTAATAGAGCCGCCAAGCGTTCGTGGGACGCAGCGCTGCCGGAAGCGTAGTTTCGACAATGTACCAGTTTGCCGGATAAATATAGACTTCGAGCATCGCCATGATAACAATAACATATAGGACGAACGAGACGGGGTTGACACCCACCAGCAGTGTCAACATGATACCAACCAGCAGCTGGCCGATGATCACGCCACGTCTCACCCGCTCGGCAGCGGGCGTCTCGCGGGTGGTAACATGCGGGACGATATCGGAGACCGCCCGCGAAATCCCGTCCATGAGCGTAATGACGGTCGAAAAAAGCGCGGCGAACGCACCGACGGTCATCACCCAGTAGGACCACGGCCCGAGCGACGCCTCAACAACCGAGCCAATGACGAGTGCGAGCGTTTCGTCGGTCGGTGGCGTCGGATACAATGCGGTTGCGGCGACAATGATCATGGCAACCGCCAACGCGAGACTGAACAGATAACCGAGATGAAAATCACGCTTGCCCGTTGCAATCCAGGATCGAATGAACGCCTGGTACGCGTCGTCTTCGGGATCGAGACCGCGGCGTGTGAGTTCGGCAGCCCCTTGTGATTTTGCGGTCGACCAGCCGCCAAGGACGATGCTGGTCGAGAGGCTGGTCGGCGCGCTGCCTGCAACGGCCACGATGAGTGCGAGCAAGGCGGGATCACGCAGTCCGCTCGTCTCGGGCAACGAAACCGCCGTCGAGACAACGGCCGGAAGCGACGGGAAGCCGACAGCCGCCCCGAGGACAATCAGTACGCCGGTTGCAGCCGTAAAGGCCAACAGGACGTTCTCGATCCGGTTGTACTGCGACACGTAGACGAAGCCCCCAGCGGTCGTCATCAGCAACACAAACGACTGTTCGAGTGAGAGCCCTGTCAGCACGGCAACAAACGCGGCGGTACTTGCGCCGACGGCAGCGGTAACCATCGTATAGCCGAAGACGAACAGCCCGAGTGTGAGCCAGACCGCCCAATTTTTCGGGCCGGGCAGTCGGCTGTAGCCAGCAACCGGATTCTCTCCGACGCCGTAACTGTAGCGAATACCTAGTTCCCAAGCACCGTATTTCACAGCGTAGACGCCGACAAAAACCCAGACAGCAAACAGCCCAACGGTTGCCCCAAATGTCGGAGCCACAACGAGATGGCTTGCTCCGATTCCCAACAGTGCCCACATGATCGCGGGTCCGAAATGCCGGTCGAAAAATCCTCGCCAGGATGACGCCGGATAGTTCAGCTGGTCGGTGCCGTCACCGGCCCCCTGCTGGGTCGTCGAATCAGTCACAGTCTCTGAAGACAGTCGGCCTATCTGATTGTTTCGGCTCGCCGTCTGTCGGAACTGCGTGTCAGTAGGACGCCCAAGAAGTCACATTAGCCGAACCGTGTCGTTCCTCGATCAAAGCCGGCCGCCAGCGTCGACTCCGCAATCGAACAGATGGTCGGTCGGCCGTGGGGGCAGGCGAACGGCTGTTCGCATTCGCCCAGTCGGTCGAGCAGCCGTTCGGCGTCGGCGTTCGAGAGCCGGTCGCCGGCTTTCAGCGAGGGATGACAGGCCAGTTCAGCCAGCAGCGACTCGCGAGGATCGCTCGGTGATTCGCCGGCAATCAGTCGGTCGAGAGCCTCCTGGAGTGCCTCGACGTCGGCAACGCGGCCGAGTGGAGCAGGAACCGCCGAGACACGAAGCGTCCCACCACCGAAAGATTCGATGGTAAAACCGAGCGAACTGAGTAGCTCGCGGTGCTGTTGGGCCGCCGCAGCCGCCGCTGGCGACACGGACACTGATTCCGGGGGATCAAGCGGCGCTGTCGGAACGTCGGTGTCGCCAACGGCCACCTGCAGTCGTTCGTAGTTGATCCGCTCATGTGCTGCGTGCTGGTCGACAACGAGCAGGTCGTCGCCGTCTTCACAGAGCACATAGAGGGCACGAAAACTGCCAAGTACCCGAGTCTCGCTAAATGGATCGGAGCGATCAACCGACGAGAGTGGCGTCTCAAGATCGGTCGCCGCAGCCGCCGCCCGGCGGGCATCAGCTGTCGAGAGTGCCTCCGAGACGGTCGCTTCGACCGCCTTTTCGAGCACGTCGCGGCCAGCGAGTCCGACCCGCTTTTTCGCGGGATGCACGTTCGGATCAACGGCCCCGACTGGCGGGCGGATATCGAGCGCCGCAATCGGATAGCGACTGGCAGGGATGAGCGACCCATAGCCGTCGACAACCGCCTGCGCGAGCCCCGAATCGGCGACCGGCCGGCCGTCGATGGCGATCCGGACGTGATCGCGTGTCGAACGGGTGACTGAGGGATAGACGAGAATTCCGCGGATCGAGAGCGTCGAATCGGCGGCGGCCTCACTGTCGAGACGGCTCGAATGGTCGACCGTCGTCGCCGTGCGCGCGACGTCTGCAGAGTAGACACCCAAGAGTGCATCGTGGAAGTCGCCGCCGGTCGAAGCGAGCGTCTTCGTGTCGTTGTGCGTAAGCGAGAACCGAACCTCGGGGCGAGCAAGGCAGTATCGGCCGACAAGCCCGCTAATCTGGCCGAATTCGGTGGCTGGGGTCGCAAGCGACTCGCGTCGGGCGGGCCGCTCGCCGAAGAGGTCGGTCACGGTCACCGTGGTTCCCTGTGCTCTGCCAGCGTCTGAAACGCTCATATGACCGTTTTCGACACGGAGCCGCGTGCCGACTGGCGTCCCGTCATTCGTGAGAAGTTCGAGCACGCCACAGTCGGCAATCGCCGCCAGTGCCTCACCGCGAAAGCCCAGCGTTGAGACCGATGCGAGGCCGTCGCTGCCGTCGTGATCAGCCGGAAGCTTGCTCGTGGTGTGACGGCCAACCGCCAGTTTGGCGTCCATCCGTGAGAGCCCACAGCCGTCGTCGGCGACCCTGATGCGTTCGGTTCCGTCGCCATCGACCGAAATATCGATCCGCTCGGCTCCGGCATCGAGCGCGTTATCAACGAGTTCGGCGACGACGCGGGCTGGCCGGCTGATGACCTCGCCGGCTGCAATCTGGCGCACGGTCGGCTCCGAAAGGCGGTGAATCGTCGGCTCTCCCATCGCGTTGGTAGACCCACACCGCCGGATGGATTTAGCGGCTTCGACAGGGAGCTGTTACCGGAGCGCCGAGCGCAACTCATCGAGCGTGTTGAGCGCTTCGAGCGGCGTCATCGTCGCCACGTCGAGCGCCCGGAGGGCGACGGCGACCTCGACCATCGACTCCTCGTCGAGCGGAGCGTCGATTGCCGGATCGGGGGTGCCATCGAAAAACTCCTCTTCGGGGTACGACACCCGGTCGTCGGGCGTCTCGCCGTTGGGTGGGTCGCTTCTGGAGTGGCCGGTATCAGGTGCAGTTGGGTCGCTATCGGCCGCGTTGGGGCCGAATTCCTCTTCGGGATACGAAACGCGGTCGTCGGCTCCGTCGGTGTGGCGACCCGAATCAACGGTATGGGCGTCCTGTTCGGCTGCCGACTCGGCTGGCCCATCGGCCGACGAGGCGTCGGTGGCCGACTCGCCAGCACGGTCGGTTGGCCAGTTCGAACGCGGTGGCTTGGTGTCGGGAAATGCAGCCGACTGGGAAGTCGTCGGTCCAGTTGTGCCGGTTGTGCCGGCGCTCGAACGACCGCTGGCGTCGACGAGGTCGTGGGCCCGATCGACGACGACCGATGGAACGCCCGCCATTTTGGCGACCTCGATGCCGTAGGACGCCGAGGAGGCCCCGCGAGCAACCCGGTGGAGGAATGTGACATCGTCACCATCGCGGGTGGCCGCAAAGTGCAGATTGAAAATGCCCGGTCGCTGGTCGGCAAGGCTAGTTAACCCGTGATAATGGGTTGCAAACAGCGTCATTGCGCCGAGTTCGTCGTGGATGAACTCGGTTGTCGCCTGGGCGATTGCAAGGCCGTCGGCGGTACTCGACCCGCGGCCGACCTCGTCGAGCAGGACGAGCGAACGGTCGGTCGCGTCGTGGAGAATCTCGGTGAGCTCGCTCATTTCTCGCATAAACGTTGACTGGCCGCCGGCAATGTCGTCGCTAGCACCGACACGGGTGAAAATCCGGTCGAGAATTGGCAGTTCGGCAGCCTCGGCGGGCACGAAGCTCCCGATCTGTGCGAGCAGACAGGTGAGTGCGACCTGCCGCATGTAGGTCGATTTGCCGCTCATATTCGGCCCCGTGATAATTGCGACATCACCCTGTGGCAGGTCGGTATCGTTCGGCACAAACGAGGCTTGGGCGGTTTCGACAACCGGATGGCGGCCCCCCTCGATCGAAATACCGCACTGCTCGGTTGCTGGTGGATGAAATTGGGGCCGGACGTAGTCGCCGTCGGTTGCCGCGATCGCCAACGCACAGAGTGCATCGAGTTCGGCGATTCCACGGGCGAGCGCCTGAATCCGTTCGGTTTCGGCGGCGACCGTGTCGCGAACCTCACAGAACAGTTCGTATTCGAGTCGGTCGGCGCGTTCGGCCGCACTGAAGATTTCGTCTTCTCTCGCTTTGAGCGCCGGCGTGTAGAACCGTTCGGCATTTTTCAGCGTCTGTCGGCGGGTATAATCATCCGGAACCTGCTCGAGATTCGGATTCGTCACCTCGATATAATAGCCATGGACCTGGTTGTGACCGACCGACAGCGAGTCAATCCCGGTCCGTTCTTGCTCGGTTGCTTCGAGCGTCGACACCCACTCACGGCCCTCGTGTTCGGTCGTCCGAAGTTCATCGAGGTCGGTATCGAACGAGTGTTTGATCACGCCGCCTTCGGTGAGTTCCAGTGGCGGCTCAGGGGCGATCGCATCGTCAATGAGCGTGTTGAGATCACCGAGTGGATCGAGTCGGTCTCGATAGCGTTCGAACGCCGGCAGTGACGAAAGCAGGCTATCGAGTTTAGGAACGACATCGAGGGTCGTCTTCAGCGCCCGAAGGTCTCGTGCGTTGGCTCGGCCGCGCGAAATACGGCCTGCCAGCCGTTCGAGGTCGTAGGCTTCACCCAACAGATCGTGGAGTTGGCTGCGGACGACCCCGTCGCTTTGGAGTGCTTCGACGGCGTCGAGTCGAGCGTCAATCCGTTCGTGATCGACAAGCGGCCGGCGGAGCCAGCGGGTCAGACAGCGCCGTCCGAGCGCCGAAGCGGTTTCATCGATGGTATCAAAAAGCGTCGCACCCGAACCCAACCCTCGGTTCTCGAAGAGTTCGAGGCTGCTGAGTGCGGCCGCATCGAGTCGGAGGGAGTCATGCCGGTCGTACCGGCGAATCTGTGAAACGTATTCGAGCGGCCCGTCGTCACCCTGGGTGTACTCTGCGTAGGCGAGCACCGCGCCGCAGGCCCGGCGTTCGGCGTCGTTTGCGATCCGGTTGTCGGCGTCGCCGACGTAGGTTCGAAGACGGTCGGCTGCAGCCTCGCGGTCGAAGTAATCCGCAGCGACCTCACTTTCGGTCCAGCCGCCGGCCGAATCAGGAGTGACCGGAGTCGTCTCGGCCGCACACAACAGTTCTGACGGAGCGATTCGGTCGAGCTCCTCGGCAACACCCGCACGGGTCGGCACGCTCGTGACGAAACATTCGCCGGTTGAGACATCGATGGCAGCGATGCCGAAAACCGTCTCACCGCGGTCACTGCCGGTTTCGTCGGCCTCGCTTTCGACGACTGTTGCGACGTAATTCGTTGTTCCCGACGCTCGCAGATCGTCTTCGAGGACGGTTCCCGGTGTGATAACACGGGTGACCGCCCGGTCAACCAGCCCGGTTGCCTCGGACGCATCTTCGATTTGGTCGGCAAGGGCGATTCGGTAGTCAGCGTCTACCAGCCGTTTCAGATACGACGTGGCGTTGTCAATCGGAATCCCCGCCATCGGATAGCTGCCGGTCGAATCCTCGCGTTTGGTGAGCGTTACCTCACAGACACGCGCGACTTCGTCGGCCGCCTCACAAAAGGCCTCATAAAAATCGCCGACCTGAAACAACACGAGGGCGTCGGGGTGATTCTCACAGCAGTCGAGATACTGCCGCAACATCGGCGTTAATTCAGTTCGTTTCTCGGCCATCGTCGATGGTGGCCCAGTGGCGGAGGTCATTAGAGGCAAGGAGGAGGCAAACAGCATAAACGTCCCGGTACTATCAGTAAAGTAAGACATACTTTCGTGAGTGTCAACCAGTGTAAGTAGTCACTATCGAAACATACAGTTTTCAGTGACTGTCAGAAAATCGGATGGATAGAAGTATGCGGCTACCGCGAGTAATCGTCGCTGAATCCGGTGCGGTACCGAAAAGTCCCGACACTGTTTAATAGAGCCGTCTTGTACGTCAGCCTGTAATGTCGGAAGTCTGCTCGACGTGTGGATTGCCTGATGAACTCTGCGTCTGCGAAGACGTCGCCAAAGAGTCTCAACAGATCAACATCCGCATCGACGAGCGCCGCTATGGAAAAGAGGTAACGGTCATTGAAGGATTCGACCCCAGAGACGTCGACATGAGCAGTCTCTCGTCGGATCTCAAATCGAAGTTCGCCTGCGGGGGGACGATCGAAGACGACTCGATCGAACTCCAGGGCAACCACCGCGGTCGCGTGGAGGATTTCCTCCGCGAAAAAGGCTTTACTGTCGCGTGATCAGCACCTAACCATTTTATTTCGAGCCGGCGGGTCTACCAGGAAGCCGAGCGGTAGTGCTGCCCTGATGAGCGTCCTTTTTTGTGACCTATCAAGACGACTGAACAGTTATCAGTAACCCGTCCGTCCGAAGGGGTATGCGCGGACAGCTCGTCACCGTTTGTAGTATTTTTCTCTTGGTAGGCGGGCTCTGTTTCCTCCCCGTTGTCGCCGCTGGGCTCGACGGTGCTGGAACACAGCCAGCCGAGGCGGCTGACATGCTCACCTCGGCCGAGCCGCTCTCTTCGAGTGAGACACGCTTTTCGGCCGAATCACCACTCACTGCAACTGAGACATCCACAGCGACGCCATTGTCAAGCGATGACGACATTACGATGACGACGACGCTCGATCGGACACCCGACCGTGCTGGCGAGATTACAGCCACCGTTTCGTTTGCGTTTCCGAGCCGCGTCACTGAGCTAACGGCACTGCTTCCCGACGGCGCGGACGTCACCGAAGCAGACGGCTTTCGACGCGAGGCTGCAACCACCTACGAGTGGGACGGTCGAACAAGCCAGCCATCGGTGACCTTCCGCGTCGACGCCGCCCAGCGTAGCGATCGTGAGGGCCCGCTCGCCGAAACAGGCAGCTTCCTCTTTGCAGATACCGAAGACTGGTCGCTCGTTCGGATTCCACGGACCACGATTAGTGGCCGCTACACGGGAAGCACCGAACCACAACTCGTCCGAGAGACCACCATCGACGGACCGGGTGCCGCAGGCGACCGAATGGCATTCCTTGGTGAAAACGATATTAAAACCCATACCGCGCACGGACAGACGTTCGATCTCGTTGTCCCCGAGGCAGCCGACCTCGCTGCGGACCCCGATGAGATTTTCGAGTCAGTGGCGTATGCCTCGGACCGACTTCGGGTCGGGGCTCGCGATGAAACGGTCTTCATGATCGCTGCGCCGACCGATCAGGTCGATTGGGCAGCCCGCGGCCTCCAGGTTGGCCCGTCTGATCTATGGGTGCAAGATACCGAGCGGCTGGATACACCGAGCAACGTCTGGGTTCACGAATATATTCACACGCGACAGGAGTATGCGGCCGCCGATGACTTCCGGTGGTTTACCGAAGCGAGTGCGACCTATTATGCGGCACTGTTGACGCTCGAGGAAGAACGAATCGACTTCGAGCGATTTCAGCGATTCCTCCAGCAGGGCGAACGCGAACCACAGTCGACATCGGTTATGACCGACCCCGACAGCTGGGAAAACTTTGCCGACTACACCAAAGGCGCACTCGTCGGCGGCGAAATCGACCGACAGATCCGGCTGACTTCCGAGAGCGAATCGAGCCTGGACGACGTGTTTCGAGCGGCAAACAGCCACGACGGTGAGTTTCGTGCTCGGGACTTTCGCCGAGCCGTCCGAACAGCCGCCAATAGCGAGGTTGAAGCCGAGACAACCCGGCTGACAGCGACCGACGCCGTTCCGACAATGTGGGACGGCGATGCACACGCCGCAGCCTTCGGCCAGCAGCCCGCCCGGTTTACCTACCAGCTCGCCGATACCGATCCACTCACTGTCAGCGGCCCCGACCGCGTCGAATCGGTAACACCGCCGCTTGCCCTTGTCGAGGGCGAAACCGTTACCGTCGCGATGACCGTCGAAAACGTCGGTGGAACCGTTGGCAATTATGAACTCAGCTTCCGCGTCAATGGGGCAGAAACCCTCCGTACGGGGCGACTAACCGTCGGCGAAACGACGAATCACCAGTTCGAACACACGTTCGATCGGGCGGGCAATTACACGGTCAGTGTCGGCGACGAACAGTTCGATGTCACCGTTTCGCCGGCCGAGACCGACAGTATTGTTCCACCAGTTGACAGTGACCAGCCGATCGTCGAGGAGGTTCCGGGCTTCGGTGTCGGTGTTGCCCTCCTCGCCCTCGTGGCCGTCAGTGTGCTGGCTCGCGTTCGCACGCAGTAAACGGTGAGACAAGCCGAGACCGGACCGCAGCCCCACTCTGGATAGTGACAAAGCCGAACGTCACGGGACGAGTGTAGTCTTATCAACGCGGATATTTCGAGTGAAAAAAGACACTATACTTACATCATTTCGCGGCGTGTCGTTCACCGTGTGGTCCCCATGTTCGACAACATCCTCTATCCAACCGACGGAAGCGACGGTGCTGATGCGGTAATTGCGTACGCTCGCACGCTGGCAGAAATGTATGAGGCGACAGTCCATCTCCTGTTCGTCGTTGATGCCGAACACGTCGAATCGGGGATGATGGTTCGCCGTGACGACGACGGCAACTGGGTGACCGGGATGACCCGACGCAGCCAAGAAACAGCCGGATCCGGAAGTATGTCGAGAAATCCGGAGATGCGGGAGATTCTCGAACGCGAAGGCGAGGAGCTAACAGCGGAAGTTTCGCGATCACTTGCTCAAGACGGCATTGAAACAATCACCCAGGTCAAATACGGCGATCCCGCCCAGGTCATTACGGACTATGCGAGCGACAATGGCATCGATCTCATCGTGATGGGAACTCATGGTCGACGCGGCCTCAGACGGCGGCTCATCGGGAGTGTCACCGAAACGGTCATCAGAACAACGGAAGTCCCGGTACTAACGGCTCGGCTAACTGAGTCTGAGGCCGAACGCACTGATCGATGAGTTCATCGCACGCCGGTAGAGCGATGAGAGTCCGGTCAGAGATCGCCGTTGGCGGCTTTTTGGCGTAACGCGGCCACCCGGTCGCGGATATCGGCCAGTTCACCGGAGTCGCGTTTGTCGTCGACGTGACTGTACATCAGCCCCATCCGATGGTTGCTCCGAAGCTCGTCTTCGTTTCGGTCGAGAAAGTCCCAGTAGAGTGCATTAAACGGGCAGGCACGGTCGCCCGTCGTTTTTGTCTTGTAATACTGACAGTCCTCGCAGTAATCGGACATCCGGTCGATATAATTTGCCGAGGAAACGTATGGTTTCGTGGCGAAGACGCCGTGGCCGTACTGGCCCATTTCGATCACGTTCGGCGTCGTCACCCAGTGGTAGGCATCGACGTAGGTGGCATGGAACCACTCGTTTAGTTCAGCAGGTTCAACTCCCCAAAGTGTCGCAAAATTCGAAAGCACCATCAGCCGCTGGATATGGTGCGAATAGCCTCGTTTGTGGACATCTGCCACCGTCTCAGCCAGACAGTTCATTTCGGTTTCGCCGCTCCAGTAGAGTTCGGGAAGCGCGTGGGGAGCGCCGAGTTGATTCGCCGTCGCTAGCTCCGGCATGGCGTGACGGTAGACGTGACGCATGAACTCCCGCCAGCCGAGGAGTTGGCGGATACAGCCCTCTGCAGACGGAAGGTCAACCTCCTCGCGGTCGTAGTAGGCCTCCTCGATAGCCTCGATTACCTCCATCGGGTGCAAAAGGCCGATATTCAGCGCCCCCGAGAGCAGCGCGTGGGCCATCGCCCAATCTTCACCACGCATTGCGTCCTGATAGGGCCCGAAGGTCGGGAGGCGTTCGTCAATGAAGTGTCGGAGCTGTTCGCAGGCCTGTTTGCGGGTGACCGGCCAGACGAAACCATCGGTGTCTCCCCACGTGTCGAACGTGTCGGTAACCCACTCGGCGGTTGACTCGGTTAGCTCGTCGTGGTCGGGAGTGTGGATCGGCGGGACAGCCCACGAGTCGGGTGGATACTCCCGGTTTTCCGAGTCGTAGTTCCACGACCCGCCGACGGGGTCGCCATCGGTCATCAGTACCCCAGTCTCGCGACGCATCCAGCGGTAAAACGACTCGTGTCGAAAGCCGCCGTCGTCGGTGGCCCACTCGTCGAAGGCATTGGGTGTACTGACGAAGAGCTCGCTTTCGACAAAGCGGATCTGCCCGTCGGCTTCCTCAACCAGTTCACGAAAGCGCCGTGTCGACCCGTAACTCGGCGAGCGCATCGCCACCAGCGTCGTCTCCGGATGGGCATCGAAGAAGGTAGCGAGTCCGTCGCCGAAGGTTGCCGTCTGTACGTAGCTTACGTCGTACCCAGCCGCCGCAAGACGGTCGCGGAAATGTCGCATCGCGGCGAACACGAGCGTTAATTTATCGTGGTGATAGGGCAGCCGTCGAGCGAAGTCGTGAGCCTCGATCAGGAGTACTCGGCTTCCCTCGGACGCACGAGAGAGGGGCCCACAGTGCTCGTTGAGTTGCGTTCCGAGCACCCACGGCACCTCGTCGGCCGCGATAGTATCGGACGGCAGTGTCCCGACAGTCGGCTGGTACATATCCATTTCACGAGCCGTGTCGACATAAATCGCCACAGCCTACGGCATCGGCTCGGCTGAGACCTGTGTGACAGCGTGTTATTTAGTGCGCTGGGTTAGACCTTAAAAATACACAGGGAAACAACAATAGAGGGAAATGGGCACTCAAAACGGCGTCTGCGGCCCTTCGTCTTGATAACGTGTTGTTTCGACGGCCAGGTCGCCATCCCAGTCGGTCAGTCCGCCGTGCATGCTTTCAACGCGGGCCTCGGCAGTCCCTTCATATGAGGTAATCAGTCGAGCAGCCTGAATGCTTGCATGGCCGTGTGGACAGACCGTGACGATCCGGTCGGCGTCTTCGAGTTCAGAGACTCGCTGTGGAAGTTCGGGAAACGGAATATTTTCGCTGGCCGGAATGTGACCACGCTGGAACGCGGCTGGCGATCGAATATCGACGATACGCGGAGGTGTTCCTGTCTCAAGGAGTGTCTCGACCTCGGCTGGACTGATTTCGCCGTCCATACACACAGGAACTCGACGAACCCAAATAAGTGCCTCGGGGAACCGACACTGACGCTAACCGACAGTAGATTTATATCATTACCATCCGATACGTTGAGTGAATCATTTCAATGTACGATAACATCCTCTATCCCACCGACGGAAGTGAAGGAGCCGAAGCAGTACTGCGCCACGTCAAAGATCTCGCCGAAACCTACGGTGCGAGAGTCCACATTCTCTATGTTGTCGACTCCGACCACAGCGAGTCGTCGATGATGTTCCGACGGAGCGAGGATGGCACCTGGAAAACCGGGATGGTCAGCCGTGGCTCTGGAAAAGATCAAGGCGGGATGTCGAAGGACAAAGTCAACGTCCTCGATGTACTGCAGCGAGAAGGCCAAGAGCTCGTCGGCGAGATTGCGGGCGAACTCAACGAGGCGGGCTATAAAACCGCGACCGCCTGCAAACGTGGCAAACCGCACCGTATCATTACGACCTACGCAGAGGATAACGATATCGACCTTATTACCATGGGAACACACGGCCGTAGCGGTGTGAGCCGACAGCTAATCGGCAGTGTGACCGAAAAGGTCATTCGGACTTCAGATGTTCCCGTTCTCACCGTCCGCATGAAAGAATAATCTGCCGGTTGTTACAGCAGCCCCGCATGTTTTGCTAGCAGCACGCCTTCGATAGTGGCATCGTTGGTCGGCTCCGCACGAGCGACATCGACTGCATCCTTGACGGGAACCGCTTTTGTAACCAGAAACTCGTTCGAATCGAGGGTTCGCTCGGCGGATATCAGATCGGATGCAAAGACGATTCCCCGACGGTGTCGGAGCACGCCCGTCGAGCACCAAAACGCATCCAGCAACTCGACCGTCTCGGGGGCAAAACCGGTTTCTTCCTGTAGTTCGCGGGCGGCCGCCTCGCAGAATGACTCGTCCGGTTCAACAATGCCTGCGGGCAGTTCGTACTGGGTTTCACGGATCGTCGGCCGGTACTGCTCGACGAACAGGACATCGCCGTCGGTTACCGCGACGATTACTGCCGCCGGAGGCAGTTCGGCCCAATAGTATCGTTTCGTCGAGCCATCAGGCTGTTCGACGAGATCATAGCCGCCGGTATACCAGCCCGTCTCGTATTCGACGACCGATTCGATGACCGACCACTCGGGGCCCTCAAGTGCATTTAGTTCGTGCCGGTCAGCACTGCCAGCAGCCCGATATGGCGTCTTTTCACCCATCGACCTCACCTTCGGGAACACGGACGATTTCGACGCTGTATCGCTCGCCTTCGATATCGATAATCACCCGATCGCCGTCGTCGCGAATGGCGTCAGTATTCAGCTGTCGCAACGAGTCGTGTTCGTCAAACGGTGAATGGGTAAACCACTCTTTGAACTCACCGGGGCCACGCTGATAGCCTTCAGAGCGGCCATCGTCCGCTCCGAGTGCAGCCGTTAGATAGGGATAGCGCCGCTCGCTAATGCCGTCAGCGTCGACCGCCTCGCCATCATCGTCGGTTGCGGTGACTTCGAGGTAGTAGGCGTCGCCTGAGCCGAGATACCCCGGAAGGGCCCCCAGTGCTAAGAGTGCAAGGACAACCAGTCCGACCAGTATCAGCGCATTCCGCATGATTCGCCGCATACCGAATCTATGCACCGGCTTGGCATACGGATTTCGGGATGAGGGAGGCGACCTCTTTATTTTTCTCCCGGCCCGAAGCAGTGTATGGAGTTCCGGTTCGAGTTGGCGCTTGCCGCCCATCTCGAAGCAACCACCGACTGGATCATCGCCCGACAGCTGGGTGGAGCTGTCGCCGTCGCTGGCAGCCGGATCATGGATCTCTGTTGTGTCCGCCCAAACGACGAATTCGGTGCTCGAACCGCAATTACGAGCCAGGCGATTCCGTCGCTCGCAATCGAAAGCCGGGTTGGCTCCGGTGGGGCAGTCTACTGGCGTGAGGCCTTCGACTGCAGTGCAGAACACGCACGAACCGTCGTCGACCGCGCTGTCGACTGCGGGTTTTTCGAGATCGAACGGCGTAACGGGAGGGAGTACGTTCGCCAAACAGTCCGGTATCCAGACTGGGTTGACTCACTGGTCGGTATTGAAAACAAACCCGACCTCGGCCAGCCGGGTGACCTCGAAGCCCAGCTTCGGCTTGACGTTTCGCTCGGCCTGTTTGATGAGGTGATTCTCGCGACCGAAAGCTATGTTACCGGTGCACACCTCAACCGGATTCCAGCCGAGGTGGGTGTCTGGCGGTTCGATCCGAAAACCGACGACCGGACCGTCATCCGCGAACCGACACCATTGGCAGTCGAATCAGCCGGTATCGAGCCGGTCGACACAAAGCCGCTGAAAACGGAAATTGCCATTGCTTCGGCCACCGAAAAAGCCACAAAACGCCGTCGTATTGCCGAACGCGCCTACGGCAAGGGCTGGCGAACCTACGCGTTTCCCGGCTGTATCCACGCCGAGGCGACCGACGACGGTCGGCCACGCTGTCGTTGGTTTGACCGCGTCGTCAACCCAGCGACCGACTGCGGAGTCGACTGTCCAGGATTCGAGGCCGCCGAACCGCCCGATGTCGACCTCGATGCCATCCGTGACGAGAGAAGCCCGTGGGTCGCAGACCCGGCCGGTGTTTCTCGCAGTCAGAGCGGGCTCAGTCAGTTCTTGTAATCACCTGAGACCGGCTGGCTGCTGGACGCTCAGCACACAGCGGCTCACGCCGTCTCAGTCGCGTCCGAGCCGTCAGGTTTGGCGAAGTAGCTGGTGAAAAATCCCGAAAGGAACGCCGAAATCGCAACCGAGAGCGTTAGCTCTGAGAGTGTGTACGGTCCGGCGTCGTCATCGGCCAGCCAGACGGTGATCACGACGCTGATCATAAGCGAGAGAATGCCGTTGACGAGATGTGTGCCAAATCCCATACGAGAAGATGACACGCAACAGTATAGAGCGTTGTGGCGTTGCCAACACAGTCGACCTGCTGGGCGGTGAGAATCTGCCCGGGCGACACCGACCGGTATGGGCGACACCGACCGCTATAGTAGAGTGAGTGCGTATTGACCCCATGAAACGGAACGTCGGTGCAGTCGACGCACGGATTCGGGTTGGCCTCGGTCTTGGGCTTGCCGCCCTCGCCGCCCTCGTCGCAACCGGAGTGCTCTCGGTTCCGTACGGCTCGGCAGTTGGCTTAGGGCTTGCAGCGGTAGTGCTCACTATCGAGGGAGCGACCCGCCGCTGTCTACTGTATCAAGCCCTCGGGATTGATCGCTGCCCAGTCGACCAGTGAGCCGGGGAGTGGAATCGGTCGGCATCGGTGAGAAATGGTCGGCATAGTCGGTGACCGCTTTCAGAACGCCTTAGCGGCTGGCTTCCGTTGCGGGCAATATGTCCACCCAGTCACTCGACGGACAGGTCGCCATCGTCACCGGTGCAAGCGCAGGAATCGGCGCGGCAACCTGCCGGAAACTGGCCGCCGCAGGTGCGAACGTCGTTCTCGCCGCCCGCAGTAAAGACCGGCTGACAGCGCTCGCAGCCGATCTCGAAGACATCCACGGCGTTGATACGCTGGTCGTACCGACTAACGTTCGAGCGGAGACTGCCGTCAACACCCTAATCGACGAAACCGTCGACAGGTTCGGCGGAATCGACATTCTCGTCAACAACGCAGGGCTCGCCCGCGGCAGCGACGTTGCCGAACTGACGACAGAACAGTACGAGACGATGCAGGAAACCAACGTCGACGGGGTGTTCTACGCCACGCGGGCGGCGATTCCACACGTCAGCGAACGCGGGGGTCACCTGATTTTTCTGGGCAGCTTTGCGGGGCAGTATCCACGGTCATTTAATCCGGTCTATGCGGCCTCGAAATGGTGGACTCGTGGCTTTGCCAAGAGTGTGGCCGCACAGGTTGGCGACGATGGCGTCGGGGTGACAGTGGTTAATCCCGCCGAGGTCAGATCGTCGTTCACCGCGACTGATGGGCGGACATTCGAGGAGGTATTCGACGAGGGCGACGCCAGCGAACCAACGGAAGTCGCCGAAGCAATCGTCTTTGCGGCGACCCGGAAGGGCTCGAGCGTGAGCGAAATCGACGTCAGTCGGCGAGATAAATTCGCGGATAGTTTCTAAGGTGATTCACGCGCGTGACCCACAGATGAGTCAGGAGGCCGCTGACAACGAGTGAGTCAGTTAGTCAGTTGCTGGTCCCGTCGGGCCGAGTGTATCGAGCCGAGTGACACCCGACCCATCGAGCCGGTACTGCTCACCATCGATGGCCAGTGGCTCTTCGAAGGCTTCGTCGGCCGGATAAAAATGCGCCGTATGAACCAGCCGAGTCACAGCAGCGTTGAGATCATCAGCCAACGCAAGGGCTCCTTCACGTGTCATGTGTTTCGTTCCAAACGTTCGGGCGACGCCATTGCAGTCGTGGTCTTTCCCCCCGATCGGATGATGCTTACAGAGCGAGGCAGGCACGATTCCATCAGCCAACAGGAGGTCAGGGTCCGCAAGCACGGACCGCGAGCGTTCGGAAATACCATAGCTTGTATCCCCGGAGAGCGACACTTTTGTGCCGGTTTCGGGATCGACGATTGACAGGCCGAAACAGAGTAATGGCGGATGGACAACCGGAACCAGCGTCAGTTCGAGTCCACAGACCACGACCGGCTCAAAAGGCGTGACATCACAGACCGACACGCGATCGAGGTAATGGTACTTTTCGCGAATCGTATCGGCAACCGACTCGCCGGTCACCGGGTCGACCTCGTCTGCGGCGTAGACCGGAAGCGAGTCGAAAACACGGTAGGCGTTGCCGAGGCCGTCGAGATGGTCGAAATGGATATGTGTAATAACCGCCGCATCGGGCAGCGGAACGTCCCACTGGAGAAACTGCTGGCGGAAGTCCGGACTCAGGTCGATCAGGATCGACTCTGCGGTCCGTTCGTTCTGGACGTGAACCGAAAACCGGCTCCGCTGAATCCCACGCTCACGGGCGAGTTCGCAGGTGTCACACGCACAGCCGACCGTCGGTGTTCCCGTCGTATCGCCGGTGCCCAAGAGCGTGACGCGCATACTCATCTCGGTCGGAACTCCACGATATTACCGTGTTCGACTGTCAACGGTTTCGTTGCGCTGGGTCGATCCACCGGCTGTGTCTTCGTTGCCATGGCTGTGATCATGGTCATCGTGACTGTGATTGTGGCCGTCGTCGTCGTGGCTGTGATCGTGGTTACCGTGGTCGTCATCGCCGTGATCATGGCTGTGGCCGTTGCTGCCGGTGATCGTCGCCCCGTCGCCATCGATCATATCCATATTTTTCAGGTTGTCTCGCTCCTCGAAATCCGCGACCGCGTCGAGAAGATCCTGCTGTGTGAGATCCATCCGCTCTTCGGTGAGCGCTTCGAGAACCGCCTCTCGGAGCACCATCCGAAGGTCACTACCAGTAAGCCCTTCGGTGAGCTCGGCGACCGCACCGGGATCGAAGTCCGAAATCTCCATCCGCTGGGTAATAATTTCGAGAATGTCCGAACGCATTCCTCGGTCGGGTTTGGGGAAGTTGACAATCTCATCGAAGCGTCGCCAGGCGGCTGCATCAAGCTGGTCGGGGTGGTTCGTCGCCCCGATCAACAGCACGTCGTCACGGATCAACGAAATATCGTCAATCGATTTGAGCAGGGTGTTGACCGCACGTTTGAGCGCCGCATGTTCGTCCGAACGGCGCGTTTTCGCCACCGAATCGAACTCGTCGATAAAGAGAATACACGGCGAGAGCCGTTTTGCGACCTCGAAGGTCTTTTCGACGTTTTTGGCCGTCTCACCGAGATACTGGCTCGTAATCATCGAGAGTTTAACCTCGACGAATGGCAGCCCGAGTTCGTGGGCCAGCGCGCGCGAAATCGTCGTTTTTCCGGTTCCTGGTGGGCCAACAAAAAGGAGTTTGCCGATTTCACGGAGGCCGATCGAAGCGAGATAATCGCGGTGTTCGATAGCCTTGACGATTTTTTGAATCTCGCCCTCTTGATCGGTCGTCAAAACGAGATCATCAAGCGTCATCTCGATTTCTTCTGGCGCGCGAACCGAGACGAGATCAAGCATCTCGGTATCGCCATCGTCGTCGTCATTGAAATACTGCGAAAGCAGCGCGTCGATCCAGACGCGATCGGCCTGAATCGGGCGGTTGTTCTCGCGGGCCTCCTCGTAGGAAACCGATACTTCGTCGTGTGATTCGACCGCGTGAACGATGGCTGGATTCGACGCAAGTCGGTCGTCGTCCGTCCGCTCGAGATACCAGTCGATAGCCATCTCGGGCTGGGTCAGAGAGATTTCACCTGAGAACTCCTCGCGCTGGGTGAACAACAGACTTGAAACGGCCTCCCAGGGCCGCTCGACACCGGTTGCAGTCCGGGCAGTCGAGTTGGTTGCGCGCAGTGGCCGACTGATTTCGCCAGGTGCAACTGGCTCGTCGGCGGCTGATTGGTCTGTAGACTCCTCAGAAGAACCATGTTCGGTCCAGAATACCTGCCGAAACCGAGGTGGAAGGTCGTTTTCGTCCAGCGAGAGCGTCTCGTTGTATAGGTGTGTCGTCAGGACGAATTCGACCACGTCCAAAGCCGGGTCACTCATCCCACATATATTCTTTCTTTAGTCGCTTAAGCGCGTCGAAGCCGCTGTTCGGGACGACGCCTGTCACATCGAGTCTGTTTTATGGGTACTCAATTACAGAAAGATGAATTTCTCTCCGACATCCGAACAGGAATACACCATATTACACGTGATCAACTAATATTATGACCTTATATACGATTATAAATGAGACAACCGTCCACTGAAAGACCGTAGAATAGCGAAACAGCAATGATTAGCATTTTACCGCTGTAAACACACAACGACAAACGATTAAGAGTGAGTTACACTGTGTTTTATCCTCCGAACCCAAACGAACGTCCACAGCAGCTAGCGACGGACTTTCGTGAGGTGGTGCGGTGAGCGATCCGGTTCCAACGACCTGTATGCGGTGTGCAGTTGGCTGTGGCCACATTACACACGGTGCGGATCTCGGCTACGGTCTCGATACCGTCCGAGGGGATGCGGCCCATCCGGTGAGCCGCGGGCTGGCCTGTGGCCGTGGCATTCGCGAAACGTCCGACCCCAAAGGCGAGTGGCTGACGCGGCCGCTCGTGCGAAAAGACGGTGAGCTCGTCCGAGCAACGTGGGAAGACGCCCTCGAACGGGCGATCGATGCAATCGAGTCGGCGATGGCTGCTGATCCAGATAGTGTCGCCATCATGGGAAGCGGCCAACAGACGGTCGAAGCCGCCTACGCGCTGGGCAAGGTCGCTCGCGGCATTGTCGGGACGCGGAACTATGACGCCAACACGACACTCTGTATGGCCTCGGCAGTCAACGCCTATTACGATGGCTTCGGGAGCGACGCACCGCCGCCGACCTACGACGACATTCCCGACGCCGAGACCCATCTGGTCTGGGGGGCCAATCCAGCGGTCGCCCATCCGGTGATGTTCCGCTGGATTACCGACTCTGCAGATGACGACGACGCCGAACTCATCGTCGTCGACCCGGTCAGAAGCGAGACAGCCGAACACGCCGACCGCCACGTTTCGACTGCGCCGGGGGGCGACCTCGCGCTCGCACAGGCGATTCTCGGCCACTGTATCGAAACCGACCGGCTCGACACCGACTTTATCGAAACCCATACCGAGGGCTTCGATCGGGTTGTCGACGCGTTGCCACCGGTCGAACGGGCGGCCAACGATGCCGGTGTCTCGATCGAACAGGTCGAACTGCTTGCAGATGCCTTCGAGCACAAGACGCTCATTTACTGGGGCATGGGGGTCAACCAGAGCGTTCGCGGAACCGCAACCGCCGGCGCGCTCATCGACCTCTGTCTGGCGACCGGGAATATGGCCCCCGGAACAGGCCCCTTCTCGCTGACTGGCCAGGCCAACTCGATGGGAACCCGTGTCTGCTCGTCGAAAGGAAGCTGGCCGGGACATCGCGAGTACACCGATCCTGATCACCGACAGACGACGGCCAACGCGTGGAACGTGCCGGTGTCACGGCTTCCTGACGATACCGGCCCGGGCCCGGTTGAGATGATCGACAACGGCCCCGACGTACTCTGGACGGTCGCAACCAACCCGGTCGTCGGGATGCCGGATACCAAACCCGTCAGACAGCGGCTCGAAGACGCCTTCATTATCGTCCAAGATTCGTTCAAAACCGAGACCCTCGAATACGCCGATATCGTTCTCCCGGCGGCAACGTGGGGCGAATCGGAGGGAACGACGATGAACATGGAACGGACGGTTTCGCGGGTTCGGCGGGCGACCGAAATTCCACCGGGCGTCCACACCGACTTGGCCATTATCAGTCGGATCGGCAACCGGCTTGATCCAAACGCATTCAAAACGTCGACACCGGAGCCAGCCGAGATTTTCGATGAGTTTGCCGCCCTAACCGCCGGAACAAAGGCCGACTGTTCGGGAATCGATCACGAGCGACTTGACGACGAACACGCAGTCAGGTGGCCCGCAGCAACGAACGACGACCATGGTGGTTACCGGTATTTCGATCCCGACGCCGAGACACTCGAAGAGGCGTGGTCGTTTGAGACGCCCTCAGGTCGAGCACGGTTTTCGACAGCGCCCGATCCCGAACTGCCCGAGCCGCCAAGCACGGACTATCCGCTGACGCTGACGACCGGCCGAGAGGCAGACGGATACAATACGGGGATTCGGTCGCGCGAGGCCGTTGGCGACGACCTCGACCCGGTTGTTGCCCGAATCAATCCCGAAACGGTCGCCGAATTCGATCACAGCACGGTCAACGAGACGGTTGGAATCAAAACGCCGCGCGCGAAGATCGTCGCCCGGGTCTATGCCGACGAGGCGGTTCCCGTTGGGATGGTTTGGCTGCCGATTCACCATCCAGCTACCAACCGGCTGACCCATCCGGCAGTCGATCCACAGTCGAGAGAGCCGAATTTCAAGCAGTGTGCAGCCACGTTGGTTCCGCCACCGCTCCGTTCGGCCGGCGACCGTGGCGAGCAAGAAGCAGCCGACGGGCCACAGGAGCCACCAATCGCGGGAGTTGATCCACAGTGAGTCGATGGCCGTCTCGGCTGTGTGTTAGTCGAAACAGACCGCACCATCGGGCTGGACAGGGCCGGGAATGACTGGAGACGGAACGACACAGCCCAAACCAGACACTGGACGTGCCGGCATCATACTTGCCGGCGGCCGTTCAGCGCGATTTCCGACGGTCGACAAGGCGCTTGCGCCGCTCGGTGGCACGCCGCTGTTGTGCCATGCGGTCGGTGCCGTGGACCCAACGGTCGACGAACTGATCGTCAACTGTCGAGAAGAACAGCAAGCGTCGTTTGCGGCAGCCCTCAGCGAGTTCGATGTGCAGTTTGCGCTCGATCCAGTTGCCGACCGCGGCCCGCTCGTTGGACTTCGGACGGCTCTCGAGACCGCGAGTGCGACCTACGCTGGGATACTCCCGTGTGACATGCCGCTGGTACCGGCGGCATTTATTGACGTGTTGTTCTCGCGAGCCCGCAATCGGACGGGGGCCGTACCGACAATCGACAACCGCGTCCAGCCGTTTCCGTCGGTCGTTCACGTCCGTGCAGCCACGGCGGCGTGTCACGAGGCCGCTCGACGCGGAACCAACCGGCTCGAATCGTTTGTCTCGATTCTCGATCCACGGGTGATTTCCGAGCGGGCTGTTTGCGCCCACGTCGACCCACGGGCATTTACCAATATCAATACGCACGAAGACCTTGCGGCTGCTCGCGCGCAGATACCGAAAACCGAGCCGTAACTGGAGTGACGGACAGACCAACCCGGACCCCTCGTTTTATGTTTTATCTACAGGTTTCGCGGCCGCACACCTATTTATTTATCCGGTAATGAACGCAGTGAGCGACTGTGAAACATAGCGAGCAGTACTGTTACACCGCGATTAGCTGATACCAAAATTAGTTGATACCGGAATTCGACACCGGCTGACCACAGTCGACTCGGTGTCGGTTAGTCGTCGCCGGGAGCGCCTTTGACACCCTTCATCAGGTCATCGGAGACGAGCCAGCCTTGGTCGTTTGCGACCTGAGCAATGCGCGGCTGGAAGACCCATGCACTGAGTGCGATAATTGGGATCATCGAGACACCCACGATGGTGTAGCCGACGTGGAGGTTCGGCAACAGGGCGTGCGAGAAGGCGATCGGGTAGACGACGCCACCGACGGTTCCGATTCCGCCAACGATCCCGGCGACCGAGCCGGAGTTGTCGGGGAACATCGAGGGAACCTGTGCAAAGATCGCCCCTTCGGAGAACGCACAGCCGAGGCCGACAAAGAAGGCGGCGACGACGGCGAGGTAGATATTTCCAGTCAGTCCGGCTGCAGTCATGCCGAACATCGACAGCATAACGAAGACGAGCGTGGCAAATGTCCACTGATTACGGTACTCACCGTGGAACCACGGCAGGATGTCCATCTCGTTTCGCTGGACGACATCACTGATGTAGCCCCCGATTGGACGGAGCAGCCCGGCTGCAATCGAGAACGTCGCCGCAAACGTTGCTGCGATCACGATATCACCCTGACCGAAGGCCTCGCGGTAGTAGGTTCCGAGCCAGCCGTTCATCGCCAGCTCGAGGCCGAAGGTCATAATGTAGGCGACCGACAGCACGACCGCACCGTAGCGGGTGACGATGAACTTCCACTGATCCCAGCTGACGCCGGCTTTCGTCGCCTCGCGTTTGGCTTCGGATTTCGCTGCCTGACCGAAGAGATAGTAGACGATCCCGAGGACGATCGCGAGCAGCCCCGTGTAAAAGAACGCGGCTCGCCAGTTGGCCGACGTTGCGAGGAACGCCGAGCCGAAGATCGGATCGACGTAGCCATCGCCGAAGATTCGCGGGAGTGTAAAGTATGCCCCGAGTCCGGCACCCGCGTTGCCGACGCCGGCGAAGATTCCCTCCGCAGTCCCGAGGTTCTCCTCTTCGAACCATTCGGCGACGTGCTGGATACCGATGACGAACGTAATACCCGCGAGCGAGGCAATCACCCGAGAGCCGGTAAAGACCGCGTAGGTCGTCGCGAACGCGCTAATGATCGAGAAAATCCCGACCGTCACGAGCGTAAAGCCGGCGGTGACCGGCGCGCCGTACTTGTCGGTCAGTGGGCCGATGATGATGCGGCCGATCGGAACCGCGATGATTGCCGCGCTGGCGACGATACCGAGATCAGCAACCGAGAGGCTGAATTCGGTTGCAATTTCGCCCGTGTAGGGGGCGAACGAGAACCAGATGACGAATCCGAGATTGAACATTGCCGTTGCGAGCAAGAGGTTCCGGTATTTGCCGTACAGCAGGTCGGTGAGCTTCATTGGCCGTCACCGCCGACTGGGGAGTGTTGTGAGACGATTTTGTTGCCGGCGTGGGAGTTACCCGCCCGTGAGCCGAAGACGCCGGTTTCCCAGAAACCGTCTGCTGACAGCTGCTGGTTCGACCAGTGAATACGTTGTTTCCAATTGAATCCTTGCACGAGTTGTGCAGATAATGTTTCAATCATGTGTTTTAGCACGCTTTGTCCATACATACGGATGTTTAATAAGCTAAACGCTTGACAGACAGTGAGTTATTGGACTGTTGATTTCACAGTTGACAGTTCACGCTGACGTTGCTGTATATTTCCGCTATAGGTCGAGGAAATAAAATAATGTGTTGTTCAGCGGTAGGAGGTTGACAAACATAGGTAAGAATACGCCGGCACCGCATGGATTATTCGTTATAGTAGACGATTTCAGCCCGTTCAGCGGAGATACGCGGTAGATGAGATATGTTGACAATCAGTCACCGGCCCGTAAATTTTCTCAAGATGGCGTGGCTGCACCGAGACAAATGTGCTTTGTGTGGGGTCGTTAGCGACCATTTGCTGGCTCGACAGCGACGCTCGCGGTCGAATCGGACCGAAGCTGCCGTGGCGCGCGAAGCGTGACTGCACACTGTTTGAGGTTTGGTTCGTCAGATTCCGGATCAACCTTCGAAAGTGTGAGTTCGTTGATCGTGGCCTGGTGAATCGGCAGCCAGACGACACCGACTGGAACTCCGTCATCAACATCGACACGGACAGCAACGCGTCCACGACGCGATTCGATGACGGTTCGACCGCGGTCAAACGAAGGGAGGTGTGCGCCGACTGTTTTCGAGTGCATCCGTGCGGTCGGAAGCTCAGTATCGCCTTGCGAGTGACTCCGGACGCCGGTATTGTAGACCTCAGCGAGCCGACCGGTTGTCAGCGTCAGCGGATAGGTCTCGTCGATCGGCTCGGGAACGCTGCTGTGGGTCACGGTCGAAAACGCCGCCAGCCCCGAGTCGGTATCGAACGACCACTCGCCATCGGAATGATACTGGTAGCCCCCCTGGCTGTCAGCCGTCGGTGCGGGCCACCGGACAGCCAGCTCGTCGGCCAATCGCTCATAGGAGATTCCCGAGAGATCGGCGGTCGTCCCGGCAGTCAGCGCACGAAGTTCGTCGAATACCGACGATGGATCAAGCGGTGGCGTCCCGAAGAGACCCGGCTCGATTCGGTTCCCAATGGCAGCGATAATATCGAGATCTTGGCGGACGCCCGCCGGTGGCTCGACGGCCGCAGTGACACGAGAGACTCGTCGCTCCATGTTAGTCGTTGTTCCCTCCGATTCGCCCCATGTCGCCGCCGGCAAGACGACATCAGCGCAGTCAACGGTCTCGGAGTAGAATGCGTCCTGGGTAATCAAAAAGACGTCTTCAAGGGCGTTTTTGACATAGCCTGCATCTGGCATTCCGGAGGCCGGATTGGTTGCAACCGTCCAACAGACGTCGATGTTGCCTTGCGCGAGCGCATCAATGATACTGACGAAGCCGGGTCCGGGAGTCAGCGGCAGTCGACTCAGTGGAACGTCCCAGCTGCGTGCAATGTCTTTGCGAACTGCTGGATCGGTGAACTCCTGGTGACCGGGCCAACTTCCCTTCGAAAGTGAGATTCTGCTTCCCATTGAGTTGGCCTGACCGGTCAGCGAAAAGGGACCGGTTCCAGGGCCCATGTTTCCGGTCGCCAAACAGAGGTCGATGAGTGCTCGCGCTGTTGCGGTTCCCTGTGCACTCTGGTTGACACCCATGCCCCAGTAGATGAGTGTCTTGTAATCGAGGGCTTCGGCAATCGCGTTGATCTGTTCGATCGAGACGCCGGCGATGTCTACGGCGGTTTCGATATCCGGAAGCGAGCCAAGCATCTGGTCGAAACCCTCAGTGTGCGCTTCGATAAACGTCGTGTCGACCGTGCCGGACTCCAGACACTGGACGAGAACCGCTCGCGCCAGCGCCAGGTCGGTTCCGGGTTCGGGCTGGATGTGTACGTCTGCCTCACGAGCGGTCGCACTCTTGACCGGGTCGACGACAATGAGCCGACCGTCTTGCTTGCTGGCGCTGTTTGCGATCCAATGGTGTAATACGGGGTGGGCGGCTGCTGGATTCGCTCCCCAGACGAGATGGGTTTCGGCATCGGGAATGTCGTCGTAGGTCGGTGGGGGCGCATTGCCCCCAAAGGCCTGCTTGTAGGCCCTCACAGCCGACGCCATGCAGAGTCTGGTATTGGCATCGTAGTACGGCGTTCCAAAAGCTCCGCGAGCGACTTTCCCCAGTGCATAGGCCGCCTCGTTCGTCTGCTGGCCGCTTCCAAGCACGGCGATGGAGTCCGAGCCGTTGCTGAGTGCCTCGATAAAGCGCGTGGCGACGATTCCAAGGGCAGTATCCCAGTCAGTCGCCTGGAGGCTGCCACCGCGACGAACCAATGGTGTGGTCAGTCGCTTCCCCCCAGGTGTGACCATTTCACGAATTCCACGCTGACAGTCTCGGCCGCTATTGGTCGGATGTGCCGGGTTGCCACGAGCGTCGGCAACACCGGTTTCGTCGTCATCAGCGTGGTGGAGGAGCCCACAGCCGACTGCACACCGCATACAGGTGGTTGGCTGTCTGTCGCTCATATGGCCTCCTGCGTGGCTGTGCGTGCGATCAGTTTACGTGTCAGTGCAGTATAGAGAGTCATCGATAGTACGCTTGTAACAATCACGAGCATATAGACGCATAATTGCTTTGGTGCCGAGGAGAAATCGGTGATACATAACGATAATTTCGATAATACGTGTCTGAATGTCCATTTTGTGAGCGACCGGACAGACGCACCCCGAGCGCGTTGGCAACATACCGACGCATGTGAACCAGCAGACCAGCGCACCTCACGCGGCGAACAGAACGCACCAGCGAGCGGTCTCACGGGGCGTTGTCGCCGTCTCGCTTGCGCGGAGGCCCCAACACTTGCAGGCAGGGTTGTGATTGTAACATTGAGTCAAACGTATGTTGGTGAAATAAAATTCTTCGTTTTAAGCGAGAAATAAATAGTCGTTTCAGTATCGATTGGGAATCCGTCGGATTTGGTCGCTTATTTCCAAATTTATTCAATGAGCAAGTTTTTATGTCGATATCCAAATTTATACCCATGACAGCTGAGCACTCGAACACTATAGCAGTGATTAGGTTTCAGTTTGAAAACGGAGGTAACACGACATGAGTCAGAAGAAAAAAGAGGAGTACAAAGACGGACTGTACGGCGACGAGGTACGCGAAAAGCTCCTCGAGTTCGCTGAGAACGGCTTCGATTCGATTCCCGAAGACGAACGGGATGCGTGGTTCTCACGGTTCAAGTTCTGGGGAATTTTCCACCAGCGCTCGGGGCAAGAAAGCTACTTTATGATGCGGCTGACCAACTGCAACGGTCGGCTCGAACCCGGACAGCTACGCGCAATCGGCGAGGTCGCTCGCGATTACGCAACCGGCCCGGTAGCGAATCCCGAGTTCGGCAACGGCTGGATCGACTTTACAACCCGTCAGTCGGTCCAACTGCACTGGATCAAACTCGAAGATGTCCCGGCAGTCTGGGAGAAACTCGAAGCCGCAGGCGTCACCACCCGCTCGGCCGGTGGCGACACGATGCGTAACATCTCGGGCTGTCCGGTCGCCGGCAAGGACAAAAACGAAGTCGTCGAGACGCTCCCACTGCTCGACCGCTTCCAAGAAGAGATTCGCGGCGACAACGCTCTCTGCAACATGCCGCGGAAGTTCAATATCTCCATCACGGGAACAACCGACGGTGGCGCACAGGATTCGATCAACGATATCGGACTCGAACCGGCGAAAAAAGAAGTTGGGGACGAGGAAATCATGGGGTTCAACGTTCGGGTCGGCGGCGGTCTCGGTGGTCGGAAACCCCGTGTCGCCCGCGCCATTGACGTGTTTGTCGAGCCCGACAACGCCTACGAGGTCGTCCGTGGCTTCGTCGAACTCTACCACGACTACGGCAACCGTGAAATTCGGGCGAAAAACCGATCGCGCTTCTTTGTCGACGAACACGGCACCGACTGGATTCGCGATACCTTACAAGAGGAGTACGTCGACTTCGAGCTCAAAACTGCCGGTGCGGATCTGCGCGAGCAGTATACCTACAACGCCGGCCGGTCCACCGAGGACGGTCAGTTCGATTACCTCGGTGTCAACGAACAAAAGGACGGCAACTACTACGTCGGCCTCAGCGTCGCCGTCGGCCGATTGGTCGCCGAGGAGGCGATCGAACTCGCCGATCTCGCCGACGAGTACGGCTCTGGCGAACTCCGCTTGACCCGCCGACAGAACCCGATTATCGTCGACGTCGACGCCGACCGTGTTGACGAACTCCTTGCTGAGCCGCTCCTCGAAAAGCACAAACCTGAGCCGAATCCGTTCGTCCGCGGCGCGATGGCCTGTACAGGAACCGAGTTCTGTTCGCTCGCGCTCGTTGAGACGAAAGCCCGCATGGCGGTCATGCTCCGCTGGCTGCGTGATAACGTCGAACTCCACGAGGATGTCGAACAGCTCAAAATGCACTTTTCGGGCTGTACGGCCGACTGTGGACAGGCAAACACCGCAGATATCGGGCTGCTCGGTATGCGCGCCCGCAAAAACGGTGAGATGGTCGAAGCCGTCGACATCGGCGTGGGCGGTGGCATCGGCGAAGAGCCCTCGTTCATTGAGTTCATCCGCCAGCGCGTGCCTGCCGACGAGGCACCGGGTGCGATCAAGAACCTCGTCGAAGCCTTTGCGGCCCACCGCGAGGAGGGCCAGACCTTCCGGCAGTGGGTCGATGCAACTGGCAAAGAGGCACTGATCGAGCTTTCGGAACCCGAAGAGACCAGCTACGAGGATCCATGTCTCACCGACGCCAAACAGTCGTGGTATCCGTTTGCTGAGGAAGGAACGAGTGCCACCGACGAGGGGGTTGCCTCTGCGGATGACTAACGACTCAACACGGTCAGAACACGTTGATCTGCCGATCCAGACGGAACCGTCCGAACGGCAGGTCCAACACGTTTCGGCCGATGTTGCGCCCGAACTGTTCGGCTAGCCGTCCGGGTCGACGACGACGCAGTAGCCACAGATGGCGGGACGTTCGCTTGTAGCACCCTTTTCGTGCCGCCTTTTATCATGTAGTATTCCCGAGTGACACCTATGGCGACACCAGTTATTGCAGCAGCCTACCGAACCCCACAGGGAAAAGGCGGCGGCGTTTTCGCCGAAACACGGAGCGAAGACCTCTCGGTCGCCGTGATCGACCATATTCTCGATCAGACCGGCCTCGCTGGCGAGGCGGTTGATGACTTGCTCTGGGGCTGTGCCCAACAGCGAACCGAACAGGACAACAACATCGCTCGGGTGATCGCGCTCCTCTCGGAACTCGGTGAGAGCGTCCCGGCGGCAACAATCAACCGCTGGTGTGCCTCCTCGATGCAGGCGGTCATTTCGGCGGCCGACGCCATCGCCGCGGGCAACCGTGACTGTCTGATCGCCGGCGGCGTCGAAAACATGTCGCGGGTGCCGATGGATACCGAGGCCTACCAACATCTCCACCCCGAGTTGAGCGAGCGGTACAATATTTTTCAGCTCCAGATGGGCATGACCGCCGAGAAAGTCGCTCGCGAACACGAGGTCTCTCGAGCGGCCCAGGACGAATATGCGGTTCGGAGCCACCAGCGCGCCGCCGAGGCAACCGATACCGGCCGGTTCGACTCCCAAATCGTCGGTGTCGAGACCGACGAGGGACTCGTGACCGAAGACGAGGGGATTCGTCGCGACACGTCGGTTGAAACACTCTCCGGGCTGTCGCCTGCTTTTACCGGCGAGGGGTCGGTTACCGCGGGCAATGCCTCACAGATTTCCGACGGCGCGGCGGGAACGCTCGTCACAAGCCGTTCGTTTGCCGAGGATCACGGCCTTGAGATTCTCGCAGAAGTTGGAGCCAACGCCGTCGCAGGGGTTGACCCGACCGTGATGGGAATCGGGCCCGTACCGGCGACCCGCGCGCTGCTTGAGCGAACGGGCCGAGACATCGACGAGTATGGACTGGTTGAACTCAACGAGGCGTTTGCGAGCCAGACGCTCTATAGCCAGCGCGAACTCGGAATCGACGACGACCGATTCAATGTCAACGGCGGGGCGATCGCACTCGGTCATCCACTCGGTGCCTCTGGAGCGCGGCTGCCGGTCACACTCGTCCACGAGATGAACGAACGGGACGTCGGCCGCGGGCTGGCGACACTTTGTGTCGGTTTCGGGCAGGGAGCGGCGATCGAACTGAGCCGGTAAGCACCTTCTCCTTGAGGTGAACGGACGGTCGAACGCCATCGTTAGGAATCGGTTTCGAGCTGCCAGCCGACAAACGGGGATTCGGGTTCGACGCCGAGTGCATCAAGCAGCCGGGCGATGAAGACGTAGCCGCTTGCGAGCGTAGCGATTCCGACAACGGTTTCGGGGGGATAGATCTCGGCTACTAACGCGTGACAGTCGTCGTCAACCATCTCTTCGGCAACCGCGGTTGCGTACGTCAACAACGTCCGGTCGCCGGTATCGAATACCTCAAAGTCGCCCGCTGAAACTGCCCGTATGTCGCCGTCAGAAACGCCCTCCGAACGGGCGATCGAAACGTGTTGGTGCCAGATATATACCGAGTCGGACGCGCGAGCAACGGCGAGAATCACCAGTTCGCGTTGGGCGGGACCGAGGCCGCTATCACGCCAGAGTGTTCCGAGAAACGTCCGCAACCCATAGAGAACTGCAGGATTGTTGCCGACGGCCCGATAGATGTTGAGTTCGGTTCCCTGCAGGGCCGAGACAAGAAGATCTTGGGCCGCAGGTGGCAGATCGTTATCGGTGACCGTCGGTACACGAGTCATGCGAACTGGTGGCGCCGTGAGATATTATGTTGTGCGGTACCATTCGACAATCAGTGGGCAAACAACGACTGTGCGTTGCTCACCGGTCGGCTTTCGCCGTATAAATGCCCTCGATCTGGCCGGTATACCGATCGAGGATGGAGCGCCGCTTCTTTTTCATCGTCGGCGTCAGCAGGTTGTTCTCGGTCGAAAACGGCTCTGCGAGCAGCCGGAATCGCTTGATTTGCTCGTGTGGTTCAAGATCGTCGTTGACCGCGTCGACGGCCGACTGAATCCGCTGTCGAACCCGTTCGTCAGCAACAATCTGCTCGTGATCGTTGGGCAGGTCGATCCCGTCCTGTGTCGCCCAGCGCGCGAGCCCCTCGAAATCCGGGACGATGAGTGCGCTCACGAATTTCTGGCCGTCGCCGACGACGAGACACTGTTCGACGACCGGATCGGGCGCAAAGGCGCTTTCGATCGGTGCGGGCGCGACATTCTTTCCGGTCGAGAGAACCAACAGCTGTTTGGCCCGTTCGCGAAAGACAATATAGTCGTCAGCGCGCTGTTCGACAATGTCGCCGGTTCGGAACCATCGCTCGCTGGCTTCTTCACCCGAATCTCCGTCGTCCCCACCTGAGCCCGCTTCGTCCTCACCAGAACTCCCGTCGGCTGGGAGCGACACGAACGCCTGCTGTGTTGCTTCGGGATCATTCCAATAGCCGGCAGTCACATTCGGCCCGCGAACGAGCAGTTCGCCGACGTCGCCACCAGTGTCGGGAAGCTCGCCGTTGACCGTTCGATCGAGTCGGGTTTCAACCCCGAACAGCGGCGGACCGATGGTCCCGACGATCGGGGCCTCCGGTGGGTTGACACTGATAACCGGGGCGGTCTCGGTGAGGCCGTAGCCCTCGAAAATCGGGATACCCATGCCGTGATATAACGCACACAGCTCCGCCGAAAGACTGCCACCGCCACTGATGAAAAAGTCGATGTCGCCGCCGAGGCCCGCTCGAACCTGCGAAAAGACGAGTCGGTCGGCGACTGCCCGCTTGAGTTCGACCAGTCGTCCCGGGTCGTCGGCATGGTGATACTGTTGGCCCACGTCAACGGCCCACTCGAAAATCCGTTCGGTAAGTGCCGAGCCGCTGGCTTCGGTCTGGATCGCCCGATAGAGCTTTTCGTACACTCGCGGCACCGACGTGCTACAGGTCGGCGAAACTAGCTGAAAGTCGTCTTTGAGTGTCTCGGGGCTTTCAGCATAGGCGACCGTTGCACCGACGCTCAGCATGAGAAAGTGCCCGACAAGCCGCTCGAAGACGTGCGCAAGCGGGAGAAACGACAGCGTCGTCGAGCGGTGATCGAGGACGGGCACAGAGCTCGGGCGATCCGGACGCGGGCCGAACCGTCGAAACGCCTGGTTGATGTTGGCGCGGAAGTTCTCGTGGCTTAGTTGGACGCCTTTCGGCTGGCCGGTCGTCCCCGAGGTATAGATGAGACTCGCCAGATCTTCGGGGGCTCGCGCAGCGACCCACGAGTCATATTCATCAACGTCGAAACCCGCTGCGCCGCAGTCGTACACCTCCCCGAGCGTATAGATATCGTCGCGGTCCCGAACCGCCCCGGCCATGCCGCTGCCATCAGGAAGACTGTCGATGACGACGATAAAATCGAGGTCAAGATCGGCTTCGACCGCGAGCAGTTGGGCCAATAGCTCAGCATTTTCGACAACGACGCCTGACGGCTCGGGATCGGTCAGCAGATACTGTAGTTGAGAGTCCGATACCGACGGGTAGACCGTGGTCACGACACCCCCAGCGGCCAGCGTGGCAAGGTCAACGTGTGCCCACTCCATCCGGGTCGAAGCGGCAATCGAAAGCCGGTCGTCAAAGTCGACACCGAGATCACGAAAGCCCGCAGCGAGATGCCGGACAATCGTCCGGAGTTCGCTGTAGGTCAACTCGGCATACTCGCCGTCCGGGGCGGCCTCGACGACGCCCGATTCGACGAGCGAACGAGCGTAGACGCCACCTTTGTACCGCTGTGCAACGCCCATCGCATGCCGCTCGGCACTCCACTCGAACAGTGCCGAAAGGGTTGTCCGCTCGAGTAACTCGTGCTCGAAGGCGGCCTCTGCCTGTCGGAAGTCCATATCCGGTACTGTCGGTCTAGGATGATAAATTGTTGTGAATTTGTAACACACGGCCAATCGTTTATGCTACACGGCGAGCCGGTGGCCTGTGAGGAGGCTAGTCGTCGACCTCGACCAGCCCCTTATCGAGTGCGCTTAGCACACCGCGAACATTGAGCCGCGTTTCTTCGCGTCCCTTCTCGTCGCCCCAGATGTCGGTGAGTTCGGTGTGCGCGATGAAGTGGTCGATGACGGCCTCGTCGTCACCGAGACGGGCGCGCTGCTGGCGAACCGCCTGAACCCACTCGACGAGCGACCGCTTGTAGCCATCGAGGAGCGGTTCATCATACGAACGGGGGCCAAAGTGGCCAAAACAGAGGGTATCGGGGTCAAGCGACTGAATCATCGAGACGTCGTCGAGACACTGTTGGACATCGAACTGCGAGGGTGGTGAGGTAACTCGAATCTCGTCGCGACCGGGAATGTAGAGTCCAGTGGCATCAGCTGTAAAGACAACACCTGTGTCGGATTCGAAGACCAACTGGTGGGGCGCATGTCCGGGTGCCTCGTGGGCGGTGAGTGTTCGATTGCCGAGATCAATCTCGTCGCCGTCGGTGAGTCCGCTGATTTGGGCTTCCCGAATAGGGGTGGGTTCGACGTAATATTTCCACATGACGCCAACGGCGGCTTTCGTTCCCGCAATGAGTCGGTCGGGATCAACGAGATGCCGAACGCCGCGTTCGTGGGTTAGTACATCTGCCTCGGGGAACCGTTCGGCGAGAAAGCCCGCGCCGCCGGCGTGGTCGAGATGGACGTGGGTCGGGAGAATATACGAAAGCGAGTCGATGTCGAGTTCCTCAAGCGCCTCGAAAAGATACTCGCGGTTCGTTCCGATGCCGGTGTCGATAATCGCTGGCTCGTCGGTGTCGTAAATGTAGACCGAGCCGTAGCCCTCGACATCGTACATGCCGGTATCGACGTAGTAGAGGTCGGGACAGTCGGCGACGGCTTGGAGCTCACCGGGAGTCATACCGGAACGGGTGGTCGCAAGCGGGTTAATGATTTGGTCATCGTGTCACAGGCGGTCGTCTCTCGAACAGCGGCTCAGTCGATCTCAATGGCCTCGCGGGTCGTCACCTCGCCGAACAGAAACTCACAGTGGTCGACCGCATACTCGTGGTGGCCCTCCTCGATGTAGCCAAGGGCGTCTTCGACGAGAACCGGCTTGAAATCGCGTACGCCTGCACTGCCGGCGGTATGAAACACACAGACGTTTGCAAGCGTCCCACAAAGAAGCAAATCGGTGATTCCGTGTGCCCGTAGCCATCCCTCTAGTTCGGTCTGATAGAAGGCGTCGTAGGTGTGTTTGACGACGACGTGGTCTTCGTTCGCAACCGGTAGCTCCTCGACGATCTCGGCTTCCCAGGAGCCTTCGAGAACGTGTTCGCCCCAGCGGTCGAACTCGTCGTAATAGTGCGCCGAATCGAACTGTTCGGGCGGATGGACATCCCGCGTGTAGATGACGGGCATACCGGCGTCGTGAGCGCGGTCGACGAGCGCCGAAACGGGATCGATTGCGGCTTCGCTCCCGGGAGCATATAGTGAGCCGTCGGGATGACAAAAGCCGTTTTGCATATCGACAACGACGAGGGCGGTTGTGGATGGATCGTACGACATGGCTGTGGGTTGGGCGGCCAATCAGTAAATGCTCACGCCCGTCGATCCACTGAGATGGACAGCACGCCGCACTCAACCGAACAAAGTACTTGAGTATCAGCCGCCTCAGAGAGGTATGAACCGGCTGGCGGTCCTCTGTTGTGTCTGTCTGCTTGTGACCGCTGGGTTCGCCCCGATCGTCGCCGGTGGGCATCCACACACAGCCGACAGCGACAGCTCACACACAGCCACGACCGACAGCCACGAGCCGAGTATCGCTTCGGTGGCTGATACGGGCGATTTCAACAGCGGGCCGCTGGGCTGTGTCAACGGAATCTGTCACGACGACGAGCTCAATCTCGATCAGGCCGACGGGCTCTCTGCGGAGGAACTCCAAACGCTCGTCTATCGGTCGATGGCCCGCGTCGAGGAGCTCCGTGGCGAGCGGTTCGAAGCCGACGTACCGGTGAACGTGATGAGTCGCGAGGAGTTCCGCGAGGAGCGAGGCCACCAGAACAGGTCGGCCGAATTTGACCGCTGGAACGACCAGGTGTGGAAGGCGCTATTCGTCGTCGGAGCCGACGAGCGGGCAAACGAGGAAATCGACGAAACTGTCGGCAGCGCTGTCGCGGGCTTTTACCGGCCGTCAACAAACGAAGTCGTCATCATTACCCCAGAGCCTGAGTCGCCACAAATCAACGAACGAACGCTTGTCCACGAACTCGCCCACGCGCTCCAGGATCAACGCCACGATCTAACGCAGTCGAAATACCGTGGAGCGACCCAGGATGCCGACCTCGCGGTAACCGGGGTCTACGAGGGTGAAGTCGTCTATCTCGAATCGAAATACGAAGCGCGGTGTGAGGAAGGTCGGTGGGAGTGTCTCGATGAACCGCCACGGAACGGCGCAAGCGGCTCGCCGAACCAAGGACTATTGTTGCTCTTGTTGCAGCCGTACTCGGATGGCCCGGCCTATGTCGCCGACATCATCGAGGAGGAGGGCTGGACCGGCGTCGACGCTCGCATGGAACACCCACCGACAACGACGACCGAGATTATTCACCGCAAGCCAGTCGAATCACAGCCGATCGAGCTCGCTGATACCGCGACCGCCGGCTGGGAGCAATATTCAGACCAGGGAATTGGTGGCGCGGAAGTCACCGGTGAGGCCTCACTGTTCGTCATGTTCTGGTACCAGGCATCGACATACGGTGCCGAAACCATCGATCCCTCGATTATTAGCGAAACAAGCCATCCCAACGAGCGACGCAACTACGTTTCGGAGCCCTCCAATGGCTGGGTGAGCGACGAACTGTATCCGTACCGCCGCGGCGACGACGACGGCTACGTCTGGGCGCTCGAGTGGGAAACGGCCGATGACGCCGCCGAGTTCCAGCGGGCCTACGGTGCGATCTTGGCTGCCCACGACGCAACGCAGACCGATTCGGGCGTCTATGTCGTCGACGATGGCGGATTTAGCGGCGCGTATGCGGTTGCTGTCGACGAAACACGAGTGACAATCGTCCATGCACCGACCGCCGACGGCGTCTTCGAACTCGCCCCCGGACTCGATCCCGAGGCGATCACTCACGACTCGGTTCCCGGCTTCGGCGCTGGCGTCTCACTCGCTGCGCTGGCGCTCGCAGCGGCTGTCTTTCGGCGGCTGGCAGCATAACCACGGGCCGACAAGCCACCGAAAGACAGCCAAACAGGATCACCGACGCTTGTCAGCGCCTTTTTGCGGCCACCACACGAATCCGCCAGTATGACCGATTTCGGCTTCGATATCATCTCTCCTGAAGCCATCCAGAGTGGCCGGGCGACAGACGCGTATTTCGACCGAACGGAGGCGACGCTCAGTGCCGCCGACCGCAACCCGCGTGTCGTCGCCGAAGTAACCGCCGACCAGTTTCCCGACGGTGAGTTCGAACTGCTCGCCGGCGTCAAAGACGCCGCTGCACTCCTTGCGGGCCGTGGGCTTGACGTTGAAGCCATTCCGCCGGGCCGACTCTTCGATGGCGGCCCAGTCATGCGAATTGAGGGGCCGTACCTCGAATTTGCGCGACTCGAAACCTCACTGCTCGGCTTTCTCTCACACGCGTCCGGAATCGCCACCGCCGCCCTGAAGATTCGCCAGGCTGCACCCGACGCACCGATTCTCTCCTTCGGTGCACGACACGTCCACCCCTCAATCGCAGCAGTCGTCGAACGGAGTGCGCTTATCGCGGGCCTCGACGGCTTCTCACACGTTGCCGCCGGCGACGTGATCGGCCGGGAGGCCAGCGGGACGATGCCACACGCCCTGTTGCTGTGTTTCGGGGCTGGCGAGCAGGAAGCCGCCTGGCAAGCGTTCAACCAGGCTGTCGGCGAAGAAGTCCAACGGATCGCTCTCTGTGATACCTTTAGCGACGAAAAGGACGAGGTAATTCGGGCCGCAAACGCGCTTGGTGAGGACCTCGATGGCGTCCGAATCGATACGACTGGCTCGCGCCGCGGTGACTTCCGACACATCATCCGGGAGGTTCGCTGGGAACTCGATGCACAGGGCTACGAGGATGTCGATATTTTCGTCAGTGGTGGTCTCGGTGCGAGCGAACTCCGGACGCTCCGAGACGTCGCCGACGGCTTCGGCGTCGGCAGCGCCATCTCGAATGCCGACCCGGTCGATTTCGCCCTCGACATCGTCGCGGTCGACGGCGAACCGATCGCCAAGCGCGGCAAGCTCTCGGGAGTCAAATCAGTCTACCGGACGGCTGACGGCGGCCACCACGTCGGCCTGCAGACAACAGACGCACCCGACGACAGCGAGGCGCTATTGGAGCCGCTCATCCGCGATGGAACCGTCTTAGAAACGTTCGACCGCACGCTCTCGGGGGCAATCGAACGCGCCGAGCGCGACGCATCGCTTGTTGGGTTCGGTGCCGAGTAAAATAGGGCTTCGAGTCCGGGTGACTACAGTGATTCGACGCTGCCACCGTCAGGCCGCTCGCGGAAGACCTGGCCTTCGAAGAGTGTGATCATCGTATCGTCGTCTTGCCAAGCGACTGGCGAGACGCCGGCTTTCCGACAGACCAACGAGAGATATTTTTCCTTACTCCAGTTCTGTTCGACCGGGAGTGTGGGGTAGAGCCACGCGTGTTTGTTACCGGTGTCGAGGGCAACGCCGTGGGTTCCGAGTTCGAGATCCTCGAGTGGGTTGTTCATCAGCAGGGTGTTGCTGACGATACAGACTGAAATCGAAAGATCAGAGAGTTCTTTCGGGCCGATTTCAGAGCCGGCCGAGTCGGCCGAGGAAGCCTGAATAGCGGCATCAACAATCGCGTGGCCAAGCTGATCTTTGCCACGATACGCGCCCGCACAGCCGCGAAGGCGGCCGCGACCACGGGTTGATTGAATACGGACGAACGCCCCGGTTCGGGCATAAAACGCGTCCCGCATACTGCCAGGGTGTTCTCGTTGTCCATGAAGAACATACGACTCTACGGCTTCTCGAGCAAGCTCGACCGCTCGTGCACCGTCATCATAACTCAGCTGAACGGTCTGTGCCTCGGACATAACAGTACTCATGAAGGCTGTGAACTTGAATTCTTCCCATTTGTTCAGAACAGTATCACAAGCCAGCAACTGGCTGACCGAACCGCTTATCTGAGCGGCCAGACTAGAGAAATTCGGTAGAGAGAGCCCGATTCCCGTGGATCAGGTGCCAGGAGGCACCATTCGGTCGCAGCGGCGACCCCATGAGGAAAGTCCCCCCACCGTTCGGACAGGTGACCGGGTGCAAGCCCGGAGTTGGAGACAGCTGGCACTGAAACAGAAACGAGACCCCCTGTGTCGACCAATGAGGCGCGTTTGGCCACCGATGGTGGTCGACGGCGCTCTGCGGCCTCGCCGCAAAGCGCGCGAAGCGACCCGTAAGGGAAGTAAGATAACCCGCCGAGGGCTGCGGTGACGACGTCTGCTGTGACGGCGTCAACGAATGCGAGCGGTAACACCGCGAGCCGACACACAGGAACGGATGGAACGGTGAATCCTCACCGGTGCAAGTCCGCGTCAGACGGCCGACTCGCTCACACCGCGTGGACGAGCCGGCCGTCGAGGTAGTCCGAACACGACGACGGACGCTAAGCCGAATGTCGGGTTGAAACAGAAGGGGGCTTACTCCTCTCAACCAGCTATCATCGTGAGCGACAGCGACGTCACCGCGCCCACTCTACAACGAGTTACTAAAACAAAGGCAACTATTATTAGCCGGTCGTGACAACAGTCAGCTATGGCAGACTCACCACGATCGCCCTTCAAACAGGCAGTCAGAACAAACGTCTCTCACGAAGCGCGAATCGACGCGGTCGACCGGCTCGTCGAACTCGGTGACACGAACCGGCTTCGCACGATTGTCCTCACGACCGGTCTTGCCGGCAGTGTTCGACGCCACGCGGTCAACGGGCTGGGCCACTGTAACGGCTCGGAAACGCTGACAGCCATCGCCGACGAACGGAGTGTCGAACCGATTTTGCGCCGGCGCGCAGCCGAACTGGCCTAACGGGTCAGTCCGGACCGCCGGCAGTGGGAAGTGACACGGCCGAACGGACGTGCTTTTAGGCTTCCACCGTGTAGAGTTGCGAAATGATTTTCGAGACGCTTCCGACGGCCCCACGGGCCGAGGAACTCATCGACAAGGCCTTTTCACGGGCAGCGCGTGCCGGGCGGGCGAAACCCGGCCTCGAAGCCCAACAGTCGATGCTCACGATTGCGGTCAACATCACCTCCGACAACTTAGAGAACGTCGTCACTGCGTGGCCCGATTTCGACTATGTCGATCCGTTTTATTACGAGCTTGCCGACGCCATCGTCGACGTCGACGAACTCCGACAGTCGCTTTCGGAGGTCATGTGGGCCAGCCGCCAGATCGAGGAGATCGGCCGCGAGTATCAGCCAAAGCTCCGAAAAACCGATCCGGAACTCGCGCGTAAACACCGCAAACAGGCGTTCGCCCGAATCGCCGACATCATGGACGAAATCGCCGACGACCTGCTGGCGGTCGGAGAGGCCCGTGATGCGCTCAAGAACCTCCCCGATATTCGGCCCGATGAGCCCGCAATCGTCATCGCGGGCTATCCGAACGTCGGAAAATCCTCGTTCGTCAACCACGTCACGCGGGCGTCGAACGAGATTGCCGAATATCCCTTTACGACCAAAGGCGTCCAGATCGGCCACATCGAGCGCGACCACATCAGATATCAGCTGATCGACACACCGGGGCTGCTCGACCGACCTGAAGCAGAACGAAACGATATCGAACGCCAGGCCGTCGGCGCAATCGAATATCTCGCAGATACCATCCTCTTTTTCGTCGATGCCTCCGGAGACTGTGGCTATCCGCTCGATGTCCAACTCGAACTCCGCGATTCGGTCGCCGCCCGGTTCGAAGACCGCGATATTCCGGTCCTGACGATCTGTAACAAAAGCGACCGCTCGACCGATGTCGACGCGGATGCCTACATGAGCATCACGACCGGGGACGGCGTCGACGAGGTTCTCTCGCTGGCGATCGAAGCGGTCGGCTTCGAGCCGGAGCTTCCCTCGCGCGACGGCGAGTAACCGGCTCACGCATATTCTGTCGGCTTGATTTACCCGACAAGCTGTACTTACTTTCAGCGCAAGGGTGAGATGCTGACACCCGGGTTCCGAAACGAGTTATCCAGACTGGATCAGATGAGAATAGATACCGACGCGTGATGGTTGACCGAGCGTCACTGTCTCCATTGTATGTTCACCGTGTTGTGAGCATTCATGCTGTTACTACATTGACTGTATGCTTCGGGAACATCTCAAACACCATGCTAACGAAATGCATGCAGAGCGAACAGCCAGTGCAGTGATTTCAGATGTGTATTCAACAACAGACAGCCACGAGGCCGGTGAACCGCGAGTGCAACAGCGTCGCCACAAGGGCATGGGGTGAGTACTGATGGCACTCTCACAGTCTGTACCGACGGTTGGACAGACGGTTCCCGGCTGGCTGCAAGAGACGGTGGCGACGACGCTGGCGTTTATTCCGCGGCTTATTGGGGCCGTGGTTATTCTCGCCGTTGGTGTCGTCATCGGCCGGGCAGTCGCCCGTGTTGTTGGCCGCCTCGCAGACACCGTCGAGTTGGATCGAGCCGTGCTCAGAACGCCAATCGGCGATATGTTAGGCGGGACCGAACGGGCCGTCTCGAATGCCTTTGGGACGCTCGCCGCCTGGTTCGTCTATGCCGTTGCGATTCTTGCGGCCGCCAATGCACTGGCAATCGAACAGCTCTCGGTGTGGATCGCGACGGCCGTCTCCTATCTGCCATCGTTCATCGCCGGGCTGCTTGTGATCGTCTTCGGCTTCATCGTAGCAGACTTCATCGGTGACGCTATCAAACGAACGCAGGCATCAACCCAGCAACGGTACACGAACGTGTTCGCCTCCGCAACGACGTTTTTCCTGTATTTCACGGCGATCGTGATTGGCCTCGATACGATGGGGATCAATGTCGATATTCTCTATGTCTTCGCCCAAGCGCTCGCATACGGCCTCGCTGCGGCCATCGCACTCGGTGCGGGGATCGGAATCGGTCTCGGCAGCCGTGGCTACGTCGATGACAACATCGATCGGTGGATGGGCAACGCTCGGGAGGCCACGCCGATGTCCGAGAGCCAGCACCACCAACAGGGGTCATCGGGCTCCGGCTCGCCGGGTGACGACGACTAAACAACGGGTATCTGCTCTTTTCAGCATCAGTCTGCGGTTTCGATCTGGACGAATCGAAGCTCGACGCTGACTTCGTAGCCCAATTCGTTGGCGACCGCCTGTTGAATCGGCGTCGCAGCCGACGGCATAGTGTGGTCCGTCGGAACAGCGACAGTCACCACGACCGCATCGATTTCACTAAAAACAATGTCGTCGGTGCGGTGGACGGTCAGCTCCGTTTGTTCGGCCTCTCGGTAGACCGGATCGGCCAACACGCCATCGACAGCCATCTCAACTCGCTGTTCATCGGTGCTTTCGGTATACGAATCGAACGTGATCCCGGCGAGAAACGCCGAAAGGATGACCAGACAGACCGCCAAGACGGCTATTCGCTTGACGACAGCGCTCCGCACGTCAGGCGTCCGGAACCACGCTTCGGGTCGGTAGCCCGCATACCAGAGAACGATCAGTGCCGCAAAGTTAATCGACAGCACGTTAACCATCACGAAGACACCTGACCCGATCGCCAGCGTCGGAATTCCGTAGGCGATTCCGATGCCGGTCGTCGCTGCAGGCGGAATCAACGCAACGGCGATCATGACGCCGACGAGTGCAACAGAGACACCGGTCATGAGGCTCAAAATACCCGCGATTCCGGATCCAATAGCGATTGCAAGCACGAGTACGTTCGGGGCCAACCGCTCGCTCACCTCATCGAGCGTCAGCGGATCGAGCCCCGGTGGAACGAGGTTGCCGAACCGCAGAAACGACGCAAACAGCGCCGCACTTGCGATGGCGAGGAGGACTCCACTGACCTGCAATTTGATTCCGCGGGTGAACATCGCGTGGTCGTCGACAACGGTGCCGACGCTGGCGGCGAGCGCGGGGCCGATCAGCGGTGCGATCACCATCGATCCAACGACCGTCGCCGCCGAATCCAACAAGAGTCCAGCGGTTGCGATGACTGAACTCAGTACCGTCATCACCATGTAGGTCGTCCGCCCCGAAACGAGTGATTCGGCTTTTGATTGTAGCTCCTCGCGGGCGATCTGTTCGTCACTCCGTTCGCGCTCTTTGTATTCGTCTGCAAGCTCGTCAAACCGCCGTGAAATCACCGTCTCGGCGTCGACAATCACCGTATAGGTGTCCTAGTCGATCCCGGCGTCCCGAAGGTCACTCAGCACGGATTCGACAGCATTAGTCGGCAGTGGAAAGGTGATGACAACGTCGAACTCACGGCTGCTCGTCTCGTCAGTCACCGCGTGGTCGATCCCGCTTTTTGTGAGTGTCTCGACGACAGCGTCTTTCGCCCCCACGGGAACCATGATCTGAACGAGTCGCACAACTGAGTGCTCCGTCGGATCAGGTAAAGAACTGGGTACAGTCTCGGTTCGGTGACTCTCAGTCGGTCGATTAGCTTTCTCCGAACAGCCACCGAGAGCCCTGCTCAGTTTTCGGTCGGCAGCCTCGTCGGGCAGCGGTGTATTTGGTGTGCCGTTCACCCTGTCGGGTCCTACGATCAGTTCGGAGTCGCCGACGGGCGATCAGTTAGCCACAACCCGACTGCACCGACCGCACCGAACGCCATCGCGGCTGCAAGCAGACCGAACGCAACCCGGAACGTCGAGATGTCGGCAACAACGCCCACGGTGAACGGGGCGAGCGCACCCGCACCCATCAGGAGCGTGCGGACAACCCCGAGCCCGCCGCCCGAGAGCCGGTCGGGGAGTAGTTCCATGAGATACGCGCCGCGAACCGGCTGGAAACCGTGCGCACCGACGCCCAGCGCGAAAATGAGGCCGCCAAGTGCGACAGTCGGCAGCCCCGAGAACGCCACGAGCCCCCAGAGCGAAACGGCTCCGAGCGCGGCCGTCGCAGCGATGACCGGCAAGCGGCCGATTCGGTCCGACAGTTCGCCCGTCACCAACTGAACGAACGTCGCCCAAAAGAACAGCGAGTAGAGCACGCCTGCGGCCGCAGTCGTGAGGCCGAACGTCTCGGAGAGATACAACGGGAGAAACGCCACCGCTCCGCCGTGTGCGAACGAGACACCGACGGTCACCAAGACGAACGCGCTGAACCGCCTGACGCCGAACAACACCGCGTACTCGCGCAGCCGCGGCACCGGACGTGCGTTGTCGCCGGAGCCGTTGGTTTTGTCAACGGCGACCTCGTCGTCACTATCGTCCGAATCCGCATCGCTCTCGGGGGCGGTCTCGGCCGTAAACCGGCCACGGAACCGGAGTGCAAACACGGCGGCGAGAGCCGACAGCGCCAGTCCGGTCAGAAGGAAGACGACGCGCCACTCGCTTTCAGGGAGCCACCCGGTCAGCCAGCCGAGCGCTGGCGGGGCCGACAGGACGACCACGACGACGGTGGGCGCGACGACCCCGCCGAACGCGCCGAAGGTATCGTGTGCGCCGAGTGCTCGCCCCGTTCGGGCGGGGTAGACGCGGGCGATGAGTCTGACGGCGACGGTCTTGTGAAATCCCGTGCCGAACCCGATCACGAGCATGGCTGCAACCAGCACGAAAAACGGGGAGGGAACGACGAGTGCGAACGCGCCGAGCGCGGCAATGGCTGCGCCGGCGACGACGACACGGACCGAGCCGAGTCGGTCGGCGACGACCCCGCTCGGAAACTGCATGGTCGCATACACCAGCATAAACCCGGTAAACGCCGCGCCGACGACCGTGTTGCTGACGGCGTACGTCGACTGGATCGTCTCGAACAGCGGCGGAAACGCATAGCGAACGAACTTGCCGAGAAACCAGATGCCTGAGACTAACACCAACACGTCGTAGGTGGCGAGTTGCCGGCTCTTCATTGAATCCACCGAGTCGGCCTCGGTATAAACCGGTGACTATCGAACGCTCAAAGTCGGCTGTGGCGGGCGACGAGTCGAGCGGTTCAGCGACGGGATTCGGGCTGCAGCCGCGATAACACTGGAATCGAATCGAGTTGTTCGGCCGACAACGCCGTCCAGTCGATTCCGCCGGGGCGTTGCGGTCTGTCGGCGCAAGCGGTGTGAACGGTTTCTGTCGGTGTCACAATGAGATCCAGTGGTACGTCGTGTGCGTCGGGCGTGATTTCATTATTGTCGACGACCTGCGTGTCGTGAACCGTCGTCGCCACCGTGGTTTCGTCGTCGACGCGGTCGAACTCGGTGAGCGTTGCAAACTCGAGGTCGCTGTAGCCCTCGCCTTTGCCGACCCGGTTGCCTGCCTTGTCGACAGCGACACTCCCGGCGACGATGAGGTCGATGTGCGGCATGGCTTCGGGATCGACGCCAACACCGTATTTTGTGCAGCCCGAAACCGTGGTTGCGGCATCGATGTCATCGATCTCCGCGGGGTCGAGCCGCAAAAACGGTTGTTCCTCGCGGAGTCGCGGGACAGCCATGTAGATTGTTTTCCCGTCTCTAAGCGCGCGTCGACGAACCGAAAGCTGTGGGGCGTCGGGATTGCATTTGAGCGTCTCGGCCTGCGTCCACGCCTCGGTTTGGGCCAGCCGATCGGCCGCCTCGCGGGCGTCTTTGAAGTTCGGAATCCGGCCGTGCGGCGGGAAGGGAAACCGTGCCAAGCCCGTTTCTTCGAGATGATCCCAGATTCGTTCGCGAAGCTCGTCTTTGGACATACTGAATAGCTTGGTGGATCGGCCAAAAGTCCGTCTGTCGACCGCCACTTGCGGGTGCGTACTCAGCGTCCGATGGGTTCGGGTGTGCTATAGAGCAGTATATAGACTCTGAGCGAAATGCCAAAGAGGGATGCGGGCAAGATCATAACATGGCAACCAACGTCGCGTTCGTCTGTGTCCAAAACGCCGGCCGGAGTCAGATGGCAACCGCCTTTGCCGAACAGGCTCGCGCTGCGCACGACGCCGAAGCCGAGATCGGAATCGAGACCGGCGGCACCCAGCCGGCCGACCACGTCCACCCCGAGGTCGTCGAGGTCATGAACGAGAAGGGGATCGATCTCAGCGACCGGACGCCGAAGGAAGTAACACCAGATGAGCTGCGGTCGATGGATCTCGTGATCACGATGGGCTGTTCGGCAGAAGGCGTCTGTCCGGCGGCGTGGAACGGCGAAAACCGCGACTGGGATCTCGACGACCCGGACGGACAGGGACTCGACGCTGTCCGCGCGATTCGTGACGACATCGAAGGACGCGTTGGAGACCTCTTCGACGAGCTACTGGCGACCCAGTGAGATGGCTACTGAGCCAGAGACGAGCGGAGTTACCTCGTCAGGACGGCGCTGTGTTGCCGAGACGACCGCCAGTGCAAAACTCTGCTATACGGTTCTCTGCCATGAGGGCAAAAAAAGCCAGTCGGCACTCGTCGCCGAAACCGGGCTCGACCGCGAAACGGTTCGGCGGTCGCTGGCGCGTTTGGCGGACTGTGCGGTAATCAACGAGGAGATCGATCCGACCGACGCCCGACGAAGGCGGTATCAGGCGATCGACGGCTGCTGTTGAAACACGGCCGGTTGTCGGACGCCGATACCACCGGACAACAGACACACAAGCCGTTTATCTCCAGACGGTATTATTTCAGGTATGTTCCAAGACCGCCCCGCCCGCGACGACGAGATTATTCTCGTTGGCCGGTCGAATGTCGGCAAGTCGACGATTATGCGAGAACTGACCGGGCATGCGGTCAAAACGGGCAAAAAGCCCGGCGTAACCCGCAAGCCGAATCACTTCGACTGGTCGAGCCAGAGTTTCATGTTCACCGACCTGCCGGGCTTTGGCTTTATGTCCGGTGTCGAAGGCGACCACCAGGAGGCGATTCAGACCGATATCGTCCACTATATCGAGGACAATGCCGACCACATTCTCGCGGCTGTCCTCGTCGTCGACGGCAAGAGCGTGATCGACATTATCGACCGCCACAGCGAGCGCGGGGAGATTCCACACGATGTCGAGATGTTTCATTTCCTCGACGAACTGGGCATTCCGACCGTCGTCGCGGTCAACAAGATGGACAAAGTCGACGACAAAGACGTCCGGCTCAACGAGCTGTGTGACCGACTCGGGCTGTTTCCGCCGTGGCAACAGTGGAAAGACGAATCGATTGCACCGATTACGGCGAAAAAGGGCCGGATTCACGCGCTTCGGGAGGCCTTGGCATTTCATCTACACGAAGCAAAGCGGGACGATCTGTTGACGTTCGTCAAAAAATAACGGTCAGCAACCGTTCGTTGCGACTGTTCAAAACGAGGGTTACAGTCTCACAACTCCGTAAAGAAACCAGTATTAATTACGTTGAAACCAAAAAGTAACTATTACCCGCCACACAAACCGAATGTACGATGGTTACGACACGGTCGACTGTGTGCTGCTCCCGTCGGAGCCTCCTGCAGGGGGTCGGCTCGGCGGCACTCGGTGGGATTGCGGGCTGTCTTGGCGACAATGAAGCACGCGTTCGACTGCTGTCAGCAGGAAGTCTCGCTCACACGTTCGAAAATCATGTAATCCCGGCGTTCGAGGCCGAAACAGGCACGGAGGTGTACGGCGAATATTACGGCGCAAACGCAGTTATGCGGATGGTGTTGGATGGGACGAAGCATCCGGATGTAATCGTCAGTGCCGATGCAACGCTGCTTCGGGACCGACTCTATCCGACGGTTGCCGACTGGGATATCGAATTTGCGGCCAATAGTCTCGGCCTCGGGTACAATCCAGAGACACCGTTCGGCCGGGCGTTGGAAGCCGGCACGCCGTGGTACGAACTCGCTGCCGGGGCTGCCGCTGGCGACCTTGCTATTGGCGATCCGGATCTCGATCCGCTGGGCTACCGTGCCGTCCAGGCCTTCGAGCTCGCCGAAGCCGAATACGGCCTCGATGGATTTCGATCGACGCTACTCGAACGCGCATACCGAGAGCCCGACGAACCACAGCTGATGGCAGGTGTCGAGACCGGCTCGCGGGCGGCCGCGGTCGTCTACCGAAATATGGCAGTCGATTACGACATGCCCTTTTTGGAGTTTCCTGCCGAGTACAATTTTGCCGAGCCGACATTAGGTGCGCACTACGCAACGGCCGAGTATACGACCGATAGAGAAGCGTATACCGCCGAAGGACGGCCGATTCTCTACAACGCAACGGTCAGCAAGACGGCGGACAATCCGGAGGGCGGCCACCAATTGGTCAGCTTTCTCGGTGAAAACGCCGATTTGCTTGTTGATGCCGGGCTAACCGTTGGCGACACACTCCCACAGCCGACTGGCACGATTCCGGAGGCAATCTCCCTGTGAGCGTTCGCCAAACGAACAAAAGCCCGAAAGCACACCACCGCTTGGGACTCGGTATTCCAGCCGCGCTCGGCGGGCTGTTGGTCGTCTACTTTGGGCTCCCGTTTGTCACCTTCCTCTCGCAGACTGGACAGACAGCCATCCTCACGGAGCTTTCGACGCCGGGTGCACGCACGGCGATCCGCAATTCACTGCTCACCGCGTCAGTGTCGACGACAGTCGCCACGGGCCTCGGCGTTCCGCTCGCCTACGTTCTTGCTCGGCGATCGTTTCGAGGCAAGCGGCTCGTCGAGGCGGTGGTCATCCTGCCGCTCATTATTCCCCCTGTCGTTGGCGGTGCGATGATTCTGACCGCCGTCGGACGGTTTAGCCCGATTGGGGCGGCCTTCGCGGCGGTCGGTATCTCGCTGACCGATAGCCTGATCGGAATCGTCCTCGCACAGACGTTCGTCGCCGCCCCTTTCGTTATTATCACCGCCCGTGCAGGCTTTGGCGCAATCGACGAGCGGTTAGAGCAAGCCTCACGGTCGCTTGGTTACGGCCCGCTTGCGACCTGGTGGAATGTTTCGATTCCACTGGCTCGCGGAGCGATTCTGGCAGGGATGGTCCTTACATTCGCCCGCGCAATTGGCGAGTTCGGCGCGACCATGATGGTCGCGTACAATCCGCGGACGATGCCAACGCGGATCTGGGTTGAGTTCATCGCCAGCGGGATCAACGCTATCCTCCCGCTTTCGCTCGTTCTTTTGGCCGTCACGCTCCTGATACTCGCAGCGGTCCAACGTGTCGGACGGATCCCGACGGTGATCCAGCGGTGACCCTCGCGGTCGACTCGGTCAGCCATTGGTATGGCGACGAACAGGCAGTCAACGACGTCTCGTTCAGCGTTGCCTCCGGAGAACTCGTTGCCTTGCTCGGCCCGAGCGGCTGTGGCAAAACAACGCTCATCCAAGCGATTGCGGGCCACATCCAGCCAACAAGCGGCCGAATCAGCCTCCGGGGAACCGACGTCACCGAGCAGCCACCCGAATCGCGCCACGTTGGGCTCGTCTTTCAGCAGCCGACGCTCTATCCACAGATGACGGTCGCCGAAAACGTTGCCTACGGCCTTGCTGGCCGCGGTGTCGACCGTGCCAAACGAGAATCGGTGGCCGCCGACCATCTCGAACTCGTCGATCTTGCCGACCAACGCGACGCGGTTCCAGCGGCACTCAGCGGCGGCCAACAGCGTCGTGTCGAACTCGCACGGGCGGTGGCTCCAGGGCCCGACGTGCTGTTGCTCGATGAGCCGCTGTCGGCGCTTGACCGCGCCCTTCGGGAGCGACTCTGTGATGAAATCGACCGGATTCACCGCGAGACGGGCGTGACGACGCTCTTCGTCACACACGACCAACGAGAGGCAATGAGCCTTGCCGATCGAATCGTCGTTCTGAACGAGGGGCGGGTTTCGGCAATTGGGACGCCACGAGAGCTGTATCACTCACCGCCGAACCAGTTTGTCGCCTCGTTTCTCGGCTGGTCGACGCCGCTTGCAGCCACCGTGAGTGACCACGAACCGCTCGTTGTCTCGCTTGCGAGCCATGCGCTCACACTGGCTTCGACAACGGTTTCGGCTCCAGTGGGTGCGAGTGTCACCTGTCAGTTCCGGCCCGAGTCGTTGTCAGTTATCCCTGCAGAGACGGCCACTGCCGACGATGGAATCGGTGGAACGGTCACAGCGGTTCGTGACCGCGGCCGACACTACGATGTGACAGTTGGCGTCGAAACCGGTGAGACGCTGGCTGTCGAACAGACTGCACGGCCACCGGCTGTTGGCGAGACGGTCGTCGTCGCAATCGACCCACAGGCTGTAACGGTATTCAGCTAGCAAACCGCGACTGTCAGCAAAGCGAGCGAGTAGCCAAATCGCACCCTGCCAACAGAATCGCCACGCGACAACGGTGACAGTGACACCGGGAAAACAGCAAGACAGTTTGACAAATCCCAATCCAAAGACGACATCACCGGTGGATGCCCGCTGCGAACACCTTGCGCTGGGCGGCGCGTAAGTGCTGGGTAAACGTCGCCCGCGAGATGCCGAGTGCATCGGCGAGTTCGCCCGTGTTGTTGTGCCGTGGTCGCTCGAAGTAGCCCGCCTCGATGGCGAGTTCGAGCACCTGTCGCTGTCGGTCAGTCAACTCGTCGGCCAGCGCTGGCTTTGGTGTCCCGGCGGTATCGGCGGTCCAGAGTGTCGTCACCGATTCCTCGCCACAGCGCTCGGAGAGGGCCGTAACACACTGTTGGACGGTGGTCTCGCCACCGAGAACCGCCGAAATTCGTGCATTTTTGCCGTCGATACTGGTCTCCGAGAGCGACACTCCCGTATCGACGAGCCGGGGTTCGGGAGCCGGCGATGCAATGATGAGTCCACACTGAATGACGTCGTCAGTTCGGTAGTAGTCGACCGAGACAATCGAATCGGTCGCGTCGACTGCGGCTGAGAGGATGGCTTCGGTGACTCCGTCGACAGTCGTCACGTAGAGCACTTCGCCATCGTTTCGCGGGATGACTGTTGTCGCGCGGAGCGTCGACTCCTCGGGAAGTGCTGCTGCAAGCCCGCTGAGCGGGTGACAGCCGTCGCCAAGAGTGAATTCGACGGTCGCGGTCGCAGACGAGAGCAGTGTTCGCTTCCAAGCGGTCGTCTGGAAGGCGTAGCCGACCGTCTCGGCGTATTCACCGAGTAACGCCCGTTCGCGGCCGTCGATTCGCGGCGTTCGGCTATAGACGGTCAACACACCGAAAAAGACGCCGTTGTGGCTGATTGGGATCGCGGCCACCGACCCAAAGCCGTGGTCGAGCGCACGCTGCTCCCACCCGGTGGCGGACGCTTCGTCGGTGGGCTGGAGAGTCTGGACGACACGCTCGCTCGTGTCGAGTGCGCGGAAGGTGGGTTCGGTACTGTCCGACGGTTGGGTGCCGGGGGTAACCGCGGCTTCGAGATAGTCTGTCTCACCAGCCGTCGATAGCGGAACGACGCCTCGATCATCGTCGAGGACGGCGATCCATGCGCAGGCGTAGCCGCTGTCGACCAGCTGCTCGCAGATGGCCTCGCCGAGTTCCGAGCGGGTCGACGAAGCGGTGACGGTTTCGAGAAGCGCCTTTTTTGAGCGTCGTTCGCGAGCCAACGCCCGGCGACTCCGGTCGGCCTCGACAGCCGTTTCGATCCGCCGAACCAACTCGGTGGGGTGGTGGCCGAGATCCATTTTTCTGACGTAATCGGTGACCTGCTGGCCGATCGCCTCGCTGGCGACCGTCTCGTCTCCCTCTCCAGTCACCAAAATAAACGGCCGCTCGGGGTCGGTGCGCGAACCTCGGCCAGCAGGTCGATGCCAGTGCCGTCGCCGAGCTGGTAATCACAGACGATACAGTCGGGCTCGGTGGCCGCGAGTGCGTCTCTGGCCGCCGCGAAACTCGTCGCCGTCGAGACGCTGAGCCGGTCGGTGGCGCGTTCGAGCAGTCGGCGCTGTGTCCGGGCCCATGTCTCATCGTCGTCAATGAGGAGAACTGAAATTCGCCGGGATGACGTAGCTGGCACTACTGGGGTTTCCGTCTCGATCACGGCCTCACTCCACATGCTGGTTGGCTGCAATCGGAGGCGACCACAGTGCTGCACGCTGAACCAATCATAGCCGATAGTATCGCGGGAGGCTACTAAACTGCATGCCACCCTATGGTGGTGTGAGATGGAAACCGACCCACTCACCGGGCGCGTGGTGTCGTCTCGATCTCAAACCGCGCACCGCCTTCAGTGCTCTCGGTAACCGAAAGCGACCAGCCATGGGCCTCGACAATCGTTCGGACGATCGCCAGTCCGTAGCCCGAGCCGCTTCCGGTTGAGACCCCGAAGGCGAGAAGATCCTCACGTCGGCCCTCCGGAATACCCGGTCCGTCGTCCTCAATATAAAACCCCGACACGGTGGGGAGTCGACCGATTCGAACTGTTGTCGCAACTCTTTGGCCGACGGTCGCATGCTCAGCGGCATTCGCAAACAGGTTCTCGAAGGCCTGCTGGAGCCGACTAGCGTCGGCCTGGAGCGTCTCGGTCGACTCGACCGACAGGCGAAGCTCGCCGGTATTGACGACTCCCCAGGCATCCTGGGCGACCGTTTCGAGATCGCAGTCAGTCGGCGTCTCCACGTCGGTGCTCTCGCGGGCGAGCGCGGGGAGCCCCTCTGCGAAGGCTCGGAGCCGGCGGTGGACGGACTGGAGATCCGACAGCGACTGGTCGACCTCCGAAGAGGGAGCATCGAGGTCGCCCCGAATGAGAAGCAGCAGGCTCTCACCGGTCGCCAACGGCGTCGCCAGATCGTGCGAGACGACGCCCGCGAGCCGTTCGAGCTGTTCGTTTTTCGCTTCAAGACTCTCTTGTTGGGCCTTTTGGAGCGTGATGTCGGTCAGCGAGAGAATACAGCCACGCGGGCCACCTCGGGCTGTCGTCTCGGTGCCTCGGAGCCGGGCGATATACTGCCGCGGTGCGCCGTCAACCTCGATTACACACTCCATCGTCGCTTCGAGCTCCGAATGCAGCCTGCCGTCTTCGAGCAGCGGTTCGGGGAGTATCGCAGTGAGGTCGTGGCCGACGACCTGGTCGGCCGCAGCGTCGACCAGCCGTTGGGCGGCTCGGTTGGCATCCAGGATACGGTTCGACGTGGTGACGACAAACACCGGGTCGTCGAGAGTGTGAAAGACGCGCTCGTGGGCGACCGGGACGAAGCCGGCCAGCTCGGCACGCTGGACGATCACCGCCAGCGGGATGCCGATGATGACGAAGACGACGGGGGTGAGATCCGCTGTCGGAATCGGCTGGTAGCCGAGATGAAACAGGCCGTTGGCGAGCCACGGCGCGCTCAGGCAGGCCAAAAGCACCAGCGACTGGCGTCTGTACAGCTGGTTGTTCGTGATAGTCTCGCCAACGATGAGGCCCGTCCCGATCAGCAGCAGGCCGTACGAGTAGATGACGTTGATCCGGTGGCCGATTGCGGGCGGTGTTTCGAGGAGGTCGACACCGTCGACCGTCAGAACGAACATTTCCGTATAAAAGTACGTGTGGTACTGGGCAGTCCAGACGAGCGTGAGAACCCCGGCGGGCACGATTGCCAACAGGGCGATCCGTCGGCGCGAAAGCCACGCCTCGCGGTTGGTGTACTGGAGGGCAAAAACGACCCAGATGATTGGAGCGGTGACGACCGAGAGATACGACAGCTGGATAAAAAACAGCAGCCACGCCTCGGTTGTGGCGACGAGATAGCCGACATACGTGGCCGCCCAAAAGCCGATGACGGACAAAAACAGGCCGAACGTGAACGCGGGCTGGCGGCGATCGTATTTGGCCAACAGCGAGAGGCCAGCAGCCCGCCGATGATCGCCGACCCCGAATACGCGAGCAGCCCGGAAACGTACATGAGCCTGTGACTGTCTTGAGGGCCGACCAGTACCACTCTATCGGTTCTGCATGCGGTGGCCATGTTCGAGCTTCCACCGCAGCCCACCACAGCACGCCACTCAGAGCCACACCACTATCTGCTGGTATCTCGATTCAGACGGGTTCAGTCGTACTGACTGTCACGCAATGCGATATACTTCATCAGGGACGTTTCGGGGGCATCGCCAGTCGCAGCCCGTTTGGGACTCGTGGCGGGCTGTTCGTCGACCGGGCACGTTGCAGGCGTCGGCTGATCAATCGTTCTGGACGACTGTGGTGTCGATCCTGGAGGCGCGATGAGGGGCTTTCGGTTTGCAGTGGGTCTCGTGGTGGCTGTGGTGGTGCTGACGCTTGCGGTTGGTGTCGCGGCCGCCGATCCGGTTTCGCTCGATCCCGACAAGGATCTCGCTGGTGAGGGTGTCGACGGTGATCCGTATATCATCACGAACGCCTCTGAGCTGCAGGCAATGGAGGGGGAGCTAAGTGCGCACTACGAACTCGGGAACGATATTGATGCGACCGAAACCGCCCAGTGGAAGGTCAACGGCGGTGAGGCACAGTGATTCGATCCGATTGGTGAAGACGGCGACAAATTGACAGGCTCGTTCAACGGCAGCGATCACACAATTTCGAATCTCACCATCAACCGCGACGAGAACGAGGTGGGCCTGTCTGGCAGAACTGACGGCGCGACCATTCATAACGTCAGACTTGTCGATGTTTCCGTCATCGGCACCAATTCCGTTGGTGGCCTCGCTTGCCTTCGCACCGCCAGTTATGTGACCATCTTTTATCAGGTGTTGCAGTAGGTTGTATACTCTGCGTCGAACTCTTTTGCAGGTGGTTGTTGAAACCGTGAGTTCGCGTTGTTCGATTCATACGGGTTTTTCAACACGCTCAATAGACGCTCGAATGTGGATAGATCCTCGTGTTCTAGATACTGGTACAGTGCCTCTTCTACCAAGTAGTTGCGGGGGATATACCGAGGGTTCGTTTGCTTCATCAGACTCGTATTCAGGCCAATCTCAGCTAATTCAGCCCGGAGATTTTCGAACGCTGTCGATGCATAGACTGGATCATCAACGGATCCAGGCTGTTCCAACTCGATGAATGTATTCGTATAATCTGCGTTTGATTCACGAAGCCAGTCTACAAATTCATCTACAAGTTCTTTCTCGCTATCTGATTTGATCCCGAGTTTCTGCCGCATCATACTGTAGTAGTTAGCATCGAATATGTCGTCAAAATCGTCTAGTTTGGCTTGCAGCTCATCGAAATCGGCAGAAGAGTCGTTACAAAGCGGTTTGAGAGATTCTGCGAACCGTTGGAGATTCCAGTGTAGGATGGTTCGTTGGTTCCCGAACGCGTATCTTCCGTGTTTATCGATCGAACTGAAGACCGCATCCTCGTCATAGTAGTTCATGAATGCACATGGACCGTAATCGAACGTTTCGCCATCGACACTCATGTTGTCCGTATTCATGACGCCATGGATGAAGCCGACACGCAGCCAGTCGACGACCATCTCGATCGACGATCGCATCACTGCCTCGAAGAAGTCGACGTATTTTGTCTCCGCACTGTTCAGACGCGGGTAGTGTCGGTCGATCACATACTCAGTGAATTCCGTGAGCTCTCCAGGGGCTTGGGAGGCAACGTACTGGAACGTCCCGAATCTAATGTGGCTATTCATCACACGAACAAGAACGGCACCAGGCTCTGTTCGCCGGCGCTTGACTGCTTCGTCGGTTTCGATGACTGCGAGACTTCTGGATGAGTTGATCCGCAGGTTGTGCATTGCATACGAATACAGATACTCTCTGAGCATCGAGCTCACAGTTGCGTTTCCATCGCCTCGTCCCGAGTATGGGGTTCGACCAGCCCCTTTCAGCTGAATATCATATCTACTGCCATCGTGTGTATGTTCGCCCAGTAACATCGCTCTCCCGTCGCCAAGCATGGCGAAACTCCCGTACTGATGACCTGCATAGGCTTGGGCGATCGGTTCTTCTAGAAGCTCTTGTCCTGAAAGGATTTGAGCAGTTACCTCCTTGTTATTTAGCCCCAGTTCCTCGCATAGATCCTCATTACGCACTAAAATCTCCGGAGTATCGATGTCTTTGGGCGTTGCGCTCGAATAGAGTTTCGAGTCCAAATCTTTGTAACGTGTATCAAACGAAAATACCATTGAGGATACTATCGTATTTGTCGCCCTTCTTTTAATAAATTGCTCTCCAGAGCTAGTAGCGCTGTGAGAATTTCAGCGAAGCGTGCGTGATCAAGAGATCTATTCGAGCTGTTTTGGATAGCAAAGCGCACACTATGGCCCGTATGTACAGTTCATGTCTATCAGTCGATTTGTGTAGGTAGACCCGATCTCTGTACGCGATCCGTGTTTTCTACACGAGTTTCGATTACTGAGGCGGTAGCAGTATGAGTTCAGCTGTTTGTGGTCACAGAACCGCTGTACTGGAAGTAGATGGTGGCTCAGTGTAACGCCTCGTCACAAGGGGCTCGGAGGGGGTAACTGTCGTCACTGCCACCGGTCGCAGTTTGCCCTGCGAAAGTAAGAACCCACGCATACGATCGTACCAAGTCGCAAGCGCTGAAATGAGGACGACAGAACACGGGAGTCAGTTATAACGGTGCAGATTAGCCCGACCGCGGCGGCGGCACGAGAAAGACGTTTCCCGTTGCATTGGCGACGATATCCTCCGAGACACTCCCCAAAAGCAGTCGTCTGAGTCGGCTCCGCCCACGTGAACCAACCAACAGTGTGCTTGGGTTGTATCGCTTTTCGGCGGCGAGGATTTCGGCTGCCGGATCACCGGTTCGGACTGCAACCTGGGTATCGAGCCCCCAGTCGTCGAGCTGTTCGGCCAGCGAGGCAAGTTCGGCTTCCGGATCACGGTTCATCCCCGCGGTATCGTCTTTCGGCGACTGGACGTGAACAAGCGTGACTTCCTTGGTCGCATGGCGGAGATACGAGAGGGCATCGAACGCACGCTCGGCGTTTGTCGAAAAATCAGTTGCATATAACGTTCGCTTGAAAAGATGCCGACGAATCGTCTCGGGATCGTCGACACCGCGTTCGATTCGATCGACCAACAGCGGCACGACGGTTGTCCGAGCGAGATTACGGGCCGTCGAACCAATCACACGGTTTTCGAGCGGACTCTTGCCTCGCGAGCCAACAAGAATCAGATCCGCACCGACAGAACCCGCAATCCCGTTGATTCGACGGTGAGGCGTTCCTCGGACAACATGGGTTTCCACCGCAAATCCGGCCGATTCAATGGTCGAACGGTACCGACCCAACGCCCGTTTTCGACGCGTTTGGAAGTCGATTCCGGGCATGCCCGAGTGGACGTTCGCAGGGACGACCGTCACAAGGTGGATTCGGTCGACACCGATCCGGCCAAGACAGCTGAGACCGGTCTCGGAGTGAATCATGGACTCACTGGCATCCGACAGGTCGGTCGCAATAATCGCGGATTTGCCACTCATCGACTTGCCCAGCCCCGTGTGGTGTCACCGGGAATAGCCGTAATAGTGACTATTACATTGTACATGTAGAACAATATTATCCGGCAGATATTAAGTTTCCCGGTCAGATACCCGATGGACCGCTATTGAGAGGAGCACACTGAGAGAAAGATGGAACACTATAATACGGGCTCAAGAGCTTATTTCAAAGAATTCAGTGAAAACCTATCGCTGACTTACGAGTGGATATCGGTAGATTATTGGAATATAGTATTGTGCAATCAACCCCAAACTGTTATATTCTATGGCCGGGTAGCATTCGGTATATGACCATCACTGCCTCCATACGAGCTAGGACCCGACAATGAGTGGAACCGAGCTGTTCGCCGGTGGGCCGCCTGCTGTCCACGCTATTGCCCTAATTGCTGTGGTCTTCGTCGAAGCGATCGTGCTGTATGTTGGCTACGGCGTCATTGAAGATGCGATTGCACCGGCCGTTTTCGGCCGACTTAGACAGTAAGCAATGCTTGAGTTGCTCGGACTTACCACAGGGCTGTTTGCACTCTTTGTGAGCTTTGGCTTCATGGTCGGCGTCTTTTTCGGGTTTTTCGGAATGGGTGGGGCGTTTCTCGTCACACCCGCGCTGTTGATTCTCGGCTATCCGGCCCCGGTTGCGATCGGGAGTACGATGACCTTCGTGTTCGGGACGGCCGTCATTGCGACGCTCAAACACCACGATGCCGGACAGGTCGACTACCGGCTGGGGGCGCTCATGTTCGTCGGCATTACGCTCGGAATCGAACTTGGGAGTCGTCTCGTCTTCGGGCTCGAAGTACTCGGGATTGCCAATCTCGTCGTCAGCGTCGCCTATGTGCTTTTGTTGGCCGCAATCGGACTCTTGTTTACCAAAAGCGCACTTGAAACCGAGAGCGACGAGGAAACTGCAGGAACGGACACAGCCGAGAACGTCGACGGCGATGACGATATTCCGGCAATCGCCAAACGAATTAAATCCTACACTATTCCCCCAATGATGCGACTCGCTGACGGGAGTACGGCCTCGTTGTGGACGATTTCAGGTGTTGGTGGTGGGGTCGGTGTCGTCTCTGGCTTTCTGGGTGTCGGGGGCGGTTTCGTGAGAATGCCTGCGATCTACTACGTGATCGGCACGCCGCTGGCGGTCGCGGTCGGAACGAGCCTACTCGGTGGGCTGCTTTCGGGTGGCGTCGGCGCGTTCACATACGGTCGAGCCGGCGTTATCGACCTCGGAATCGTGACCGCACTGCTCATCGGGAGCGCACTCGGTGCGCGAATTGGGTCAAGTGCGACCGCCTACGTCGACGAGGCTGATGTAACGATTTATTTCGGCCTTATGTTGTTGCTCGCCAGTGCGGCGGTCGGTTTGAGCGAACTCGCCGACTGGCTTGCCCGGCCGATACTCGATCAGCTCAGCTTCGTGTTGCTTATCGGCTCATCGCTACTCGTCTGTTCGATGATTCTGTACCACGGTGCGCTCGCGATCCGTCAGGGCGCTCGTGGGGTACCAGAGGCCCGCGACTAACCATTTTGTGGTCGCAATGAGCAAAGCTCCCAGTTCGAACAGTGATTCGAGCAGTAGATTTAATACGGAAGACACTATATTGTACAATATACGCAATAACATTATGACTGAAGAATACGAAATCACCGAGACACTGGATGTTAAAGGACTGTCCTGCCCGATGCCGATTGTCAAGACAAAACAGGCGATTGATCCACTAGTTACCGGCGATGTATTAGAAGTCGTCTCAACGGATTCAGGGAGCATGAGCGACATCAAGGGGTGGGCGGCGGGAACTGCAGGTGTCTCGCTTCTCGATCAGTCCGAAGATGAAGAACGTGGTGAGGCCGTCTACAAACATTACGTGGAAAAAACCGAATAATCGTATGAGCACCGAGACCCCAACGGCAAACCCAAACGATGCGGCGCTCGAAGCCCGAATTGAAGCCTTAGAGCAGGAAATCGCCGAGTTACAGGCCGAAACCGGAACCGACACGAAAAAAATGACGATTGTCGCAACGAAGGGGACACTCGATATGGCGTATCCGCCGTTGATTCTCGCGAGCACGGCTGCGGCCTTCGGCTGGGATGTCGTCGTCTTCCATACGTTCTGGGGGCTCGACATTCTGCATGAGAAAAAATCGAAGAATCTCAAACTCAGTGCGGTCGGCAACCCGAGTATGCCAATGCCAAATGTACTTGCTGCGCTTCCGGGTATGGATTCGGTTGCAACCCGCATGATGGAAAAACAGATCAAAGACAACGGAACCCCGACAATCGAGGAACTACTTGACGTCTCGATCGAATCTGGCGTCGAGCTACAGGCCTGTCAGATGACTATAGAGCTCATGGATTACGACGAGGACGACTTCTATGAGGGCGTTACGACCGGTGTCGGGGCCGCAACAGCGCTCAACCACATGGCCGATGCCGACGTACAGTTACTTATTTAGCGTCGCCTCAGTGCCCTACTTCCGATCACAACTGAGCGTATCTCGTCCAGACAGTCCCAACAAGGAGATCCACCAGAACCCACAGTGATACCGCTACTGAGCTGTGTAAGCAACTGAACAGCTGGTATTGTATATGTTGCACAACGCTTATACTATTGTACTTCCTATACACTATTATACATGGGAGAGATGGAGTTTCCAACACCTGATGTTGCAGTCGAGACTGTCGAGCCGACCGAATTGAAAACACGGATCGACAACGGCGAGCCAGTTACCCTGCTCGATGTGCGCATGGCGTCCGAATACGACACTTGGCGGATCGACGGCGACTCGGTCGATTCCATCAATATCCCGTACTTCAATTTCCTTGATGAGGAGGTCGATACGGCAACCCTTGAACAGCTCCCAGCTGACGAGCCGATGACCGTTGTCTGTGCGAAAGGCGGTGCCAGCGCGTTCGTCGCCGGCAGGCTCACCGAGTTAGGCTACGAAGTCGACAATCTCGCAGAGGGGATGAACGGCTGGGCTGGAATCTACGAAGCCGTTGAAATCACCAACTACGACGGCCCGGGAACGCTTGTGCAGTATCAACGGCCATCAAGTGGCTGTCTCGCCTACATGATCTACGACGGGGCTGAGGCGGCAGTCATCGATCCACTTCGGGCGTTTGCCGACCGGTATCTCGAAGATGCGGCTGATCTGGGTGTCGAACTAACCTACGCCTTCGATACCCACATCCACGCCGACCACATCAGTGGCCTTCGTGAACTCGCTGCCGAGGGTGTGGAATCAGTCATTTCAGCGGCCGCCGCCGACCGTGGGCTCACCTATGCTAGTGAAGTAACACTCACCGAAGACGGCGACACGTTCACCGTTGGCGATGTGACCATCGAGACGGTCTTTACTCCAGGACATACGACCGGCATGACGTCGTATCTCGTTGGCGATTCGTTGCTCGCAACCGGCGATGGCCTCTTTATCGAGAGTGTTGCCCGCCCCGACCTCGAAGACGGTGACGATGGCGCGCCCAAGGCCGCTCGCGTGCTCTATGATTCATTGCAGTACCGTATTCTCGAACAGGACGAGGAGACACTCATTGGTGGAGCACACTTCAGTAGTGCTGCCGAACCGGCGGCCGACGGGTCGTACACCGCCCCACTTGAAGAGTTAGTCAGGCGGATGGACGCGCTGTCGATGGACGAACAGGAATTCGTCGAGCTGGTACTCTCGGATATGCCACCTCGACCAGCAAACTATCTCGATATCATCGAGACAAATCTGGGCCAGCAAGACCCAGACGACGAGGAGGCATTCACGCTCGAACTCGGGCCGAACAACTGTGCAGCAAGCCAGGATGCACTTACGAGCGACTAACACGCAACACAATGAGTACAGCACTGATAGGATTCGATGCGATTGAGGCGTTCTTCCCCAATGGAATCAGTCGGTATGCGATCGGTGGCATCCTCGTTGGGCTTGCAACCGTCGCGATCTACGTCGGAACCGGCATCACCGCCGGGGCCAGCACGTTTCTTGAATCGACACTCTCGTATGTTTCAGCGCAATCACGGTTCGCCCAGTATCGGGCCTCCCGTGACTGGCGTGTCGTATTCACCGTCGGAATCATCGGCGGGGCGGCACTCTATGCGTTCATTTATCAGGGTGAGGCGTGGTCGCTCACAAACAGCGGCTGGGTGACCGAAATACAGCCGTGGCGACTCTTCGTCGGGGGGATTCTCGTCGGAATCGGAACGCGAATCGGAAAGGGCTGTACCTCAGGTCATGGCATCTGTGGGGTCGGCTCAGTCTCGCGAACCTCGCTTGTTGGTGTTGTGACCTTCCTCGTTGTCGCCATTATTACGGCGAACATCGTGGCGGGCTTCGGGGTGACACCATGAGCCGTCATCGGCTGTTCATGCCGTTGATTCTCGCAAGCGGTCTCGTGTTCGGCTTCGGCCTCGGCTTCAGTCATATGGCGCGTCCGGAGGTCGTCATCGACTTTCTGACATTCCGCGACCTCGGACTGTTGTTCGTCATGTTTGGCGGCTCACTCGTCGCCGGAATCGCGTTTTGGACGCTCTCGAAGCGGGGAACAAATGCACCGCTGACAGGGACTCCATACGGCCGCCGGCTCAAGTCGTTTGACCGAAACGTCCTGATCGGTGGCTCGGTGTTCGGTGTCGGCTGGGGGCTCTCTGGAATCTGTCCCGGCGCAGCCTATGCCAGCCTTGGGGTCGGCAACTGGCCGATTCTCTATGCAATCGGTGGCATGTTCATCGGCGCGTACGCTCAAGGTGTCTGGCGCAGCCAGCAGACAGGGACTGAGTCAGCCGTGTCGACCGGCGAATAAGAACGGCGTCGACCTCACTGTAAGAAAAACGAACCGCTGCGGCAACTCGGCGATTAGGTGGAGTGTGCAGCGATTTCCTCTGCGAGTGCGTCAGCGGTCTGTGCACCAACGAGCCGATTTGCGAGTTCGCCCTCTGCGAAGACGAGGAGTGTCGGAATTCCCTGCACACCGTACTCGGCAGCTAATCCCTGGAACTGATCGACATCGACTTTCAAGATAGCGGCATCGGTGTCGGCTGCCAGCTGGTTGAGCGTCGGTTCCATCATTTGACATGGGCCACACCAGTCCGCATAGAAGTCAACGAGAACGATATCGTACGCCGAAACGGTCTCATCGAGGTCGGCCGGGGTAGTCATGGAAATCGGTTCGGTTGGCGCAGAGATATCTGTCGAACTCATCAGCGTTTGCTACGGACTGCTCACGGATAACAGTTTTGGAGAAAAATTACAATACTATACACAAGCAATTGCCGAAAGCAACATGCTATCCACTCATCCAGCGTTTTCAGCGGCGTACTGAAGCGACCGCTCGATCGATAGCAGAAGTGGCGACGACTCCTTCAGAGTGGTCTTGCCCGTGAGTAACACATAACCAACCACAAAAGCACTGAGTTCACCGCTGTCCACGGTTCCAAAGACCCATCCAAACAAACCATTTTTCACGTCCCACTGACTGCGTTAGGTATGACAAGCGATGTGGATTTTGGGGCTTCCTTGGAATCGAAAACGGAAATCTATCTCGAGCAACTAATCGAGTGTACTGAACTCCTCCCGGAACTGCTTACCGAATACGCCGCCGGAAATGACATTGGAGATCGTATCGAGCAAATTGAGTCGATCGAGAGCGACTGTGACCGGACACGACGCACGATCACTGCCTCAATAGCGAATGCTGACTCCCGTGAGATTGGGCTACTCAATACGCCAATTACGTTTAATCAGTCGGCTTTACTCGACTTTTACAAGGAACTGGATGTCGTCGCCAACCACACCGAGCGAATCGCACAAGAACTCGAAATGATGCATCCTGAGCCAACGAACGAGTGTTACGAGCAACTGCAGACGATGGCTGTAACAATCACTGAGATGACGCAGGTACTCAGCGAGGTTGTCAAACGGTTTATTAGTGGGATTTCACGAAACGGAGCCTCCGAAACGCTAACCGACGAAATCGAGACGATTCGACGACTCGAAAGTCGATGCGATAAATCCCGAAACAACGTCATTGCGACCGCGTTTGCGAGCGACCTGACCCAGCCGCTGGTCTACCGTGAATTTGCGGTTCTGTTCGATGAGCTGGCAAACACGATTGAGGACGTCACTGATCGAATCACCGTTATTTCGAGCGAAGAACCCGGAATTGTGACCGAGAGTACACCGAATTCTGCCGACTAGGCGACAGCGTCGTGGCCGGTAGCCAGCTGCCGTTGTAGAAAATACGGCTCGGCTACAACGGTTCACTCCCAGATTTCGGTTCAGGAAACGCACACTGTCGATCAGTGTGCTCAGAGAAAATAACAGATGCCACCACGCTAACAGCATGGTCGCACGTGATCCGGCTGGTTGGTCCTTAGCCCAGCAGGTATCGCAGCGGTGGGAAGCGCTCGATGAGGGCTTGCCCGCCGACATTCAGCTGTTCGATGTATTTGT
>CAZCYW010000009.1:0-74096 GCA_964503105.1 uncultured Haloferacaceae archaeon
CAGCAGCCGCCGCCCGGGGCTCGCGAGCGGCTGCTGTCGCAGCCGCACGCTCGCCTGGGTTGAAAACACACTGTGGTTTACGGGTTGAAACGGTTGTGGGCCTGGAGTCGTTTCGTCGAGCAGAAAGGCGAGACCGCTAGGCTTAAGCGCCTCTCAGCGATAGACTCAGTTGCGCCAAGGTGGCAGAGTCCGGCCCAACGCATCCGCCTGCAGAGCGGAACCCCCGCCGGTTCAAATCCGGCCCTTGGCTCTTCTGATCAAATACCACGGGATTTGAGAACGATCTCCACGATTTGGATCCAGTGTTAACTAGGGGAACGTCACTTCGACTCAAATTCAGCGCTTGATCTACGGTTGTGAACAGTGAGCGACAAGAGCAGTCTGTTGAAAGACGAACGGTTGAATGTCTCGGTAGCGGCGAGCGACTGACTGAAGAGTGCTCCAAAAACTACTTGCCTGTCAGCTAACTACACTGCTCCGAGGCACCTGGCCTCAACTGAACATATCGTTGAACATTGTTCAGACTGGGATCCTTCGTGCTCCCAGTTTTTGCGAGTACACAATCGAACCAGCGGTTTTCGTGTTGGCTTCGACGCTCGGCTGTCTACATTTCACGACGGATTCGAACCTGGCGGATTCGGTTCCGTTCGGTTGCCTCGACGACGAGCGTAAGACCACTGTCTGCAAACCCAACGGTATCGCCGGTTTCGCCCACCCGACCAAGCTCTGCATTGATGAGTCCCGCAATCGTCTCGTAGTCGCCGTGACGCGGGAGCGACACACCAAGGATGTCTGTAATTTCGCTGAGGGTCACCTCTCCTTTGACCACCAGTCCGTCTGTGGTTGGACGAACCAGCCGTTCTTCACCAACCTCGAAAATATCGCCAACAATCTCTTCGAGGATATCTTCGATGGTGATGATGCCCTCCATTTCGCCGTACTCATCGACGACGACCACGAGTGGCTGTCGTTGTGCCTGCATCGCTGCGAGCAGCGCATCAATCCGCTGGGAGTCCGGGACAACGAGCGGTGGCGTCATCACGTCCGACAGCGAAAGCCCCTCACGGATGGCACGTTCGGCATCGCGGATGTCAATAACGCCAACAACGTTGTCGAGGCTGTCAGTGTAGACAGGAACGCGTGTTAGCCGTTCGGCCGCGCACTGACCAACGATATCTCGAAGCGGTGTTGATTTTTCGACGCCAGTGACGCTCGGTCGCGGGACCATCACCTCGCGTGCGCTTGTTGCACTGAGTTCGAAGACCGCCTCGACCATTGCTCGTTCTCCTTGGTCGATCGCACCCACCCGTTCACCAGTCGCAATCAGCCGTTCGAGTTCGACACGGGTGAGCTCGGGGCGGTCGGCGTCAGTCGAGCCCGTAAGGGCGTTGATTCGGTCGGCAATCCATTCAAAAACCACAACGAGTGGATACAGCACGCGCTGAATGACCGCTAGGGGTTGGGACACACGGAGTGCCGTCTGCTCGGCGTTAGCAATACCGTATGATTTGGGCGCGATCTCTCCGATAACGAGAATGAGGAGACTCATCACTGCGGTCGCGATGGTCACGCCCGCGCCCGGACCGAACAGCGCGACCATCGCGAGTGTTGCGATGCTTGCCATCGCGATGTTGACAATGTTGTTACCGACGAGAATCGTCACGAGCAGTCGGTGTGGGTCTTTACGGAGCCGCGAGAGCGTCCGTTCGCGACGATCGGCGCTTTCACCGAGCGATGCAAGCCGATGCCGTTCGAGCGAGAAGACGGCGATCTCGCTCGCCGAAAAAAAGGCGCTGATGAGCAACAGTATCGCAATACCCACGCCGACAGCAACGAGCGAGTCAGTAATCATTCAGTAGCGTGGCCTTGCGACGGTGATGGTTTATCACTGTAGATCACTGTTGGATGTGTTCACCGCAACCGAACCGAGCGGGCTCAGACGCCCGGAATTCCGAACGCACCGATTCCAAGCCCAAAGATCGCATTCGTGAGAAACAGAATGACGAGTGCCGACAGCCAGGCGACGACACCGATTTTTGCGGCGCTGATCCAGCCACCAGGATACCGCCAGTTGATGACGCCAACCCAGACAACCAGCGCAATAAGTGGCCCAACAAGCGGTACCCATGCAGTGAGCGCCCAACCAATTGCTCCAAGCAAGGCAGTCACGACGGCGTGGCTGTAGTCTTTCACATCGACAATGATGTTGGCACTGATGAAGATCGCCAGCCCACCGATGAGCAGTGCGATGGCGAATGCGACGAGTGATCCAACGAATGGAACCATATCCGTCTGTGCGTTTCAAACCCTATGTATGTGTGGTTTCCTGTCCATTCAGCGATTGAATACTGTCATACCTGTCTGAACACAAAGCTTCATTACTATGTGACTCGTTACCACGAATGACAATGGCAGACACGAAAGCAGGCCGCGAACGGAAAGGCCGCAACAAAATCGCACAGCTAGAGTCGAAACTGGCACACCGCGAAATTCAGACATTAGATGAACATAGCGAGCCGCCAACACCCGACCGTGTCGAAGGCGAGTTCCTTACTGACCCACGCGAACTCGACGATTAACGGCGCTTTTTGTGTCTGATTTCCTCTGTTCGGAGCGATGCGTCGGCGGGTATCAGGTCCCGGTGGCAAGGATGTTGCAATCCCAGGGATCGGTATTCGATATGTAGAATCTGTCGGACAATCATGTGCACAGTATGTCTATTTTCGTTGTCGGTCGCTCACTACGTAGTATATAAATGGGTTCGAAAGAGCGGTATCTTGGCCGTTCAGTTACGTGGTATCATACACCAAGATATTCAATGAACTGGTTGCAGTCGGCGTCTTTCGATTGATTGCGTTTCTGAGCCTATCACACTGTGGCTACTACTGAACAAAGGATTTATATAGAATCACAAACAATCAACCGGTGTACTATGAGTCAGCGTATGCAGCAAGGTCAGCCGATGATCATTCTCGGAGAGGATTCCCAGCGCGTTCGCGACAAGGACGCCCAGCAGTATAACATCTCTGCGGCCCGCGCGGTCGCCGATTCCGTACGCTCGACGCTCGGACCGAAAGGGATGGACAAGATGCTCGTCACTTCGACGGGCGATGTCACGATCACCAACGATGGTGTCACCATCCTCACCGAAATGGACATCGACAACCCAACGGCCGAAATGATCGTTGAGGTTGCCGAGACACAGGAAGACGAAGCAGGCGACGGCACGACAACTGCCGTCGCAATCGCCGGCGAACTCCTCAAAAACGCCGAGGATCTGCTCGAACAGGAGATCCACCCAACCGCGATCATCAAAGGCTTCCATCTCGCAAGCGAGAAGGCCCGCGAGGAAGTCGACAACATCGCCGAGGATGTCGATCCAAGCGACGAAGCACTGCTGAAAAAGGTCGCCGAAACCTCGATGACCGGCAAAGGTGCAGAACTCGAAAAAGACGTGCTCGCCGACCTCGTTGTCCGTGCGGTCCAGCAGGTCACTGTCGAATCGGAGACTGGCGATCACGTCGTCGACCTCCAGAACGTCAAAATCGAGACCCAGACCGGTCGCTCGGCGGGCGAAAGCGACCTCCTCGTCGGCGCGGTCATCAACAAGGACCCGGTTCACGATGACATGCCGACTGACTTTGAAAACGCAAAGACGCTGCTTCTCAACGAAGCGGTTGAAGTCGAAGAGGCAGATGTCGATACGCAGGTCTCCATCGAGACCCCTGATCAGCTCCAGAAGTTCCTCGACCAAGAAGAATCACAGCTCAAAGAAAAAGTCCAACAGATCGTTGATTCGGGTGCCGATGTCGTCTTCTGTCAGAAAGGGATCGACGACCTCGCACAGCATTATCTCGCCAAAGAGGGCATTCTCGCAGTCCGCCGAACCAAGAAATCAGACATCAAGTTCCTCCGGAACGTCGCCGGCGGCTCGGTTGTCTCGGATCTCGACTCGGTAACTGAAGCCGACCTCGGTGAGGCCTCTATCCGACGCGACGACGAAGACGAACTCTTCTACGTCGAAGGAACGGGCGACGAGATCCACGGTGTCACGCTCTTGCTCCGTGGCTCGACCAAACACGTTGTCGACGAACTCGAACGCGGAATCAACGACGCGATCGACGTCGTCTCGACGACCGTTTCGGACGGCCGCGTGCTCGCCGGCGGTGGCGCACCTGAAGTCGAACTCGCCTCACGGCTCCGTGATTACGCTGACTCTGTTTCGGGTCGCGAACAGCTGGCCGTCGAAGCCTTCGCCGACTCGCTCGAACTCGTTCCTCGCGTACTCGCCGAGAACGCCGGACTCGACTCAATCGATCTGCTGGTCGACCTCCGTGCTGAACACGAGGGTGGCGACACCCACGCCGGACTGAACGCCTTCACCGGCGACGTTGAGGACACCTTCGACGCCGGTATCGTCGAACCAGCGCACGCCAAAGAGCAGGCAATTGCTTCAGCTGCCGAAGCCGCAAACCTCGTGCTCAAGATCGACGACATCATCGCTGCAGGCGATCTGTCGACCGACAAAGGAGACGACGAAGGCGGTGCCCCTGGCGGTATGGGTGGCATGGGCGGTATGGGCGGCATGGGCGGTGCGATGTAACAATCAGGAACTAATCGGTCCTTCTCGGTTTGTTGAACTGCCACCGACCATTTGTTTTTGCTGTGTTATCTATTGTGACTGTCCGGAGTGACTAGTTGGTTCGCAGACCCGACCGGTTACTATCTTCCACGCAAAACAGTCGGTATGCACACACTGTTGCTCGACGGCGAGGACATCCGGGCCAACGCGCCAATGGACGAACTCATCGGGGCGATCGAGGCCGCATTTGCTGCCTACGAGCGAGGCGATGCCCAAATGCCGCCGAAATCGTATATCGACCTTCCACAGTACAACGGTGACTTTCGGTCGATGCCGGCGTACCTCTCGGTTCGCGACGCCGACACGGCTGACGGCGAGGATGGCTGGGACGCCGCCGGCGTCAAATGGGTTAATGTCCACACCGACAACACCGACAAATACGATCTGCCAACCGTTCTCGGGACGATGATCTATTCGGACCCGAAAACCGCATTTCCACTGGCAATCATGGATGGCCGCGAGCTGACGATGCTTCGAACCGGCGCGGCCGCTGCTGTCGCCACCGACCACCTTGCAATTTCGGATGCAACCTCTCTGGGTATTGTTGGTGCGGGTGTCCAATCCTACACCCAACTCGACGCAATTGCGACCGTCCGTCCAATTACCGAGGTCGTCATTGCGGATGTCGATGCCGAACGCACTGCCCGATTTATTGAGCATTTCGAGGATCGCTTCGAGATTCGCGCTGGGTCGATTGCTGAGGCCGCCGGCTGCGACGTTCTTTCGACGGTCACGCCAGTTGAATCACCGATCGTCGACTACGAGGTCGTTGGCGAGCACACGCACATCAACGCCATGGGCGCAGACGCCGCCGGCAAACACGAACTCGCCGACGACATCCTCCTCAATTCGAAGCTCGTCATCGACGACTACGCACAAACGACTCACTCTGGAGAAATCAACGTTCCCTATACGGCGGGCGTGCTCACCGACGAGGATATTGACGCCGAAATCGGCGAGATAGTCACCGGAAAAACAGCGGGACGAACAGCCGAAGACGGGATCACCGTTTTCGACTCAACCGGGTTAGCGATTCAGGATGTTGCCGCCGCCCATGTCGTCTATACGGCGGCGTCCGAACGCGGAAACGGGACCCCGTTTGATCTGCTTGACTTGGCTGACTGAGGTTAGTTCGACTCCCCCTGTAGGGCCGATTTTGCCGTCTGCACTACTTTTGTGATGATAACGAAGGCGAGATACAGCGGGATCAGCGGGAGCAGGAGCATCATTACGCCGAGAAAGACGATCCAGCCGATGACGTCCATCCCTGTATCGCCGCGACTGCCGTAGGAGGGAGTAACCGTTCGGTACGCCGATTCGAGAATGCCGGGGTCGGACTGTGCACTGCTCATCCCTTCTTATACGCGCTAAAACAATATAACGTCGCTGTCAGTTGTGTTGATACTGTTGTCAATCCGCGGTGGACCGTGAGCCGATGTGGCTTACTCGATGTGGATTGCCGGCCGGAACGGAACTGCCTTTGCGGCACGGTCAGCAGGATCTTCGACGTCGTCGGCGTCTTCAGCGTAGATCTCGACGGTGGCATCATACTCGCGTTCGAGGAACGACACGGCCGTCTCGTAGGTCGATTCCTCGTTGATTTCGTCCATCGCAGACAGCACGTCATCGTCGACGCCGCGAACCAGTTCGACGAGGTCTTGGACCAGCTGGTTGACCTCGTTGCCGCGTTCTCGGAGGTCGGGGTTCTGCATTACCTCGCCCATGACCTGTCCGACGTTGGTGTCGGTCTCGCGGACGGTTTCGAAGACCTCGCGCTTCCAGCCGGCAGCGACGTAGATTCGGATTGTCTCTGGATCCTGTTCGGTTACCTGCAGGATATCTTTGATATCGCCGGTCAGCCGCTCTATTTGCCGCTCTTCGGTTTCGGTGAGCGGCGAGAGCCGGTCGTCGTCGACGTCGGGCCACGATGCATCCTCAGCTGGCGTGCCCGTGAGCTGCTCGTGGAGTTCGTTCGTGATGAACGGAACGAACGGCGCGAGCAGCCGGAGTCGGGTCTCAAGAACGTGCCGAAGTGTCCACTGGGCGGCCGGCCGATCGAGATCGGTTCGGCGGCGATACCATTTGAGATGCTCTTCGACACCGTAGAAGGCTGCCTGCGAGGCGGTTCGCGTTTCGGCGCTATCGAGTGCGTCGGTAACCGTTTGGATGGTCGACTGCAGCTTCGAGAGGAGCCAGCGGTCGATGTGTTGGAGCTCGGTTTCGGGGTCGACCGCGTCGGCGTCGACGTCGGCTTCGAGCAACTCCTGTGCGCGGTTCCAAAAGCGCCGCAGCTGATTTTCGACGCCGGCGACCTGGTCGTCACGCCAGTCGTAATCCTGCCACGGCTCGGCCGAATTGAGCAGGAAAAAGCGGACTGTGTCGGCCCCGTATCGTTCAATGGCGGTGCCAGGCAACACAACGTGGCCTTTCGAAGAGGACATCTTTTCGCCCTCCAACAGACCCATTCCCATGATCGTGATTCCCTCTGGCCACTGGGCCTCATCGAAGAGTTCGGCGTGATGGAACAGATAGAATGTGAGATGGTTCGAAATGAGGTCGTTGGCCGAAAACCGGTAGGTGACCGGATACCAGTACTGCCATTCGGCCCGAAGGTCGAGCGCCCGCTCGTCAGCCTCGCCCGAAACGGCGTCTTCGCCGTAAAACAGCGCGTCGAAGAACTCGCGGTCGAGCTCCTCGCCGGGAATCTCGTCGAGCCGGTGGGCGATGGTGTAGTACGCCATATAAATCGTCGAATCCGAGAGGGGTTCGATGACGAACTCGTCGTCCCACGGCAGCCGAGTCCCGAGTCCGTAGTTGCGGATACAGGGCCATTCATTGAGCCAGTCGATAGTGTAGTCGTACTCTCCGCGGGTGTTTTCGGGAATCGTATCCATTCGCTCGACGACACGCTTTGCCTGCTGTTTCCAGTCGGCGTCGTTGTAACTGAGGAACCAGGTATCCTGATAGGCGACGACGACCTTGCCGCCGGCCCGAGAGATGACCGGTTCGGGGAAGTCGTACATTTCACCGAAGGCCCCTTTTTCACGGTAGGCGGCGGCGAGTTCATCCCGAACGTCCTCAATTATCTTTCCAGCGTACTCGCCGTACTCGTCGTGGAGTCGACCGGTATGGAATTCTGCGTTATAGACGTCTTTAGTGACTTCCTTCAGATCGGGGTCGTTGCTGTCGGTGATCCCCGCTGATTCGATCGCGTCCTTGGCGGGAATCTCGCCGTAGCCCTCCACATCGAGAATCGCAACCGGCTCGATTTCGTCGACTTCTGCGGGGTCGATCCCGAACGACCGCAGACGGTCGGGATCGGCTTTCGCTTCTTCGAGGGCGAGATAGTCGTCGGGACTGTGCGCTGGAACCGACATGACGACACCGGTCGCGTTGTCGCTGTCGACGAACGACGCCGGTAGGACGATGATTTCGTCGCCCGTGACGGGATTGGTAACGTGTTCGCCGACGAACTCGCTGCCCTCGAACTCGCGTTCGATCTCAACGGTGTGATCCTGTAGTTCGAGCTTTTCGGCGGCCTCGACGGAGATAATCCACGTCTCGCCGTCGACACTCGCCTCGACGTAGGTCGCTTCAGGGTTGATGTAGGCGTTGGTGACGCCCCGAACCGTTTCAGGGCGCAAGGTCGCCATCGGGATGACGGTGTCACCGGAATCGCTATCAGCGCTTTTGTCGCCCGACTGCGTGAACTTGACCAGCGTGTATTCTTGATACTCGACATCTTCGCCTTCGAGCAGGTCGTGGGTTGTCACCGGGTTTTCCTGCTCGGTGCAGTATTTGACCGGGTGGAGTCCCTTTTCGAGCCGCCCTCGGTCTTTCAGGGTTTCGTACTGCCAGGTGATGAACTTCGAGTAGCGCTCGTCGTTCGTCGTGAACTCGCGTCGCCAGTCGATCGAAAGCCCGAGCGACTGCATACCCGACTTGTAGTGTTCCTCGATGAAATGCCGGGCGTAGCCCATCGGCGTTTCGAGTTCCGTCAGGACTTCATCGGAAACGTTGTAGGTGTCCTGGAGCACCGAGAGCTGTTTTTCTTCGCGTTTTTCGAGCCGTTCGACCGCGCCGATAATCGGCGTCCCGGTGACGTGCCAGCCCATCGGAAATAGCACCTCATCGCCCTGCTGGCGACGGTATCGCGCGTAGACATCGGGAACGGTGTAGGTTCGGGCGTGCCCGATATGCATCCCGCCGCTAGGGTAGGGATACGGAACGGTAATGAAGGTCGTCTCCTCGTCGTCGGGCTCTGCAGTCGTGGTGGGGTCGGCTTCGTACCGCGCCTCAGTTGCCCACCGCTCCCGCCAGTCGGCTTCGAGTTCCTGCGGGTTGTAATCCATACGGGTGTCTCTGTGTGTCGGCCCTAAAATAGCATCTATAGCCGTCGGTCGCTGTCGGCAAGATGGATCCGTCCGACAGTCTATTCGATGTCGATCCGCCGACCGTCCTCGATGGCGACTGCGGAGTGTTTTGGCAACGTCACGCTAAGGACGCCGTTCCGGTAGGTTGCGGTCGCGTTTTCTTCCTCGACTGCGCCGGGAAGAGAAATCCGGCGCTGGACGGAGGCGCTGCGGCGTTCGCGGTGGAGATACGAGCCATTCTCGCCCGTCTCATCCTGTTCGTGTTGCCGCGTTGCGGTGAGTGTCACGACCGTGTCGTCGACAGTGAGGTCGATTTCTTCGCGGTCGAATCCTGGGAGGTCGGCAGTCACAACGTACTCGTCATCGTGGTCGGCGACATCGACAGCAATGTGACTAACGCTGTCGGGAGCCATCTGTTCGAATCCCCGGCCCATTCGGCCGAAGAACTGGTCAATCTCATCGAATGGGGAGTAGCGTCGAATCATTGTGTCTTTCACAATCCAACATAATTCTCGCTGAGGACTTAAATACTGCTGTAGCCGAGATAGCAATTCGCACTCTATGGGGCTTCTAGACGGTATATTCGGCAGCTTGGAAAGTTCGGGATCGTGGTTTACTCGACGTCGATCTGGTAGCCCGAAGCCGACTCGGGATCGCGTTTCGGCAGGGTGACTGTCAGCACGCCGTTGTTGTATGTCGCACTTGCAGCCTCGGCGTCGACTTCTTCGGGCAGTGGAATCCGACGGCTGACCGATTGGTGGCGGCGTTCCTTTCGGTGGTAATGGGCCGCATCATCGACCGCCTCCTCGTCGTGCGTTGCACTGAGCGTCAGCGCTTCTCTGTCGACACGGAGGTCGATATCGTCTTGTGAGAATCCCGGAAGGTCGGCGCTCACCACGAGTTCTTCGCCGTTGTCAGCGATGTCGATCGTGAAATCGGCAAGCATGCTACCGCCGGCGCTGCCTTCGAATGTTCGGCTCAACTCGCCGAACTGCCGGTTCATGCGTTCGATTAGCTCATCGAGCTCTCGGAACGGGTTGGGTCGTTCAGCCATGTTTCGATAATGGGCGTTCTCCGGCTTGAAAGTAATCGACACTGAGCCAACCAGTACGCCTGTTGATTATCAGCCGGTTTACATCGTTCTCGGGTGCTATTCGACCAATCGACACGGCTCGGCTCGGTCGTATTTGATTATCGTTGTTCTCGGCACATATGATTATTAAACTATATTATCTGCGAACGTGACTGTCTTGTATGTCCTCCACTTTGCGACGCCCTCCGTCGTTGCTTCGCTGCTTGGCCGGCGATTCCATTCGTCTACTGCCCCCAACACGCTGTCGCGACTGTCAGCTGTGAGGAGTACCGTTTCGTGGCTTTCCGAGCAGCTGCTCGTCGTTCTCGAATTGATCGGACTTCCGGTCTTGTTCGTGATTTTCGTCCTCAAAGGGGCGCTTATCGGAAAACCGCTGTCGACGACGGTGTTCCTCCCAGGGTACATCCTTGCCACCGGAGCCAGCTACGCTCATGCCGCAGTGACCGTTCTCGTCGTGACTGCTGGCTATATGCTCGGCCAACTCGCGATCTACGGCGGTATCCGGCAGTACGGCCCATCGATCGGTGACCACTTTGGGCCGATATCGGTTACTCAGGAGACGAACTGGGACAGACGCATTACCCGTTGGTTCGACCGGTACGGCGGCCCGACGATATTCGTGACCAACTTCGTCCCGTGGATCCGTGGCCTTCTTACGGTTCCTGCGGCAACAAGCGGCTATCCACTCGGCCGGTATCTCTTCTATATGGGAAGCTCAACGCTCTGTTATCACGTTGTCTATGTATCGATCCCATTACTCGGCGTCGCCCTCATCTAGTGGCTGTCTTAGTACAGGACGTGTTTCGTATCGTACGAGCCGAGATTCCGCACCCAGCCCTGCTCGATAATCGTCTCGATTTCGTCGAGTGCGTCCTGAACCCGACTCTCGTAGACGCCGGCTTCGATATCGAAGTGGAACAGATAATCACCGAGTCGGTTGCCGCTCGGGCGGGATTCGACCCGCGAGAGATTGATGTTCCGGTCGGCAAAGGCTTCGAGCAGTTCGAGCAACAGTCCGGGATAGTTGACGTTCGGATAGACGACGAGCGAGGTCTTCCCGCCAGCATCCGAGCGCTCCTCGGCGGGGGCAACAACGAAAAACCGGGTTGCATTCGAGTCTTGGTCCTGAATGTCCTCGGCAAGTACCTGGAGTTCGGTTCCGTTGGTCGCGTTGTCGGGGTGTCCGATACCGGCGACGGCGGGGTCGTCGCGGGCGTACTGGACGCCGCGGGCGGTGCTGGCGACGGCCTCCTGTGTCGCCTCCGGATAGTGTGCTTCGAGGTAGCTCCGACACTGTGCGAGCGCTTGGGAGTGACTGGCGACAACATCGAATGAATCGCCCTGGGCGAGCAGTGCGTGCCGGATGGGGGTGACGATTTCCGAGACGACGGCGATGTCGTGATCCGCAAGCGCGTCAAGCGTCTCGGTGACGCTGCCTTCGATGCTGTTTTCGATGGGAACAACGCCCCGTTCGAAGCTTCCGTCGGCGACGGCGTCGACGATAGCGGTTACCGACTCGCGAAATGAGACCTCGTCGGCAACGGCACGAGCGGCGCGGTGTGAGTAGGTCCCTGCGGGACCGAGCGTGACGGCATCCATTGGCCACCTGTTTGCAGAGCCATCCCAAAAGGCCGTCGGCGTTGACAGCACGATCCGTTGCAGTCGACGCTTCCAATCGCCGGCCCAACTGGCCAAAGCGTCCGGTTGTCACCTTGTCGTGTTGTCAGCGACTGTCGATCAACTGTTCGCCGACTGTTCACCAACTGTCGAACAACTGTCTACCGACCGTTTCTAACTGAAACGCCCGCGGGTCGTTCGTCCGTCATGACGCTGTCTGTCGGTCTCCAACCGAAATGCTGTGACGATACTATGGCAGAACCTTTCAGTCGGGCGGTTTCCAGTAGAAATCACCCTGCATGAGTTAGCTGCGCTCCGTGCGGTATTGCGGTTTCGATATTAAATAGGGGGGGTGTACAGACTGTTATTCGTATGTATTTCGACATAAACACTGTTTGATGTTTTTGTTTATCTGTTTACACCAGATGTTCTCATTGAACCGATTTGTAGATAGTTCGCCAATATCTCCAAATAAATTTAACCTAAAACTCAACAACATACTATGGTTCTATTTATATACTCAAACTATCCTCTAACTGAGCAAAGCCAACGAAGGGCGTCTGCTGGGTGTGTTTATAACCTGCTTGTCTCAGCTCATATTGTTTACTTTCACCCGAGAGGGTATATTTAATGTCTCAAGATTAGTAGCGTGAATTCCAATGGGCTCGGGATCACATGATAAACACCAATGCTTCAGCTGTGGGAAGCGTGCGGGCTACAATCGGTCAATAATCGATTTGTCTACGAATCGTGAAGCCGGTCGTCTCTGTGTGAACTGCGAACAGCGAGCGTTCGGCAACAGTCTTCAGTATACCCAACAGCCACAGACCGGTTCCTGTCTCTACTGTGCACGAGACGCGCAATTCGTTCTCCCCCGATATTTGGCGTTCACGCTGAAACACTCCACAAAAACGGTCAGCAAGGTTTCGACGGCCCTCGAAGACCAGCCTGTCTCGCTCTGTGATGAACATCTGTTTATTCTCAAAGCCGACGACAACGCCGCGGTGAGCAACGCAGAACCCAACTCGATTTCAGAATGAATCTCAGAAAACATGCTGCGTGGATGGCAATCGTCGACGATCGTATTCTGGAGTCTCTGTTCGCAGAGGGCACGTGCCGACCGAATGAAATTCGACACTCACTCGCATCGTACGGGGAGGCAATGGCGTATTCTCAGACATATATTGACGAGCGGCTGGATTTGCTCGTTGGAGCATCATTGATTAGGCAAGCTGACAACGGATGGTCGTTCGAGCTGACCCAGCGCGGGCGGCTCTATCTGCAGGGATCGTTCGATGCGGGTGTTCTCTCTGTTGGCGTCTCCACCGCCCAATCCAAGCTTGTCGACCGAATCGATGATTGATCTATCGTAGACAGATCGGTGACTGAGACGTAATCCATCTGGGCTGAAACGCAATCCATCGTTGTCGTCGGGATCGGTCTGCTCCCGACATACTAACTAATTGATTCACTCACTGACTCTTCACTCACTGGCTCTTCACTTACTCAAATCGCGACTGTAGTTCGTCGCGTAGATCCTCGACGGTGAGCCCCTTCATTGCGAACAACACGAGCAGATGATAAATAAAGTCCGCCGATTCATACTGGAGTTCTGCGAGATCGTCGTCTTTGGCCGCCAAAATGAGTTCCGTCGACTCCTCGCCGAGTTTCTCTAAGACGGCATTTTCGCCTTTTTCGTGCGTGAAAAGCGAGGTCGTATACGAGCCTTCGGGCAGTTCGGCTTTCCGCTGTTCGATCGTCTCAAAAAGCGCGTCGAGGACGGCTTCCGGGTCGTCGTCGGCTGGCCGGTCAGTAGTGGGTGTCTCACTCATTGGTCTGTTTTGGTGTCGGCATTCGGTGGTGTGGAAACGGCCTCTCGGTCGGCGAAAAACGCCAGCTGGTGAAGCCGGGTATCGCTCGTTAGTTCGGGATGGAACGAGGTCGCGACAACCGGCCCCTGTCGGACGGCAACCGGATTCCCCTTCCAGTCGGCAAGCACGGAAACCTCGTCGCCGACCGTATCAATCAGCGGCGCACGAATGAATACCGCCGGAAACGGGTCGGCGAGTCCGTCGACGTCGAGTGGCGCTTCGAAGCTGTCCTTCTGCCGGCCGAAGGCGTTGCGATCGACAGTGACGTCGAGTACGCCGAGTGTCTGTACGCGCTCGTCTTTGGCATCACTTGCGGCCACGATGAGTCCTGCACAGGTTGCCAACACGGGCTTGCCAGCTGCAATGTGTGTCCGAATTTCTTCATCGATTCCTTCGTCGGCAATCAGCCGTGAGATCGTCGTCGACTCGCCACCTGGCATGAGGAGTACGTCACAGCTCGCAACAAGACCACTGTCCCGGATGGTGATCACCTCGCTTTCGACACCGTGGGCGGCCGCCGCGCGGCTAATTGCGGCGGCGTGTTCGCTCACGTCGCCTTGGACGGCGATAACGCCAGCTTTCATATGTGGTGCAGTCGGGCTGCGAACAAAAAGCACCCGTTCGGTTCGTGGGCAGTCGTCGATCGTTTCACTCTCGGTTACTCGCTCTCCATCGTCGATTGATCGGTCCGGTGTCGGCCACCGGACGAATCCGCCTCAGGTCGGTTCAAAACGTCAGTCGCGCCTGAATCAGGTGATCGTCAGCGTCAGCAACTGGACAAAAATACCGAAGAGCATACAGAACGCCATGACCGTTTTCGGGCTGATTCGAATCGCATTACGGTCCTCTGAGTCGAAGTATCTGACCAGCCCTGCACTGGACATGAGTCCGCCGGAGTTGCCACCTGAAGCCATTGTCGACAGACAGGTCTTTGATAACCTAAGCGTTTCGGCTTCCGCCGGTCGACGTGCTCGGCTTTCGAGCTCCGTGGTGGTTCAAAACATCGGTGTGGAAACGCTTATCAGCGCACCTCAGTAACTCTCAGTGGGAACTACAATGACGGTTCGACTTACAGACTTTTACGCCGATTGGTGTGGCCCGTGCAAGACGCAAGATCCGATCCTCGACGAACTCGAAGCCGATTACGCGGATGTCGAGTTTGCAAAGGTAAACGTCGACGAGGAACAAGATATTGCCAACCAGTATCAGGTTCGCTCGTTGCCGACGCTTGTCATCGAAAACGACGACGGCATTGTCGACCGATTTGTCGGCGTCACCCAGCGAGGGGACCTCGAAGCTGCGCTCGACGAAGCCAGCACGTAACACACCGATCGTTACGTCTCTTATTTTTACCACTGGTGGCGGCCGTTGTTTTGGTGCCGCGTCGTCACCGATGGGATGGAATCTCGGTGTTTGTAGTGAGAAGTTCGCATCTCGGAACTGTTAAACAGCGAGCCAAACAACGTGAGTGCATGCCGAGCAACGAGACCGCTGCCAACCGAACACTCAACAAACAGATCTGTATGCGCTGTAACGCCCGCAACGCACCAAAAGCAAAGAGCTGCCGGAAATGTGGCTACTCGCGACTCCGCCCAAAAGCCAAAGAACGCCGCGCAGCCTAAGTTTCGAACCGTCTGTTTTGCTTTCTCAGTGCTCCGTATCCAGTGTCATCCATCTGGATTCGATGAAACTCACTAATCCAGACGCCGTCACAATGGTATCTGAGCCGGCGGCTACTCATCAGGGTATTTCAGTTCGCGCCGTTCGGCCCGTTCGAGCGCTCGTTCAATGACTGTTCGAACGTCCTCGCCGCCAGCTTCAGCGTTGAAGACACTCCCATGGCCGGGATATAGTCCTGAAACCGACTCCGGAAGCCGCTCGAGCAGCTCGGACAGACTTTGAATCAGCCGCTCGCGTGACTGTCCCGGCCGGTCGGTCCGACCAAAGCTTCCGTCATCGAATGCGCCATCGTTGTAGACGACGACATCACCGCTAAACAGTGCCGACTCGCTCACGAACGAGACGTGGTCGGTCGCGTGTCCGGGTGTGTAGACGACTTCGGCGACCTCATCGCCGATCTGAACGGTGTCACCATCGTCCAGGGCTCCGGTGCGACGCGGATGCTCGCCGTGGGCGTAGAGCTCAGCATCAAAGGCATCCAGTACGGCATCGAGCTGGCCGACGTGGTCGGCGTGCTGATGGGTTACGACGACTTGGTCGACGGTCTCGATATGCTCGGTGACGACGTCAACGACACCAGCCATCGACCCGACATCGACGAGCGTCGTGGTTTCGCCGTCTATGAGATAGGCGTTGCTGGTAAACACATCGGCATCTGCGGTGACATTGATCGGCTCCATACCCGACCGACGGGTTCGATTCTCAAAAGCCTACGCCGTCGCCGGCAGTTACCGGATGGTTGTCGGCCGGATCCAATCGTACGGGGGTTTTTCCCTCCGGGGGCGCTATCTACGACTGTATGGGATTCGGAAGCTACGATGAGTCTGAACAGGAGAACCAAGAGTTTGACACCGATTTCGACGATGAAGACGGGCTCAACGCATCCGAAAGCGATCACAAAGGAACGCTCGATTTCGAACCCGGTGCGTCGAATGACGAACTGCTCGACAGGCTTCAATCGATGAAAACCGACCCCGAATCGGACACCGAGGAGTAGTCGGTTCGGCCGCTGTTCGTGTCTCCGAAACCCGGCAGTCGAGCGATCGGTATTGCAGCCTCTGACGGCCCCACTCGAAGCCAACTCTGCGGAGCCGTTGTTCGTGCGGACCGCGTTGTTGAGGACCTGTTTTTCACCCAGTGTACAGTTGGTGGGATCGACGCGACTAATCGTATCTGTGAATTGCTCGAGCAGCTAGAGCGGCCCGATGTTCGGTGGCTCTTGCTTTCAGGGGTTGCGCCGGCGTGGTTCAATCTGATCGATCTCGACGCCGTCTATGAGGCAGCCGACCGCCCAGTTATCGCCGTCTCCTTCGAGTCGAGCGAGGGGCTTGAAGACCCGCTCGCCGAGCACTTTTCGGGCAAAGAGCTCGAAATGCGTCGCTCGCGTTACCGACAATTACCGGAGCAACACCTGATCGACGTCGGCTCCGAGACGCTGTCCGTCCGGACTGTTGGGATCGACATCGAGTCGGCCAGTGGAGTCCTCACGGCGTTTACTCCCGAGGCGAGCGGTCGGCCCGAACCGCTCCGTGTTGCGCGACTCGCTGCTCGGGCGGCCCGCAGACAGATTGAGGCGCTTGAGACAGCTGTCGATGGCGAGGAAAAAACCGAGAGTTAAGCCGTTTGCGACCCGCGGTTTCGTATGGAACACATGGACGGACTCTGTGTTCGTGACTGCACGCAGTGTCCCGATCTCGTCGCTTCGCGGAGTCAGATCGTCAACGGCGTCGGTCCCGAAGATGTCGAACTGCTGTTTGTCGGCGAAGGGCCGGGTGCAACCGAAGACACGAAGGGCGAACCGTTCGTCGGCCGCTCGGGGTCGGTGCTCGATGAGGCACTCGCCGAGGCGGGTCTCTTGCGCGAAGACGTTCGGATCACAAACTGTGTTCGGTGTCGACCCCCCGAAAACCGCGATCCGACCAGCACCGAACTCGCCAACTGTCGTGGCTATCTCGATGCTGAAATCGAAACCGTTGAACCCGAACTCGTTATCACGCTCGGAAAAGTTCCGAGCGAGCATCTGCTCGACCGGTCAGTCGCGATTACGAACGAAGCCGGCGAGATCGTCGAACAGCGATTTGGTGATCGTTCACAACGACTGTTGCTCTCTGTTCATCCCGCAGCAACGCTCTATGACCGGAGCCAGCGAACGACGTTTTTCGAGACGATTGCAGCGGCCGTCGACCTTGCCGGACTCGGTGACGAAAGTACCAGCGCCAGCGGCCAGTCACGACTCGGTGAATTCTAATCCGAGCGAATGCCGCTATTACAGTTCGTTTTCAATGCTGAATCCCGAAAACGGCTGATTTGAGCTCCCCCATATCAGATGTTCTCGGTCGATAATGAGATCGAGTTCGTCTAATCGGTGAGCAATCTGTGTAATCTCTTGTTTTGTCATCGCCGCTGCCTTCACATGAACGTTCTCTTTGCCAGTCATTACGGTCACTACTTCAACGACACCGGGGATCTCGGGTGCTTTTGCTGCGAGTGTTTCCCTTTCACTGACCCGTGCAGTACAGATAAATAAGTAATAGTGTAGGATGTTTGCTTCGTCGTAACTGATCGCAATTGAGTACTGTTCGATAATTCCGTTTTCTTCGAGCTTTTTGATTCGATTTCGGACGGTGTTATCCGAAAGGTTCAGCTCGTCTGCAATGACAGTGATCGGCTGCCGTGAATTCTGTTGGAGGTAATAGAGAATTCCTTGATCGATGGTGTCAAGCGGTGGACCCATACCATACCTCACTGACTACTGTAGATAGTACTTGTTGTGCAATACCCACGCCATCTTGCAGTACGGTATATTTGCAGCGAAGGTCGTACGGCCAAAGGCACAACTCTCGCAGTCGTATTCAACCCTCCAGAGCATACTGCTTCTCGCATAGATTCACCAATCGAGTGGCGTTCGATCCGTGCGAATCCAGTTACTACTGCAGATTTCGAACTACCTATTTATATGTAACTCAATATCTGCAGAGATATGTTTATTATGTGGTACGTTGTCGTATCAATTGCATCAGTCGTGAAGGGCCGTGACTGATTGCCGGGATAGAACTCGGGGGAAACAAGTTGCACACCGACCGAACACGGGCTGGGGGGCCTTTGTCTCTTGACGGTGTGTTCTTTTATGACGCGTTCTGTGCGATCTTTTCAGTTGGGTTGACGACGCTGCGAGCGAGGCTTCGGTGTTACACTGATGGCAGCCCGTAGGTGTCGCGTACGGTTTTTGCCAACATGCCGTCTTTTCGGAAGACAATATAGATCAACACGAACTCCTCGTCAACTGGATTCATCACAAAGATCGCTCGCTCGGCCTCATTGCCATTGTCTGGCTCGTCAGTCTCGTCATCCTCGTCATATTCGGCCGCAACTCGCTGAATCAACGGTTCGATCGGTGTTGCTCCCGTCCGGAACTCCTCGAACAGGTCCCGCGGTGGGGCTTGTTTGGCGAAGACATAGACCACGCCGTTTGGTTCTTTCCCGGTGCTGTAGGTCACCGCCGAATTCATTGCTGCTCCGGCTACCTGGGCGTCGTGCCACGTTTCTTGGGCCTTTTCGAAGAGGCCGGTGACGCCGTCGGCATACTGTATCCTGGTTCGGTCGATGATCTCGATGGCACGAAATCGCGCCTCGCTGTCGTCCCAGGTGAGTGTCGCCTCAATGACGTAGCCGGGCTGGAGGTCACCCACGCTGGCTCCTTTCGGCTCGTCGGTTGGGCTGCTCGGGTCGGTGCTGTCGGCCGACGGCGGGGTGACCGCAATCGGCCGCAGATCGGCGTCGGGGTCGGTCTCGTTGATCGCCGCGACCGCCTCCGCGAGGTCGACGAGAAGGAGTCTCCCGTCTGGACGGCGGTCGAGAACGCGAAACCGGCCGGTCGTCGTCGGCTCCATAGCTACGATTGTGTGGCCGTCTGAATAAGCCACCCGCTTGGCATCGGCCTCCTACAGCCAGTCGGTTACGGTTCGATACAGGCGGTCGATCCACGGGAGAATATAATTTCCTAAAGTGTGAAATTAAGTACTACATGAAAAACTATTATTAATATATACAGATATTTTCGGCCTATGTATGTCGGCATTGATATCGGCCACACGAACCTGAAAGCCGTCGCATTCGATTCGGCGTGGAACGTGCTCGGCGAGTACGGCATCGAGGCGGGGATGGAACACCCCTCTGATGATCGCCACGAGATTCCTATCGATCAGCGATGGGAACTCACCCTCGATTGCCTTGACGAACTGCTCAACACCGTTGAACAAGAACAGTCGGTCAGCGCGATCGGACTCGCCGGTGGTGGTGGTGGGCTCTATCCACTTGACGCCGATCGCGAGCCGTTTATCAACGGGATTCCCCTCTTGGACGGCCGCTCGCGGGGAATCCTCGAACGCTGGAAGGAAGACGGCACCTACCGGGCGATTTCGGAGATCACGGGTATTCCGATTCCACCGGGGGCCGCTCTCGCCTCATTGCGGTGGCTCAAAGAACATCGCGGCGATGATTATGATCGGATCGAACACGTGTTGAACCTCAAGGACGTCGTCCGGTACAAACTCACCGGCGAACTCGCACTCGAACTCAGCGACGCCACGTTCAGTTTCACGAACCACGAAACCCAGCGGTACGACGACGATCTCTTCGAACTCGCGGGCGTCACCGAGAAACGCGACTGTCTCCCCAACCTTCACGACGCGAGCTATAACATTGCGGGCCACACTACCGACGAGGTTGAGGCCCATACCGGAATCAGCAAGGGGACGCCCGTCATCGCGGGGGCTCACGACGCCTGTGCCAACACGCTGGGTGTCGGCGCGATCGAAGAGAACATCGTCGCTACCTCCGGTGGGACGTGGTCGCTAAGCACACTCGCGATCGACACACCCTCGGTGAATCTCGACCGATGGTGTTGTGAGAACTTCCTCGAAGAAAACACGTGGATGCTGGAGACGGCCCACCCGACCGGGACCATTAGTTTGGACTGGTTCGTCGACGAGTTTTTTCAGGCCGAGAAAGCCGACGCTGCAGACGGCGACGGCGACGTCTTCGACATCCTCGAAGGAATGGTTCGGGATATCGAGACCAACGTCGTCTTTCATCCCTATCTGTTCGGCAACGCCTACGGCTACCTCTATCAGGATGACGCCTCGGGGAGTTTCATCGGGCTGACCTCCCAGACCGGCCGCGCTGAGATGCTGCGGGCGATATACGAAGCGATCGCCTTCATGCACCGTTGGCAGATTGAGCAGTACGACTACACGTTCGGCGTCGAGGAGGTCCGGTTTACTGGCGGGGCCTCGAAAAGCAATTTTTGGGCCCAACTGTTCGCCGACGTAATCGAGAAGCCAATTTCGACGACAAAAAAGGACGAGTCAGGCTGTTTCGGTGCGGCGATGCTGGCGGCCATCGGCACCGGTGACCTCGGCGGCCTCGAAGAGACCACCCAGTTCGTTGAGGTCGACCAGGTCTACGAACCACAGAACCCGGTTTACCGCCAGAAGTATGAGACGTTCAAAGAGACCTCGATGCTGATGGAGTCGTCGTGGAACCGACTGGCTGATCTCCGCCGGGAGTCGCGCGGCTGAGTTCGCGGTCTACCGCTGGGCTTCGGCCGCTCGGGCGGCGACCTCCATCGCGTCGACGAGGCTGTCGGGGCGGGCGATCCCCTCGCCAGCGATGTCGAACCCCGTGCCGTGGATTGTACTCGTCCGGATGATCGGTAGGCCGATGGTCATATTGACGCCACTCACGGCTCCCGGAACGTCGAGCATCCCGTGGAGGTAGATCGGGATGTGCCCTTGGTCGTGGTACATCGCCACAACCGCGTCGTACTTGCCGGCTGCGCCCTGATTGAACAGATTGTCGGCCGCCAACGGCCCGGTGACGTCGATGCCGGACTCTTGGGCCTGTTCGACCGCGGGTTCAATCTCGGCGGCGTCCTCCTCACCGAGATCGCCCTCGCCAGCGTGGGGGTTGAGCCCCGCGACCGCGATTGACGGCTCGTCGATCCCGATCTCCTGAAGTCCTTTCTCGGTGACCTGAATCGTCTCGAAGACCGCGTCGGTCGTGACGAGATCGATTGCCTCCCGAAGCGAGACGTGAACCGTCACGTGGGTCACAACGAGCTGATCTTGAATCAGCATCATTGAGTACTCCTCGGTGTTGGTGCGGGCAGCCAGCAGGTCGGTATGGCCGCTAAATTCGGAGCCTGCCTTCGAAATCGCCTCCTTGTTCATCGGGGCGTTGACCATCGCGTCGATCCGGCCTTCGGTGGCCAACTCAATGGCTTCCTCGACGTATTCGAGGGCGGCCGCGCCGTACTCGGCTCGCAAATCGCCGCGTTGGAGGTCGTCGACGTTCCCGAAGTCGACGACCTCCAACACCCCGTCGGCGAACTCGGCTTCTTCGACCGACTCGATCCGGAGTAGTTCGAGGTCGCTGTCGCAGTCGTCGACCGCGGCCTCCATCACACCGTGGTCGCCGAGGACAACGAGGTTCGCTCGATCCGCGATCTGTGGGTAGCTCTGGATAATGATTTCGCTGCCGATACCCGCGGGATCGCCCATCGTGACACCAAGAACTGGTTGTTGGGAGGACATCATTAGTCGACTCCGTGCGAACTCTCATAACTATTCATGAGGATTTTGAATAGGTCAATTCGACAGAGATACACTCACTGTTGCTGTCTGGTTTCGGCGACCCTCGCCAACACCGTGGTTTGGAGAGGGTTACTCGACCTGCCCAGCCGTCTCCCGGAACAGCCCATCGAGAATTTCGGGGAGTGTCGGATGGTAGGCCCGGTCGGGAATCTCACGGACGTCGAGACCGAGTTCAACAATCACCTGCAACGTTTTGGCCATCGAATCGGCGTGTGCGTGTAGTCCCTGATAGCCGAGAACAGTGCCCGTTTCAGCATCAACGGTGAGCCGGGCCAGTCCATATGGGACATCCTTGACTTTGAACACGCCATCGTCTTTCGCCCACCGGGTCGCGCTCACGACATCGAAGCCGGCCTCCTTGGCGCTTTCGGGGGTGTGGCCGACGCGTGCGAACGGATAGACGCTTGCGCCCGAGAAAATAACGTGGTGGTGGACGTTGCTGTAGCGTGCTAACTGCTCGCCGGCATGGTGCGCGAGAACGTTGTCAGCGGCGGTAAAGCCCTGTTCTTTAGCTACGTGCAAAATCGGCTCTTTCCGATTGACGTCGCCGACGACGAATACCCGGTCGTCGTCGACCGCACACATTGTCGCATCGACCCAGCCCTCTCGGGGTCGCAGACTCGTATTTTCGATGCCGAGTCGGCCGAGCGTCGGCGTCCGGCCGGTGAACAAAAATAGGCTTTCGGCATCGATTGCCCGCTCGGTCTCGCCCTGTTCGACGTGCAGCCGAACGCCCTCGTCGGTCGATTCGAGCCGCTGTTCCCACGTATTGGTCAAAATCTCGATATCGAACTCCTCGCGATAGAGTTCGAGGAGTTCATCACCGAACTCGGGGTCGGCCTCGTCGATAGGGCGGGCGTCGTGTTCGATGACGGTGAGGTCGACGCCGGCCTCCGCGAGATACGGCACTAACTCCAGCCCAATATACCCAAAGCCCATGACGACGCCCGATTCGGGCAGGTCGGTTGCGTCGAGGACGTCCTTGCTCGTATAGTAGTCAACCTCGTCGATGCCCGGCAAATCGGGAATCTTCGGTGAGGAGCCCGTCGCGATCACGACGTAGTCGGGTTCATACCGCTCGCCATCGATTTCGACGACCCGGTCGTCGACGAACTGCGCGGTCTCGTGAACGAACTCGACGCCCTCGCGCTCGGCTAGCTCGTGAATCGCGCTTCGGCGGTGCGCCGCAAAGCTCTCGATGTGGTCGTTTTTGCGCTCGACAACTCGGTCGAGATCGATCGTCGCCGGCGCTCCGACGAGGCGGTCGTCCGCGCGCATTTGAAACCGGTGGGCTGCCGCCGATAGCACCTCTTTCGAGGGCATACAGCCGTTGAGAATACAGAGCCCGCCGCCGGGCTCGCCGTCGTCAACCAGCGTCAGCCGATCGATTTCCTCACCGACGTGGCCGGCGAGTTCGCCGGCAACTGCTGCGCCTGCACTCCCATAGGCACCGATAATAAGTACGTCCATAGCGAGTCAATGTAATCAAGTGACAAAACCGTATGGTGGTTGGGAGTCGCCGATACACGCCTGCTCAATGGAGCATCGATTGCTATTGGCGACGACCCCAGCCGCAGCAGACCCACGAGTGCGAGGCTGATTCCAAAGTCCGATACACGGTCGCTGTTGGGCCGCCGCGTACCGATTCAAAAGCCGTCTCACTGTTCTGTGCGACTGCTCGCTACACAGCGCCGGCCGCGATAACCAACACTGCGACAACGAGTGTGGTTCACGGTATCGGCCCGTCGTTTCGATTGTGTCGATGTATTTTCGATCGAGATATCCGCGAGTGTCCTTATCGGGAGATGCCACCAGCGGATGCGTCGCGTACCCGTTCGAGCTCCTCGCGGGTCGCCACCAGCACGTCACCGGCGAGACTTCGTTTTAGTGCGGCGGCTGCCGCCCCATAGCTGAGGGCGGTTTCGATTTGAGCGGCTGTGAGCGTCACCTCGCTGTCGGCGAGAAGTTCACCGAGGACGCCGCCGACAAAGGCGTCGCCGGTGCCGATCGCATCGATTGCTTCCGAATCAAAGATACCCTGCTCGATGACTTCGTCTTCAACCAGCGCAAGCGACCCGTCGGCCCCACGCGTGACGACGACCGTCTCGATATCGTAGTCGACAGCAAGGCTGCGAGCAACCGCCTCGGCGTCGCCCTCGTACTCAAGCACACCGCGTGCATCGCGGACGGGCGCAAAGAGCAGGTCAATCTCGGGGAGGATCGATTCGTACGCGGCTTTCGCTTCCGCCGGCGTCCAGAGTTTCGCGCGATAGTTGAGATCGAATGATCGAACCGCACCAGCTTCACGGGCTGCCGAAAGCAGTTCCATCGTCGTCTCGGCGGCCGCTTCCGACAGCGCGGGCGTGATGCCCGTTGTATGAAACACGCCGGCCGAATCGAGTACACTACCGTCGAGATCCGCCGCACTGACGGTTGTGATCGACGAGTGCGCCCGGTCGTAGATGACCTCCGTGTTTCTGGGATCGGCTCCGTATTCGAGATAGTAGGTACCGAGTCTGGCCGCATCGCGGTCGTCCCATGCGACGGCGGGCGTAATGTCGTGGCTCCGGAGCGCGCGGACGACTCGCCGGCCGAGCGGATTCGCCGGTAGTTTCGAAAGCCAGGTTGCATCGACGCCGAGACAGCTTGCCGCGGCGGCAACGTTGCTTTCTGCGCCGCCGACCTGGGCGTCAAGCGAGCCTTCAGTTTCGAGCCGCGTGCCAGCCGGTGGTGACAGCCGCAACATCGTCTCACCGAACGTTACCAAGTCAGCCATGATCTCGACCGCCGTTCATATCCTACCTGCGGCCGAGTGGCTCTTAATTCCAATCCTCTTGGTGTCTCTGCCAGCACGGCGACTGTCGGGAGCGTCAATTAATCAGCTGAGACCGCCGGCACGTCAACGCCATCGACAACACCGATTGTCTCACGGAGCAGTGCGGGTAGGTCGTCAGGCACACGGCTGGTGACGAGATTGTCGTCGATGACGACCCGGCTGTCGTCGAATCTCGCCCCCGCGTTTTCGATATCGATCGCCAGTGCCTGATAGCCCGTGACGGTTCGACCGTCGAGAATGCCGGCGCTGATGAGCAGCTGGATGCCGTGGCAAATCGAGGCGATCGGCTTGCCGGCGGCGTCAAATGCGCCGATAATCGTTGCTGCCTCGGGGGCTGCCATCCGGATTGTTTCGGGTGCATAGCCGCCGGGGACAACCAGTAGATCGTAGCTGTCGACCGCGCTGTCGAGACAGTCGATAATGGCTCGGTCAGCCTGACAGCCGATTCCGTGTTTGCCGGTTGCGTCTTCGCCGTCCGGGGTTGCGATATCGACCCCGAAGCCGGCCTCTTCGAGTCGATATTTCGGATACAGTACCTCGCTATCTTCGAACTGATCTGCCGTAAGGATGAGCGCGTCCATCAGCCATAGGCTACCCCAGCGGTCCCTAAAAGTACGATTCAGTACTTCGTGACAATCAACGGTAAAATCAACATAGGCGTAGCTGGAATAATGAGTGAAGTGTTTGCGGGATGGTAGCGTAAATCAAGTATGTCCTCGCTGTTGCATCTCGGCTTTACCGGTGATGTCATGCTCGGCCGTCGTGTCGATGAAACCTATCGCGAGTCCCGCTCGCCGTCGGCACTCTGGGGCACCGTCGCTCCGACGCTCCGGGGACTCGATGGCCTCTTTGTTAACCTCGAATGCTGTCTCTCGACGCGCGGCGAGCAGTGGCCTGGCCGTCGATTTCATTTCCGTGCCCATCCTGACTGGGCGACTGACGCGCTCAGATATGCGACGGTTGACTGCTGTACGCTTGCGAACAATCACGCAATGGATTTCGGGCCGGATGCGCTCGAAGAGACACTCGAAGCGTTGTCCGGGGCCGATATCGCCACCGTCGGTGCCGGACGGTCGACGGCCGATGCCCGCGAACCGGCCGCCGTCGACTGCCGCGGGCTGACGGTCGCGGTCATCGGGTTCACTGACAACGTCCCGGCCTATGGTGCGACCGCCGACCGCGCTGGCACCGCACACGTCGAGTTCGACCCCAAAGACGACCACTCGATATCAGTTCTCGCCGAGGCTGTCGAGCGGGCCACGGAACTCGATCCCGACCTTCTTGTCGCCTCGTTGCACTGGGGGCCGAACAACCGGACCGAGCCCCCCGAACGCCACCGGCAGGTCGCTCGAATTCTCGCAGAATGGGGTGTCGATTTCATCCACGGCCACAGCGCCCACGTGTTTCAGGGAATCGAGATTCTCACACCCAAACGCCGCGACTCGCCGACAGTCGTCTGCTACGATATGGGCGATTTCGTCGATGATTACGCCGTCGACCCGGTGGGCCGAAACGACCGAAGTTTCCTGTTCGAACTCGTCGTTGCCGCTGACGGCACACTCGTCGAACTCATCTGTCATCCAACCGAAATCGAGTCCCAGTCGGTCTACCATGCCGGCAAGCGGGCCGCCGGCTGGTGTCGAAAGACGATGCAGGAACGCTCAGCAGTGTTCGGAACCGAATTTGATTCCAACGGGACGCCACTGACGGTGAGTCTCGTCTGACCCTCGCTGCTCGGATTCCGTGTCAGCGCTTTCGCGTTGCCTACGGTTCGCTTACTCTTCGCTCCGTCGGCCGACATGGCCGGGATAATCTCGCTCGAAGCGGTCGCCGATCTCCTCGCGACTGATCTCGATGATGACGGGTCGGCCATGCGGGCAGGCGTAGGGATTTTGACAGTCGTCGAGCGCCGCGAGTAGGTCGACAACCGAGCCCTCGGTCAGCGAGGTGTTGCCCGTGATCGAGGGATAACAGGCGAGATCTGCAAGCAGTTCGTCGACCGTTTCCTCGACGGTCCGTTCGCCGCCATCGGCGGTTTCGACGAAGCCGAGCAGCACATCTCTCAGGAGCTCCGCATCGAGTGTCGTGCTGAATACCGCCGGGACGGCGGTAACCGACACCGTCCGTGATCCCTCGCGGTCAGCCTGAAAGCCGATCGTCTCCAGTCCGTCGGCATGGTCGTCGAACAGCGCCGCCTCCCGAGCGGTGAGTTCGAGCGAGACCGGCTCGGCGAGCGCCTGTGTCGAGGGCGACTCGGCGACTGCTCGCTGGAGTCGTTCGTAATTGACCCGTTCGTCAGCCGCGTGCTGGTCGATCAACACCAATCCGGTGTCGGCGGCCGCAAGCAGGTAGGTCTCATACAGCTGGCCAAGTACGCGAAGCGTCGGCAGTTGGTCGTACTGTCGCCGGTCGGAGGTTTCGCCGCCACCGAGCGTCCGTTGGGTTGTTTCGGCGTGCGACTGGGGTGTCGGCCAGGCCGACTGCGGTTTGTTCGTTGGGTCGCGTTCGTCCGTTGGTTTCGTTGCCGACGACCGCTCTGTGGGCGTCGCCGCGGTCGCGCTTTGCTGGCTGTCGCTTCCGAGTCCATCGACCGCCCAACTGGTTTCGGCTGTCGGATCGACTGGCGTCGCCGCCTCGCTAGTCGTTGTGTCATCCGGGTCGTCTACGGCAGTATCCGAGCCGTTCCCGGGCGGTGATTCGGCGGATTCGAGCGATTCAGATTGGGTCGATGTCGACTCGGCCGTCATCGACCCGGTTGCCGTTGTTTCATCACTTACCGCTGTCCTGTCAGTTGCCGAAGTCTCTCCCTGTGGCGTCTCAGCAGCCTCTTCGGCTTGGGTTGAATCAACTGTCGACGAGCCGTCCACTGCGGATCGTGCTGCTGGCTGCGACTGTTTGCGTTGGCTCTCCGAGCGAACGCCGCTGGCCCGTTCGTGGTCGGTTCCCGCACCGCCGACGACCTCGCTGTTTCGCTGTTCGGGCGAGACGATCGTTTCGTCCGGAGCCGACCGCCCGCGCGGGGCCGACGACCGAATCAGCCCGTTGTCGATCAGTGTCGATTCGACGGTCTCTCTGAGTGTCCGTTCGACGGCCGACTCCTCGTCGAAGCGGACCTCGGTCTTCCGTGGATGGACGTTGACATCGACTGACGCCGGTGGAACCTCAATAAACAGCACCGCAAAGGGGTACCGGTCCGGGGCCAGTTGGCCGCCGTAGCCATCGACAACGGCCCCGCGGAGGGTTGCTGCGGTGACGTACCGTCCGTTGACGAAGGTCGCCAAATACTCGCGCGTACTCCTGGTTGTCTCGGGGTGACTCACCAGCCCCGAGATCGACTCGATCGGTTCGCCCTCGCCGGCAGTATACTCGACGTCGATCATCGATTCGGCGACCGCTCGGCCATAAACCGACAGCACCGCCGAGCGCAACGAGCCACTGCCCTCGGTCGCAAACAGCTCTCGGCCGTTGTGTTCGAGCGAAACCGCAACATCGGGGTTCGCCAGGGCATACTGGCTGACGACGGTGTTGATGTGGTCGAACTCGGTGCTCTCGCGCTTGAGGAACTTCTTGCGGGCTGGCGTATTGAAAAACAGCCGTTCGACCTCGATTGTCGTCCCCTCCGGACAGCCAGCAGGTCGAACCGCACCGATCTCGCCGCCTTCGACGGTGAGTTCCGCGCCAACGCCCGCCTCTCGGGCTCGTGAGCGAACCGTTAGCTCTGAGACCGCACCGATTGTCGAGAGTGCTTCGCCACGAAAGCCAAGACTCCCTACGCCGGCTTCGAGATCCTCGATATCGCGGATCTTACTGGTTGCGTGTTCAGTGACCGCCAGGGGCAACTCGGCTTCGGGAATACCCCGGCCGTTGTCCCGGACACGAATCCCGTCTTTTCCGCCGGCATCGACGCCGACTGAAATCCGGGTTGCGCCGGCATCGAGACTGTTTTCGAGAAGCTCCTTGACGACCGAGGCGGGCCGCTCGACGACCTCGCCGGCGGCGATCCGCTGAATCGTTCCCGCATCGAGTTGGTGGATCGAGGTGTCGGGAGTCGGTGGCGCATCACCGGTCGCCGGCTCTTTTTCAGTCATTGCGGGCTGCAGGCTGGTCGACTCGCGTCGGATCGGTGGCCAAGAGCCGGCGAATCGCTTCTTGATGAATACTCACGGTCAAAAATTCCTCGCGAGCGGTCTGCGGGGAGACCCACTCGTAATCACAGTGTTCGTGACTCAGCGTAACCTCGGTCTCATCGGTCTCGCAGGCGTAGACGACGCTAAACCGGCCACGGCCCTCGTCGTTTCGCCAGGCAGCAGTGTGAATCGGATCTTCGACAGTGACTGATAGGCCAGTTTCCTCGCGCACTTCACGTTTGAGTCCCTCGACCGGATCCTCATAGGCATCCATCCGGCCACCGGGAAGCTCCCAGGTCGATTCGTCCATCTGCATGACCAACAATCGATCCTCGGGTGACCGAATGAGCGCTTTCTGACTCACTTCTGCAATCAGCGGCTGTTCGGTCATCGGCGACCACCTCTCGGTGAGTGGGCCATCGCTCCAGATGACGGGACTATCGCTCTTCGTAGTCGCCGATGTCCCAAACCACGTGTTGGTCGGCTGTCCGTTCGGATCACCTGTCCGCCGGGATGCCTATTCTTCTTCATTAATCGATATACGTGGTAGCTGCCTATCAATCCACTGTTGACTTCGTGTTTGATACCACACACGATGCAGTCAGCCGACAGCCCGTACAATAATAGCGGCCGAAAAACGACCGAAAAACAGACGTCGAGACGAGCGTCGAATACTCAGACGGCGTTAGTCGTCGTCTTCGACCTCGACAACCTCGCCGTCGACCACGTCTTCGACAATGACGACTTCGAACTCGTTTTCGGATTCGGCGGCATCGGGATCGAGATAGCCGGTCGCAAAGGCGGTGTAAACCGAGTTTTCTTCGAGGTCGGCATCGAAGCTGAAGACCGGGTCGTCTTCGGGCACATCGTCTTCGTCGTCCTCGATGTCATCTTCTTCGTCCTCCTCGAATGGGTCGTCTTCCTCTTCTTCCTCTTCGTCCTCGGGCACATCGTCTTCCTCTTCGTCCTCCTCATCCTCTTCGAATGGGTCGTCTTCTTCGTCTTCTTCTTGTTGGAAGGTGTCGACCCCGCCATCGGCGGTGAGACTGAGGAAGCCATCGTCTTCCTCTTCTTCGTCTGCACCCGGTTCGTCTTCGTCACCAGGCTCGTCGTCGGCTGGCTCGCCGTTAGCCGGGTAGATGTCGAGTTCGTAGGACCCCGACGGTAGTTCGAAGTACTCGCCCTCACCATAGCCCACGTCCTCGAACAGCGGTGTCTCTCCGACCAGGACATCGACATTCGGCGCGTCCGGTGAGGCGTGAATCAGTCGAAGCCGTGAATCGTTGAGCGTTTCTTCAGGTGGGGTGTTGTCGTCCTCGAACAGCTCAAGCTGGAAGCTGATTTCGGCGTTGCCACCGTCTTCAGCTCCCTCCGCTTCTTCGGCGCTTTCATCGAGGGCGACAGCTGTTGTATCGCCGCCCGGCACCGAAACTTCCTCATCGAAGAGGACAAGCGACCGAGCTCCGGCAGCGGTGACGCGAATCTGGTACTCGCCACCGTCGAGGTCGACATAGTCGGTTACGTCGGTGTATCCGAGGCCATCGAAGACCGGCTCGTCAGTGTCATCGACGTAGACGTCAACCTCCGGATAATCCGGAATCATGTGGGCGACGCGAATCCGACCATCTCCGTCTGCTGCTGGCTCTTCTTCTTCCTCTTCTTCCTCCTCAGGAGGTGCGTCCTCCTCAGGCTCATCCGGTTCCGTCTCCTCGTCTTCCGGTGGTTCTTCGTCTTCTTGGGCCTCGCTCGCACAGCCTGCGAGCCCACTAACGACTGCGACACCGCCAGCTACCTTGAGAAAGTCCCTGCGTCGTGATTCGTTCATATCAACACTTTCTGGTTGTGCTTACATACTTGTTAATGTTTTTTCAGATCCGAAGATAGTCAGTTACTGGCCCTCTATCGTACTGACTGATTTAGCCAACCGAACAGTACAAAGACAGTATACTGTCGCGATTGACCTACTTTAGGCTTGTTAGTGCCGTTCACGAATGGACTATACAGCACATAGATTTCCGGAAATAGATATCTCTCGTTTTGTTGACTACACACAAACAATGACTATCTACCATATTTTTGTCACTCAAATAAATATGTTTGAGAGTATATATTAGTCCGTTTGTGTCGGCTCTACGTCCGCAAGTTTTGCTTGCCACGTTTGGACCTTTGTCATAAGTTCAACCGGTGGTGTTTCGGCAATGTTCGTCAATTTGAGCGCCGCAATAACAGCTTGTATTTCGGGGTCATCCGCTGACGGCTTGTCTGTCGTCGTTGCTGACTGCTGGGTGGTGGTCTCACCGGTATGTGTTGCCGCCGGTGACGACGCGTTAGTCGACTGGGCTGTCTCGGCTGTCTCTGAGGCCGAGTGGCTCCGAAATGAGCCGCTTCCGAGATCGAAGACGGCTTGGGTTGGCTCCTCGCTCCCGCTGGCACCTTTCGCTTCAATTGCCTTCTCATCGCGGAGTTTTCCGAGGACATCGCGGGCACGGCTGACAACCGGTGTCGGTACGCCTGCGAGATCTGCAACGTGAATCCCATACGAGCGGTCGGTTGGCCCCTCTTGGACGGTTCGGAGAAAGGTAATGTCGTCGCCCTCGGTGTGTGTCTCATCGCCATCGGCATCGCCGGCGACCGCCACATGGACGTTGCCAACCCGGTCGAGATGCTCGGCAAGCGTCGTGAGCTCGTGGTAGTGGGTCGCAAAGAGACAGTGACAGCCGATCTGGTTGTGAATATACTCGGTGGCTGCCCACGCAATCGAGATGCCGTCGTAGGTTGCGGTCCCCCGGCCAACCTCATCGAGTATGACCAGCGACTCGTCGGTCGCCGAGTGGAGAATGTTCGAGAGCTCCTGCATCTCGACCATGAACGTCGAACGGCCCTGCGCCAACTCATCGAGTGCGCCGACACGGGTGTAGATGCCATCGACGACGCCGACTGTCGCCGCACGCGCGGGAACAAAACTGCCGACCTGTGCTAAGAGCGTAATCAGCGCCGCCTGCCGCATATACGTTGATTTCCCGCTCATGTTCGGCCCCGTCACGAGGAGAAAGCCTCGCTCGCCGTCGAGTCGGAGATTGTTCGGCACGAACTCGGTGGTCTGTTCGACAACCGGATGTCGCCCTGCGTCAATGTCAAGCGTTCCCGGCGCAGCCAACTCGGGACGACACCAGTTGCTGCCGGCGGCGTGAGTTGCGAACGAACAGAGCACGTCGATTTCGGCGAGCGCTCGACCGACGTCCTGCAGGAGTGCTGCCTGCTCGGCAACCCGTTCGCGAAGCACCTCGAACAGCTCGTATTCGAGTTCGCCACGCCGCTCTTCGAGCCGAAGAATTTCGCGTTCGCGTTCGGCCAGTTCGTCAGTTACGAACCGCTTTGAGTTTTTGAGCGTCTTGACGTGCGAAAACGAGTCGGGAACGTCCTCGGCCTGCGAGCGGCCGACCTGAATGTAGTAGCCGTCGGTCTTGTTGCGCGAGACCGAGACGTGACTGAGCCCATATCGCGATTTGATTCGGTCGGCCAGTCCATCGATCCACGCCAGTGCCGCCTCGTGCTGTTCGAGCAATTCGTCGAGTTCCTCGTGATAGCCTGCTCTGAACAGCCCACCCTGGGTGACGGTTTTCGGGGGATCTTCGGCGAGTGCAGTGGCGAGGGTTTCCTGTAGATCGGCGGCTGCCGCTCGGTCGGGTCGCTCGATGATCGCCGACAGCGGCGAGTCGGCCAGCTCACCACCTGTGATTTCGTCAGCCAACACCGGGAGCAACGCCAGCGTCTCGCGAACGGCCAGCAGCTGGCGAGCACCAGCACTGCCGCTTGCGGCGCGGCTGGCGAGCCGTTCGAGGTCATAGCCGTCTCCGAGTGTCTCGCGAAGTCGCTGGCGAGCAAGCGCTGCAGACGCCAGTGTCTCAATGCTGTCGAGTCGCCGATCGAGTTCGTCCCGGTCGCGACGAGGCCGCGTGAGCCACTCACGGAGCAGCCGACCACCGGGGCTGGTTTCGGTATGATCAATCACCGACAGCAACGAACCCTCGCTGTCGCCATGCATTGTTTCGACCAGTTCGAGGTTCCGTTGGGTCGTCGCATCGAGCGTGAGATGGTCGTCGGCGGTGTAGGTCTGTAGCCGTGTCATCGACTGACGAACCCCGACACCGGTGTCTGCGACGTAGCTGAGAATCGCTCCTGCGGCTTGGACTGCAAGCGTCGAGTCAAGCCCGATACTGTCGGCGGTCTCGCTGCCGAACTGCTCGCCGACGGCGTGTCGTGCCCGACCGGGCGCAAACGCATCGGTTGCATGCAGCGTCAGTGAGCCGTCGGTTCGTTCCCGGAGGGCCGACAGCAGCTCGTCGTCGTTGCGGACTGCTGGCCCTGGCAAGAGCTCGACGGGTGCAAACCGGTAGCATTCGGCGAGAGCGGCTCCAGCGGTGTCGACCTCGCAGGCGAGAAACTGCCCCGTCGTGATGTCCGCAAACGCCAGCCCATAGGGACCGGCACCGTCACTGCCACCGTCGGCTGTGGCCGACTGCGTCGTGGGCGTGGCTCTGACGATTGCCGCGAGATACTGGGCGTTGCTGTCGGCCGTTTCGATGAGCGTCCCGGGTGTGACTGTCCGTGTTATCTCTCGGTAGAAGTCGCCCGCGTCATCCTCAAATTGGTCGGCAACCGCGACCGTGTAGCCGCGCTCGACGAGCGCCTTCATATATGGTGTGAGTTCCGACAGCGGGACACCCGCCATCGGATACGACGAGCCATGCGAGGATTTCGTTGAAACCGTGAGGTCGAGTTCCTCGCTGACGAGTTCGGCGTCATCGGCAAAAAATTCGTAAAAATCGCCGCACTGCATTGCCAAGAGGTCGGCGTCAGTGTCGGCTTTGATCGAAAGAAACTGCTCGACAATTCCCTGTGCCATACGCTCTGTGTGTCTGTCGGCCGGTAAAACGCTCCGGTCAAACGCGACTAGTCGTCGCTGACAACGTTTCGGTCGCCATCTTCGGTATACTCGTAGACAACACCGTCTTCCTCGTCGGCGGTCGCCTGGTGTGAGCCGTCACAGTAGGGTTTGTTGTCCGAGAGGCCGCACTGACAAATATAAATCGCCCCACCCTGCTCGTCGAGTTCGTCTTCGTCGATAACGTATGGCTCGGTCCCATCCTGTGTGACTTTTCGTGTCATACCTGTTCGAGTAAATGAAGATATATAATCCCACTAGTAACACACGTGTTACCAATCCTGTTGGAGTCAGCAGGGCGGTCCGACGTTGGATCTGTCGGCACGACACGTCGTGTGACTCGGGTGCGTTGTCACTCCGTAAGCAGTGCCTCGGATACCGCAAGCGTCCGTTTGCGGACTATTTCAGCGTCCGGTCCACAGAGAATCACGCTGGTGGGTGGTCGTTCGCCGCTCGTGTCGATGACTGCAGCCGGCGGCTGCTCGCCACTGAGTCCCTCGATTGCCCCTGAGACGACCGGCCCATCGAGCGTCTCGAGTGCGTGCTTGACTGCCGGGTCGAACCGACAGCTAACGGCAAACCGCAGTGCTGGAAACGGCTCTCTGAGCGCCAACAGCTGGCCGGCGAGATCGCTGGCCGTCCCCGAGCGAACGCCGGCGGTCGGTCGGATTCCCATCCGGGTTCGACTCAGTTTCCCGTCGACGCCAACGATTTCGGCGGGGGTTTCCGCATACCGCGTCGCACCGACAACATCCATGCCTTCGGCTGGAACAAGCGTTTCAACGTTCCGTTTGACCAGCCGGGCGACAAGTCGCTCGACAGCATCGACGGTGGCCGTTCGGTCGGCCCGTTCGCGGAGTTCGACCATATGGTGAACCGCTCCCGGTCCCGTTCCAGCGTTGATGCCGTACCGGACGGCCCGTTCCATGAATCCGACGCCGCCAGCGACCGCCTCGGTAAGCGACTCCCCGGTAGCCAGCCGGGCGGTGATCGCACTCGACAGCGTACAGCCCGAGCCGTGGGTCGCCTCGGTGTCGATCCGTGGATGAGTGAAGCGTTCGGTTCGCACGCCGTCAGCGTCGTCGACGACAAGCGTGTCGACAACGCTGTCGCCGTCGAGATGGCCGCCTTTGAGGAGCGCGGCGTCGGCTCCCATCTCACATAAGGTCTCGCCGGCGGCTTCGGCCGCCTCGGGGCTGTCGACCGCCGTTCCGGTCAGAATCTCGGCTTCGTCGGTATTGGGCGTGACGAGCGTCGACTGGCCAATGAGTGTCTCGTAGGCGGCTTCGGCGGCTTCGTCAAGCAGGCGGTCACCGGTTGCCGCAACCATCACTGGGTCGACGACGATCGGCCCCTCGTAGGAATCAAGACAGTCGACAACGGTCTCGATGACTGCGGTCGTCGCAAGCATCCCCGTTTTGATCCCGCGTGGCTCGAAATCTTCAGCGACCGCCTCGTACTGGGCGGCGATATGGTCGGTCGGCAGGACGGTAACGTCGTGGACGCCGACGGTGTTCTGGGCGGTTGTCGCGGTCACGACTGTGGTCCCGAAGACGTCGTGGGCTTCCATGGTTTTCAGATCCGCCTGAATTCCCGCCCCGCCACCCGAATCGCTTCCTGCAATCGTGAGTGCGACCGGTGGAGAGACAGGTGCGTACGTTCGTCGGCTCATTGGTGGCCTCCACGGGCGACTACACGTGAAGCGTCTGTTCGTCTCATAGCGCTGCTTGGGACTCCGTTGCTTTATTTCTCGGGAATCGTTGAGTGAGTGGGTCCATTGCCCGTGAGGTACAATTGCCGCTCAAAACGATTCTCATCACGATGTACTCTACGGCCCGCTTTTCAGCCGGACGACCGGTCACTGACGGCTGTGTGAGCAGACTGCGAAACCGAGCGGTGTTCTCGAGAGGCCAAGTAGCGGTCTCAGCAGGATTATACCCTCTCGTACCAAACAGTCTTGATACGCAGATGGATGTCCCCGATTCGCCCTCGTCAGTCTCTCGCCGCGCCGCACTCGCCGGGTCGGCAGCCGCACTCACCGCAACGGCCGGCTGTGTTCAACGGCTCAGAAATATCACTGGAAGTGGTCGGAGTCGACAGCTGACTGTCGAAATCAAGACACTGCCAGGCGATAGCGACCCGTTTGCTGCACCAATTGCTCGGCATTTCATCGACGGCTTGGAGGCTGCCGGGATCGATTATCGCCACACGCTGGTCCCCGAAAATGAACTCTACCGACAGGTCCTGCTCGGCCACGACTTCGATGTCTATATCGCCCCGTTTCCGTACGTTCGTCAGCCTGACCCTGATGTGTTGTATCCGCTGTTACATTCGATGTTCCGTGGTGAACTCGGCTGGCAGAATCCCTTTGGCTTTAGCAATCTCGAATGCAACGACTTGCTCTCCGAACAGCGACAGATGACCGGTGAATCCCGCCGTGAGGCCGTTGAGAGTCTCCAACAGCTGCTGGGACGAACCCAGCCGTTCGTTCCGCTTGTCATGCCGGACGTCCTTACCGGTGCTCGAAGCGACCGATTCAGTGGCTGGGACCGAGCGACTCAACAGATGCCACACGGCCTGTTGGCACTTGATCGACAAGACGACACGGACGAGACGCTTCGGCTGACCACGAGCGATGACCGCATCACCGAAAACAGAAACCCGATTTCGGCAACACATAGTCAGGCAGGGTCGCTGCTCGAATTGCTGTACGATCCACTCGTCGTCGATACTGGTTCCGAACAGATTCCGTGGCTTGCAGACGAGATTGATGTGAGCTCGACCGAGACTGACAGCTCGACCACGGTGACGACGACGGTCTCGCTTCGTGAAAATCTCACGTGGCACGATGGTGACACACTCACGGTCGAAGACGTCGTTTTCACCTACCGCTTCCTCGCTGATACGGCCCTCGGGGAGGCTGCAAATCCGATTCCCGCGCCACGGTTCCGGGGGGCGACGACACTTGTCGAGTCGGTCGAGTCACTCGACAGTCGGACGGTCCAGTTTACTGTTGAATCTGCCTCTGAGACGGTCGTCGAACAGCTATTAACCGTCCCAATCTTCCCAGCACATATTTGGGATGAACAAAGCGAGACGGTGTCAGTTGCGGGAATCGAAATCGACGGGTCGACCACAGAAGCGTTGGTCTGGGACAACCCAGAGCCCGTCGGCAGCGGCCCGCTACAGTTCGAATCGGCGACAGTCGGTGAATCGGTCCGGTTTTCTCGGTTCGACGACCACTTCCTTACAGCGCTTACCGAACCACTTGGCGACGGTCTCAGCGCACCGTCGTTCACCGACCTTGTTGTCGAAATTAATTCTTCGGGAACCACCGTCGTTGAGGTATTGGTTGCCGGTGAGGTTGATGCGACGCTCTCACCGATTGCTCCGGCCCGTGTCGAACGTATTGAGCGCGAATCCGCCCTGTCGCTGTTCGATGCTCGCTCATACGCGAGCTATCATCTCGGATTTAACACACGGCGTGAACCGTTTGGCGATCCGAACTTCCGGCAGACGGTTGGGCGGCTCTTTGACAAACAGTGGATCGCAGCCGAAATCTTCGATGGCTACGGTGAGCCGATTTCGAGTCCGCTTGCGGCGACCGACTGGCTGGCAGCCGATTTCGTTTTCGATGGCGATGATCCAGCCACGCCGTTTCTCGGGGCCGATGGGGATGTCGATGCGACCGCCGCACGGAACGCCTTCCGCGATCTCGGCTACCAGTACAACGACGCCGACGAGCTGATTCAATAATCGTCACTAGTCAACAAACACTTACTATTACAGCTGTGACTTCCTGACATAATGAAGCGTAGAACACTGCTTGTGGGCACGGGCACTACCGGCATCCTCGGGCTTTCGGGCTGTCTTGGCCTACTCCCGGGCGATTTGACGAGCTTCGAGGCACAGCCAGCCGATGTCAGCCAGTCGGTGTTATCGGACACCGAGTATCAAGATGGTGGTGTCGACGAGATCGTCAACGAAGAGACGTTCGAGGCCGCCGGACAGTCCGAAACAGTGGTTGTAACGAGCTACCTCAGTGAGTATACCAAGTCGATCGATCTCGGTCCACTCGGCGAACACGAGAGTGCGATGTTTGCCGTTCTTGCGACACCCAAAGTCGAGATTCTCGGACAGACATTCAATCCGGTCGGCGAGATGTCGACCGAAGAACTCGTCGATTTGATCGCCGAAAACTACGACGAGCTCGGCGATATCGAATTTGAGGAAGACACGACAACCACCATTCTCACCCAGACAGTCACCGAATCGCTGTTCGTCGCCGAGGCTTCGATTGACGGCCAGCCGGTGGATCTCTCGCTGCACGTCACTGAAGCGGCCGAACGCGGTGACGACTTTGTCGTAACTATCGGGGCGTACCCACAGCAACTCGAAAGCGAGGAACAGTCGAACATCCGCTCGCTGATTGAGGCGGTTACGCCGGCCGACGATGCCGCCGACGAAGACGGCGAGAGCGATGACAGCGATAATGGCAGTGATGAGAGTGACACCGATGCCGACGACGAAGCCAGTGACGACGGCGGCGATGCCGACGGTGGCGACGAGAGTGATGACGAAGACAGCATAATCTAGTCGGCGACTCCGATACCGCTCGTTTCGACGAACGAAACTGTCGTGACGGCCAATACTTTTGTACAGTGAGTGTCTACCAGCCGTGAATGAGTCGCCGTCGGACGCTAATCGTCCTCGCACTCTGTGTGCTTGCCGGATCGTACCTCTTGGCCGGTAGCCTTCCGTTTGCAACCACAGACCCACCACCCGAAGACGTCTCGACGGTTTCGCAAAATCAGCTGATTCAGCCGGCTGACAACGGCAGCTACCTGTGGCCCTACACCAGCCGGTCAGAGTCGATTCAAGACCGGACGCTCGCAATTAACGTGATCGTCCACGCCCCACCCGAACAGACGCGAACCGCACTGACTGATGTCAGTGGTCTCCAGTGGGAGGAGACAAATGAAACCCAACAGGACGCTGACCCTGAAAGCTACCTGCTTTCGGCCGATGACGGGGTTGACTGGGACGATGCTGCCGGCTCGACGCGCTATTCGTAGATTGATAGCAGTCCACGCGGTGGTTCGGCCGAATGGGTCGACGAGAGCTATCAGCTTCACACCGGCGCGTATCTCGGCTCTCGATATCACATCCGCGCCTACAGTTCGGATGCCGACGACTGGACGGCCATTCAGGTTCACCGCGAGTATTTTGATTGGTTCCGACTCCGGCATACAGTCACCGATATTGATGACTCTGCACGAGTTCTCGAAGACGATTTCATTGATCAGCCGTTTGTCGAAGAGGTCAGCCGCAACTATTACGGCCTTCGTGGCGGCTGGAGTGACGGCTGGATTTCCGAAATAGAGCTAGCAACGGTGCTGTTGTTGTCGACGGTGATCGCCCGCGACACGCGGACCGCCCTGTTCCGCGTTGGCCGTGATCTCGGTCGGTGGTCGGTTACCAACCGGTATGGGTTCGTTCTTGCAGCCAGCCTCTGTGGGCTCTTGCTTGGCGTCCGATTTGCCGGAATCGCCCTCGAATCGATCGTGACCGGACAATCGCCACAAATCATTGCTGGGTTGCTCTATCCGCTGATCGTCGTCGGCCCACCGGTAATCGTCTCCGTGTTCGCACCACGGCTGCGCCCACTGAGTGCGTTCGGCTTTACGCTCGTTGGCATGGGTGCGGGCTTCGTCTATGATTTCGCCGCCATTGGACTGGGCGTTGTCCCGATAGAGCTCGTGCTCCACCGGATTGGCCTGCTGCTTGCCCTCGGACTGTTCGCGATCGCCATCGTCGGCTCGCACAACACCGAACGGACCGAGAGCCTCGAAACCGATCGCGTTGATCCACCACTGACGATTATCGCTGCGCTTGCCTGGCTTGGTGGGCTTGCCCTGCCACTGTTTGGCTATCTGTGAGTTACGTTCTCATACTGACCTGTTGGGAGGTTTCGTAGTCTTATTATACTGTCATTGAAGAGTAGGTATTGTACGTCGCTATGGCCCCTCCAAATAGCCCTCCAAGCAGCCCTCCCACCGCGTCGCGCCGTGGCCTTCTTGCGGCCGGGACAGCTGCGCTCGCCGCCAGTGCCGGCTGTATCGCCCGCGGAAGACAGGTATTCAGTAGCACCACAACTGAGCAGGTCAGTCTTGAAATAAAGACGCTGCCGGCCGATTCGGATCCGTATGCGATTCAAATCGCGCGCCGACTCCATACGAATCTTCAACTGGTCGGCATCGACACGACACTCACAGTGCTCTCACGAAGAGAGTTCCGCCGACAGGTGTTGCTGAACGCTGATTTCGACATTTTCGTCGGACGCGTCCCCCACACGCTTCGACCGGATCCAGATGTGTTGTATCCATTATTTGAATCTTCGTTTGCAGCCTCCTCGGGCTGGCAGAACCCCTATGGCCTGTTGAATTTCCAGTGCGATCGGCTGCTCGCTGATCAGCGGACCACCGCGGATGCTGACCGGACAGCGGTCGTTCACGCCCTGCAAGAACAGCTTGCAGATATTCAGGTTGTAACGCCGGTTGCCTATCCGAACGCGACCGCTGGCTACCGGACAAATCGCATTACCGGCTGGGCCGACAGCCATCCAACCCGGCCACACAACCTGTTGGGTCTTACCCCGCCCGATGACGAGGATCAGGAACTCCGGTTGTCGGTCGTCAATAGCCGGATTACCAGCAACCGCAATCCGATTTCGACGGCCCTACGCGAGGACGGCTCGCTGACTGAACTGCTGTATGACTCACTGGCAGTTCGGACCACCGAGACCGGGGACGACACTGTCGAGACGACTCCGTGGCTCGCACGCGATATTTCGTGGCACAACGAGGACTCGGACGACGAACCGCTCTCAGCAACGGTAACGCTCCGAGATCGGGTTCAGTGGCACCAGGTGATCGACGACCGGCCGTTTGTGACTGCGGCCGATGTTCGGTTCACCTACAATTTCCTCGCGGATACCTCGCTGGGACGAGCGGCGACGCCGATTCCGTCACCACGGTTCGATGCCCACGCCTCGTTGGTTGATTCCGTGTCGGTTGCCGGCCCACATGAGCTCACAATTACGTTCGTCGAGACAACACGGACCGTTGCCGAACGGGCGCTGACCGTCCCGATTCTGCCGGCGCATATTTGGGGTGCTGAGGATCGAACCGAGGTCGATTCGAGTTGGCGGACGACCACGGCGACGACGGCGGCACTTTCGTGGAATAATCCGTCACCAGTCGGTAGTGGACCGATCCAGTTTGTTGATGCCGACGGCGGCGACTCGGTGACTTTCTCACGGTTCGAGAGCCATTTCCTTTGGCGGGACCCCGACGATGTTCCGGCGACACCAGCCGGTGCCGATACGTCGACCGACGGCGCTGCTGGCAACGAGACGACGGCTGACTCAACGAACGAAACGGCAGGCTCAACGAACGAGACGAGTGCGTGGACGGACGAAACGGAAACTGATGAGACCGAGCAGGCTACTGGCGACGACGAGACTGACGACGAAACCGGCGACAACGAGGCGTTCGAAGACGATGAGACGACTTCGGATGACGAGCCGGCCGCTGACGACGAAACAGCCCCACAGACCCAGACGGTCGAACCACTCGACCTTGCCGATCTCCCCGAGGGGTTTGACGACGAGATACCCTTCGAACAGCTGACTGTCGAGGCAACGTCCTCGGACAATACGGCCGTTGAACTGCTACTAAATGGGTCCGTCGATGCCGTCGATACGGTGTTGAGACCGACGACAATCGAGCGTATCACCGAAGACGAGGCGGTCGAACTCGATACGACAAGCCAGCCAGCCAGCTGTTATCATGTCGGCTACAATACACGCCGCCTTCCGCTTCGAAACCCACACTTCCGTCGGGCCGTCGCACGACTGGTCGATACGGCAACGATTGTCTCGGAAGATTTCAACGACTATGCCGACCCGGCGACGAACGTACTCGCTCGTCCGGGGGCCGAAACGGCTGCCGACTGGATCCCACAGTCGCTCCGTTGGGATGGTGCGGATCCAAAAGTACCCTTTATTGGCACCGAGGGTGAATTAGACGGTAATGAGGCTCGGTCGCTGTTCCGATCGGTTGGCTATCAGTACGATAGCGACCAGCGACTTGTCTCCACTCCCGACTAATGATTCGCACTATACTCGCTGAAGTTGCCCTCGTTGTTGTGGTACTCAGTGCCCTCTGTGCAGTGACAATTGTTGGACGCAGTCGACTCACCGAACTATTCGATGACCTTGTTCCCCGCCTTCGGGAGTCAAGTCCGTACTTTGCCATTCTGATCGTCGTCTTACTGTTGAACTCGATTATCCGCGAGGCCGCCGATAGTCTTTCGTGGCTTATTGGCCTCAATATCACGAGCCAAATCGAGTGGGTCGAAGGAGGATTCGTCGCCGTTATTCAGTCGTTTCAGACTGAGCTGTTGACGACGTACTTTTCGTACATTTACATCTACGGCTACGTCTTTTTGCTCATCTTCCCGTTGTTCGCATATCTCGCTCTCAGCGACCGCACAACGTTCCGCGAACTCACGATTGCCTACAGTCTCAACTACTTTTTGGGCCTGCTTCTGTATATTGTCTTTATCGCGTATGGGCCACGAAACCTCGGACTTGCTGAGAACTTACTCTACGATACGTTTGCCCAATTCCAGTTCCTCACAACCGAGGTCAACAACCCAACAAATGTCTTTCCGTCGCTACACACCTCGTTGTCGGCAACGGCCGCCATCTTCGCCTACAAGACGCGCGAGGCGTATTTCGCCTGGCTTCCAATCGCGCTTGTGCTCGCGGTGAGTGTGATTATTTCAACGATGTATCTCGGTATTCACTGGGCGACCGATGTCGTCGCCGGCATCGGGTTGGCTGTCGCCTGTGTCTCTCTTGCCGAGCGGTACGTCGCAAAACAACAAGCACGCGTTGACGACGCCGCCGGCTCGGCCTGGGCACAGTTCCCATTTGTTACCGCCAGCCTCAACCGGGCGCTCGCCGTGGTTGGCAGCGACCGTCGGATCGAGTATCCGGGTCGTCCACAAGAGACTGCCGCCCAGGCCGAGCCTGACGAGCCGACAGCAAAAGACGACGCTGACTGAGGTGTTTGTGAGAGGACGCTCCGGTTAGTTGAGTTCGGCAAGCGAACTGAAATCATCAACCGGCATCACTGAGTAATCGACCGTCAGCGTGTCCTTTGTCGCACGAATTTTACCGACGAAAGTCGAAATCTCGGCGAGTTCGCCTTCGAGAACGAACAGTTCCATACAGTAATGATTGCCAACGTGGCTGTGGAAGTTCGAGGCGACAAGTGATTCGTGTTCGTGCCGCAGATGCATCATCCGCTCTTCGACGCTCGTCGTCTCGTAGTTGAACAGAACCGTGACAATCGCAATGAGCTCGCGATCTTCGAGCCGTTTGTCTTCGAACTCTCCGAGCAGGTTGCGAGCGGCCTCGCGGACGACCTCGCTGCGACCCGTATAGCCGTGTTCGTCCGCAAACGTATCGATTCGGTTGAGCAACTCTTCGGGCATTGAAACACTGACAACGGTCATATGTTAACTCAGTAGGCCATCGATATTAGGCTTTAGCATTACAGGCCGTTTAATCGCCGCTCACTTGGCAGCCACCGGTATACTCGACGGCCTCGATTCCATCGATTGCGTCGTCACCGCAAACGGGGCACGCGGGATTCCGTCGGTAGGGAACCCGCTCAAAGGTGAGATCCATCGCATCATAACACAGCATTGTTCCGATGAGCGGCTCGCCGGTATCCAACAACACTTTGACAGCCTCGGTCGCCTGCAGGCAGCCAACGGTCCCTGGAAGCACGCCAAGGACGCCGGTCGTCGCGCAGTCGGGAACCGTTCCGGGCTCTGGCGCTTCGGGAAACAGACACCGATAGCAGGGGCCGTCGGGAACGAGCGTCGTGAGCTGGCCTTCGAACTTGTAGATGGCTCCGTGAGCGATCGGAATCCCCGCCAACCGGCAGACGTCGTTGACGAGATACCGGGTCGGGAAATTGTCGGAAGCGTCGACGACGACATCATAGCCTTCGATAATCGACTCGGCGTTGTCGGGCGTCAGCCGGCAGTGGTGGGTTTCGACGGTTACATCAGGGTTGAGTCGTTCGACAAAGCGCTCGGCGCTTTCGACTTTCGGGAGGCCAATGTCACTGTCGGCGTGAATTACCTGTCGTTGGAGATTCGACCGTTCGACCACGTCGTCGTCGACAACCCCGATCGTGCCGACCCCAGCGGCAGCGAGATACTGAATCACGGGCGCGCCCAGCCCACCGGCCCCGATGACGAGCACTCGGCCCGACAGCAGGGCTGCTTGCCCCTCGGGGCCGATTTCGTCCATAATGATATGCCGCGAGTAGCGGTCGAGTTGGGTTGCATCGAGTGCGAGGCTCATGGCCGTTCGTTCGAATCGGGTGCGAATAAGGATGTGGTCGCTACTGTCGGTCTACGTGCAGTCAAAAAAACAGTCGACATCGTGTGGACGGCAGTGAGTTATTTGCCGCGGTTGTCGTTGCTGTTGATGCTCGGACGGATGTGCTCGGTTCCTTTGCCGCGTTTTCGCATGCCGCGACCTTTGTTGCCAGCACCGGTCAGCCCGCGGAAGGCGCGCTGGTTGTGCTGTGGTTCGCAGATCCAGTTGAGATCGTCGTCGTTCTGGATCGCTGGGTGGTTCGGATCAACGAGAATCACTTCGTGCCATTTCTGGCTTCCGTCTTCGCCAACCCAGTAGGAGTTGAGCACGCGAAGGTTGCGGTATTTCCGCGAGGCGCGCTCTTCGGCGATGCGCTGAATCGACTTGCGGCGACCGATCCGATTGACACCCTGTCGTTTGGATCGGCGACCGGCTTTGTGTCGCTGTTTGCGAGCCCCACCCTTGCGGACGGCGACGCGGGCGACGACGATGCCTTGTTTGGCTTTATAGCCCTGCGAGCGGGCTTTGTCGAGTCGAGTAGGACGGTCGACGCGCTCGATTGCGCCCTGTTTCCGCCATTCCTGTTTTCGCTGCCACTGAAGCTCGGCGAGTTTCCCTTCGGAGGGATTCTGCCAGGCTTCTCTGATGTGTGAGTATGCACTTCGTGCCATAGGTTATCCTCGGGCGCTTGCGATTCAGTCGGATCACCCGACCACATTTCGTCCCGGCGAACCGGGTGCCCACTGGTGGCCCGTCCTCAGTGAGTTGCCGAATCTACTGCTGAGAGCCGTTTAATAGCTTCGAACCGTTTCTCCTGCGTCAGCCGTTCGCACAGCGTCACGGCCGATGTATACCTTTGGTGAATTTAGGGCCTGATTCGTCCGCAAGCCTGCGGTCGATACCCAGCGCTGCCACGATCAGCGGGTGGGGATAAGCGATTCGACACCGTCAGCCCAGTTGGCCCGCCAGACATTCGATCGGTCGCTGATTCGATCGAGCCGGAGTTCCACCAGTTTGCCAGAGTCGAGCGTCGAGAGCTCTTCGTGGAGTTTGCTGTCTTCATAGTCGACGACCTGAAACACACGATTGGCTGAGGGTGCAAGCAGACTTAGTGCGTTGTTTGGACTCATCTCCCGAAGAATTCGGTATTCGTATGCGTTATTCGGCTCTGTCCTCATACAAGTACACAACGAAAGACTATTATGAATATCTTTGGGTGATTTAGCCGTGTTTGTCCACTGTTTTTACAGGTTTCGAAGAGAATCTGAGGGGCTCTCCCTACCACGGCCAAATTTTGTCCACTACCTGTCACACAGCGACCGAATGTACTGGCCGACGTGATCGTCCATCCGTCGTTTGTAGCCGGCCTGTCGGGCCAGTCGGTCGAGTTCGCGGCTCACGTAACTGCCGTACTGCACCGCCTTTTTGTCCGCACCAGCGACCGAATCGGGTAGTCTCCCTTGCTCGCGGGCAAACCGCCGCAACGCCACTTTCCGCTCGGTCGACGTCGCCAACAGCTCTCCAGGCAGCCGGAGGGCCGCGTCGACAACCCGGTCGGCAAGGAAGGGCGTCACCGGTTCGACGCCAGCCGCTCGCAACCCACAGACGTCGCGTTCGAGCTGTCCAGGGAGGGTTCGGATGGTTTCGCGTACCGCCCCGCGAACCGTGTCGCTGTCGACACGGTGATCGCTCGCAGGGTCGACGACTTTCGAGTATCCACCAAACAGTTCGTCTGCGCCCTGTCCGACCGCGAGCCGATGGTAGCCGTCTTCGACTGCCCGCTCGGCGACAAGCATGAGCGGCAGCGCAATGGTCACGTCCATCGGATTCGTTCGGCCGGTCGCCGCTGCAACCCGCGGAATGGCGGCTTTCAGCTCATCGTGGTCGAGTTCGAGTACAGTGAGGTCGTCACTGCGGCCCATCGCGGCGGCGGCCTCGCGGGCGGCCGCGATGTCGTGACTTCCCTCGAAGCCGACGACGTACAGTGGGGCATCAGGGAACCCTGTGGCCACGAGCGCCGAGTCGACGCCGCCGGAAAACGCGACTGCAACGTCTCGGGGGTTGTCTGCTGGTTCGCCTGCGGCTTTCGCATCCAGTGTGGCCGATAGTGCCTCGCTGACGGCGGCCATCGCGACATCGACATCGTCTGCCGGTGGCTTTGGGAGTTCGAGCCGAATCTCGTCGCCATCGGCCGTCCGGATGCCGCCAGGGGGGACGACGACCGGGTCAACGAGCTCGCCCGGCGAAAACGCCCAGTTTCCGGTCGCCGCTAGGTTCGTCGCATCGCGTTCGCTGTAGACGGGTTGTCGCCCAAGAACATCGCGCACGAGCGAGTCATCAAGTCGGCCACCGAATCCACCCATCGTCAACGGGCCAGTCCCGCTCGCACCGGGCAGTGGATCACCTCTCTCGACTGCCGCGCGAACTGCGCTGGTTGGTGCGCCACGAACTGCTGACCGGGTGGATGTCGACTTGGTCATTTCAGTAGTCCACTTACTGCGCGTTTGATTCGTCGTTTCGCGCCACCACCGAACTGTCGGAAACTGATATACCACGGCGTCCGGTGGCCAATAACGCTCGTTCGACCCATCCGGATCGCGTTGAGAATCGCCGCCGCAGACCGATCGTCAGCGCCGACTTCCGTAACTGCTTGGCCGACCATCTCCGAAATATGGGCGTCGCTGCCGGCGGTCATTGGCAGGCCACGTTCGATGGCGAACCGTTCGGCCTGCCGGTTCGACCGGCCCGTCAGTAGCCGGGAGTTGTAGACCTCGATGGCGTCGGCACTAGCAAGCTGGTCGTCAGTGATATGCGGGGCGACGCCGTGGCGGGATTTCTGGTAGGGATGTGGGATGACGGCAATGCCGCCCTGTTCGTGAATCCGTTCGAGCGTTTCGTCATACGAGAGTCCAGCGGGAATCACCTCTGTGATTCCGAGTGCGAGAATGTGGCCGACAGCGCTTGTGACCTCCATGCCGACAATTCCGACGAGCCCGTAGTCGGCCGCTCGGTCTGCAGCCTCGATACTGGCGTCGATTTCGTCGTGATCGGTGATCGCCAGGGCGTCGAGGCCAACCGCAGCGGCCTGTTCGAGGAGGAGTTCGATCGGGTCGCGACCGTCATGCGAGAGCGCCGAATGGGTATGGAGCTCGACCGTTAACACGTCTGTGCGTTCGACTCTGTCGTAATAAAGTCTCTCAGTCGATACCGTCGCAGTCCGAGCGCCGCCGTGGATCACTCACTGGGTCAGCACCGTGTCGTTTCAGTTGTTCGTCCGAAAGCTCGGTGCGATAATCGCGATTGTGATCAACGTCGCCACGACGACCGCAACGCCGTAGACGACGTACAGTGGCTCGCCGGCGGTGAGGCCGTACTGGATTTCCGATGCGATGATCGCTGTGCCAGCGACTGCCAGGAGGATGCCGATGCCGCCCCAGGTCATGTACTCGTTCATATCCGGAAGTGTCTCGGCTGCATTGCAAAGAGGTATCGGATTCGGCCAGTTGCTCGCTGGCTTCCGACCAGTTGGCCCAGTAACACACATTCATGCACATGGAAAGAGATTAAGCCGGCGGTTCTGAACACACCAGTGAATGAGTCTTCCGGAGTCCGACACTCAGCTTATCGTCGCTGAACTCGGACGTGACCCCACGCCCGCCGAGGCGACGCTCTTTGAAAATCTCTGGAGTGAGCACTGTGCGTACCGATCCTCCCGACCACTTCTTTCGGCGTTCGAAAGCGAGGGGACCCAGGTTGTTATCGGTCCCGGTGACGACGCAGCGGTCATCGCGGTTCCGCTGCCTGGAGCCGCCGATACGCCAGCTGCCGACCGTGAGGCCGACGACTACAGTGAGACCTACATCACCCTCGGTATCGAGAGCCACAACCATCCGAGCTATGTCGACCCCTACGATGGGGCGGCCACTGGCGTCGGCGGCATCGTTCGCGATACGATGTCGATGGGTGCCTACCCGATTGCACTGGCCGACAGCCTCTATTTCGGCCCCTTCGACCGCGAACACTCCCAGTATCTCTTCGAGGGCGTTGTTGAGGGGATTTCGAATTACGGCAACTCGATCGGTGTCCCGACAGTCACCGGGAGCGTCGACTTCCACGAGGGCTACATCGGCAATCCGCTCGTCAACGTCGCCTGTATCGGCTTGACAAACCAGGACCGCCTCGTTACCGCGGAGGCCCAGCGCGCGGGCAACAAACTCGTCCTCGTTGGCAACGGAACGGGCCGCGATGGCCTCGGCGGCGCATCGTTTGCGAGCGAAGACCTCGCCGAAGACGCCGAAACCGAAGACCGCCCCGCCGTCCAGGTCGGCGACCCATACAGCGAAAAACTGCTGATCGAAGCCAACGAGGCGCTCGTCGATGAGAACCTGATTTGCTCCGCTCGCGACCTCGGGGCCGCGGGCCTCGGTGGAGCCTCCTCCGAACTCGTCGCCAAAGGCGGCTTCGGCGCGGAGATCAACCTCAATGCGGTTCATCAGCGCGAGCCGAATATGAACGCCCTGGAAATCCTGTTGGCCGAATCCCAAGAGCGGATGTGTTACGAAGTCGCCCCCGAAGATACCGAGCGCGTCGCCGAAATCGCCGAGCGGTTCGATCTCGGCTGTTCGGTTATCGGTGAGGTTCGAGAGGGTAATTATGTCTGCACCTTCGGTGGCGAGGTCGTCGTCGACGTCGACCCCGAGTTCCTCGCTGAAGGCGCACCGATGAACGACCTCGACGCGATCGAACCGGAACAGGACGAGCGCGACCTCCCGACTGTCGACCTTGCCGACGCAGTTGAGGCCGTTGTGTCGAGTCCAAACACCGCCTCGAAACGGTGGGTCTACCGGCAGTACGACCACGAAGTTGGCGTCCGGACGGCGATGAAGCCCGGTGACGACGCGGCAATTATGGCCGTCCGCGAGACCAGCGGCGACGCCGGCGATACGACCGGCGCGGGAACCGGCCTCTCGTTCTCCTCGGGAGCAAACCCCAACTGGACGACGGCGGCCCCCTACGAGGGGGCTCAGGCGGTCGCACTCGAAAACGCGACCAATCTTGCGGCGAAAGGGTCGCTTCCGCTGACGGCGGTCAACTGTCTCAACGGCGGCAACCCCGAGAAACCCGAGGTCTATGGCGGTTTCAAAGCCATTGTCGATGGGCTTGCCGACATGTGTGCAACGCTGTCAACACCGATTGTCGGTGGCAACGTTTCGCTCTACAACGACTCGGTTTCGGGACCGATCCCGCCGACGCCGACGCTGGCGATGGTCGGTACCAAAGACGGCTATGATGCTCCACCAGCCGCGCTCTCAGGCGACGGCGAGATCGTTGTCGTCGGTGCCGCAGGTGGCGCACTCGGTGGCTCAGAGTATCTCGCGCAAGTCGGTGGCAGCGATGGGTTCCCCGCACTCCCCGAAAACCCCCGTGAGCTCGTCTCGGCGATTGCACGGGTCGCAAATGACGAGTCGACACTGGCCGCCCACGATGTCAGTCACGGTGGCCTCGCGGTCACGCTCGCAGAACTGTTGACCACTGCTGCCGGAGCCGACATCACGATCGACGATACTATGGCACTATTTGATGAAACGCCTGGCCGGGTCGTCATCGAGACGACTGATGTCGAGGCTGTCGTCGATGCGTTCGATGGTATCGCGCCCGTCGAAACGATTGGTTCCGCGGACGACAGCGGTGTCTTGTCACTCACCGTCGGCGACAAGACAGTTGAGTACGACGCGGAGACGGTTGCCGAACTTCGCAACGTGATTTCAGCAACGCTCGAGTAGCCACTGCTGGCTGTTTTGGTTTGTATTTAAAATTGAAGCTGCAGTACCGCCGTGGCGAGCAGTTAGAAGGGCACCACTGGCGGAAGCGGCAAGAGCGGAATACTGTACATCCCGGCGATTGCGGCTAGTCCAATGACCACCGGAATAACGACGACTGCAAAATTCGTCTCGCTGACGAGGCCACCGAAATCAGTGACCATCTCCGAGAGTGATGGCGTGTCACTGCTGCGGAGGATCGCCAGCTCAAGACCAAACAGGACGACAGTTGCCCCGGCCGAGACCATACAGAATGGACAAATCTCGCCGATGACGCCGAGTTGGAGATAGACGAAGTACGCCGAAAAGGCGACCCCACTCGCGGTAATCGGCGTCAGAATCTTGATGATCAGCGGATGGCGCGAATCAAACCACCAGAGTGCGAGTGCAATCGTGCCGAGATAATACACGGCACCGAAGGTTGCAAGCGGGATGCCGAAGACGTAGGCCCACTGACTCGAAATGACTTCGATGCTTCCCTGAATCGGTGCATCCGCTGGAATCGCTGGCAGCGCAAAAACGTGAATTGCGGTGAGCATCGTACTCACGAGCCAGCCAACGACTGCAACAACGGTGAACAGCCCAAAGAGGATCGACACCCGCGAGGCGTAGTCCCAGTCGTACTCGAACGGCGTAGCCGTCTGATTGTGTAATGCCATACACCAGTGTTCTATTGATGCAATATTAAGTATTGTGATTCGGACCCACAACTATACTATTCTACCATCCACTGGTATCTTCTATTCTTGGATTTCAGTGACGTAGTACCGAACCGTACTCCAATAATTCGCACACACTCCGTTGATCGCCCCGTTCCTCATCAGCATGTTGTGCAAGAAACGAGCAATATGCCATCTACATATCGGAGACTAATAGCTCTCGGAGCGGTAGTATCGTGAAGCGCACGGGTGTCGGTATCCTACGTCGACACCCACTTGCTTCACATATCCGATTCGGTGGCTTGGTGATAGGGCTGTTGGTCGGTCCCGACTGGAAATATCGTTTCGGGCCGCTCTATGGGTGGTATCTCGTGTAAGCGATACGCTTTTAGGGTATCCTAAAGTATGTGTTTGACAACGAATGGTCGAAGACAGCCGCTGCCTGCAGACCTCTTCCCCGGATTCAGCAGGCGTGGCCGTCGCTACTTGCAGTCGAATCACCACCGCTTCCCGATTGTATGTCAAACGCTAATCATCTCACTCAGTCATCGGTACAGCCGTCCACGAACCCGCGGTCATCGGCCGAGACAGTCGTTGACGAACCGATTTTAGATCTCGATAGCGTCACCAAAGCCTTCGGCAGCGAGACAGCCGTCAGAGAGATTTCACTCACTGTCGAACGCGGCGAGCTGTTGACGCTACTCGGACCCTCTGGCTGTGGCAAAACAACGACGCTCCGGATGATTGCTGGGCTCGAAACCCCGACCGGCGGACAGATCACGATCGATGACGAACTCGTCGCCGACGCTGACAGCGCAACGGCCCCCGAAGCCCGTGATGTCGGCATCGTCTTTCAGGACTTCGCGCTCTTTCCACATCTTTCGGTTCGCGAAAACATCGCCTTTGGGCTCTCGGAACTCGACGCTGCGGACACCGAAGCCCGTGTCGACGAGATGCTCGAGCTCGTCGACCTTCCAGAACACGGGAAAAAATCGCCCGAACAGCTCTCTGGCGGGCAGAAACAACGCGTTGCGCTTGCCCGGTCGCTCGCGCCCGAACCCGAAGTCCTGTTGCTTGATGAGCCGTTTTCGAATCTCGATGTCAGACTCCGCGTCGAGATGCGCGAGGAAGTCCGCTCGATTCTCAAAGCCGCCGGTGTGACCGCCATTTCTGTCACCCACGATCAAGAGGAGGCGTTGTCGATCTCTGACCGTGTTGCCGTCATGAACAACGGACGGATTGAACAGCTCGACCGACCCGAGCGGATCTTCGAACAGCCGAAATCACGGTTCGTTGCCTCCTTCCTCGGCCGAGCGAGCTTTTTGACGGGCTACGTCTACGACGGCGTGCTCAAAACCGGACTCGGTACCTTCGACGCAAAGACGCTCGACGGCTACACCGAGCAGTACGAAGGAATCGCTGTCGACGTGCTTGTTCGACCCGATGATTTGCGCGCTGGCCGGGCAGCCGACGAACAGACCGACGGCGAAGTCGCCTCCCGGCAGTATGTCGGTCCCTCGTTCATCTACCGGGTCGATCTCGACAGCGGCGATACGGTTCACTGCCTCCACAACCACGTCGAGGACTTCGAACTCGGCGAACGCGTCGCCGTCGACCTCGTTGCGGACCATCCACTGGCGTGGTATCCACGCGAAGGAGCCACTGGCGGTGAGTTCTGTTCAGTCGGGAAAAACGGCGGTGGCGACTACTGTTCGTTTATTGAGTCGCTGTGAATACTGGTTGGGGCCGCCGGAATCGCTGTTAGACGAACAGCAGCGGAATCCCGAAGACGACGAGCAGGCCGACGAGAAGAACAGCACCGCCAATCATCGCTTGTTGGGTCGTAAAGTCCTGCATTGGTGAGGTTACCCGTGCATCGGGGTCGGCTTCGTGTGCGTGATCTGCCATAGCTGACTGCTAGGCGGTTGGCTACTAAAATACACGTATTTATTCGAGTATCAGCACGCCCTAAAGCCATACCTATTAAACCACCAGCCATATCACAGCTATATATGAGCGAAACGTCCCCTGACGAACAGTTACTTGATCGCGCTTGGTGGAAGGAATCTGTTATTTATCAGATCTATCCCCGAAGCTACAATGACACCGACGGTGACGGCGTTGGCGACATCCCTGGCATTATCGAAAAGCTCGATTATCTTGACGATCTCGGCGTCGACATCATCTGGCTCAACCCGGTCTATGAGTCACCAAACGCCGACAACGGCTACGATATCGCCGACTACCAGTCGATTATGGCTGAATTCGGGACGATGGCCGACTGGGAGGACCTCCTCGATGGCCTTCACGACCGAGATATCAAGCTCATCATGGATCTCGTCGTCAACCACACCTCTGACGAACACGAGTGGTTCGTCAACAGTCGCGATCCTGAAAGCGAGTATCACGACTACTACATCTGGAAACACGGCCGAACCGACGTTGAGGGCTTTACCGGCCACCACGGCCCCGAAGACGAAGCGCCGCCGAACGAGTGGGGCTCGTTTTTCGGGGGGCCGGCGTGGGCCTACGACGAGGATGTCGGCAAATGGTATCTCCATCTGTTCGATGTCAAACAGCCGGATCTCAACTGGGAGAATCCCGACGTTCGCGACGAGATTTTCGAGATGATGGAGTGGTGGCTCGAGAAGGGAATCGATGGCTTCCGGATGGACGTCATCAACCTGCTGTCGAAACCACCCGAGGTCACCGATCACGACCCACCGACCAATACGAGCAATATGTGGGACTCGATCGACGGGCCGCGAATCCACGAGTTCATGGACGAAATGCACGAGCGTGTGCTCGCCGAGCGCGATGTCTTCGCGCTCGGTGAGATGATCGGCCAGGGCATGGATATGGAGACCGCAAAACGGTACGTCGGCCGCGATGGCCCGCTGTCGACGCTCTTTCATTTCGATCACGTCCTGCTCGATCACGGCGGAAAGATCTGGGAGACGAACGAGTGGACGCTCAATGATCTCCGCGACGTGTTCAACCGCTGGCAGTACGGGCTGGCTGAAGACGGCTGGAACAGCATCTATCTGAGCAATCACGACCAGCCACGGCTGGTCTCGCGCTTCGGCAACGATGGTGAGTACCGCGAGGAGTCCGCGAAACTGCTGGCGACGCTCATCTTTACGCTTCGCGGGACGCCCTACATCTTCCAGGGCGCAGAAATCGGGATGACGAACTATCCGTTCGATTCGCTCGATGAGTTCCGCGATGTCGAAACAATCAATCCGGTCCGCAACGCGCTCGATAGCGGCGAGATCGAGAGCTTTGAACAGGTCAAACACGGCCTCCGACAGAACAGCCGTGACAACGCTCGGACGCCGATGCAGTGGAGCGACGCGCCGCAGGCCGGCTTCACCGACGGCGAGCCGTGGCTCGGCGTCAACCCGAATCACGACGAGATCAACGTCGAAGCCGCCCGCGATGATCCTGACTCGATCTGGCACTACTACCGCGATCTGATCGAGCTCCGCAAAGAGAGCGACGTGAGCGACGTGATGGTGTACGGTCGTTATGACGTACTCATCAACGAACACGAGGAAGTCTGGTCCTACATCCGGACCTTGGGCGACGAACGGTTGTTGGTGACGCTCAATCTCGCTGAATGGGAGGGTCACACCTGGATTCCCGCTGAAGAAGTCGATTTCGACCCACACGAAATGGAGGCTGAACTCCTCTTGTCGAACTACGGGGCCGACGAGACCGCAACCGACGTTGAGGCGGCAGCCTTCGATCTTCGGCCGTGGGAAGCGCGGATCTATCGGCTGACATCGAAGTGAGGCGGTCTGTCAAAAGCGGTTGCGGGAACGATAGCCACATTGGCTGTTGGAAACTTGGCTGAAACACTGTCTCTGCTGTGTGGTTTGAACCCGAGGCATTGACGAATATTATCAGAACATACCAGTTGTATCTGCAAAACGATCTGATATAAGTAGTGACAACTGTCCAACTACCGTATCTCAGATACTACAGACCACATTTATCAGAAAACTTATTTATATCGCACGTATATATGACGCATAATGAAAAACGTCGACGACCGAGGTGTAACACCAGTTGTCGGCACAGTCCTCCTCGTCGCGCTCGTTGTCGTGATTGCGGCGACGGTCGGAGCAGTCGCCCTCGGATTTAGCGATGATCTCCGGGAACTGACGGCACCGATGACATACGGCGAGAACCTCATTGAGAACCCTGATTTTGCGGACGGCAATGCCAGTTGGAGATTCGCTGACGGCAAGATCGCCGAGGGAGAAGGGGTAGATGGATCAAATGCTGTTCAACTCAACAGCACTGAGGTTGACGAAGATGGCGATATTGACAACGACTATGTCGAACAGAACCTTGATGCAGTATTATTGCCGGATGCAGAATACCGGTTGTGCGCACAATCGCGCCTCAACATGTCTGGTGATGGCCAGGCATGGATTGGTGTACAACACGCAGATGGGGGCCCAGAGAATCATCTCGCAATCTGGGAAGTGACGTGGACTGATTACCGCAATCAGTGTGAGTATTTCAAGGCCGACCGTGAACTCGAAGACATCACCGTCTGGGTGTATACCGAAGGTGAGGTTTCGGTCTTCGCTGATGACTTCGTCCTGCAGCGCACCCAGTTCCTCACGGATGCACGGTAACTTGATCGACGAACTCCGGGGCTTTGGGTTTAGACTGTGCGACAGTAGCGAGTCTCTCTTAGGGTATCAGTACCTGATCACCGTGACCACCTATTTTCGAGCGTAGTGAATATACACCTGATCTGTTATTCCGGTATGAAACGAACGGCTCTCGCATCGCAAACTGGAATGGAAACTCCGACGACCCAAACCCGAGGCGTTCAAATCCGAGTAGCGATAGCCCTCTGTATGGACGACACAGACGGCGACACGCGCGACCACGTCATTCCGGGCAGCGACAACGAGCCCGACACCGAAGACGTGCGCGGCTATGATTTCCGCGGCGACTTCGATTTCACCGAGCTGCTCGAAAGCTACGCGACGACCGGCTTTCAGGCAACCCAGCTCGCCGAAGCCATCGATATTGCCGAGCGAATGCAGGAAGACGACGCAACCGTCTATCTCACGTTTACCTCGAATATCATTTCCTCGGGACTCCGCGAGACCGTTGCCTATCTCGTTCGCGAGGGCTACGTCGACGTGATTATCACCACCTCCGGCTCGCTGACCGAGGATGTCATCAAGACGGCCCGACCGTTCAAAATGGGCGAGTGGAAGGCCGATGAGGCCGAACTCCGCGAACAGGGAATTAATCGTCTGGGCAACATCTACGTGCCCTCCGACCGCTACGTCTGGCTCGAACAGTATCTCTATGACTTCTTTGAGGATTTCTTTGCCGACGAAAAAATCCGAACACCAACCGACTTCGCCCGCGAGTTGGGCGAAACCTTAGACGACGAGGATTCGGTGTTGAAACAGGCTGCCGACAACGACGTGCCCGTCTTCTGTCCGGCGCTGACCGATGCCGAAGTCGGCAACTTCCTGTATTATTACAAGCAGGGCTACGACTCTGAGATCGGTATCGAGATTCTCGATGACTACGACGCGCTCATCGAAAACGGCCTGCTGGCCGACACCACGGGGCTGATCGCCGTCGGCGGCGGGGTTCCGAAACACCACGCAATCATGACGAACCTCTTCCGCGGCGGCGCGGATTACGTCGTCTACATTTCGACCGGGATGGAGGGCGACGGCTCGCTGTCAGGTGCGCCGCCGAACGAAGCCGTCTCGTGGGGAAAAATCAAAGAAGCCGAAACCAACTATACGCAGGTCGAAGCCGAAGCGACGCTTGTCTTCCCGCTGCTTGTGGCTGCCGCATTCAAGCAGTAATCTGTCGCTGCGGTTGTCGTCGCCGGGAACCAGCCGTGCCGAAACGGTGAAACCAGTAACCATCCTACCAACTGGTATTCAATGCTGACAAAACGCATCATCCCCTGTATCGACGTCGACCTCGACGACGACGGCAACGCGGCCGTCTACACCGGCGTCAACTTCGAGGATCTCAAATACACCGGCGATCCCGTCGAAATGGCGAAAGCCTACAACGACGCGGGAGCCGACGAGTTCGTTTTTCTCGACATCACCGCCTCGGCGGAGGGCCGCGAGACAATGCTCGAAACCGTCTCGGCGGTCGCTGACGAGTGTTTCATCCCCCTGACCGTCGGCGGTGGCATTCGAACGAAAGACGATATCAAAGAGACGCTTCGCGCCGGGGCCGACAAGGTCTCGATCAATACCGCGGCACTCCAGCGACCCGAGCTCATCACCGAAGGGGCAACCGCTTTCGGAAGTCAGTGTATCGTTATTTCGGTCGACGCCCGCCGCCGGTTTGATGACGAGGGCGACCAGTACGTGACCGTCGATGGCGAAGAATGCTGGTTTGAGTGTACGATCAAAGGCGGCCGCGAGGGAACCGGGATCGACGTCGTCTCCTGGGCTATTGAGGCCGAAAAACGCGGTGCAGGCGAGCTGTTTGTCAATTCTATCGATACCGACGGGATGAAAGACGGCTACGATATCCCGCTCACAAAGGCTGTCTGTGACAACGTTTCGACGCCGGTGATCGCGTCGTCAGGCTGTGGCAACCCAGATCACATGGGTGATGTCTTCGAGCAGGCCAACGCTGACGCCGGCCTTGCGGCCTCGATTTTCCACTTTGACGAATATTCAATTGATGAGGTAAAACAACGACTGCAGGACCGACAGATTCCGGTCCGACGCTAACCGGAACCACAATCGATTTTATCCGTCCGACCGACTGGACAGTTGTGCCCTCCCCCAATCACCCCCCCAGTAGCTTCGTGTCCGAACCGCTGTTGTTGCGGCTCAAGGCCGGCCAATCAAACTTCGATGACGTAATTTTCGCGGGCCAGACAACAACTACTCCCGATGGAACCAGCGAGTACACTGTTTCGCTTCCGCATCTCGCACCCCAAGAACAGATGACCCACTGGCTTACCGTCAATGCCGACACCGTGGTCAATCTCGAGCAGTGTCGGTAGCAAGTTGTGAAAAACAACTGTTGAAGTATCAACTCTTATTATTTTTGGGCGAAAGCTAGTATCCATGCGAACAGGGAGTCACAGCAATGGCTGACTGGTGTCGTACTGCTGCGGCTACAAACGGAGTGAAGAAATGTCGGTGAGCGGCCGCTATTATGACGTCGTCATCGTTGGCGCTGGAGCGGCGGGAATCGGCATGGGTGTTGCCCTTTCGAATCTCGAACTCGAGACGCTCATTGTCGACCGCGAGGCCATCGGCCACTCGTTCCGGCAGTGGCCCGAGGAAACCCGGCTGCTGACGCCCTCGTTTCCTGCCAACAGCTTCGGGCTTGCTGATCTCAATGCCGTTACGCCGGATAGCTCGCCGGCGTTTGCGCTCAGCCGCGAACATCCAACCGGTGGCGAATATGCCGATTATCTCGAACGCGCGGCCGAGTTTCACGAGCTCTCAATTACAACTGGCGTCGACGTAACTGAGGTCACCTCGGGTGTCGAATCCGCGGCCCAGCCTGAACACGTCGCCTTCGATGGGGGCGGTGCGGACGAAGCCACTGATAGATTTACGCTCACGACGACACAGGGGCCGATTTGCAGTCGGTTTGTCATTTGGGCGGCAGGCCACTTCGGTGCACCGGCGTCGACACCGTTCGAGGGGGCGTCGCATGCGATCCATTACGCCGAGATCGACTCGTTTGCCGAGTTTGCCAGCCGTGAAAAAGCGGCTACCGGCTCCGACTCATTTCTCGTGATCGGTGGCTACGAAAGCGGTATGGATGCTGCCTGTGGCCTGACTGCCGCCGGATTCGAGGCAACCGTCGTTGACTCCGGTGCGCCCTGGGCATTCCGCCACCCCGACCCAAGCGAATCGCTCTCACCGTTCACCCACGAGCGGATTGCATCTGCCCGCCAAACCGACCGACTACACTGTTTGGGCGGCATTCGAATCGAGTCAATCGAGCCCACAACAGCCGAGGCTGGGGCCGAACCCGCTGGTTTCGATGTCTACGGCATCGACAGCGACGGCGACCGCGTCCACCACTGGACGCCAAACCGACCGATTCTTGCAACCGGTTTCGACTCCGTTCTCGGACCGATCGAACCCTGCTTTGAGCGTGTGGATGACGGCGGGCACATTGATCTCACTGATCGTGATGAGTCGACGACGACCCCGGGACTGTTTCTTTCGGGGCCTGACGTTGTCCACAACGGTGTCAAATTCTGTTTTATTTACAAATTCCGTGCACGGTTTCCCGTTATTGCTGAAACAATCGGTGAACGACTCGGTGTCGACACCGAACCGCTGAACCCGTACCGCGAAGCAAACATGTTTCTCGATGATCTCTCGTGTTGTGAACCGGATATGTGCGACTGCTGACTCGGGAATACCGATTAGGCTGCCGCGTTGAACGCGTCAGTGAAGGCGTCCGCCGTCTCTCGAACACTGCTCGCACCCTCGGCGAGTGCGTCCAGTGGGTCGAGTCCGTTGACCGTCGTAATCGACAACACCGGATCAGTCTGTCCGCCGGACTGTTCGGGATTCATGTCGTAGGTTGCCGCCGAGACGTTCTCGGTTTCCAACAGTGCGCCTTTGAGGACGTTCATAAACGTGTGGTCCTCACCGGCGATCTCGATGCGGAGTTCCTCGTCGGTTTTCTCAATGACCCGCAGTTCCATGGCCCTTCTTTGGCGGTTCGCTGTTTCAGTGTTTCGTTGTCAAAACGCCAGTGGTATCAAAATAACAACGCTGCTGTCCGAACAGCCACTGCCGCCGACTCGGTGCCGATGCATGCCGGTGAAAGCTGCATCGACACTGAGGTGGCGCCAGCGGGCCGTGACTGACCAAGCCACTGTGGGAGCACTAGTCCACAGCGTGTCGGCGCTGCTGACACTATTTCGTCAGTGCGCCAACCAATTATTGAACGCATGTATGCAAAAAGCCTTTTGTTAGGCCAAATTTGGCCAGAGCTACTGTTGTTTCTGGCCGATTTCTGTATGTAGGACTTCTATTTTGGTGATTGTTCGGTTTCGGCATGTGTTTGCCTGACGTTCGTCTCCTCGCTGTGTGGTCTGTTGGCATGTACGAACGTGGTGGTCCGGGGAACTGCCCACCTTACCGAACGTAGTATGGGTCACTGCCGGCGATAAAGCGGCCCAAATCAGTTTCGCGTCTGAAGTCGGTTGCGGTGAGGTTGCTGATTGCCGCACCCAGCCGCTCGGCATCGGTGCCTGTCTCGTCCCACGTTTCGGGGTCTTTGATCGGGATGACGAGCCAGCCGCTGCCGAGCAGTTCAGTACCGTGGAGCCGGTCCATATCGACCTCGGTCTTCCAGGCCCGTGCGGTATACTGTTCGAGCACATGGCGTGTCGCCCGCTCGCCGACCGGAAACAGCACGTGGGCAGCGATCGCCCGGAGCTCAGCATCAAAAAAGCGCTCCATATCGGTATAGTCAGTGGCCGTCGGCGATTCGTCGGGTTCGGGAACGCACATGTGGAGATACGAAAAGAACGTCCCGTTGACGACAGGCTCGTTGCCGGTGGTTTCGAGCAGCCCTGTTGCCTGTAACACGGCCTGCAAGCGCTTGGCACCAGCTGTTTCGGTAAATGGCACACCGGTGTTGATCCCGCCGTGAACCCGTGGGTGGTCGCCGATAACGTGAAAATCAGCGTTTGCGTCGCCATAGCCCGGTACGAATTGGGGACACGACGGCCGCATGCCAAACGGATTGCTCGTTCGGTCGGTGACGTTTCTCACACCCACTGGTAGGTTCGACCAGCAGTATATGTTGTCCGGTTTGAATTACTCATTCGGGCCGACCCGCGGCCCTAACTGTCGTCTTGGCATCGGTGCAGGCTACCAATGAAGCCGACTCAGAGCTCGACGCCCGAGGGAATCAGGCTCTGTTCGCGCAAGAGGTCGCCGGTGTCATCATAGACGAGAAACGTCCCTTTCTCGTAGGTCACCGTCTCGTCACCGACAATCGAGAGTTCGATTCGGTACCGTCCGTCCGGCCGATTGGCCTGCTGGCCGTACTCACGGGCCGCGTGAATGAATTCGAAGACGTCTTCGGCACTCTCGTTTGTTTCGAATACGAAATCACCCGTAAACCGGTTGGCAACGCCAACAACACCGGCGGCTGCTGTTGATTCTTCGAACGGGTCGCGGAGCCGAAAGGCGACATCGATTTCTCCAGCATCGAGTGGTGATCCATCGGTTGCAGTCAGTCGCTCAATAAGTTCGTCTTTTGGTCCCGAAAACTGAATATGTGCGACCGGCTGCTCGGGGTCGCCACCGGCTGTAAGCCAGTCGAGATTGCGTACGTCGAGGTCGAAGTGTTCACGCCGCATTCGGTACTACTCTGTTCGGTGTCCGGCTGTATCAACTTGACGCCCGTCTGACGCTGCCATCGATCCATCTGAGACTGGCATCGACTCGTCGACTATCCACTGTCGGCGGTTGTCGGCGAGCCGAGTAGATCCCGGCAGCTTTTAGCGCAGTCGGCGGCCTTCGACTGACAATGGTTTGGGTTGATGCCGAATACGCCGGCCCGCTTGCGGTGTTGTCAGCGTGGCTCACCGCGCTCTTGCCGTGGAACATCACCTACAGCTCGCTGGCCGACAGTGGCTGGGTTCTGTTCGTTCGGTTTCCGTTTGCCGAACTCCAGTATACGGCCGGTTTCAGTGACGATGTCGATGGATTTGCTGCCAGATCAGTCTTCCGTGCAATCAGCCTCCAGTCGGGACTGGGTCTCGAGACCGCCACGTTTGTCTGGGGCGCAAGCGCTCTTGTCGTGCTCGTTGGGCTGGGTTTCTCGGTAGTGTATTATTTCAACGAGACACGACTCGAAGCCGCGCCGATTCATCCGGTCCGGATTATGGGTGGGCTGCTCGGGCTCGCCGCAGCCGGCTTTGCGGTGGCAACCGGGTTCGTCTGGACTGGCGGCTTCGGGGGGGTTCCGATTCCGATCGGGGTCGTGCTGATGGCACTGCTTGCAACCGTGCTTCTTCGGGCGACGGTCACGCCTGCAGCCGACCACGACGCTACCGGTGGAGCCGATCACTAAGTCGAGACTCGTTACACCGGTTCGCGAAGTGCCCAGACGTCTCCCGTGGGATCAAGCCGTGTTGGTTCGCGACCCCGCTCGGTCAGCAGTCCGACGTGATACAACATCGTTTTGAGCTGAAAGACGGTTGGTGAGTGATAGATGTGTCCGTCGACTAGCTCCTCATATCTGAGCTCGCCATCCGGTGTCAGCACCCGTCGTCGGGTTGCTTCATCACCACGAACAAAGAGTTCGATCGTAAAGCTCGGCTGGAGGGTGTAGAGCGCCGTGACGAATTCATTGAGCGTCGGTGCGGGCTGTTGATCCTCGTGAAGGTTCTGTAGTGTTTCGACAAGCAACTGGGTTGCGGGATACTGAAAGACGATCTGCCTGGCGAGCTGTCCCCACGCAGGAGCTGCCTCGACAAATCGCGTTGGGGACCGGTACCACGCGTCGAATTCTGACAGTGCAGCCTCTACCGAGCCATATCTGCGCTGTGCAAATCTGACGACTTCTTCACCAAGCGGTGTGAGCCGGTCGCGACGTGGATGTCTGTCGATCAGATCGAGAAATGCCGCTCCTCGGCGGGCTGCGTCCGTCGCACCAACAACGCGATACGCTGAGAGAACCTGTTCTGTCGGCTCGTCCGCATACAACGCCAGTGGGTAACCCAGATAATTTTTCGGATGGTTGAGTCCAAATGAGGCGTCAGCAACGCCCTGTGCGCTGGCTTGAAACCGAATGGCATGCGCTGAGTCTGTACTCCGGGCTCCGACTACTCGCGGCGTTTCGAGTGGCTCGACAGCGCCTGTCGCATCCACCGCGAGCACGCCCACATTAAGCTCTCGTGCTAGTGTCCGATCAGTCTGCGAAATCGCTTCCACTGGGGCTGCAAGAAAGACGACGTTGGCCTCGTGAAGCCGGTCGTAGGCCTGAACAATGCCACGTTCGGTGTCAACGCGACCGTGTTGGTCGTAGCCTTTCGCCTCAATGGCAATCAGTTGTGGTTCTTCGCCAACCCGCTCGACGGCCACAAACCCAGCGTCCAACTGACGGACCCCGACGAGATCCGGGTAGCCACCGCCGACGATGACGTGATTGAACGGTGCGAGTATCTCGTGGATCGCGGGTTCGATCGGCTCGCCAACCCGCCACTCGTCGCGGGCAAATTGGGTATCAACAACCGCATAGCTACCCTCCGTGGCGTCATCGAACAGTGTCCGCTTCGTGTGTGCGAGGACCTGTGGTTCCGATAGCGACACTGTTGCCATAATCAACTATCACGAACCGGTTACAAAAAGATAGCCTGCCCGGAGGGCGGCCCGTCTGATACTGTCGGTCTCTCTACGGGTGTTTGTGTCTGGTTTCGGATCGACTCAGTCAGCCAGTACCAATCGAACCGCATCGCTTAAGACGTTGACGCGGGCGGCATGCTCATAGGACTCTTCGCGAATCCCGTTCGAGACGAACGCAAAGCCGACATTCAGTTCGGGATCACCCCAGCCGAAGATACTGCCCAGCCCGGCGTGGCCGAACTGCCGTTCGTGACTGATGGTGCCAAACATGTCATTCGACAGCCCGCCCGTCCAAAAGCCGAGTCCGTACCGTGCGGGTCGCGACAACGTGCCATCGGATTCGGTTTCTGCGTGCGTGGCGTTTGCGTGTTCGACCGTGTCGGCCTCGAGCAGACGGGTTCCATCAAGGCTGCCGCCGTTGGCCATACAGGCGTAAAATCGAGCCATGTCGCGTGCGGTCCCGATCCCGTTTGCCGCCGGGATCACGGCTCGGTGAATCCGTTCTTCGTTGAAGACAGCGGCCGACTCCGAGGCAGGAATGTTGAGCCCTTCGCCGGCATCTCGACAGCGATCGAACTCCTCGAATCCATGGAGCGTTGCGACGGTGTCGGAGGCGTCTGTGTCGACTCCGATGGATGTCTCGGTCATCCCGAGGGGCTCGAACACCCGGTCGGCAACGACCTCTCGAACCGGGTCGCCGGTGAGTCGCTCAAGCAGTCCCCCGACGAGCCAGCCGTAATTGAACGCGTGGTAGGCGGGCTGTTCACCCGGGGGAAAAACCGGCTCAATCGCTTCCATCGCCTCCATGGCTGCCTCCCAGTCGTGCCACTGATCGGGGGCCTCGTCGAACGGGCCATACGGAATTCCAGCGGTATGGCTCAACACCTGTTTAACGGTGATTTCGGCCTTCTGGCTCCCCTCATCGGCAAAGCCTGACCAGTGGTCGACGACGCGGTCATCGTACGTGAGATCGCCTGCTTCAACCAGCTGGTGGAGCGCGACACCGACAAACGGTTTTGTACAGGAAAACAGCAGATGCGGTGTGTCGGCCCTCGTCGCCGGCCCATCCGGACTGACCGTGCCACCGGCGAAATCAACGACGAGGTCGCCACCAACATAGACGGCGAGCTGTGCACCGTGATGGAGGCCGACATCGAGCTGTCGGTCGAATATTCCCCGGAGTCGGGCTACTTGTTGATCGCTAATAACTCCCATGATAAATAATGTGTGTAAGGGCGCTTAATCATGTGGGTCGTACCGCAATGGGTCTCACTCGGTGGCCTGTGCCGACCGGTTTATCTGTTCACTGTTCGTACAATCTTCGTATGACTGACGGCCTCGACACGGAGCCGGCGACAACCGAGCCAGTCATTTCCCAGCGCGATGAGCTTGTTGAAGCAGTCCGCTCGCACGCCGGGAGTATTGCTCGTGAGCTCGCCCTCTTAGCGGGTGGTGATTATGGTCGCCAGACATTCAGAACTGACCGCGGGGAGTGGACGGTCAAATACGAAGCTGGCCGGCTCGAATTTCTGTTGTTCGAGGGACGCTCGGGGGCTGAAACCTACGTGATTTCGACCAAACAGCCCCCAGAGCCCACGGCGCTCCAGGAAGCGATGAGAGATTACGATGCCTTCGTCGCCGCCTACAACGCGTTTGTCGACTCTCGTGATGGACTGCTTGCCGATGTCGACACGGCGTTTCCCGAGGTACACTCGACAGCGGAGGTTGTCGCCGAACGCGACCGGATTGTCTCGGCCATTCAGGCGGTCTGTACCGACATCGCCCAGCAGTGTTACCGGTATGAGGGAACCAACTACGGGCTGTTTTCGACGACCGTCGACGGCACGCGCTGGGAGCTCAAATGGGAGGAAGGCCGTGTCTCATATCTGCGAGTTGGTGGGGAAGGTGGACTCTATTTGCTCTCACAGTACGGGCCCCCATCGGCCCCTGATGTGCGACAGCTTGCAGGCGATGTCAACGATTTTGTCGACCGATACAACGCTTATACGACCGAACTTGAAGCGGATTTGTCAGCAATCACATTCAATTCTTCGGACTAAGAGCGCTATTCGGCACTGGGGGTGTCGCCGGTCGCGATCGCGCATCACCCACTGGCTCATCTCCCAGTATCAGACATGATAGTGGCTCCCAGAAGTATATACGTTCTCACGCGATAGGTCGGCTCATGGCAGTTGACGACGCAGAGAGCGGGGCTGCAACGTCTGACGGTGACGGGCCCGACTCACTGGCGTCGTCACCGGACACCCCTGTTGTAGTCGGCGAGTACACGTGGCAGGAGTATCTCGAAGCGTACGGCCCTGCTGGGTCGAGTACAACCCTCTATGCGGGACTGAAAGCCGCTGAAAACAACGCCGCGGAGTCAGCCAGCGGCTGGCGCGCCCGCAAATCGGCTGACGGTGACGATGGTCCGAGACAGCCGGACGCTGCTGACTGGGCCAAACTCGGATCGACTGAAACCGCCGTCCGCGACCGACTTGGCTTTCATCCCGCGTCGGCTACCGAAGCCGTCGAGGAGGCCGCTACCGACGTAGTCGGCCTCGACGCCTTTTTTGAGGCGTTCTGTGACCCCGAAACGACACCGGTCGTCAAAGACACCTGGCTGTGGGAACATTACAAACGGCAATATTACTATGAGCCTGATGGCAGCCGCCCACGGACGGAAGCAGGCGAGATTATTCGTTTCGACCAAAGCGAGGCACTCGGCTTTGCTGCCGACTCGCTTGAATCAATGCTTGCGGCCGGCGCAGATACCGCCGAGCAGCTTTCGGCACTGGTCGACGAACGCACTGTTGAAATCCGCGAAGATTTCGATGAAGACGAATTCTTTTCGACCGAGACCGGAACGACCACCGTTACCAACCGGTATGACCTCGAAAAGGCGGTTCCGATGGCGAAAAAAACCCATTTTCGCGAGATTGAACGCTACTGGGTCAACAAGCCCTATGCGTTCGTTATTATTTTCCATTCAACAAAGGAAAACGAGACCAAATACTACGCGGTCGAGCCCGCTCGCAACGAGATCGAACACGAGGTCTCAACGTATCTCACCGGGAAACTCCGAACGGCAATCAAATACGGCGATCAGGGAACGAACGCTGCAGAAGAGTCCCATCGTCGGGAGATTATTGTCACCGAAACCCACCGGCTGTTGGCCCGGTATGGCCTCTATGTGACTGGTTCCGGTCGCTCGTTCGGCAACCAGTTGGCGGCGTTGCCACCAGCACTGGCCACACGATACAACGGCGCGCTCGATCGGCTCGAAACTGCGCTTATGTCGCTCGACGAGCCGGTCGGACGGATTGAGGCCGCGCTTTCGACACCCACTGAGGCGTCAGCAACAGCCAGCGCGGCGGACGGAACCCGGTACGGAGAGTACCTCAGTTCGCGATCCCGGCCGACCCATTCGGCCGACCGCCCGCCATTCCATGCCCGGATCATGCCGGACCGACTCGATCCCGACGCCTACCGGGTTGATCCTGATCCCGAGAGTTCGATTGGTGAACTGCTCTACAGCCTTGGCTACGAGCCAGTAGGTGAAACTGACGACCCGGCAGTGGCCGACCTCGTCGAACCGCCGACTCACGAACTCGAGGGCATTTCAGCCCGTCCGGAGCCTGCGGTTGTCGCCGAAAACGCCGACACGCTCACCGAGTACCAGGTCGAAAAGCTGCTCTACTACTTGCAGCGTGATTTCATCGGCTATGAGCGAATCGACCCGATCAAACACGACATCAACGTCGAGGATATCTCCTGTGACGGCTACAACTCGCCGGTGTTCGTCTACCATTCGGCTACGAACAGATCATCTCAAATATCATCCACGGCGAGCGTGAACTCGACGATTTCGTCGTCAAACTCGCCCAACGGTCGGGCAAAGGTATCTCGAAGCGGCGGCCACAGGTCGATGCGACACTTCCGGATGGCTCGCGTGCACAGCTAACGCTCGGCCGAGAGGTGTCGGATCACGGAACGAATTACACGATCCGGCAGTTCAAAGAGGTCCCCTTTACGCCGATCGATCTCATCAACTGGAAGACCTTCTCGCTCGACGAGATGGCGTTCCTCTGGCTAGCGATCGAAAACGACAAATCGCTCATCTTCGCCGGCGGGACCGCTTCAGGAAAAACGACTTCGCTCAACGCCGTCTCGCTGTTCATCCCCTCGAACACGAAAATCGTCTCGATCGAGGACACCCGCGAGGTCGAGTTGCCACAGCGCAACTGGATCGCCAGCGTCACCCGACCCTCGTTTACCGAGGACGACAAGGGTGATATCGACGAGTTCGACCTCCTCGAAGCGGCACTCCGCCAGCGCCCCGACTACATTGTGATGGGTGAGATTCGTGGCGAGGAGGGTCGGACGCTCTTTCAGGTCATGTCGACGGGTCACACCACCTACACGACGTTCCACGCCGACTCCGTGGGCGAGGTCCTCAAGCGCTTTACCACCCAGCCGATCAACGTCTCGAAGACGATGTTTTCGGCGCTCGATCTGGTGTCGATTCAGACCTCGACCCGCGTTCAGGGCAAGAAGGTCCGTCGGAACAAGTCGCTTACCGAAATCAACCATTACGACGCCGAAAACGACGAAATCAACGTCCAAGACATCTACCAGTGGCAGGCCGAACATGACGAATACTTCGAGATGGGAGCGTCGAACACGCTCGAAGAAATCAAGTTCGACCGCGGCTGGAGCCACGAGGAGCTCGACGACGAACTCTTCGAACGCCGGGTTGTCCTCGCGTACCTCATCGACCGCGGGCTCAACACTTACACCGAGGTTGCGGCGACGTTGCAGGCCTATATCAACGACCCCGAGACGATTCTCGCGCTCATGGCCAACGAATCGCTCTCGGCGAGTCTCGAAGACCTCCGTGAGATGGAGTCGGTGTTGATCGATGTCGACCCCGATGTCGAAGCGCTTGTTCCACGGCCGGACCCAGACAGCGACCAGCGTGAGCAAGCCGCCGAAATCCTTGCGAAAGCAGAACCGCTATTCGAGGAGTATCGCGGTGTCGACGGCGGCTCGGTGACTGACGCGCTCGAAGAGATGTTTGCGGCAGTCGACACTGGAGATGACACTGAAACTGGTGCCGTCGGTGACGATGCCGCCGACAAATCCGGTGTCGACAGCGACACCGAACCCGCTGGCAACACCGATGCAGAATATGTCGTCGACAGCGAGAGTACTGAAACCGATGTCAGCGACAACGCTGACAACCTATTTGATACCTACATTGCTGGGGAGAACGCCGAACGGCAGGTTGAGTCGGCCACTGAGACGGCGGATGACGAGTCGGGAACGTCGGCCGCTGCGGGCGATACTGAGGCGGTTGGCAGTGATGTCGAGGGGGGCACGACTGCTGAGGACGACACGACTACTGAAGAAAACACAGACGTCGAGGCCGACACGACTACCGAGGCCGACCCGGCTGCGAAAGAAGATCCCAACTCAATCGAGGGCTGGGGCTTCGGTGAGGTCACATCCACCGATACACCGACAGGTGAGGACGACGACGAGCCGTCCACGGAGTCATAGATGAGTCTCAAAACCGGCGGCCGCGACCGGGATGGGGATGTGTTAGCGGATGCGTTTTACCCGCTTTTCGGACTACTGTTCGATGATAACAGCGACTTTGTTGGTGATGTTGAACGGAAACTCACTGAAGCCCGAATGCCCGACACGGTCGAACACTACCTCTCTCGGTCGTTGGCTATCGGTACGATTCTCGGGGTCGTCCTCTGGATTGTCGGGACCCTCGTCGGCTACGGTATTTTTCGGTTCGGACTGCTCTCTCCGGAAATGCTCAGTCTCGGCATTCCGGTTTCGACACCCGAAACCGCTAGTTTGCTCCGTGCGCTCGTCGTCCCGATCACTGTCGGCCTCTCGGGGATTGTTTTTGGAACCATCGGCGTGGCGGTCGGCTTTGGTGGGCTGGTTGCGATTCCCTACACGGTCGCCGGCGAGCGCAAACGGAATATCAACATCCTGCTGCCCGATGCCATTTCGTTTATGTACGCGCTGTCGGTCGGCGGGCTCAACCAACTCGAAATCCTCCGTGCGATGGCCGACGCCGAAGACACCTACGACGAGGTCGCCCGCGAGTTCCAAAGCATCGTCAACGAAACCGAGTATTTCGGCACCGACTACCGTAATGCAATCCGCAAGCAGTCGATGGAGACGCCGAGCGAACCCTTTTCGCAGTTTCTGACTGACATGCTCTCGATCGTCAACTCCGGTGGCAACATGGAGGCGTTCCTGAAGGACAAAAAGAACGCCCACATGCGGACGGCCAAACAGGAACAGGAGATGACGCTCGAAACCCTCGAACTCTTCGGCGAGATGTACATGACACTCTCGTTGTTCCCGCTGTTGCTCGTCATCATTCTCGTTATTATGAGCATGCTCGGTAATGCCGACGAGCGACTGCTGTATGCGACGATTTACGTGCTCATTCCGTTAGTCGGAATCGGCTTTCTGGTGCTTATTTCGACGGTCAAACACGATGAGCCGGGTGATGGCTACCTCCGGCCGAAAAACGGAACAACCCGTCTCGAAGAAACCTCGAAAGCCGGACTCACCCATCTCGGCCTCGTCGAACGCTTTGTTGGTTCCTACAGCGTGTTCGACCGGATTAAAGCTCGCGAGGGAACCCACAAGACCAAACAGCTACTCAGTGCGCCACAGCTGTTTTTCCGCGATAACCCGCTGTACACACTGGCTTTGACCGTTCCCGCCGCCCTTGTGTTGCTGACGATCGCCATTCTTGCGGGGAGTGCGCCGCTCGATCTCGGCTCGTGGATTGCCCGTCCCGTCTGGAGTACGTTCATCTGGATTTACGTTCCCGTCTACATCGTCTGCATCCCGTTGGCGATTTTCTTCTAGTGGAACATCCGTTCACGACATGCAGTCACCAGCAAACTCTCGGAGAATCTCCGAAAGCTCTCGAGTGCGAACGACACCGGACAGACGCTCTATGAGTCGATTATGACGGTTGCAGAAACCTCGACCGGCAAGCTCGCAGAAGAGTTCGAGATTATGTATGCGAAAGTAAACTACGGGGTGAGTCTGCGAGAGGCGTTCATCGAGTTCAACAACAAATACCACTTGCCGCGACTCGCCCGGACGGTCAAACTCATCACCGAAGCCCAGGAGGCCTCAAGCCAGATCACTGATGTGCTTCGGACGGCCGCTCAGGCCAGCGAAAACGCAGACGACATCGATCGCGAGCGAATTTCGCGAACCCGGATGCAGGTCGCAATTATCCTGATGACATATCTGACGCTCTTGGCTGTCATGGCGATCCTCCAGACGCAGTTTATCGACGTCATGGCGGGGCTCACCGACCAGGCAAGCGGAACCGGTGGCAGTCCGGATGGCGTCGAGGGCGGTCCCGATTTCGGTGGCGGCGTTGATGCGAGTCTGTTGTCACTGTTGTTCTTCCATGCGGTGACGATTCAAGCAATCCTGGCGGGCCTGATTTCGGGGTACATTCGGAGTGCGAAAATTATGGCCGGTGTCAAATTCATCGTCATCCTGCAGACGATTGCACTGGCCGTCTGGGTGGTGGTTGGATGAGTCGCTTTCGCGACGTGGCCCGACTCCCCGCGAGCGACTCTCGCGGACAGACGGTTCTCGATTTCGCTATCGGTGCGGGCGTCTTTCTGCTTGCTGTCGGCGTCGTCTTTGCATTCGTGCCGACGATGTTCGAGCCATTCGCCGGCTCTGCAGGGAGCACGCCGATCGTCGCCGACCGGAGTGCAGACCTCCTTTCGGGATCGCTGCTTGCGGCCGATCCGGCAACTCCCTCGGTTCTCGATACCGCCTGTACGGCGGCTTTCTTCGGGTCGAACGGATCACTCAGCAGTGCCGGCGACTGTGGCTTCGTCGCTGACGACCCGCTTGTCGAGATACTTGGTCTCGGTGACCGCTCGGTCAGTGTGGCGGTTCGTGACCTGTCTGACTCGCCGACGAGTGGTGAGCCCCACACGGTCGCTGTCGATGGAACCGACTACACGCTCACCCGAGGAACCGAGGGGGTTCCCTCGGACGTATCGGTCGCGAGCCGCGTTGTTTCGATCGATGGCGACGCCTATCGGCTGGTGGTGAAAGTATGGTAACCAGTGACCGACGGGCGCAGGCGCACACCCTCGAAGCGTTTATCGCCGCCATCTTGCTGATCGGTGCCCTGCTGTTTGCGATGCAGGCGACCGCGGTGACACCACTGTCTGCGAGTACGTCGAATCAGCACATCGAAAACCAACAGCGAGCATTGGCCGGTGATCTGCTTTCTGTGGGCATCGAAGATGGCTCGCTCAGTGAAACCGTTCGCTACTGGGATCCTGATGAAGGGGCGTTCGAAGCGAGCCCTGAGGTCGGCTACTACACCTCTTCGGGCTCTGAAACCGCCTTTTTGGATTCGCTCAACCGGGCGCTTTCCGAGCAACGAATCGCCTACAACGTCTACGTGAGATATCACCGTGCCGACAGCCAGACGTCGACACCGTCGATGCGAACTGATCGACTGGTCTACATGGGCCAGCCAAGTGACAACGCTGTCACGGCAAGTCGCAGCGTCACGCTCTACGGCGATAACGAACTGACTGGCTCGGATTCCTCGCGACTCGACGACCTCGAACCGGGTGCGTTCTACGCGCCGAACGTTGGCGACGGACTGGTCTACAACCGCCTGGAGGTGCGCATCGTCACATGGCGGATGTAATGATCCGTGCCCCCGAGCGTCCAACTGATTTGAGTCGGGGACAGCTGTTGCTCATTGCTGGACTTGCACTGGGTGTGATCCTGGTGACCGTTGCACTGCTGTTGAACGCCGCCATCTTCACCGAAAACGTCGCAACCAGAGATACAACTGCAGATGGCACGGAAGCGATTGCCCTGCGTGGCTCGGTCGTCACCGGGGTGGGCGACCTCATCGAGCGAGAAAACCGCTATGGCGGCGGTGATGTCGAAAGCCGGGTCGAAGCCGGCGTCGACTCATTTGTGATGGAGTCCGCAACCGACATTGGTCCGCATCCCACCCGCGAACAGGCACAACGTGGGGCGGCTGTTTCGGTGACTCGGAATGGTTCGTCGACGAGCGGTACGTTGCTCACGTGGAACCCACCCGACGAGGACACCCGGTTTGACTCGGTCAGTACCAACTGGACGCTCGTTGATGACGTGACAGATGCACGGGCGTTTTCGCTAACGCTCTCGTCAGATGACCTCGTCTCGCTCTCCTCGCCAAACGGGAGTCAGCTTGCTGACAGTGCGTTTGGCATCCAACTCAGTGACTCCGCATCGACAACGACCGTCACTCAGTACGTCTACCGAGACAGCGGCGATGTCATCGTCGCCCAGGTGACCGACGACGGCGATCCGGAAGCCCGCTGTCGAATTGAGGACACCGGCGAGACGACCATTGATCTTACCAGCGACCGGCTGGCGAACGGCGAGACAACCGTCCGGTGTCTCAATGGCCTCTGGCCGTCATTCGATCCCGATTCGATTTCGTTCGTCAACGGTGAGGCGGCTTCCGGGACGTTTTCGGTGATGGTTGACGATGATTCGACAGTCCCGGAGAACGCTGTCAACCAAGAGCCAGCCGTCTACGCGGTGACCGTCGATATCGCCTACCGGACGGCCGATCTCGACTTTGAAACCACGGTCCGGGTTGCCCCGGGTGAACCGCGATGAGTCGGTCTGTGTTGCCCCGTTGGCCTGCGTGTGATGGGCCGTTCACACGGGATACACGGGCCGTCTCGGTGACTGTCGGCTACGTCCTCACGCTCGTCGTCGCAGCCTTGCTGCTTGGGACGCTCATCACCGCGGCCGGCGGGCTGATGAGCAGCCAGTCGCAAAGCGTTGTCGCCGGCGAGCTAGACGTCGTTGGCAACCAACTGGCGGCAAATATCGGCGAGGCCGACCAGCTCGCACAGGTCGCCCGTGCTGATGCGCGTGGCTCCGGTGGGCCTGCGACTGTTGTTCTCGATGTAACCCTGCCTCGGCAAGTCGCTGGGACGGGCTATCTCGTCGATATCGAGGATGACCGAATTGTCTTGGAGGCATCGAATCCGACCGTTGTTGTCGAGGTTCCTTACCGGGCGACCACTGTCAGCGTTGAGGCCGACGACCGATTTAGCGGAGGGCCGATTCAACTCGTCTTCGAGGACGACCAGTTGGTGGTTCGTACATGAGCCGACGCTCTGCCGGAATTGACCGTTTCGGCAGTGATAGCCGAGCGGTAAGCGAGACGTTAGGCTATATCCTCGTTTTCTCGCTTATCATCGGGACGATCACGGCCGCGACCGTCTTTGGATTTAGCGGCCTCAACGACCGACAGGCGGCCGAACAGGTAACGAACGTCGAACGCGCCTTCGACGTGCTCGCCGACAACTTCAAAGATATCAACCGGTATGAGGATCCGAGTCGAGCAACCGAAATCCGGCTTGCCGGCGGGACGATCCAGTTCGGCGAGCCGGTCACGGTGACGGTGGGTCAGTGGGAAGACGGCTCGTTCGACCCTGATTCACAGACGAGCACGACGTTCCGGCCACTCGTCTATGAGAGCGATGGGGGAACAATCGTCTACGAGGGAGGTATGATATTCCGAACCGACGGTGAGCGGAGTATTTCGCGGACGAAAACCCCGTTTGCGCGCGGCTCGTCGACAACAGTCATTCCCGTGGCCGTCACGGCTCCGGGCGATGATCGCGTTGCGCTCAGCAGTGATCGAACTGTGCTTGTTACCGGCGAGCGCCGACCGAATACGGTTCCACTGGCGAACCGCACGATCGAAGCAGACGAGAGCGAGAGCGGAACCGAACTCCGGGTTGCTATTGACTCGCCGCGAGCCGATGGCTGGCAGCGACAGCTGATCGCCGATGGGTTTGCCGAAGACGAGATCGAATACGACGCATCGACCAATCGT
>CAZCYW010000010.1:0-73450 GCA_964503105.1 uncultured Haloferacaceae archaeon
TGTCGCCAACGATTCGGGCTGTGGGTGTCGCCAACGATTCGGGCTGTGGGTGTCGCCAACGATTCGGGCTGTGGGTGTCGATGGCGAATCGATCTGTACGTGTCGACGACAGCTTGCCCGAAATCAGTCCCAGCTTTCGAGCAGTTCCGAGAGTGTCGCGACAAGCGAGTCGAAATCCTTGAGTTTCAGCCCGTCGGTCGTCACGAAAACACCACTGTCGCCGACGCCCACACGGACGAGAAAGCCGTTTTCGAAGACTCGGATCGAATACCGGTAGGTTCCGAGTTCCGAGCCCGCATAGGCCTCGGTCGTCGTTTTGTAATCGTGCCACTCGTGGCCGATAAACGACATAAGATCGGCGTCCTGTTCGAGGTCGCCACGGAGGTACACCTGCATATAGTTGGTTGCATCGAAATAGGTGACCGACCGGCAGCTATCGCCGACCGCACTCCGGCAGGCGGTTTTGAGCTGGTCGGCCCGGGCGTCGGTGAGTGGCTGCTCGGTGAGAGGTTCTTCATCACTCATAATGATCGAATTCGCACCCAACCGGTTTCAATCATTGGGTCCCGGCGGATTCGAGTGCCGTTTTCCCCCCTCAACCCCGACGCCTTCAGCGACTCTCGTCGATGGTCTGTCGGGCCGCTTCGAACTGTTCGGCTGAGAGCCGCACGTCTTCAGCATGGTCGTTGGCCGCGAGTCCCTCGTGGGACTCCGCAACAGCCATAATCGCCATGAGTGCGGCCTCCCGGCAGATCGAGGTTAGCTCCGCACCGGAATAGCCCTCGGTCGCCTCGGCAATCGCGTCGAGGTCGACATCGTCCGCCAGCGGCTTTGTTCGGGTATGGACCTCGAGGATCGCCCGGCGGGCGGCCTCATCGGGTTCCGGCACCTCGATATGCCGTTCGAGCCGACCGGCCCGAAGCAGCGCCCCGTCGAGACTGTCGCGTCGGTTGGTTGCAGCCAGTACGACCATATTCGGATTGTCGCTTAGTCTGTCGAGTTCCGTGAGCAGCTGGCTGACAACCCGGTCGCCCACCCCGCTGTCGCCGCCGAGGCTGTCGCGGTCGCCGGCGATGGCGTCGATTTCATCGAAAAAGATGATCGCTGGGGCGGCCTGGCGAGCCCGCTCGAAGACCTCGCGGACGGCCCGCTCGCTTTCGCCGACGTACCGGTCGAGCAGTTCCGGACCTTGCACCTGAATGAAGTTGACCTCGCTTTCGCCGGCGATCGCGCGGGCGAGCAGCGTCTTGCCGGTGCCTGGCGGGCCGTACAACAGGACGCCGGTCGGCGGTGTCGTATCGGCTGCATCGAACAGCGGGCCGTACTGCAGTGGCCACGTAACCGCCTGTTCGAGCTTTGCTTTCGCCTCCTCGAGCCCACCGACGTCACCGAAGTCAGTCGTCGGCTTTTCGGCGACGTACTCCCGCATCGCACTCGGTTCGACTGCCGCCATCGCGCTCTCGAAATCCCCGCGGGTGATCTCGATGGTTCCGAGACTCTCACCGGCGTGTCGCGTCCGGCGGAGCGCGGTCATCGCCGCTTCCTTGGCAAGCGATTCGAGGTCGGCTCCGACAAAGCCGTGGGTTCGGCCGGCGAGTTTGTTGATGTCGACGCCGTCTGCCAGTGGCATCCGCCGGGTGTGGACATCTAAGACCTCGCGTCGGCCCGCTTCGCCGGGCACGCCGATTTCGATTTCGCGGTCGAACCGGCCGCCACGACGGAGCGCCGCATCGAGCGAGTCGACGCGGTTTGTCGCGCCAATGACAATCACGTCGCCACGGGCGTCAAGACCGTCCATCAGGCTCAGTAGCTGGCCGACAACCCGGTTTTCGACATCGCCGCTGTCTTCGCGCTTGCCCGCTATCGAGTCGATTTCGTCGAAAAAGATAATCGCCGGCGCGTTGTCGGCGGCCTTCTCGAAGACCTCACGGAGCCGTTCTTCGGACTCGCCTTTGTATTTCGACATGATTTCGGGCCCAGAAATCGTCAAAAACGTCGCGTTGACCTCGTTGGCAACGGCTTTGGCGATGAGGGTTTTGCCGGTGCCAGGCGGGCCATGCAGCAGCACGCCTTTCGGTGGCTCGATCCCGAGTCGGGTGAATACCTCGGGCTCCGAAAGTGGCAGTTCGATCATTTCACGAACCAGTTCGAGCTCCTCATCAAGGCCGCCGATATCTTCGTAGGTCACTCCCGTTGCCGGGCGCTCTGGGGGCTGTTGGTCGGCCGTTGTGCCACCGGTTGCCCGGTCGACGGTTTTTCGAAGCCGGTCGCCAGCGCTATCGCCGCTTGCGGATTGTTTGGGTTGCTGTCGGATCGGCGAGACAGTCACCCGAGTCGACTCGGTAACGCGGACCGTCCCCTCGGGATCGGTATCGCTGACGACGAACCGACTGCCTGCAAGCCGCTCGATTCGGACGCCTTCGCCCTCTCTGATCGGGCGGTCCCGGAGATCGCGTTTGACGGCCGTCTCGATTGTCTCGTGGGAAATATCGGCCCTGCCGAGTTCATCCGGGGCCGTGAGCGTTACTCGTCGAGCTTCCGAGACGGGCTCTTTTTTCACCCGGACCGTTTCGCCGACTTTGACGCCCGCGTTGGTCCGTGTGTCGGCGTCGATCAAGACCGACCCATTGGCGACGTTGTGGCCGCCGGGCCAGACTTTTGCGACGGTTGTTGCCTGTCCCTCAATAACTACCGTATCACCGCTTAGCACCCCAAGTTCACGCATTGCAGCATCTGGAAGGCGAGCAATCCCACGGCCGGCATCGCGCTTTTCGGCGCTCCGGACGGTGAGGGATACCCCTGTGTCATCGCTCATTGGTTCCTGTTAGTGTGCCTGTGGTTTAGGGTTCTCGGGACTGGCTTTGGCGATGGATTTCTGTGTTCCTCACTGGTGGACCACCAATCTCGGCTGTGCAGCGCCTATACACACCTGACAGAGCCTTTTGAGGGCCGACAGCGTTTGTTGGCCTATGGATCGCAGCCACCAGCCACCCCGACGAACCGTACTGAGAGCTGTCGGTGGCGCACTCGGGGTCGCCACAGCCGGGGCCATGGCGGGCTGCCTTGGCAACTCCAGCGACCGGATCGACATCCGCCAACTGGCTCGCGACAGCAACATCACTGAAGATCCCGACGGCCCTCGTCCGGTGCTGGCCGACGAACGGCTCTATATCGGCCACTCGCTGTCGAGAATGCGTTCGACCGCGATAGACGGCGGTCCGTGCGTCGATGGGATTCCCTCTGTCGATGATCCAGAGCTCCAGCCGGCCGATGCGGCCGACCTCGACGACGGCGACCCGGTCTTCGGGATTGTCAAAAATGGGGTGATCAAGGCCTATCCGCAGTCGATTCTCGTCTGGCACGAAGTCGTCAACGACACGGTCGGCGACGAGCCGATCGCCGTAACCTACTGTCCACTTACCGGGACGGCCCAGGGCTTCATACGTGGCGAGACAACCTTCGGGGTCTCGGGGCTACTCGTTAACAGCAACCTGCTGATGTACGACCGTGGAACCGGCACCCGGTGGCCCCAAATCACGGCGACGGGGATCGAAGGCCCGCTTGCCGATCAGTCGCTGGCGGAGTTTCCCGTTGTCTGGACAACCTGGGGCAACTGGCGGTCAGCCCATCCCGACACACAGGTGTTGACGACAAACACGGGCTATCAGCGCCGCTACGGGAGTGATCCCTACGGCGGCTACAACCCGGCGAGTGGCTACTACTCGAACCGCCGGAGGATCTTCGAACCGCTCGAATCGAGCGACGCCGAGCATCCGAAAACGGTCGTCATCGGGGCCCGAACCAGCCACGGGGCGATCGCGTTCAACAAAAAACGACTACTTGCCGAACACGTGCTAACTGGCGAAGCTGGCGGCGTCGAGTTCGTCGCCGTCGCCGATCCGGCGCTCGAAACGGGGTACGTCTACCGGGCAGACGGCGCGACTGTCGAGTCGGTCGGTGACGCTGAGCGTGGACAGTATACCGTCGATGGCCAGCAGGCTGGTGCCGTCGAGCTACCCTTGGAACGAGTAATCGCGTTCGACGCCATGTTTTTCGCGTGGTATGGATTCTACCCGGGGATGACCTATGTCAACTGAGCAGTCGACGGTCAGCACGTGGATGAGTCGGCCTGTAGCCCGACTGGGTCGAGCGGTCGGGGGAGTGCTCGCTCGTCGAGACGGACAGGCAGTCTTCGGGAGCATGCTCGTCGGGTATTTCGTGTTGTATTCGGTCGCGGTGGGTGACCTCGGCCGATCAGTGGCCGGGGGGACGGTTGGTATTTCGGTTGTTGACGATCCGCTCTCGCGGCTTTTCGAATCGATGGGGCTGTTTCAGTACGAGCCAGTTGCATTCGTCCAGTTGGGGGCAATTGACTACCTGTTTGCGCCACTGAGCGCCATCATCGGACTTGGACTGGCAGTGTTGGTTGCGCTCAACCTCGCAGTCGCCTATGGCGCATGGCGAACGCCGGCTGCCTGCGGGCTTCCGAAATCGAGCGGATCCGAGGGCGCAGCCGGATTACTCGCTGGGTTGCCTGCGCTGCTATCGGGAACCGTCTGCTGTGGGCCAGCGATCTTGCTTGTCGTCGGTGTCCAAGCAACTGCGGGCCTGCTGGCTGTCTTCCAGTGGCTCCTTCCGGTGGCGGTTGTGCTGTTGGTCGGCTCGCTGTTCGTCGTGAGCCGACGGGTGCAGTTGTGAGGGGCAGTAACGTAGAGCGCCTTGGTAGCTGAAACACACAACAGCCGTCGGTATAAACCAGCCCCGAACCAACGACGTATGTGGCAAAAGCAGCAATTTTCATCCTAGCAGGTACCGAATCGCACGCTGATTATGGCCGACTGGCAAACGGGCTCGAAGCCGCCAAAGAGTTCGTCGAAGCCGAAGGCGACGAGGTGACGGTCGTCTTCGACGGCGGCGGCACCCAATGGATCCCTGAACTCATCGATGAGGATAGCGACTACCACGACCTATACCTCGCTATTCGCGACGAAGCAGTCGTCTGTGACTATTGTGCAAGCGCCTTCGGTGTTGAGGAGGCCGTCGACGATGCCGGACTGACACTCGTCGACGAGTACGAGGGCCACCCAAGCGTCCGGGATTTCGTGGCCGACGGCTACGAAGTCATCACGTTCTAAGCTGGCACAGAGAGAGCCACTATCGACCACGCATAGCTCGCCGTCCGACACCGTCACTAGACGGGCCGAAACACAACCATTCGGTCATCGGTCGTCTCGCGTCTCGCAACCGTCACCTGGACCTCGTCACCGACATCAACGGGTGTCTCGCCGTCGACCGTGAGATCGATGCCACGGACAATACCGGTGAGCCGGACGGCTCCGAAGTCGGCAATGGCACTGACGTACGGAGTGTCATCAGCAAACCTCGGGGCGGCGACATGGACGATGCTGTAGGTCTCGATCGTTCCGGTCTCCGGTAGCGGCTGGTGGGTTAGCTCCGTTGAACCACTATGCGGACAGACGCGTCTCGGTGGTAACGAGCCGTGGCCGTCGGGTGATTCGAGATAAAATCCCTTGCCGTGCTCAATGGCGTCGAGCCATTCGCTGTACGTTGCTGGCTGTTCGGCTGCCTGTCGGTCGGGTTCATGTGTTTCCGAGTCGGTCATGGGTCGGCCTCCAAGACGTGAACAACCGCACTGGCGACTGTTCCACCAGCGTTGTGTGCGACCCCAACGGTCGCATCCTCGACGGCGTGGCTATTGGGATGGTCGCCGCGAAGCAGTCTGGTTATTTCGGCGATCTGACTCCCGCCGGTTGCACCAACCGGATGGCCCTTTGCTTTGAGGCCACCAGAGAGGTTGATCGGGATCTCGCCATTGGCAGTCGTCTTACCCTCGCGTGCGGCCGAGATTCCCTCACCGGGCTCAAAAAAGCCCAACGACTCGATTGCGAGTACTTCGGCGATCGTAAAGCAGTCGTGGACCTCCGCGAAGTCGACCGCGTCGGCGGAAATTCCGGCGTCGTCGTAGGCCACTTTTGCGGCTTGCGTCGTCGCCGGCGTCTGGGCCAGCCGTGTACGATCCTGCAGGGCGAGGTTGTCACCACCCTGGCCAACCCCAGTAATCGAAACCGGCGCATCGAGCCCGTGTTCCTCGGCATAGGTTTCAGAAACAAGCAACACCGCACTTGCGCCGTCGGTGATCGGACAGGCATCATACAGATGCAGCGGTGTGGCGACCGGTGGGCTGTCAAGTGCTTGCTCAACCGTGATCGCCTTTTGATACTGGGCGTACTCGTTTTCGATGGCGTTGGCATGATTTTTCACGGCGATGTGTGCGAGCTCTTCGCGACTGCCGCCAAAGCGCTCAAAGTACGCCTGAGCCATCAACGCATACGCACTCGGAAAGGTCATCCCGGCGCGAACCTCGTAGAGTTCGTCGGCCGCAATCGCCAGTGCGGCGGTCGCCTTCCCAGTGTCCAACGTCGTCATCCGTTCCATTCCTCCGGCGAGAATTACGTCGGCTTCGCCCGAACGAATGTCTTTGACGGCTTCGCGGACGGCGACACCGGCGGAGGCGCAGGCTTCTTCGTACCGGATTGCCGGACAGTGAAGGCCGGCAGCCTCGGCCATGAGCGGCGCGTGGTGGCCTTGGTGTTCGGCAAGCGCGCCCATGAAATTGCCATAATTGAGCTGTTCGACGGCCTCGCGGCCGATATCAGCGTCGTCGAAAGCTGCGAGAGCGGCCGATGCAAACAGCTCGCGGCCGGCGCGGTCGCCGTGTGCGCCAAACGGCGTGAGCCCGACGCCCGCGACACGGACAGATGTCATATTGTTGTCGTCGCGCCGTGAGTGGTAAAAGGTTGGCTCAGCCCGACTCACTGGTCGTATTTTCCTCCAATTAGGACAACCCGTTGGTGGGTCTATCCGTCTTCAGCAGCCCACAACGCTGCGGACAGTTAGCCGATATATCGGAGGTCTTCATCCGGAATGCCCTGCTGTTGGGCCTGCATTTCTTGAATCTTGCCGACGACTTCCTCCATCTCCTCGGCGCGCTCTTCGAGCGAGCTAAAGTCGACCTCGAAGTCGAGTACTGTCTGGAGGACTTCAAGGACGGCCTGGGCACTTTTCGGGTCGACGAGGTAGCCGCTGGTTTCGCCCATCAGACAGCTCGCGTCGATTCCTCGACGTTCGCCAAGGCCCAAAATCAGGCCGCTGACGCCGACGATCCCACCGGCCGGTTCGTCGCTGCGGAACTCGACAGCCGCCGCTTCGAGAGGGGATTTGAGCGCCGCATCGGTGACGGCTCCAAGGACGGTGTACTCCTCGACGAGCTCACCAGTCGGGACGCCACCGAGCGCGTAGGCGGTTTCGACATCGAACGTCTCGGCGACATCGAGAAATGCTGAGGTAAGCGTGTAGTGCCCTGCGTTGCTCGCGGCTTGGTGGTCGCCGGTCAGTACGAGTAGATCCGGTCCATCGCCCTCGGTCGTGACTGCGTGAAACTCCGCACAGGTGAGACTGGTGACACCATCGTCGTCGACAGTCACCTGTGGCGGGAACTCGTCGGCGTAGACTCGCCGCACAAGCTCGCTATCGAGTTCTTCGACCAGATGTTCGGCTGCGAGCTTTCCGACGTGACCGACGCCCGGCAATCCCTCAATAAGTACAGGGTCGCGGAGAGAAGGCTCTGCGAGCGCAGCAATATCGATTTCGTCCATAGGCCTAGTCGTGTACGCGCCCTTTAAGAGCCCGTCGGTACTTCCCGTAGGGGTCTTCGGGACTAAACGAGGCCGGCGCACTGTTTTCGGTCGGGCCCCCACAGTCGGGACAGCGATTGCCGAGACTGTAGACCGGCCGGTCGTGTTCGGCGTGCCACGACGCACAGACGCGAATATCGGATTTCATTAGAACAACTCAGATTACGTGCTCGCTTACTCGTCGTCTTCGTGGCGCTCGCGGTGATAGTGTGCACTGCCGCCGGCAGCCTCGATGGCCGTTTTTGCCCGGTCGGCACTGGATTTGAGTTCGTCTTCGGCGGTCTTGTAGTCGGGAGCTCGAACTTTGATTCGGTACTCTGGGGAGCCAACATACGAGACGTCAAGTTCGATTTCTTTCGGAATGTCGCCGTTGCCCTCTGCGGCCTTGAGCGCCGCTTTGACTGCATCGACGCCGTCGGGTGCCGCACACGAGAGGTCGACGTAGCCAGTCACGTTGACATACGGCACCGAGACGTTTTCGCGGGCGGTTTCGACGATTGCGTCGACTTCGTCGTCCGAGAGATCGGTGTCTTCGAGCGCTTCGTCACCGTGGATGGCTGCCTGCTCGAAGCCATCATAGAGCGTCTCGAACTCCGCAAGGAGTGCGTTGGCGACCGCCCCGTAAGTTTCGTCTTCGATGTCTTCGCCGAGTGCCAACAGCATCCAGTTGTCGGCCTTCTGCTCGTTTTTCCACTCCTGAATTTTTTCTTTGCGCTGGTGTTCGTTGACGTCCTTGATCGAGAGGTCGATCTGTTGGGAGCTTTCGTTGACGTCGAGCACTTTGGCGACGACGGTCTGTCCCTCTCGAACGTGGTCGCGGACGTTTTTGATCCAGCCGCTTGCGACCTCGCTGATGTGGGCAAGCCCGCGTTTGTTCTCGTACTCTTCGAGATCGACAAACACACCGAAATCGGCGATTTCATCGATCTTACCGACAACGAGGTCGCCTGTGTTAGGCCAGCCACTGTATTTCATAATTGGATGAATTCCTGAGGTACCGTAGTGAGCTTACCGAGCCTCGACGGTCTCGATAGTCTCGTGGTCGATCTGGGCTTTACCACCGGTTGGGACGGCGAGCGTCGTCCCGCAGACCGCACAGTTGACGACGGTTGCGGCTTTTTCGAAGACGATCTGTTCGTTCTCACAATCTCCACATTTGACGCGGACGTAATTTCCTGCCATGATTACTCCTGGAAGACAAGTCGGCCAGCGCGCCATCCTTTGCGCATGTGGGCTTTGCCGCAGTCGCTGCAGCGGTATTTGAGGTTCGTCTTCTTCGTTGGCTTGTCGCCACCGGGAACCTTCGAGAACTTGCCGGCGTTACCGATTGTCGATTTTGCGCGGCGGCGCTGGCGGTCTTGAACCTTTTTCATCCCCGTCGAGCGGCCGGTTCGGACCTTCTCGACTTCGTGTTCGAAGTGCGCATCGCAGTGCGGACAGTACGTATTCATTCGGCGTGGCATTTCCATAGTGAAATCTACCTTGCCGGCAGTTCGGTATGGTCCGTTAAAACCCGTTTGGTTCGAGAGCGCCTCCATCCGGTGATTTCGTGTGAGTCGGTTGCATACGCCCGCTGGTCGGCAGCGGTGAGATTCGTCGTTTCGAGACCACTCGCGACAACCATCGAAGCCATTAAGCGCCAACCAGTCAAATCCGAGTGTATGCAGCAGCTCATCGTCAACGGCGACCCCGGCATCCGGAAGGGTGCAATCATCAACTACGATGGGGACGAACAGGTCTGTTTCGGGATTCAGCGACAGGGTGACTGGCACGGCCCCGACGAAGTCCAACTCTGGTGTACCATCGGTACCGAAGACGAACGCGAGACCTACGACAAACGACAGTACGTTCCCCACTGGCTCGAGGTTGACACCATCGACGCCGATGCACTCGATGTCGTTCGAGCTCGCAGCGAACTGTCGGTCTAAGACGGGCTGTTTTCGTCGCTGATTTTCCAACTGTAGACCGCTGATTTTTACACCGATTTTGCTGCTTGTGAGACAGTGTGTGCCGATGAAAAGCGCCATACTGCGCTCGAATCATAACTCTTAACCGTAACTGTGGCATTCGCTATGATAGCGGGATGGGATAGCCAGGAGATTCCGCCGGGCTCATAACCCGGAGATCGGTAGTTCAAATCTACTTCCCGCTATTTTTGAAGCGAACAATAACGAAGTGCGTAGCGACGAGTGTTGTGAGCCTCATACATCGTTCGGAATAGATTTCGAGCAGACGATGAGAGGGCGAAGCGACCGAAGTCGGGTCGTTCAAATCTACTTCCTGCGATACTTTTTCACCCACATTATCTCATTGAGTCCCATCTTGATGCATCTCCATTGTTGAGTCTCGCCTCGACGTGTCCTCTGTGAATCCGTGTGAATTTTCATGTCTGCTGATCGGACCAAACAGTGCACGCTGGATGCAGTACGTCGTCGAAAAAATCAGTCGGGAGCGACAGTGCTGGAACGTCGTTACCGCTTGTTTTTCAGCGGCTCATAGCCGCGTGCGGTAAGCGTCCGCTCCATTCGGACACCGGTCTGTTCGAGTGTTCTGGTCGCTGGAGTCTGTTGGTTCATCGCCTGACGGCGACACCGTTCTTGGGTCATCCACCGCGACTTTTCCTCGTCGCTCATCGCATCCCAATCCGGGGGAAGAGTGTAATCGTGTCTCATACTGATTCGATACTGTGTGCGCATCAGTAGCATACACGCCTGCGTATAAACGGCTTTCTACAGTCTGATATTTTCAGTACAAATACACATATTTTCGCCGGCATGACTGCGTATTTTGCGCTATTTGTCGGCCAGTCGGCGAATTAGTCCGTCTTTGATACCGTCTGTAATTACTGTGAAGGTTGTCATCGCCGTGTTTGGTTGTCTCAGTACAGTCACTGTCGTACAAATATATTTTGTTTGCAAAATGCTCCGACGGGGATTTGAACTCACTCGCAAATCGAAGATTTGCTCGTTGCTCGAATCCCTGTCACATTTACTCACTTCGTTCGCAAAATGCTCCGACGGGGATTTGAACCTCAGTCGCAGCGAAGCTGCTCCCTGCTTCAGAATCCCGGTCGTGTGCGTTTCGCTCGCGTCACACCGTGACGCTCGCTGCAATGCTCCGACGGGGATTTGAACCCCGGTCATTACCGTGAGAGGGTAATATGATTGGCCGGACTACACCATCAGAGCGTGCTTTCGCGTTCGATTGAACGCAACCTACAGTTCCGCACTGGCTCACAAAACAGTTCCGTTTTGTGTGCCCCCTGTCGTGGTGTGACGAAGCATAAAATCACCTGACGACACCGAGAGCGAACGTCCACGCTCGAGCTATTCAGTGCTACCAACGGACGTCTCACTTCCGACTGTCCCAATACGGTGCCGGACTGGCTATACTGAGTACAATTCGTCACCGACTAACGGAACTACATACTGCAACTCATCCTATCCGGAGTTGTATGAATACATTACCACCGGTAACAAATATCGAATAGAAAAATCCTTCAATACGGAAAACCGTGTTCAAACAACCACGGGATCGACTCTATGGCAAAAATGGAAACTGCAACCTTCGAGACCGAACTCAGTCTGTTCAAATACGACACGCTTGAACAGCTCCCCGCGGCCTACCGCGAGCTCACCGAAGCCGAACGGACACCGCGAATCGAGGCTGCCCTCGACGAGCTCGGCGACGATGTCGTCATTCTGGGCCACAACTATCAGCGACGCGAGATCGTCGAACACGCCGACTTCATCGGCGACTCGTACGCGCTGAGCAAACACGCCGCCGAGGCCGACGCCGAGTACGTGGTCTTCGGCGGAGTGACGTTCATGGCCGAATCCGCCGACATCATCACCGACGACGACCAGACGGTCATCCTCCCCTGCATGGAGGCCTCCTGTCCGATGGCCGGCATGGCCGAAGCCCTCCAGGTCGACGCCGCCTGGGAACAGATCACCACCGCGGACCCCGAAAGCGAGATCATCCCGATTACCTACATGAACTCGTATGCCGACCTGAAGGCCTTTTGTGCCGAGCAGGGCGGGCTGGTCTGTACCTCCTCGAACGCGCACAAAGCCTTCGAGTGGGCCTTCGAGCGCGGCGACAAGATCCTCTTTCTGCCCGACAAACATCTCGGCGAAAACACCGCCCACCGACTCGGGATGGAAGACTCGATTGCCGAGTGGAACCCGTGGGACCCCGAATCAAAGGACGCCGACGAACTCGCCGAAAGCGAGATAATCCTCTGGGATGGCTACTGCCAGGTCCACGAACGGTTTACCGCCGAGCACATCGCCGAAGTCCGTGCTGAACACCCTGACGCGAACGTCGTCGTCCACCCCGAATGTCGGCGCGAAGTCGTCAAGGCCGCCGACGTGGTCGGCTCCACCGCAACCATCACTGAAGTCGTCGAAAACGCTGACGCGGGCGAGACGTGGGCAATAGGAACGGAGATCCATCTCGCCAAACACCTCGACCGCTGGCACAACGACGTGAACGTGGTGCCGCTCTGCGGGGACGCCTGTATGGACTGTGATGCGATGCGTCAAATCGACCCCAACTATCTGACATGGGTGCTCGAAGAGCTCGCCGCGGGCCGCGAACACAATGTTATCGAAGTCGCCCCCGAGGAGAAGGAACTCGCCGGCCTTGCGCTCGACCGCATGCTGGAGCTCTAAGATGACTGGAACTGTTCACACGACCGACGTGCTTGTCATCGGCTCGGGAATCGCCGGCTGTGCGGCCGCGCTCGCGGCGGCCCGTGAGGGCGAAGACGTGCTACTGGTTACCAAAGCCAGCGAACCCGAAGACGCCTCCTCCGAGTGGGCCCAAGGCGGCATCGCCACTACCCGTGGGGACCCCGACTCACTGAAAACCGATATCATCGAAGCCAGTGCAAATACCGCCGATCCAGAGGCTGTCGACGTGCTCGTCGACAACGCCGCAGCCGCCGTTGACGACGTGCTGATCAACACACTCGGTGTCGATTTCGATACGGTTGGAGCCGATGACGACACACTTGCTGGCGACTACGACTTTGCCCGCGAGGCCGCCCATTCCGAAGACCGGATTCTCCACGTTGATGCCGCGACCGGCCACCATATCCTTCGACCGTTTCTGTCGTTTCTCGACGACATGAATACAGTCGAGATTCGTGAGGCGACGACAGCACTCGAACTCATCCGCCACGAGGGCCGAGTTCACGGCGCGCTGCTCGATAGCGACCCCGCCGGCGAGGCGATCTTCGCGGGCGCGACGATCCTCGCAACGGGCGGCATCGGCGACTGTTATGCGCGCTCGACGAATCCGTGCGGCTCGACTGGTGACGGCATTGCAATGGGATTTCTCGCCGGCGCGGCAGTCGACGGTATGGAATATGTGCAGTTTCATCCGACCGTTGTAGCTACCGACGATCCCTTCTTGATGAGCGAAGCGGTCCGTGGCGAGGGCGCGGTTCTCAGAAACGCCACCGGCGAGCGGTTCATGCCAGAGTGTCACGCTGACGCCGAACTCGCCCCACGCGACGTTGTCGCCCGCGCCGTACAGGCTGAAATCGATGCAGGCGGCGAGGTTCGTCTCGATGTTTCACCGCTTGAGGAGCCGTTCGATGAGGCGTTTCCAACGCTCGCTTCGATGTGCGAGGAACGCGGTATCGACTGGAAGGTGGGTATTCCAGTTGCCCCCTGCGAACACTTTCTCTGTGGCGGCCTCTCGGTCGACGACCGCGGTCGGACGACGCTCGACCGGCTCTATGCGGTCGGTGAGTGTGCCCGCACGGGGGTCCACGGCGCAAACCGGCTGGCTTCGACGAGCCTGCTCGAAGGGCTCGTTTGGGGGCTGCGGGCCGGTGAAGCTGCCGCCGGCTTCGATGCCGACCCCATCGACTACTCGCCGCTGCGAAATAGCGATCCAGCGCTTCCAGACGGCTTTGCGGCCGACAAGTTCCACCGCCTGACGGCAGTCATGAGCGCGGAACTCGGCGTGGAGCGAACGGCTGACGGAATCGGTCGTGCACGGGCGATCCTCCGACGACTCAAAGGTGAGGTTGATGCCTACACGCGCACGCGAACCTCCCGCAGTCTGTACGAACTCCGCAACGCAACCGTGGTCGCGATTCTGATTGCAAACGCCGCCGCCGACAGCCCCGAAAGCGTCGGCTGTCATTATCTCACCGACGCACAGACTGCCCCACCGACTGCGACCAGCGGCAGCGAGGCTGAGTAATGCTCACGGCCAGTCAGATCGACCGCTGGCTTCGGGAGGATCTCGGCCACCACGATGTGACCAATCACGTCCCCGGCGAGACAACAGGTCGGCTCGTCGCCAAACAGGCGGGTGTGGTCGCCGGTATTGACGCAGCCGCCGCCGTGTTTGAGCATCTCGGTGTCGACGTCGAACCCCGGGTCGAAGACGGCGACGTGGTTTCGCCGGACGATATCGTCCTGTCTTCGGCCGGTTCGGCTCGTGAGACCCTGCGGGCCGAACGGCTCGCGGTCAACCTCGCGGGCCACGCCTCGGGCGTCGCCACTAAAACACGGCGCGCCGTCGACCGCGCGCGAACGATCGCCCCCGATGTTCGGATCGCCGCCACCCGAAAAACGACGCCCGGCTTGCGCGGCCTGGAAAAACGCGCGGTCGTCGCCGGCGGCGGGGATTCCCACCGACTTGATCTCTCACACATGGTGATGATTAAGGACAACCACGTTGCCGAGATGGGCCTCGAAACCGCGGTTGAGACGTTCCACGAACGAACCTCGTTTACGACGAAAATCGAGGTCGAAGCCGAAACCGCCACCGAGGCGAGGCGGGCCGCAGACGCCGGTGCCGATATCGTGTTGCTCGATAATATGACGCCCGCGGCGACCCGCGAGACGGTCAGCGCACTGTCCGGCTATGAGTCACTCCTGACGGAGGCCAGCGGCGGCATTACACTCGACGATGTGGCTGACTACGCTGCCACCGGCGTCGACATTATTTCGATGGGCTCGCTGACCCACTCTGCACCGAGCCTCGATTTCTCGTTCCGCACCGGCTAGTTCGACGCCGTCTCGGTAATTTTGACAGGCTCACCGATTTCGACTGTATCGCCGACAGCGATACGCTTGCCCCAACTCGATTCGGGCACGTCGGTGTTGACCATGAGCCGAAAGTCGTGATCGAACCAGTCGCCACCGCTCCACTCAGGCATCGTCGCTCGCCGCTGTTTGATGAACGTCTCTTGGAAGCCATCGTAGACCGCGCCGGTGTCGGGGTCGCGCGTCGGGACGACACACCGCTGACACGGGTTGACACCGAAGAATGCGACACCGCCAATCGTGAACTCAACTTGGTGGCTGCGATCCGCAAAGAGCCGGTCCTCCCAGAAGGCATCGACGCCACCGATTTCAATATTGGCACGGAGCCGCCGACGCATCTCATTGGGACTGATTCCGTCGAACCACGAGGCCACAGTCTCGATGGTTGCTGTGCTGATGATCGTTGGCCCCGAAGCCTCGGTATCGTCAGGAAAGCCGCCCTCGCGGTTCCGCTGTAGAGTGACCGGATAGCCGAAGTAGTCGGTGAGCCAGTCGGTGAGCGCGGTCGGTCCAGCGGTGTCAACCTTGCTGGAGAGTCCGAACGTGTGACTGGCTGTTTCGGGTGCCGACAGTGTGACCGACTCAACCGAGGCCGACTCGGTGTCGTAGCTCGCGCTGAGGGGATGAACCTGTGTTTCACGTTTGCCGTTGACATAGTCGCTACCGCTGTCGAACAGTGCATATTCGCGGTCGCCAGCGAGCCCACCGTTGGTGACGAGTTCGACTTGCGCAACGGAATGGCCGTCAAGTGATTTAATCGGATAGACCGTCAGCCGGTCGACGGTCGCTGTCTGTGTCATAGCGGGCTATCAGTCCACTGGAGCAAAAAACGTCCTGTCAGCGTCGGGTAGCCACTATTGTCGGCTACTCGTCCGCGTCGTCTTCGGCTTCCGAGAGATCGATATCGGCTTCAGCGAAGACATCTTCAATCTCTTCGAGCGAAAGCGAGCGGTAGCCCTCATCCTCGGTGACGGTGGCGATGCTGACCTCACTCGGGCCGAGTTCGTCGTTCGCAACCCGGAGTGCGTGGGCAGCAAGCCCGAGACCCGCTTGCTGGCTGATCTCGTCGGTCCACTCGTCTTCGAGGTATTCCTGGATATCAGGACCTGAGCCGCCGATAACCGTTGCCTTCCACTCGTTCGGTGTTCCCGATGGGTCGGCCGCAAAGAGTCGCGGCTGGCCGTTTTCGATGCCGCCGACGAGCAGTGCCGCGCCGTACGGGCGGGTTCCGCCGCGCTGGGTGTTCTCCTGAATGTGGTCCGTGAGGTATTTCGTGAGTGCCTCAACGTCGATCGGCTCGCCGAAGCGCAGTCGGTTGACCTGTGCCTGCCGGCGGGCGAAGTCGATGAGCTGGCGGGCGTCCGCAACGTGGCCCGCGCTGGCAGCGCCGACGTGGTCGTCGAGCTTGTGTAGTTTTTCGATGCTCTCGGATTCCATCAACGAGGAGCCCGCACGGCTCTGGGCGGCGAGAATAACGCCGTCAGTCGTCCGAATGCCGACGCTTGGTGCGCCACGCGAAACTGCCTCGCGGGCGTACTCGACCTGGTAGATCCGGCCGTCCGGCGAGAACAGCGACGTTCCGCGGTCGTATGCCTGCTGGTCGTTACCTCTCATCGCGAACCTCCGCAGTTGTCGCCGACTCCGTACTGATTCATCTGTTCGACCGTTGGGTTCCCGACAGGAAAAACCCTTGCTACCCGATTGCTTCGAGATACCTGTCTGTGTGACTGTCTGGAGATGGTACTGTAATTAGTCGTTCTGGATGACTGACTCGCCATAGCCGAAGCCAGCGAGCATCGACTCCCACTTGTCGGCGACGACCGCGTCTTTGCAGGCTGCCGGATCACTATAGGGCTGGACAAACAGTCCCGCGGCCTTGCCCGCCGCGAGCGCGTTTGCGACGTTCACATGGTAATCGTCGATAAGCAGGTCGCCATCGAGCCGGCCCTTGTTCTGTGGCACCTTGTCGATAATCGTCTCGTAGGGAATGTCGTGCTCGGCGAGCCACTGTTCGGTCACCGGATGGCTGTCTGCGGGCCGGTGGGTCGCGATTTTGACAGTGTGGCCCTGATCGACGATCCATCGAGCAGCCTCGGCCGCACCGTCGATCGGATCCATGCCGAGCAAGAACCATTCGGGCCGTTCGTCGATGGCGCGGCCGATCAACTCGCCAATATGGACCTCGGTTCCGGGAATTTGAAACGACCATTCGGTGATTGCCGCACGGCTGAGTTCGACCCCTGTTTCGTGTTCAACATATTCGATCAGCCGTGGGGTGTTGTCACACAGCGTGCCATCAACATCGAGGAGGACTGTTCGGTCGGCCGTCGTATCGAGCCGAATGCTCATTAGTTCTCCCTCGGTGGCCGATCACCCTGAACCTATCTGTTGGGATGAGTGCGCGGGTCGTTGAACACTCACCGTCGATCATATTCGACGAACGAAAAGCCGTCGCGATCCTCGCGGTCGGTTTCGATCCAGTCGTTCGCCGAAAATGCGGGAAACCGTGTATCTCCACGGTATGATTCGTGAATTTCGGTGAGGACCAGCCGGTCGGCTGTTGGGAGAAACTGTTCGTAGACGCTCGCCCCACCAACGACGAAAATTCGCGTTGCGTCGGCGTCGGCTGCACAGACCGCTGTCGCCGCGTCGAGTGCTTCATCAGTCGAACCAACGAGTTGCACCTCTGCAGGCAGATCGGGGGAACTTCGGCTCAAGACGATGTTCGTCCGTCCCGGAAGTGGGCCGTCGATTTGGGCCTCGATACTCTCGTAGGTTCGTCGACCCATGATCACGGGATTGCCCATTGTCTTCGTTTTGAAATGCGCGAGATCCGCCGGCAAGTGCCACGGCATCTCGCCGTCGACACCGATCACGCGGTTTTCGGCGACCGCGGCGATGAGGACGATCGGTGGGCTGTCGGCTGGCGGCGACATTACTCTGCCACCGCAAACCGAATCCCGTCGGCGGGTTCGTAATCGGTCAGCTGGATGTCGTCGAACGTGAGCTCAGCGAGCGGCTTGTCGGCGATTTCGATCGTTGGCCGGGACCGCGGCTCTCGGGACAGTTGGGTCAACAGCCCGGGAACGTGATCGTATCCGGTGGTCTCCTCGGTCTCATCGGGAGCCACGTCATCGAGCCAGTCGCGAACCGCGAGATACTCGGGTTTGCTGTCGACGTCTGCGAGCCGAGACTGCAACGCGCCGAGATTGTCGGCATACCAGTCGCCGCGGTCGCCCTGTCCGCAGTAGACGTGGGCATCGACGACGGTGTGACCAAAGGAGCCGACCTCGAAGCCGGTTTCTTGGGCGATTGCGTGGGTGAGCAGCGAGTAGGCGGCGATGTTGAACGGAATGCCCAGTGCGATGTCCCCCGAGCGCTGGGTGAGATGGCAGTTGAGTCGGTCTCCTTGGACGTTGAAAACGAATGTGTAGTGACACGGCGGCAACGTGCTTACTGCAGCGTTGGCAGGATGCCACGCGGAGACGACCAGTCGCCGGGAGTTCGGCGATTCGGTGAGCGTGTCGATCACGTACTGGATCTGATCGAACGTGCCGTCGTCGTTGCGCCAGCGGTGGTCCTCCTCGGGCCATGTTTCACCCGGTAGCCCGTCTTCGGGAACCGGAAAGCGTCGCCAAAAACGACCATAGGCGGTGTCGAGTCGACCCTCCCCGTCGGCCCAGGCGTCCCAGATTCCGGTTTCCTCGCGGAGCGTCCGGATGTGCTCCTCTCCGGAGAGGTACCACTTGAACTCGTGAATCAACGAGTTCCACCGAAAGCCCGAGAGGTCTTTGGTCGTCAGCAGCGGAAAGCCCTGCTGGAGGTCGATCGTGTAGTGCTGGCTGAACGACGAGATCGTATCGACGCCGGTCCGATTCGGCTTGTATTGGCCCGCCGAGAGCGTGTCGTCAACGAGATCGAGATACTGCTGCATAGTGTAGGGTGTGGTGCCGCACCGACAGTGCGGCTGTTATTCAACCCAAATAACGCAGTCTACAAGGCTTTTTGGAAACCGCGGCTGGAGCGCTCTTCAGCCGTCAGCACTCGATCCTGACACCGGTCTGGGTGGGCCGACAGTCGTAGTCGGCGCTTCGGGAAGCCACTCCTCTCTGAGCGGGAACCGTGCGGTCCGAATCGCGCCCAACGCGGCCTGTGCGCGGTCGATATCCGATCCCGCCAGTCGCGCCCCATACGCCGCGGTCGACTCGGCCTCATTCGCAATCCCGACGTACCGGACCGTCGTCCCCCGAGCGTCGATGTCGACGAGGAGGTAGGCCTGTGGATAGGTACAGAGTGCCGGCGACGTGACTTCGGTTACGGCCGCGGTGTCGTCGGTAACCCCCCGACCAATCCCCGGAAGATGGATGTGGCCGGTGAGGACGAGCGGGACGCCGGCGGCCGACAGCGCGGCCATGACCGCGTCTCGGTTCCGCATCACGGGAATACCGGCCATGTCGACGCCGGCAGCGGCTCCATAGGCGTCGTTCTGTGCAGCCGTCGGCGAGAGGTTGTGATGGGTGAACACGACCGGATTATCGGCGTCGCCAACGCGGTTGGCGAGCCAGTCGAGCTGGTCGGTCGAGATCAGTCCGTCATGGCTGTCTCGAAGTTCGCCAGTCGGGGTCCACGCGCTATCGAGCCCGAAGAGGTCGACGCCTCCGATCCGGACGTGATACGGGAGGGACCCCGGTGTGTAGTGGTCGATGAACCGGCCGCGTGTGGCCGAAGAATGGTCGTCAAACGTCTTTGGCACGTCGTGATTGCCGGGGACGGCGAAAAACGGGGCATTGAGGTCGCCGACGAGTTCGTCGAACCGCTCGAAGTCCCACGGTGCACCGTCTTTGGTCAGATCACCAACCGAAATGACAGCGTCGACACTGCGGCGATTGATATCTTCGATTGTTGTTTCGAGAAACGACTCGGTCCGGTCGAACTGTTTCGGGCCGCCACTCGCCCGCGTGGAAACGTGTGGGTCGGCGACGACCGCAAGGCGAGTCGGAACCGACGCGGTCGGACGGGCAAGTCGTGCCATCACGGCGCTGCCGGGCTGCCGAGGCGGGTGGCCGCTCATTACTGGTTGGTCGGATATCTACGGCTAAAGCGGTATCTAGGAGGACTCCTGTGGTGTCCGGTGTTCTATATAGTGCTTGAACGTCGTAGCTATCTGTTCGCTGCTTCGTCGGCTACCTACTCATTCGAGCGCTGCGGTGAGCCCTGTTCATTCAAGCGCTGCAGTGAGCAACGCTCCGTACACCGACTCGTATTCGGTTGCGACCTGTGTTGGATCGGCTCGCTCTTGGCCCGAAAGTGCGTGCAGTTCGTGCGTCGACAGCGGGTCGATCATTTCGACAACACTCCCGACGCGTTCTTCTAACTGCCCTTCTCGGGCGCTCCCGCTGGCAACCTCCCGAGCCTTCTGATACCGCGAGCCGTCATAGATTCGTGCCCGCGTCGGTCCGACGACAGCGACCGCATCGAAGTCGATTCCGTCGACCGGGAGGGCGATATCGCCGTAGGATTCGACGACCACCGGATTCGTTGCCGCAATGCGATCGGTTACCCGTTCGAATGCCGGCAGATACCGGTCGATCATTAATTCGTTGAACTGCTCGACTGTTTCGACTCGCCGAGCCCGCTTGAGCGGCAGCGACTCGGCAAGCAGGTCGGTCAATAGCCCCTCGCGCTCGGCGTTCGCGTTGACGACGAACAGCGGGCCATCAGGTGTGCTCACGCGATCAACGAGAAACGTCCGTCCCGATTCGCCGAGGAGGCCGGTTCGTCCGGGTGTCGGTCGCCAGAGCCGATGCACCGGGTTGAGTTGTTCTTCAGGCAGCTCGGTCTTGGCTGCCGCCGCAAGCGTGGCAACATCCTTCCCGTAGAGCCGTCCGTCAGCGAGCGCGGCCACCACATCGTCGTGATCGTACCAGTAGTCGTTGCCCGCACGGGGCTTGAAGCCAACCGCCCCCTCAAGCGAGGCCAGCAGGCCGGCGGCGAAGGTCGTCTTTCCAGCATCGACGCGAGCGTCTCCAGCGACAAGCAGCTTCATCGTGGGGTCGTCCTCACTCCTCGGTCACGTCGTCTCTGAGGCCGTAATACCCCGGTTCCTCGTCGCTTGGTGGCTCGGCAATGACGAGCTCCTCGGAGTTTCGCATAATCCACGGAATGGCCCAATCGAGGAGGATGTCCTCGATTCCCTCGTCGATTTCGGCATCGGCCTCAAGCCCTTGCAGCAGCCGGGCGATTTCGTAGACAGAGTACATCATGTCGTCGTCGAGCAGTTCCTGTGGCGTGTAGAAATCACACGGGTATAGCTCTTCGAAGTCGTCCTTTGATCGTGGCATATCGGCTGGTACGGTTGCTGTCGGGGAAAACAGTGGGGATTCGTTGGTGTCGCTGGACGGATCGCAGTACAGCGAGTCCGGTGCTATCGCTGGGGCGCTGGCGTCGCAAAAAATGGTGTGAACTGTCCTTACTCGAACAGCTCGACTGCCTGCTCGTACCGTGCACTTGGTTCCTCCCAGTCGACAACCTCGAAGAAGGCGTCAATGAAGCCGCCGCGGTCGGGTCCGAACTGGTAGTAATACGAGTGCTCCCAGACGTCGAGTGCGAGAATCGGGTGGCCGCCCCAGATCGCGCCCTGGTCGTGTTTGTCGACCACGACGTTGCGAAGCTGGTTTGAGAACGAATCGTAGACGAGGAGTGCCCAGCCGCCGGCGTTCTTGCCTGCGGCTTCGAACTCGCCCTTCCACGCTTCGTAAGAGCCGAAGTCCTGCTCAATACGCTCTGCGAGCGCACCGGATGGCTCGTCGCCACCCTCAGGAGACATGTTCTGCCAGAAGAGATCGTGCAGAATATGCCCCGAGGAGTTGTGGGTCACCGAACGGAGCGCACTGCCGCTCGATCCGAACTCACCGCTTTCGCGGTTGTCCGCAAGCGTCTCTTCGGCTGAATTCCAGCCGTTGACATAGCCCTGATGGTGGGTGTCGTGATGCCATGTCAGAATCTGCTCGTCAATATGCGGCTCAAGGGCGTCATAGTCGTACGGTAGGGGGTCTAGTTCGTAGCTCATATACTTCCTCCAGCTATCCATTGGGCAGGAATCCTGTTAAAGGTTGAGAAGTACGATGATACCATTCCCCACACAATCGTTAGTAAACAATTACGATCAACTAGTGAGCAACCGACATGTAACTAAAACATGTTTCACTCCCTGTGACAGATTGCGTTGCAGAATCTCAGTCGATTCAGGAACTAGCCAGTACGATGACCGCTATCCGTTCGGTCGGTCTGAGTAGTTGACTCTGTATCCCCGTCGCCTGAGTCGGCGTCGTTGTCGCCTGATTCATCGTCTGTTGATTCATTGCTGGAGTCGGTGCCGTCCTTAGATTCGTTGCCGCTCTCCTGGGGGTTGTCGTTAGTCTCCTGGGAGTTGTCGTCGGTCTCATGTGAATCACCGGAAGGACCGCTGCCTTCCTCGTCGGCGTCGGCGTCGGCGGCCCCTCCATCGCCCTCGGTGTCGTCGCTGCCGGTAGACGAGTCACTATCTGACGAGTCTTCGTTGGTATCGACGCCGCCGTCACTGATATCGCTCTCGTCACTTTCATCGCTCTCACCGGTGTCGTCGGCTTCGTCGTCATCGGCTTCGCCGTCCATTTCGTCGTCCAGCTCGTCACCACCCTCTGCATCACGATCCGTTAGACCGGGTGGCGTCTCGTTGAATCCGGGGATAGATTTGTTGCCGTCGGCTGGTGGCCCCTGGACGGAGCCGTTTTCGGACGGTGAATCGGTTGCATTCGTTCCGTTGGCTGTCGTCGACTCGTTCGTCTCGAATGGCCCGAAGGAGTCGACGCCGGCAGTGCTGATTCCGGCGGTCGAAGGTGTCTGTGGGGAGAACGTCTCGTTGGCCGAGAACGTCCCGTTCGCCTCCGCTCGGTCGGTGAACAGTCCGACGGTCCCGTAGCCGCCTGCAAAGCCACTACAGAGGACAATAAGACAGACCACCACGACAGTCGACCGGTGCAACGTCGTCATCGCTGTTCCTCCTCGGTGGCGACTGAATCCGCGGGCCGGTCGGCCGACGCGTTGTTCCGGTTGGTCGTGCCGATTTGACCGTCATCGGGATCACTGCCGACTGCTTCGGCTTGTTCGGCGTCAGAATCACCGTCGACCAGCTCGGCAGTGCGGCCACCATCGGTTGCTGCCGGCGGGGCCCGCGGGGTGCTCTCGCTGTCATCGGTCACCTTGACCGCTGTCGAGTCGTCACTGTCGCCTGTTGGGTTGTCACCGTTGTCTGTTTGCTCATTATCGTCATCCACTGGGTCGTTACTGGCGGTCGCTGGGCTGTCACCCCGGAACGGCCGGCGGAGCGTGATCAACAGGCCGCCAACGGCTAGGAGCGACAACCCGGTAGCGAACGCAACCGAGATCGTCAGCGCCGAGGTCAGCTCGAACGCCACGTAGACCGTGTACGGCGTCAGAAGTGCCAACACCGCCGTCGAAAGCATGAGATCACTCGCGGTGATCGAGATGCCTGATTCGGTGTCGTTGTCTGCACCACTGGCCGGTGTGTTGTCTGCACCATCGGTCGATGTGTCGGCCACACCACTGTCGAATACGTCCTCCCCGCTGCCGACAGCCGACGCTAGGGCAGTGCCACTGACAGCCGCCGGTGCGGCTTCATGGCCGCTTGTGACGACTGTTTCGTCGGATTCGCCGGCCGAATCGGTGTCAGCGACCGCCCCACGACGGCCTGCCCCGTAGAGCGACCGGAGTTCGGTTGCCGCCAGCAACGCCAACGGCACGACGACGAGCAGGACGAAGCCGACTGGCGAGTTTACTGCCTGAATCACGTAGCCAATGTATGGAATCGTGAGGATGACCACACCAATGAGATTCGCTGCCGGGACAAGCGACGGATCGGCATCGCTGTTGGCGTCGCCTTTCGTCTCGAAACTGGGTCCGGCGGCTGTCTCTTGAATACCGATCACACGGTGTGTCACCGGCGTTTCGACCGTCCCACGAACGTACGTGATGACGTCACCAACCTCGACCGTCTCGGGGTTCTGTTCGGCGACAATGACGACGTCACCGGGGGCGATGTCTGGGAGCATGCTACCGGTGAGGACGATGAAACTGTACTCGGCACCGACCAGTCCGGGGACAGCGTAGATGGCGAACGGAACCACCAGGGCGATCAACAGCAGCAGTCCAAGTCGGTTTGCGATAGTTTTCGGGGTCATAGGGTCTCCTCGTCGGCACAGACGGACACGACGATGTGACTGAGCGCGTAGAAGTCGTCCCCGGTCCGTTCGGGAGCGTACAGGATTTCGCCTGTCTCGACTGCGGGCGGGACGATATCGACCGTTCGAACGCCACTTCCGCTATCGCCTTCGATCGTCCATGAGCCGGACTTTTTCGTAATCCTGACCCCTGGACCGGGGCCACCTTTGAGCGAGACCCGACACAGCTTCGGCCCGTCGTTGCCGTCGGCGTCGACAACGCGGAATCGAATCCCGGTCGTCTCACTGCCGCCGTCCTTGTCGTCGACCGCCTCAACAAAGAGGAAGTACGTACCGCTTCCCGGTCCCTCATCAAGGGCGAGCCACGTGCTTGGATCCGACGTGCTCGGCTCAATCGGCATCAGTTCGTCGAGGTCATCGGCCTTGCCGAGCGGCACACAGTTGGGGCACTCTTCGCCAGGGTCATCGCACGGCTCGCTGTCGGCGAAGGGGTTCCCCGCGGATGCGTCGCCGTGGCGACACTGCTCGGCGTAGAACTCCAGATTGAGACTCGTCGTCTCCCCGGCGGCCGAATCTGGCGCATCCCAGGGAAGCTCCCACGAGACTGTTAGCTCAGTGTTCGAGCCGCCGTCGACGCAGTTGTTACCGATCTGTGCACTGCCACTGAGCTGGGTACCGCCACTGAGCGCCGTCCGAACGTCGGTAAGGCTGCCGCTGGCGATGATTTCACCGTTGTCGTCGCGGATGGTGACGAACAGTTCGTCGCCGAGACGGTCGCTTACGGGTGGACAGTCGGTTCGTGCCCAGAGCCGGACGGGGTTGTCGGTGACAGCCACTCGGATCGCCAGGCTCCCGGTGTCGCCGCGGTCGATGCCGTCGAAGCCGAACTCGACGTTGCCGCCGCTTACATGACAGGTGCCCTCGGCGTTGCCGCCCGTACCGACGCCCGCACAGCTGAGATCGATGCCGACGAGACCGGCCCGCTGGGCGGTCGTACCCGACCGGTTCGCACTGAAATACGCACTCGTCACCGCACCACCGCCGAGGCTCATCGCGCCGAGGCCGCCGACGCCAGCCAGAAGCTGTCGTCGATTCACCTCAAATGTCTCACGGCTCATAATAGCGCCTCCGTCGAGCACTGTTCGGCGGTAAACACGAATCCGAAGTCGGCGGCCGCCCCCTGCCACTCGTTAGTGACTGCTTCGGGGAGCTGCCAGCGGACGGTTAGACAGTGTCGGTCGCCGGCGGCGAGACAGCTCTCAAATCCGCCGCGGATCGAGAGTCCACCTTGGGACTCCGATCGATCGTACAGCGCCGCAAGCGAGGTCCAATCGCCGGAGGCGGGCTCCTGTTCGCCGGTACAGCCGCCGATGCCGAACAGGCCATTATCGTCGAGGAGTGCAACCTCGATCACTTCGCTGAGTGGGCCAAGACCACCAGTGTCGACGGTGTCAGCGGCTTCGATGAGATTACTGGAGCCATCGGTCACGAATAACCGGATTCGGGCATCCATTTCTTCGGCCAGGAGTCCGATGTGGATTGTTCCCGAATCACCGGGGAGGATGTTTGATTCGGCGACAAGTGGGCCGTAGCTGGTCTGGTCGTCGTTACCGACATACTGAACCGCATCGTCATCGCTGTCGACCTCAATCGGGGAGGCCGTGGTGGCCTCGCCGTTGTAGGTACTGTTCCACGCAACGCGGAGGCGCGGACCGTCGGCTTCGGATGCGGCGTATGTGTATTGGCTGTAGCGTTGTGGTTCGCCGCTGACGCGTGCCGGATAGCCGTATCGCCCGAGGGCGAAGCTCGCGATGCTGAGTCCGCCGACGCCCGCGAGCAGCTGGCGGCGGTTGATATCTGATGTCGGTTGTGGTGTCATTGCTGTCTCCGGCCGCTCGACACACTGCCGTCGAGCACCGTTTCCTTACGACCTCGCAACGCCGACAGCGTGGATATGAATGGCTGGCTTACCGTCGGCGCAGACGACAGTATTGGCGTCCTACCGGTCTGTGCAACTGACGGCCGAACCGCCAGCAGTGCCTTGAGTTGATTCCGAGTGGCTACGCGTCGGCCGTGTCGGTCTGGGGTGAGAAGACCGAGACGACGCCGTGGGGCGTTGAGACTCGGCGGAACGGCCGGCGTCAAGCCGGTGAATCGAACGGTGAAACCGGGAGATAGGTAACGCATTGATGTTCACCCCTGATGGGGAACGTCCGGCGGCGGAGTCGAACCGCCGTCTGCCACTCGGAGACCCGAGTCCGGACGGGGGAATGTCGCGGCCCGTGTGGTGGCCACGAGCAGCCAGCTGACTGGATGATTAGACGTCGATACGGAAGCCGAGCCCTTCGCGGTTTGGCGTGCTCGACCACGAGAGTGTCACCAGCCCGGAGACGACATCGCCTTCCTGCAGGGTTGCGCCCTCGAGCATGATGTAGTTCGACTCGCCGATGCTGCCGTCTGCGGAGACCGAATCAGGTCCAGAGGGTACCGTACCGTTGAGCCGGACATCCTCGACGAGGATCGTCGCATCCGGCGTCGATGCCTTGACTGTCACGCCGACGCCGTCAGCGACCGGAAGCGGTGCGTTGGCGACGGTGACTTCCGAGCCGTTGACGTCCCATTTGGCGTCGCCGTCGTCGATGGTGAGCGAAAAGGGAACCGCCTCGCCGTTGGGCCAGGCGACGTTCTCGTTGCCCGAATGGATCGGCGAGTCGGCAGCGTCACGGATGTCGAGTTCGCGGTTGGCCGCGCCGCCGCCGTCGCCGAAGATCCCGCGGGCGTGCCAGCTGGGTTCGGCCAGTTCGTCTTCACCCTTCGCGAAGCTTTCACCCTCGCGGCTGGTGACACAGGGGTTGGTCGCTCCGTCGTTGTGTCGGGCTTGTTCGGCGTAGACCTCGAAGTCGAAGACGACCGAGTCGGTCTGGATCTCATTGCCAACGGTGGTTGGGACGATCCAGTGAAGACAGATGCACTGTTCGGCAGTCTCTTCGTAGCTGTCGACACCTTCGAAGACTGGTCGGTTCGCGACCGAGCCGTCGTCGTTGCCGTCGCCGTACAGTGGGACACCGTTGCGGAGTGCGAGCATTACCTCAGCCAGCGAACCGGAGACGATCTCGTCGCCGACAGTCGTCGATTCCTCGTCGACGGTGCAGTACGAAAGGCTGACCTCCATCGCGTCGGCCAGTTGTCCCTCCTCGGGAACCTCACCGAACATATCGAGCAGCGTCGATTCTTCGGGATCGGTGGTGCCGTTCTGGTCGTTGGCCGTCAGCTGGCCGCAGAGCCAGAGGTAGCCCGGGTTGTTGACGAGCGAGAAACAGAAGGTTCCCTCGCCGGAGTCGCCGGGTTTGAGGTCGTCGACTTCGATTCGGATCGGTTCGCCGTCGACATCGGCACCGACGGTGTTGCCGTTGACGACCGTGTTGATGTCGTACTGAGCGTAGCTTCCCTGGTCCTCGCTGTAATCAACGTGGACGTAGAGGTTTAGCTCACCTGCGGTGAGCATGTTGTCTGCGAAGCTTTCGGTGTCGCTGAAATAGGCTGTCGTCCCGAGGCCTGCGCCTGCGGAGGCAACGCCAACGGTTCCGAGTCCGAGCAGCATGTGTCGCCGCGAAAGGCTAATGTTGTCCTGTGTCATGATTTGTCTCCCCTCCATGGGGGAAGTCCCATCGACGGAATCGAACCGTCGTCTACAGTCGTGTGAGCGATCATCTGCGTCCGTTTTGTGGACGGGCTCACACCGCGTTGTAGTCCTACTGGGGAATGAGCCGGCGCGTCGGTGCACCGGCCGTAATCGAACTACTACTCACCGTTTAGCCGAGGATCGGTGGCTCGTCGATCAAGCCGTTCTCGGACGATGGCTCCTCGACGAAGTTGTGTCGGCACTGCTCAGTGTAGAGACCAAGATCGAACTCGACGGACGCGCCCTGGACGTCGTTGACGTTCTCCTGCCCAATTGGGAACTCCCAGCTAAAGCCGATACAGTTGGTTTCCCCGGGTTCGAAGCAGTCGATCCCATTCGTCCGTGGCTGGGCGTCGATGATCCGTCCGGGATCGCTCGTCAATAACGCGAGAATGTCAGCGAGCGTGCCGCAGGCGAGAATCTCCTCGGGGAGAATCTCGATGGCGATTTGGGCGAACAGCGTCGGAATCGAGAACGGATCTTCAATGTTGAAGAAGAACGCCGGATCGCCGCCGAAGGCGAAGGGGTCCCCGTTGAAGTTTGCACTTGTCGCGCCGCTGACGTCGATCGGGACGTTCGCTGGTCCGGCCATCACCCGTTGAGTGAATGCCGCCCGCGAGTCGCCAGTGTCGTCACCGACGATGAAGATGCTCGTCGCATAGTCCGGATCGGTTCGGGCGGCGTTGGCTGCCGTCAGCAGGTCCTCGAAGCGATCGTTTGTGAGGCTGCCGCCGAAGAACGGCTCACCGTCGGTAAACGTGACCGACTGTGGCTTGCGGCTCATATCACTGCGGCCGTCGAACAGGTCTATCAGCTCGCCAAAGCCCTCTTCGAGCGCCGTGCCCGTGCCGTCAAACAGGTCGTCGAGCTGGTCGCGGAGGTTCCGGAGGGGTGCCTCGCCCGAGCCGTCGAGCGTGATCAGGTCCGCGAGATCGGAGGTGAAACCGTCGCTTCCACCCCAGCCGCTGATGTCGGCCGACGTAACGACGTTTGGCCCAGGATTCGAGCTGTTGCCGTCATTGCTGTAGCCGTCGAAGAACACCGCACCGATGCGGAAGTCGCTCGCCGAGATGTCGGGATCGTTGGCGATTTCGGCCAGCAGCAGGTCGACGAACTCGATGACGCCCTGTTCGACCAGATCGATTTTCGCCGTGGTTGGGTAGGTCGTCTCGCCGTAGGTGCTGTCGCCAACAGTGATCTCGTCGCTGTTGACGATCCCGTCGAACTGCGAGTAGAGCATCGAGCCCGAGAAGTCGAGCATAAGCACGATATCCGAGGGTTCGAGGTCGTCGTAGACGTTGTCGCAGTCCTCGTCGCGCCAGACTTTCGCGCGGATGAAATCCGCGAGCTGGGCGTCGCCCTGGCCGGGTGTCTCGTCGGCAACCTCGCCGTTGAGCCAGACGTAGCCCGGGTTGTCACAGAGCGTGAAGCCGAAGGTGACTTCGCCCTCGTCACCGGGTTTGACGTCGCCAAGCGAGATGACTGGGCGGTCGGCATCGTCGAGCCCCTCGAAGTCACCACAGCTCAGCGGGAGGTTCCGGCCGAGTGCCGGGTCATCCGCAGGGTCGTCGACATACGTTAGGTTGCCAAGCGACTGGATGCCGTCCCCGTTGTCGTCGGGGAAGGCGTTGACCCATGGGCGACCCGCAGCGCCGTAGTCCTGGGGACGCTCGCTATCGTCGGCACCGTAGTAGAGCTGTTGCCAGCTGCCGTGAATCGCCAGCTGCCCGGCGGTGAGGGTATTGCCCTCGAATGATTCTTGGTCGCTGAAGTACGCGGTCGTCCCGAGGCCCGCGCCTGCGGAAGCGACACCGACTGCGCCGAGGCCCGCAAGCACGCGGCGGCGACTCAGACTAAACGTTGGTTTCTGGTCGCTCATGGTTAGGCCGCCATTGGCTCGTCGTCATCCTCCTCAGGCATGTGTGAGGAGACGAATGTGTCAACGTCGTTGTGGCGGCACTGCTCGGCGTAGACGTGCAGATCAAAACTGGATTCTGCGCCCTGCAGTTCGTTGCCGACATCGGTGCCGATCGAAATCACGATACAGAGGGTGACGGGTGATTCGATCGCGTGACAGAAGACTGGCTCTTGTTCGCCATCGACTTCCTCGCTTCCGGCAGGAACTGGGAGGCCACCAGCAAGAGCGTTCAACAATGCGCCAAGGCTCTCGTCCCCGCCGTCTCCGGGGAAGATTTCGACTTCCTCACCGTCGCTGAGCGTGAGTGTTGCGACTGCGGTTGCTGCCTCGCCGAGAGTGACCATGTCCTCGTCGTCGTCGATGTCGTACAGGTCCTCGGCGAAGACGTTCCCTGCTTCCGCGCCGGTGTGCTCAGACAGGCCGTCGACCTTCACGAGCGCGAACCCTGGGTTGCCCTCGATTTCGACATCCCAGCAGATTTCGTAGGTGTCGCCGGGTTTGGCGTCGGTGATCACGATTGGGCTGGTGACGTCTGCCTCGCCCTCGCCAGCGTCTTGCCAGGCGAGCTCGTCTGGGCCGATACCGTCTTGATCGATGTTTTCGATTGTCTGGGTTACGTTCAACGCGAGGGTACCCGCGGTGAGCGTGTTGCCCTCGAAGCTTTCACTGTCGCTGAAGAAGGCGGTTGTTCCGAGGCCTGCACCCGCGCTTGCCACGCCGATTGCGCCGATGCCGCCGAGTACGTGCCGTCGCGAGAGACCGATTTGTGTGTTGTCGTTTGTCATTGGTTTGCTCCCGAACTCTTCGGCGTGAGCCGGTGGACGGTTTGTCCCAGTTCGGTTGCTCCTCCCGTGGCCAGCTATCAGTGTAGTTACGAGTACCGACCCGGCCATCGAATGACGCCATAGCGCTCAAAACGTCGTTTCAGGCCATTTTTTCGTGATCCGTAGGCTGCTACATCCGGATTTGTCGGTCTTCCTACCGTGTCTCCAAACCGGCTCAAATCAGTCGTTAGCGCCGGCTGGGCTGATGGTAAGCGACCCAAGCCGGTTCAGTAGGACAGTCCAGCCGGTCCGGTATGTGGCTCGAAATCATACGCCTTTCGCGCCATCTACGCGCATGTTCAGAACTCGATCGCTTCCGGAGCCGGTCGTGTATGAGATTCTTGCTAACCCGCGTCGTCGCGGGGCAATCCGCCACCTCACCGAGACGGCTGGTGGTCGGTCTGTCTCGCTGCGCGACCTCTCGGCAGCGATTGCGGCCGAGGAAACCGGTCAGTCGCCGCCACCACGACCGTGTCGTGAAAGCGTCTACAACTCGTTGCACCAAACACACCTCCCGAAACTCGCTGAGCTGGGCGTAATCGACTACGACCGTGAGGCACGAACCGTCTGTATCCGTGACTCCGCACGCGACGTCGACCGCTATCTGGAGCTGCTCTCGCCGTATGGCCTCACGTGGGGAGAGTATTATCGGACGCTCGGCATCGTCTCACTTGTTGTCGTTGTCGCCTCGCTTGCAAGCGTTCCACTTGTCGACGCTATCGACGCACTACTCTGGGCGAGCGGATTCCTCCTCCTGTTCGCCGTTTCGATCTGTTATCAGCTGTGGTCGGCCCGCTGGTATCTTCGATAGCTCTTTTTCTGATTTATTCGTTAGCACCACTCGTCGCGACCGGTTGAGCATGCGGTGTCGTTCCACCACGTTGTGGAGGGATCTCATAATCCGCTCCAACCCCTCAGCACAAGCGTTCCAAAGCGTTGCTTCATTGTGCCGTACTGGAAGCTGTCGAGCTGAACGTGCACCCGCTTTCGGCGACCGTTTCGCCTCCACAAAGTCTTCAATCGAGGCACCTGACTCTCACAGCCAAGTCGCTTGAACACGATCGTCGACTCACTCAAAAAGGATCGAAAAATCGCTTGAACATGACTGCAGAATCAGCAACTCGAAACCTGTGAACCAGTTGCCCGGACTGCAACCCGTCGGCGACGACTCACTCAGACTGTGCTGAAAGCGTCTCGGGGTCGATATCCATCTCAAAGAGCCTCGTATTGCAGTCCTCGCAGGTCGCAGCCGCGACGTCGTGGGACCAACAGCATGATTCAACGACATCGTGTGCCAACGAGACGGTTCCCTCGCAGGCCGGACACTGTTCAATAAAAAGCCGCAGCGTGCCGAGCATATCGGCTTGCAGGACAAGTGATCGCTGGCTCCAGTGTGGATCCCACTCGCTGAGTTCCCGTGCGGCTGCCGCGTCGGCGACACAGGCCGCCCGTGAGGGCCACGTCGCCAGGTGCACGCCGTCGGCCCAGGCACGGAACAGCGTTGGCCGTTCCTCAAACCGGATCGTTTCCGGTGCTGCATGTGAGAGCCCACCGATGCTTTCGCGAGTGAGTAGCTCATCGGCCCAATGAATCGTCACCGATTCGCGCCACTCATCGAGAAACAGTGGATCCAGCGTGAGGTCGTCGGCTTCAGGGTCGTCAACGATAATGCCCAGCGTCGTGAGTAGTTCCGTTGGATCTCGGTGGCTTGCCGCCGGCTGGTGGTGTCCGCCCGTAATCCGTCTTCGGAGCCAGGCTGGGAGATAGCGTTTCGTTAGCGCCGGGGTTCCCGGAATGAGATAGCCACGGAAGTAGATCAACACCAGTCCACCAATCACTGTGAGTACCCCCAGTTGCCGAGCGAACGGACTGCCAGCCGCCGCAGCGCCGACCGTAACACCGGCTGCAAGACCAACGGTGATGAGACTGTTGAGAACAGTACATGGCAGACACCGGTTTTTGCCCGTGTATTTGGGCTGTTTAAGTGACGCAACAAGCCGCGGCAGCCGCAGTTCTAGATGCATGTCACTCATACGTCCTCACAGTGGGTAGTTGGCACCAGCCTACCGGCTGTGAATCGATGAGCGCTTGATTACTCCCAGTCAGAACGCAGCCGAGATATGACGAGTCAGCTAAAAATGTAAAAACACGTATATTAACGTCAAATCAATAGACTGCGTTGTTGTTAGGTACCTCTTACCTCTCAGATACGTAAATTAAACATACTACTAGATTATGTTGTTATACGACAAGTAACTGTCGCATATGATGAACAGGCCGCTAATCAAATCGACGGACTATGCCGGAAACGAAGACGAGACTGTTGTTGATGTCGGCCTCTCTAAGGATGCCATGTTCAAGATGCTCTCGAACCGCCGGCGGCGGCTTGCGGTCCAGTTTCTCCAACAGCAACCAGACAACCGGATGCAGATCCGTGAGTTATCCAGACTCATCGCGGCGAAAGAAAACGAGACGACACCCGAGGAAGTAACCTACAAACAACGCAAACGTGTGTATATCTCATTGTATCAGACGCACCTTTCGGCACTACACGATAATGGAATTGTTGAGTACGACGCCCGAAGCGGCACTATTACCCTGAAACCCGCAGCCCGTGATTTTAGCCGTTATCTCGACGTGAGTTCGGGCCGAGAGCTCGGCTGGGGAGAAGCGTGGCTCGCACTCGGAGCCGTCTGTCTCGCCTTCGGTATTGCGACATGGACGCGGATGCTTCCATATTTCGGGGTTCGCCCCGATATCGCCGTGCTCTTGCTTTCGGTAGTCGTATTCGTTTCGACGGTCACATTTTATCTCTCGGTCGATCGGATCCGGCTCTGAGGCGGCGATGATGCTGCTGTAAGCGATTTCGCCGCAGCTCTACAGCGTCTGGCCCTGACACTGCTCAAAGCGATTCGCCACGTCATCCCAGTTGACGACGTTCCAGAAGGCGTCGACGTATTCGCCGCGATTGTTCTCATACTGGAGGTAGTAGGCGTGCTCCCAGACATCGAGTGCGAGCAGTGGCGTCGTCGCCTGTGGGGTCTGATTCTGGTGGTTTTCGGCCGCACCGACGATTAGCTGGTCGCTTGCGGCATCGTGTAGTAGGAGTGCCCAGCCAGAGCCCTCGACGCCGCCGGCGGCAGCCGAGAACTCGGATTTAAATCCCTCATAGGAGCCGAAATCCGACTCGATAGCTTCGGCGAGGTCGCCTTCGGGCTCACCGCCACCGTCGGGGTGCATGTTCTCCCAAAAGACGGTGTGGTTGACGTGGCCCGACAGATGGAATGCAAGCGCCCGTTTGACGCTCTTGATGTCGCTGAAGTCTTCGGATTCGCGCATCTCTTGTAGCGATTCGAGCGCCGCGTTCGCGCCGTCAACGTAGCCCTGATGATGTTTGTCGTGGTGCAGTTCCATGATCCGCGAATCGATGTGCGGTTCGAGTGCGTCGTAGTCGTACGGCAGGTCTGGTAGTTCGTAGCTCATCCGTCTGTACCGACGGCCGATTTCCTCCTAAACTTTCGGTGTGTTAACACTTCTGACGACTGTGTATGGGTTCTGAACCTTTGTGCAACACCACAATCCACGATTAGTGTGTCAGTCTCGGTATGGTTCGGTTCGTCGGTCGTACTCCATCGTCGTTGCCACCTGTTCGGCACGCTCGACTCCGAACTCACGTTCGACAATGGCGAGTGCCAGATCAATTCCCGAGGTCACCCCACCAGCTGTTATGATGTCGCCGTCGTCGACGACCCTCGCAGCAACGACCTCCGCGCCCGAGGCCGCAAGCTCGTCGAGTGCAGTGTGGTGTGTGATGGCCCGTCGGCCATCGGTGATGCCGCCGGTCGCCAGCAACATCGTTCCGGTGCAGACCGCAGCCAGCCGTGCGCCCACCTCGTGGTAGGCGGCCGCCATTTCGGGAATATCCCCCTTTTTCGCTTCGGCCCACGCACTGTTGGTTGGCGTTTTCGCTTCCCAACCCCCGCCCGGAATAAGCAGGATGTCCGGGCGGTTGGCATCGTCAGCTGGCGGCAACACACCGTCAGGGACGACTCGTAAGCCATGACTGGCTGTTACCTGTTCTCGTTCGGCGAGCGTCACCATTGAGGCCGTCAGATCAGCTCCGTACTCGGCGGCGCACTGGAACACCTCGTAGGGACCGATTGCGTCGACTTCGTCGAACCCGTCGTACAGCAAAATGTGGATTGTCGTTTCCATCGTCGATTAGTCGCCGCGAGCGGCTTCGAACATTGCCAACGCTTGTTCGCGTCGTTCGCTGTGATCGACAATCGGATCAGGATAGTCGGGGGCCGACCGTCGTCGTTGTGTGAGCGAGGCGTCGTGCCAGCCGTGAATAATCTCGGGATCGGTGTCGGCTAATTCGGGGACGTAGGTTTTGATGTACTCGGCGTCGGCATCGTACCGTTCGCCCTGTGTCATCGGATTGAAGATACGAAAGTACGGTTGGGCGTCTGTTCCGGTCGAGGCCGCCCACTGCCAGCCGCCGTTGTCGTTGGCGGTGTCGTGATCGACTAATTTCTCGCGGAACCAGTCATACCCCTTTCGCCAGTCGATGAGCAGGTCCTTCGTCAGAAATGAGGCGACGATCATCCGGACTCTGTTGTGCATGAACCCCTCCTCGCGAAGCTGTCGCATCCCCGCGTCGACGATCGGGTATCCCGTTTCGCCGTCTTTCCACGCCTGCAACAGGTCGTCGTCGTTCTCCCAGTCGATCTCGTTGTCGTATGTTTTGTAGTTCTGTGAGACGACGTGTGGATGGAACCACAAAACGTGGGTGTAGAACTCCCGCCAGGCGAGCTGTGACTGAAACTCTTCGATCTGGTCGAGTTCGGCGGCGCTTGCGTCTTCGGTCGCCGCCTCGGTTGCCCAGTAGACCTCCCGGATACCGATCGTTCCGTACTTGAGATCCGCAGAGAGCCGGGATGTCGCATGTTTCGTGGGGTAATCTCGGTCGTCGTCATACCGGTAGATGCCATCTGCACAAAAGGCTGCAAGCCGTTCCCGAGCCGCCTCGGTGCCCGCTTCGATGAGGTCGGCCTCGGGCGCCTCGAAGCCAAGATCCTCTAGCGTTGGCAGCTCGCCGGAGTCGATGTCGAGCGTGTCGCTGCCGACGAGTTGGGCTGGCTCTGGGGCCGGATAGGGATCGTCTTTGCCGCGTTTTTGCCACTTTCGGCCGAAATAGGTGAATACGGAGTAGGGGTCGCCGTTGTTCGTCGTGATCGACCCCGGTTCGTGACAGATGGCGTCGTGAAATGATTCCCGGCTGATTGCTGCCTCGTTGAGTGCCTGCCGAACGTCCGCGTCGCGCTCGCGAGCCAGTCCCGAGTAGTCGCGGTTCCAGACGACGCGGTCGGCGTCGACTGCCTCGGCAACGTCGACAACGACGGCTTCGGGATCGCCCTGCCGGATGAGCAGGTCGCCGCCGCGGTCGCGGTACCACGCACGGAGTTCCGCCAGCGCATCGAGCAGGTAGGAGACACGTGGCGAGCCAGCGTGGTCGAGCACCGCTGGATCGAAGACGAATAGCGAAATCACACCCTCGTCGGCCGCGCTCGTTGCGGCTGCTGCGGCCGCAAGCGCCCGGTTGTCCGAGCCACGGAGGTCACGCCGGTGCCAGTGGAGTTGCATACGCTACAGACGAGTGCGACCCTAACGAACCTTATGAAGCGATGTCAATGGTCCATTCCAATCGAGTGTCGCCGCAGAATCGATCGCAGTTGGCGGTCGGCACCGCTTTATCGACCGATATCGCGTGTCGACACCGTTGTTAGGTCGTCGGCCAGCGACTCACGCCGACCAGCTAAAATCTCGAACCGTTCCCCACGACGGCGTTCGAGCCAGTAGAGCAACTGTTCGGCCCACCGGAGTTTTCGGGCCTTCATCGGACCGACCGAGGTGTCGTCGAAATCCCAGCCAAGGAACCGAAGGTTGGCGGCTCCAAACGCATCAGCGATAAACGCCGCGCGGTCGCCATCAGTAAAGCCACCATAATTGACCACCGGCCCTCGCGGGGCGGCCTGTGTCGTCACCAGCGTGTAATCGGGCTCGAACTGGGGAAGCCACTCTCGAAGCACAGGGATGTTGTCACCGTGGGCGTGCGCAGCCACGGGTGTTTCCTGCTGGGTGAGCGCACAGGCTGTCTCGATGTTCTTGTCCAGATCTGTCACCATCAGATCGACGTCGATTCCGGCCTCCATCAGCACGTCTGCGGCGGTTGAGGCGACGACGATTGCATCGACCGCGGTCGGATCGAAGCTGTCGAGTTCCGAGGACAACGACGGGGCGGCACCGACAACCACGACCGTTGCATCCGAGAGCTGCGCGAGTGTTTGGTGATCGAATGGCTGGGCGATTTCGGCAGCGATATTCCGAGCCGCCTCATCACCAGCACGGTCAAAGCCGAGATCTGCGAGAATCCTTTCGTAGACCGGCTCCCACTCGAGAAAGCTGAGACTATTCATTGGTTTGAACAGGAATAATTCGCCAGACGAGCCGGTGGCTCGTCGGTTGTGATATTGTATGGGCCGGATTGGCACAGAGTACCCCTACCCGAATGCCCCTCCGGCGTCCACTTGAACCGTTGCACATTATCCGGCATAAGTTTTCTCTTAACAGCACGCTTGGCTGATACGTTCGACAACGGCCGAAATCGTGTCAGAAACCCCACTGAGATCGTCGGTAAGCGCAGAATAATCCGCTGGCGTGCCAATCAGTACCAGTGTTCTGTCAGACGGAGCGCTGACGACATGCACACCCGTTGTCTGGATTGCCTCGACGAGTTGTGGTTGGCTCTCTGGATCAATCCCTGAGAGCTCGAAAACCCGGCTGACACTTCGGCTAACACTATTGTCGGTGTTGTTTCCATCGTGCGCTGCCCCGAGTCGGTCGAGATGCCGTTTTGCGTCCCGTGTCGTCGTGATATCAAGCTCTTCGATGGCGATTTCACCATGTTCTTCGTCAAGTCGTGGACGCGTGAACTCGTGACCAATCAGGGCGGCATCCCGCGTTTCGGCGACGTCGTGGGTCCGGATAACGTGTGCCCCGCGTTCGACGGCCATCGCGGTGGCGGCCAACGATACGGGCAGTGCACCCTCGGTATCGCGGCCGGCGACCGACCGGAGGAAGTTTTTCCGGTTAATCGAGACCAACATGGGCTGGCCGTAGCCACGGAACTCTCTGAGCCGGTGGAACGTTTCGCGGTCGTGCTCGATTGTTTTTGCCTCGCTCCAGCCGCCAAAGGCCGGATCAATGATTGTCTTGTCGGTCAGGCCATTGAGTTCGAGGGCTTCGTAAATGTCGTCGACCTCCTCGACCGCCCCGGGCCGTTCGAGATCCGGCGGTGAGGCCATTTTGGCAACGGCGACATCGTACTCTCGGCAGATTTCGGGCATCTTTGGGTCGGCAAAGCCACAGATATCGTTGACCATGTCGAAGCCGCCGTTGATCGCCGCTTCGGCGACCTCGTGATACCGGGTTTCGATCGAGAAAACGGCGTCACCGGAGACGCTCTCGATGGTTTCGAGCGCGACGTCGAGCCGGTCGAGTTCCTCCTCGGCGCTGAGTACCTCGAACTTCTTGTTGGCCGATTCGAGTCCGACATCGACGACGTCTGCGCCTTCGCCGATGAGTTCGCGGTCGACATAGTCGGCCGCCTCACTCGGGCTGTTGAACACGCTCGGCTTGTATGGCGACTCCGAGCTGACATTGAGCACACCCATGATTCGAGGGGGGTACGCATCACCGATCTTCAGGCCTGCTGCATCGACAGTTCGCATTGGTTGGTGTTAGTGATAGACACTGATAGGCCGCACGGTCCGACCCGAAAGCCAGTCGGTTTTTATCGACAGAGTCGGTAGCACCAGTATATGGGAAAAGTCAGTATCGGGCTTCGTGGCTGGCGGTTCGACGAGCGCGAGGTTTTCACTGAGAATGACGAATTCAAAGAACTCTCGGAGATTCCGACAGATTCACGCCAACGGCTCCTCCGACTGCTCAGTCTCGTCGAAAAGCCATGTGACGCCTGCTATCTGATTCACGGAGAGGCCGACAAACAGCAGTGTAACCCGGCGAAATTCGTCTACGGCGAGCCGATGGACGAGATTCTCCTCTGTGCAGACCACGAGCCGGACTTTATTTACTGGTATCAGGAGGCTGGTGGCAGCAAGCTTCGAGGCGAGCCCGAATTCGCCGATGGCTTTCACGAGTGGTTTGCCGACGGTGGGCGCGCACCGGCGGACTTCGGAAGCGTCGAACACGTCGAAACCGACCCCGAAGCACTGCCTGATCTCCCGAGTGCCGAGGAGATTCAGGCCCGGCTCGAAAAGGACTACGAGCCCCGAAAAATTGACCTCCGGCAGTATCTCGATGAACCAGCCGAGCCAGTTGAAGATCCGATTGACGACGAGGAACTGGCCGATCTCGGAACCAGCTATCCGACGGCCGACGAATGAGCCACCCCAGCAAGCCGGTTGTCGTCGTTGTCGAACCCGAGACGCCGGGGAATGTCGGAACGATCGCCCGTGCGATGAAGAATTTCGGGCTTTCAGAGCTCAAGCTTATCAATCCGCCACCGCTCGACCCGGACGGCGAGGCCTACGGCTTTGCGGGTCACGCCCGCGAAGACGTGCTTCCGAATGCCGAAGAAATCACGTTCGAGGAGGTGGTCAATCGCTACCACACTGTCGGCTGTACGGCGATCACTGGCGAAGATAGCCGCCGACACATGCGGTTTCCCTTTACGACGCCGACCGAACTCGCCGAATCGCTGCCGACGATCGAAACGCAGACCGCACTCGTCTTCGGCCGTGAGGGCCGTGGGCTTCACAACCGTGAAATCGAGCAACTCGATCAGGTCTGTTCGATTCCCGCGAGCAACGAGTATCCGGTATTGAATCTCGGGCAGGCCGCAACCGTGCTGTTGTACGAAATACGCGGACTGACAGTTGATGAAACCCAGCTTCCCGATATCGAACACAAACGTGCCGACGAGGCTGATATCGAGCGGTTTTATGACTACTTTGCGGACTTCTTGACGGCTCAAGACTACAACGACCGAAAGCGGAACAAAACCCAGCGGCTCATGCGACGACTCGTTGGCCGGGCGCATCCGACCGACAGAGAAATGCATACGCTCATGGGTGTATTTCGCCGAGCAACCGGCCAGCTTGAACACCGTCGTGAGCTGCTCGAACGATACAATGAGGCCGACACGATCAGCAGTCAGTCGGAGTGAGCCGATGTCGTTGACACCGCTTGTCTCGTCGCTTCGGGCCGAAGCCAGCCGACTCAATGAGCGTCGACTCGTGGTCCTTGCTGGCGACCGCGAGGCCGGAATCGATGTCGCCTACAGCGTCATTGAAGCGTCCGGCGTCGACGACGAGCGGGTGAGTTTTGTAACGACTCGCGAGGGCTTTCGGTACGAACGGCTCGCGCCGAACCAGGCCGCGACGCTGCTTGGAACCACCCGTGACATCGTCGTTTTCGACTGCCACGAGGACTTTTCGGCCAACACGCTTGGGCAACTAACCGGGGTCGTCGACGGCGGCGGGCTGTTGGTTTTGCTGACGCCGCCGATTGAGTCGTTCCCAACCGAATTCGCTGCACTTACGCATCGAGTGCTGGTGCCACCATTCTCAGCCACAGAGGTTGGGACGCACTTTCGAGAACGGCTCGCAGAGACGATACAGACCCATCCCGGGGTCGCGATTGTGAACCTCTCTGAATCGTCACCGACAGCGACGACAGATTTCGGCTCAGACCCAGCCACTGGCTCTCAGTATACCATCGTTCGCGACGGACTCACAGACTCCCGGTCAACCCCAACTTTCGCCGATTCACCCGTTCGGGCCGACCGCTGGGCGTCGACGCCGTTTCCCACCGAAACCTACGAGGCCTGTCTCACGCGCGATCAGGCCAGCGCAGTCGCCCAGCTTTCGAAGCTCACAACGCCCGGCAATGCGGTCGTCGTCGAAGCCGACCGCGGCCGGGGTAAATCGAGTGCCGCCGGGCTGGCCGCTGGCGCACTGGCGGCCGCCGGTGACGACGTCCTCGTGACCGCTCCGGCGTTATCGAACGCCGCCGAACTCTTCGAGCGGGCGGTTGAACTCTTGGACGAACTCGATCAGCTTGACAATGTTGACGATGCGGCGACAACTGGCCGAACACTGTTTTCGACCAGCGGTGGCCGTGTTCGGTTTCTTGCGCCGTCGGAGGCCGCAGTAGTGTCAGCCGAGCCCGATTGCATCATTGTCGACGAAGCGGCCACGCTGTCCGTCCGGCTACTTACGGAGTTACTCACCGCGCCCGCCGTCGCCTTCTGTACGACGGTTCACGGCTACGAGGGGACGGGCCGTGGCTTTGCGGTTCGGTTCCGCGACCGACTGGCCACCGCGGATCACACGGTGTCAGATGTAACGCTCGACGACCCGATTCGGTATGCCCAAGACGACCCGGTCGAATCCTGGCTCTTTCGCACCTTGTTACTCGATGCACAGCCACCGGTCGATTCGCTCGTTGCCGAGGCAACCGCCGAGACAGTCCAATACCGACGGTACTCGGCCGCCGAACTCGCTGACAACGAATCGCTGCTCCGTTCGGTGTTCGGGCTCCTCGTCGAGGCCCATTACAAAACCGAGCCAACGGACCTCGTCCGTCTGCTTGAGGCGCCAAACCTTCGGGTTCGAGCGATGACTCACAAGGGCCACATTGTGTTGGTCGCGCTGCTCGCCCGTGAAGGCGGCCTCAATCGGGAGACTCGATCGGCGATGTATCGTGGCTCGCGTGTTCGCGGAAACATGTTGCCCGACGTCTTGACCAGTCAGCTCCGCGATCCGGATGCCGCCGCTCCCCTTGGCTACCGCGTGATGCGGATTGCGACCCACCACGCCGCGCGGTCTCGCGGGCTCGGCTCGGCGCTTCTGTCGCGGTGTCACGAGGAGTTCGCCGATGCGGTCGACTGGTTCGGCGTTGGCTACGGCGCGACCCCGCGACTGCTCGATTTCTGGCGGGCCAACGGCTACCGGACGGTTCATCTGTCGAACACCCGCAACGCCGTCAGCGGGGAGCACTCCGCGCTTATGCTCGCCCCGTGCTCCGAAGTCGGTCTCGACCTGACTAACCGTCACGTCAGCTGGTTCCGCGACCGAATCGGCGACGTCTTAGCCGACTCGCTCTCGGAGCTCGACGCCGACGTGGTTCGCGGGGCGCTTCGAGCCGCTCACTCCGCGGATGCCGGTTCCCGTCTCGAAGACGAAGTCACCGACCGCGAGTGGCGGATTCTCGCTGGAGTCGCCTATGGGCCCGGCACATACGAGGCGGCACCCGGTGTCTTTCGGACGCTCACGCTGGCGCAGCTCATGTCCTCGACTGCTGAACCTTCGTCTCGGTCTGCCGAAATGTCGCCTCCGTCCGCCGAGTTATCACCGCGACAGGAGCGTCTCGCCGTTCGAAAGGTCCTCCAGGGCGAGCCGTGGGAATCGGTCGCCGACGATCTCGGATTTGTGTCGACGAGCCAGTGTATGCGGGAGATGGGGACGATTGCCCAGCGGTTCTGTGTGGCATTCGGTGGCGACGTTGTCGCCGATGAGCGCGCCCGGTACGAAGACTAACTGACAGCGACGATACGCAGTCGTCGTGGCACTTATCGCCGCACCGTCCAACAGTGCAGTATGGTAGACGTGGTACTCCTTGGGGCGCTTTTGCTCATCGTGATCGGCGTACTCGGGAGTTTCGTCCCGCTGGTCCCCTCTGGGCTGTCCGCACTCGCGGGAATCTGGACCTACGCGCTGTTTGGAGCTGACCCGATCGGGCCGATTGTATTAACGGTGCTCACGCTGACTGCGATTGTGACCGCACTGCTCGAGCATCTTGGCGGGCCACTGGCCGCCAAACTGAGCGGCTCGTCGAACGAAGTGATGGTTGCATCGACAGTTGGCGGGCTGGTGCTCATGTTCGTTCTCGGTCCGATTGGGATTATCGTGGGTGTTGTTGGCGTTGTCTTTTTGCTCGAACTGAAAGGTGGGGCTGACGTTGCACTAGCGGGTCGTCGGTCGGTGTTTACCGCCATCGGCGTGTTGGCCTCCTCGGTCGCCCAGTTGCTCTTTACGCTCTCGATTCTCGGGATGTTCGTGCTCTTCGTCATCGTGTTATAAGTCACAACGGTCAATTGGAGTAGACCCGTCCTCACATGCATGCCTCACGACCGGATCCATGCGCAAAAGCCCAGTCACCACGTTGATCGCTGGACCGCCGGAACCATCGACGCGTTGACCGAACGGGATGGCCACTGTATCGTCAGTGTCGTTCCCGAAACCGGCGAAGCTGTCGAACTCCGGGTCACGCTTGCCGTTCGTGACTTGTTCGTGAGTCGGCTCGAACTCGCTGCGGATGACTCTCCAGTCGGTGAACGTGTCTGGTTCCGAAAGCGCGGTCAGTGAGAAGTTCCTGAGTCGGTACGGCCTCGATGAGCCAGCTCTAATCGGTGATTCAGCGACACTCGGTGCGTCGGTGAATCCTCGAAGAGTCAATCCCCCGTGTCGTATCCGAATTGAAGTTATGAATCTCCCTCCCAATTTTATCATTATTACGAACTCCCGAAACGGGTAGTAACAACCTGTTTAGGTACCCAACGGCGAGGTTTGGATATGGATATCGGGCTCGTCGTTGCGGTGATGGGATTGGGGGTCGTCCACGGGGTGCTTCCCGATCACGGCTGGCCGATCGCGGCAACCTACGCGCTGGGGTATTCGAAAAAGTGGATTCGTGGGACGCTTGCAGCGCTTATCTTGGGCGTCGGCCATCTCATCAGCAGTGTCGCACTCGTCCTTGCATACTTTTGGATCAGTCGGTTTGCGGATTTTGCCGAAGGGCCGTATATGAAACCGCTCGCCGGCGGGCTGCTCATCGCACTCGGTATCTACGAGTACGTCAGTGGTGGCCACGGCCATCATCATGGCGAGGAAGACGGCCACGAGGGTCACGAGCACAGTCACAGCCACAACGATGGTCACGACCACCATGGCCATAGCCACGACCACGACGAAGGGCATGATGATCACCACGGTCACGACCATACTCACAGCCACGGCGGTGGTCACGACCACCAGAGCCATCACCACGATGATGACCCTGGTCTACTCGCGCGGATTCGCGACCGCATCCCGGGAGGCGGCCACATGCACCCGACGCAGGCACACGCCGAACAGGGGCTCTTTACACTCGGCATGACCGCGCTCATCCTCGGGTTTGCCCACGAAGAGCCGATTCAGATTCTCGCCATCTGCGCGGGAACCGAGTTCTGTCTCGAACTCATGTTGCTCTACTCGCTGGCCGTTATCGGAGCGATCCTCGCCCCAACCCTCCTGCTTATCGCCGGCTATGAGTACCACCAAGAGCGAATTGAGCGCTATACGCCATATCTGCCGACGCTTACCGCCATCGTCTTGATTAGTGTCGGCCTGGCGTTCGTCGTCGGAATCTTCTGATCGGGTCGGCTGTCGACGAGGGCGACACCATCGAACGGACCGCTTATTTTCGCCGCTGTGCACTGTCGGAGTATGCTTACGTTCATCGGGCTCGGCCTCTACGACGAGCAGTCGATCACACAGGAGGGCCAGACGGCCCTCCGCGACGCCGACCGAGTTTTTGCGGAGTTCTATACGAGCACACTCCTCGGTGCGACCGTCGAAGACCTCGAAACACACCACGGCGTCGACATCGAGGTTCGCGATCGCGCAGGCGTCGAACAGGATCCCGAAGCGATTCTTTCGGCCGCCGAATCCGAGTCGGTCGTCTTTCTGACTGCCGGTGACACCATGATTTCGACAACTCACGCGGATCTCCGCGTCCGGGCGGCCGACCGTGGTATAGAGACGCGCGTTATCCACGGCGTGACCGCTGAAACAGCCGCCAGCGGACTCACTGGACTGCAGAACTACCGCTTCGGGAAGGCTGTCACACTGCCGTTTCCGTTCGTCCACGGAGCGGGTGACGTTCCTCCGAGCGTGATCGACTCGATCGAAGCCAACCAGGCACGCGGTCTACACACGCTCGTCTATCTCGATATCAAAGTCGACTATCACCGACGCCGTGACGGCCCCGCCGAACACGAGCCGTATATGACCGCTGACTACGCGGCAGATCTGTTCGCGGGCGAGTGGCGACCCGACCAGCTCGCCGTTGTGGTTGCGCGTGCAGGAAGCCCTGATCCACTGGTCGTCGCCGACAGTCTCGCGGAACTGGCCGACCGATCGTTCGGCGAGCCACTGCACCTGCTCGTGATTCCGGGCGCGCTCCACCACATCGAGGCCGACGCGCTCGAATCCCTGGCGGACGCGCCCCCAGCCCTCCTGGAGGTCGACGACTGATCGTCGATAAGCGATCTGTGATCGTCGACTCGATACGTGTTGTGACTGCACCGAAGTGACAATCGTTTTGCCATCGGCACAGCAACTCCCGGTATGTTACACAATGCAGCCGATCACGCCACGGAACTGACTCCGGCGGCGCTCGAAACTGCGTATACCGAGCAGCTCAGTTCGACGATTTCGTCGGCCGGGACCGACACCGTTGTCTCGGAAACCGGACTCGACGCCGACGTGATTGCCGCTGTGGCCAACGGCGACACTGCTGAACTCGCAGTCACTGATGCCGCCGCAATTCTCGCGGTCTCCGAGGAAACACCCGACGCAGATGCCATCATCTTCGAACTTCGTGACCACATTCTGCTGGGAATGACCACTGCCGTCCTCGACGTCGATACAATCGCCGCGAATGTCGATCTCGATCTCACCGGCCAAGAAATCCAACAGGCCATTGAGGGCCGAACCGAGATGACGCTCGCCCAGCTCGCAGCGATTCAGGCGCTGATCGAAGGGCGGATGGAGCAGTAACATGGCTGGCGAGCGTGTCGTCATCCTCGGCTGTGGCTACATCGGTATCGAACTCGGCCGACAGCTAACCGACGAAGGCTACGATGTTGTCGGCGTCAGGCGCTCGGAATCGGGCTGTCAGGCCATCGAGGCTGCCGGCTTCACTGCCGCCCAAGCCGACCTGACTGACCGACAAGCCATCGACGACCTGCCGACTGCCGACTGGCTCGTCTTTGCGGCCTCTTCGGGTGGCCGCGGAGCCGAAGCGGCTGAGAAAATCTATGTCGACGCACTCAGCGACGTCATCGAGAGCTATGGAACGCGAGAAACTGTTCCCGACCGACTTGTTTACACCTCGAGTACGGGCGTCTACGGCGATCACGGCGGCGAGTGGGTCGATGAGTCGACGCCACTCGATCCGACGACAGACAAAACACGCGTGCTCGCCGAAGCCGAACGCGTCGCCCGTGAGGAGAGTGCCGAATACGGCATTGACGGGACTGTCGCACGCTTTTCTGGTCTCTATGGGCCCGACCGATACCGGCTCGAACGGTATCTCAGTGGGCCGGTGACCGCCGGCTACCTCAATATGGTTCACCAGGCCGATGCGGCGGGCGCTGTCGCTTTTTTGCTGACTCACGACCGCGCGCGAGACGAAGTAGTGCTTGTAACCGACGACGAGCCAGCCGACAAATGGGACTTCGCCGACTGGCTGGCCAACGCCTGTGGCGTCCCCGAGCCCGACAAACAGACAAAACAGGAACGGCTTACCGACAGCGGCCTTTCGGATGCGGGCCGTCGCCGGATTCTAACCAGCAAACGCTGTTCGAATGCGTACTTGCGTGAACTCGGCTATGAATTACAGTACCCGACGTTCCGTGAAGGTTACCGTGCGGCAGTTTCGGCTTACCGAGAGCAGCACTCCGAGTAAGTTCGGTATTAGTGATGTGTATTGCCGTCTGACGTGTCCGCCTCACACACCGTGTGGGAGCGACCATTCCATCACGATTACCCCTAATTTGTCCTTGCTGAACCAACGAAAACACCGGGAAGGTTCTTACCGAATGACCCTGACTATACAGATATATGGGCCAGTCTGCTGCTATCGGTAGCGTCTTTATCGAGGTCACGAACCTCGTTGAAGCACAGTCGGAGCTGTTCCTTACAGCCCTCGCTGTAGGTGGCGGCGTCGTGCTGGCCGTCCTCGCATACCGGTGGCTGCGAAAATCCCGTGGTGAACAGTTCAAACAGCTGTTGGCCGAGCGCGAAGAGATCGCGGTCCTCATGCATCCGAATCCCGACCCGGATGCGATGGCCGCCGCAATCGCCGTCGGCGAGCTCGCCCGCCAGCTCGATACCAAAGTAACTGTCCAGTACCCCGGCCAGATCCGACATCAAGAAAACCGAGCGTTTCGGACCGTCTTGGATCTCGAACTCGAAGACATCGACCACGTAACCGATCTGGCTGCCGAAGACGTCATTCTCGTCGATCATAACACCGCCCGCGGCTTTACTGGGTGTGAGGGAATTCTCCCGCTCGCCGTCGTCGACCATCATCCCGGTGATGGCTCTGGTGAGCTGTTTACGGATGTCCGAACCGATTACGGGGCCTGTTCGAGCATTATCGCGGAGTATTTCGAAGATATCGGGGCGGTGCCGGTGCCGGCCGAACAGCATGCAAGCGAAACCGGCGCAAAATACGTGCTGCCCTCGATGGCGGCAACCGGACTGTTGTATGGAATTTTGTCCGACACGCGGAATCTAACCGTCGGTGCTTCTGCGGCCGATTTCGAAGCGGCCTCGTATCTGTATCCCGGCGTCGATGAGGACCGTCTCGACCGCATCGCCAACCCGGCGGTCGACGCCGAAGTCTTGGAAGTCAAAGCCCGCGCGATTGCGGGCCGACAGATCAACGGCTCGTTTGCGGTCTCGGATGTCGGGACGGTCAACAACGCCGATGCGATTCCTCAGGCGGCAGACGAGATCATTCGGCTCGAAGGCATCACCGCGGTCGTCATCGTTGGCGAGCGACAGGGAACGGTGCATCTCTCGGGTCGATCCCGAGACGACCGCGTTCACATGGGACGGGTCTTAGAAAGCGCGACCGACGGCATCTCGAATGCGAGTGCGGGCGGGCACGCACGGATGGGTGGCGGCCAAATTGCTCCCCAGCCGCAGCTTTCGGATGGCGGCGAAACCGTCGGTGGCGCAAACGTCCCGCGTGAGGCACTGATCGACCGGCTGTTTTCGTGTCTTGCCGGCGACGTCTAATCGCCCGGACTGGAGATTGACCCGCAGGCTTATTTTTCACGCTTCGATAGACCTTGTATGGCAACCGCTGACGGAACGTGGGCGTACCGCGATCGCTTTGGCGACTCCTTTGGGCGAACCTACTTCCGGCGGTTTCCACCTGGGGTCTGCTCGTCAATCGGGATCGGAACCTATCTCGGTGAGCCAACAGACGCCGTTGATGCCAGCTATCGAACGGCGCTGACAACAGCGCTCGAAAATGGAATCAACATGATCGACACCGCGATCAACTACCGGTGTCAGCGCAGCGAGCGCATCGTCGGCGAGGTGCTGGCCGAAACCGGGGTCGACCGCGATGCAATCGTTGTCGCCACGAAAGGTGGCTTTCTCCCGTTTGATGGCGACCGCCCCGCCGACCCGGGCCAGTATATCTACGAACAGTTCGTCGCGCCGGGCATCGTCGATCCCGACCGGCTTGTCCGTGGGAGTCACTCGATTGAGCCGAGTGTCATTGATGCACTGCTTGAGCAGTCGCTCTCGAATCTCGGCGTCGAGACGATCGACTGCTACTACGTTCACAACCCCGAAACCCAGCTGCTCGAACGGTCGCCCGAAGCGGTCTACGACAGCCTCGAAGCAACCTTCGTCCAACTTGAACGGCGGCGGGCCGCCGGCGATATCGGCTGTTATGGACTGGCGACGTGGAACGCCTTTTGCGTCCGGCCATCCCACGAGCAGTATCTCTCGCTCCCAGAGCTCCTCGACCGAGCAGCGCGGGCTGCCGCCGAGGTGGGGGCCGTTGAATCCGGTGAGGACCACGGTCTGCAGGTTATTCAACTGCCATTCAACATCGAGATGGCCGATGCGTTCACCGTCGACTCCCAGTCCGCCCCCTCGGGAACTGCCGATGACGACCCGGTGAGTGTCCTCGAATACGCTCACGAGGCCGGCCTCCACGTCGTCAGCAGTGCAAGCCTGGGCCAAGGCGAACTGGCGGCGTCGATTCCAGATGCGGTAGCCGCCGAACTCGCTGGAGATACGACCGCCCAGCGGGCGATCAACTTCGCTCGGAGCGCGCCAGGAGTCACCTGTTCGCTGGTCGGGATGGCGTCGGCCGACCACGTCGCCGAAAATATCGCGGCCGGAACGTTTGATCCACTCGGTGCCGGCGCGTTCGATGCCGTCTTCGAATAGTCGCTCTCGTGACTGTCTTTCGACAGGGAATGTTCAAGCCCCCGGCGAGCAGAGTGGCTGACGAATGCGACTGGCACTGATTGCACACGACAAAAAGAAAGACGAATTGATCGAGTTTGCCCAAGCCCACGAATCCCGACTCGCTGCGGCCGAGTTGATGGCAACCGGAACGACCGGAAAACGGCTCATGGAGGCAACCGAGCTCGAAATCGAGCGGAAGGCCTCGGGCCCGCTGGGTGGGGATATGCAGATTGGCGGTGAAATCACCGATGGCAACTGCGATGGCCTGATATTCCTCCGTGATCCACTGACAGCACAGCCACACGAACCCGATATCTCGGCACTGTTGCGGCTCTGCGATGTCCACGATATTCCGCTGGCGACGAACCTTGTATCTGCGACTTTTCTGCTTGAGGGACTCTTTAGGTAGCCGTTTGGTCAGCTGACCGTGGTGTTTATGCAACCTGCCGTGAATGTGTAGCTATGTTTTCAGGGCGGGCGCTGGTGGCGACGACACTGCTGTGCTGTCTGCTTGTTGTCGGAGCGCCGCTGACGGTCGCAGCCCAGCCGACCCCCGCAGCCCCGGCGAGTACCGACTCGGAGCCTGCAGAATTTGACCGCTGTTTCCCGGCTGACGGCTACGAGTTTACGATCGGAACATACGGACCCGAAATTACGATGGTCATCCATCTCTCGCTCTTGACGAATCTCGGTGGGCCAGGAGCACTCGGAGTCGAACTCGCTGGCTCGACGGGCCATCAAGAGATTATCGAGCTTCGAACCGGAGTTATCTTCAACGGTATCGACGGCGTCGGCTCCTTTTTGAGCAATCCGTTTGCCGCCTTCTCGATCGCCTTCGAGTACCACTTCCAGCTGCCAATGTTCGGTGAAGACTTCGCCTTTGAAGACGACGACGCACCGATTAACGGACCCGTCGGCAACGCCTCGTGTTGAGCGTTTGCTGGTAGCGTTGCCCACACAGGCAGTATCAGCCGTCCAATAGCACCGCCGAGCTACGCTTCTTCTGCGGGGTCGACAACCATCTCGCTGATCTCGTCGACACCGACCCGATCACAGTCATCATAGAGGGGGCAGGCTTCCGGGCCGTCGAGACAGGCCGGTTTACGCGCCGTACAGTATTCTCTGCCGAACTGAATCATCGCGGTGTGGCCGAAGCCACACTTTTCGGCGGGGATCTCGGCTTCGAGCGCCCGGCGAACGCCCTCGTGGTCGGCGTCGGCCGTAGCGAGCCCCAGCCGGCGGGCGATTCGATGCACATGCGTATCGACCGGAAACACGCCGCCGCGGCCACCAGCAAACAGTAGCACACAGTCGGCGGTTTTCGGGCCGACACCATGGATCTCAAGCAGTCGATCGCGGACCGTTTCAGGTGGCTCGTCCTTGACGAACCGATCGAAGTCGGCGGCGGTCCCAAACGCCTCGCGGAGTTCTACGGCCGCGCCGATGATCATCTTCGATTTCTGATTGTAGAGGCCACCGGCGCTGATTGTTTCGGCGAGCACCGACTGCTCGGCCTCTGCGAGAGAAGCGATGAGATCACCGTTCTTGCCGTATCGTCTCATCAGCGCGTCGTGGGCAGGCTGGCTGGCTTTGTCGCTCGTATTCTGGCTGAGAATCGTCCGTACCAGGCACTCGAAGGCGTCTTGGCCGCCGTAGGCTTTCTGCCAGTAGATCCCACCAAGGGTGTCGATGACGCGTTCGGCACGTGTGTCCGCGGTTGCGGGCTCGAATGAGGCGGGCGTGGCACCACCACTGGCTCCACCGCTAATGTTTTCAGCAGGCTCATCGGCCATACAAAGAGAACGGCGGCGAACGACAAAAGCGGTCGGCTCCGTGGTGATTTGCCGTCTGAGTGGCCTCAATCCTACTCGAAGATCGAACTCAGTTCGTCGGTTCCGAGTCCGATGACCGCGCCGATCAGCATCGAGACAATGGCTGCGACCGTCTCGCCTGGAAGCCCGCTGAGCCCGAAGGCGGTCGCCTCGGCCGCGTTGACGCTGAACATCGTCGCATAGCCGAAAAACGCTCCCGGCGTGAACGAAAGCAGTGGGACGAACTCATGCAGGCTCGCAATCAGCATGAACGCCCCGACGACGATGCTCAAGGCGAGTACGCCGCCGTCGAAGAAGGTCTCGACGATCAGGAGGGTGGCAGCCGCATAGAGGATCCCAGAGAGGTTTGAGGCGTAGGCCGCTTTCAGTCCGTTGAGACCGCTGCCCGCAGCGTAAAACGTCGCCGAGGCGATAAACGACGGCCATAGCGGGATTTCAAGCCCGGCAACGAAGCCGTAGGTCCACGGAATCGACGCCAGCCCGAAGACGACCGCAAGCGACCATGCTTTGTTCCACTCGATTGCTTTCTCCCACTGAACAATGCCCATAGCGATGGACGGCGGTTGGTGTCGAAAACGGTTCTGCATTTCCGACGCTGTGTGTATCGGTAAGAAGCGGGTTGCTGTTCGAATGCGAACCTCATACGGTAAGGGATGGGTTGTTGTGGTCGCTAAACGTGTGAAGGGAGGGTTGGTTGTAATTCTGGGGGAGAAGCGTCAGAGGGGGGCCTGATTTTGACGCTACGCAAAAGCCCCGGGGGTACCTCTCACCCAGAGACACCGACGCACCAGTAACTAATGAAGGACTGACTTTTTTACCGGAAATAGTGTTGTGAGTAACTGAGTCACATTCTGTTGCATACATTACCATAGACGGTCCGAGGTGCCGTCTCTATCACTACAGTATGGCCGGTTTTTACCTATTTCACCAGCGCTGAGACGCTCTATTCGTCGACTGTAACCCGGAGTTCAACCGTCAAAGCGGCCCCCTTTTTGAGTGCTGTCACGAGCTCGCGGTCGACGCTCTCGGCTGCGCCGTCGGCTCCCACCATGATCGTCCGCTCGCAGGTATAGTCGCTGGTACGGCCGACCGCACTGCGGTCGTCCTCGAACGTAAGCGCTGGGTCGCCACGGCCCGTGATGGTATGACTGTGCTCGTCAGTCGAGAGAGTGGCAGTGATTTCGGCGTCGACAGATTGTGCGGCGTCGACGAACGCCGGATCGAAATCCGCGGGGGTGCGGTCGGCTTCAACAGCGAGAATACAGTCGCCGGCGGGTGTCAGCCAGTCGTCGCTGGTAAACTCGAAGGTACTGGCGTGTTCGGCACTCACGTGCTCGTGCCCGCGTGCGTGAATTGTCTCTGTGTAGGCCATATCGCACCTCGGCGGGGCGGCCGAAAAGAACACTCGGTTTGTACGCGAGAGCTACTGCTCGCGGACGACAGTGATCGTCACCGCGCCACAGGCGCACTCGTATGCGTGTCGGACACCCGCAGGCGTTTCCATCGATACTGCGAGTTCGTCGGTGTCAAGTGGCCGGTCGCAACCCGTCGCCTCGCAAGTGAGTGTTAGCTGTTCGAGCATACCTGGTAGTTACCACACTCCCCTATGAAGCCACGCCAACCGCGCAGTGAAAGTGAAATACTCCCGGTTCTTTATATACTCAATCAGATCATGGTATCTCCTCTCATACGCCGATATCGGGCGGTATGGTAGCTCTTTTCACAGTCAGAGTCACCGAAGTATTTATATTGAACCCCCCGGTATGTGGAAGTACCAGAACGCCTCCGGCGCTGGTGGCATCGCACGCAGAATGATCGGAAATTCTTATCCACGGTCACATGCACAGTGTTTGGCCACTGCCATGTCCGGAGCAACAATGGTACCGAGGTTCAAATTATGAGTGTAGCGAACGAATTCAACATTGAAGAACTCGACGAGGCGGACAACGTCGAGCTCACAGACGAACGACTCGAAAACGGCTCGAAAGGCAAACTCATCAAGCTTGCCGGCCAGCTTCGAGACCGACGAAACGAACTCAACCAGATGGCTTCCGAGCGCGCATCAAAGCGCGACGACCTCAACGCGAAAACTCGCGAAAAGGTCGACAAAGCCCAAGAACACCGCGAAGAGCGCGACTCGCTCAACGAGCAGGTTCAGGCGCACAAGGAAAGCCGAAACGAGCTCAACGCAACGGCAAACAAACTCTTTGATCAGGTCGAAACAATCAAGCAGGATCTCGAACTCAACGACGGGAAACCGATCGAAGAGCTCGAATCGGAGATTCAAGATCTCGAATTTCGACAACAGACCGAAGTCCTCTCGACCGAAGACGAACGAGAGCTGATCGAGAAAATCGAGGCCAAACGCGAGGAGCTCGCGGGAAAAAAGGACAAAGTCGACGACAGCGGTGAGCTCGAAGAGCTCGTCGCCGAAGCCGAAGAAGTCCGTTCGGAGGCCTCCCAGCACCACCAGAAGGTGACGGAGCTGGCCGACCAAGCCCAAGAGCATCACAACCAGATGATCGAGTCCTACCGCGAGGCCGACGACGTCCGCGACCGGGCCGATGAGATGCACGAGCTGTTCGTCGAAGCCCAAGAGGCTGCAGACCGCCACCACGAAGACTTCGTCCGCGTCCAGAAACGACTCCGCCAGCTGGACAAAGAAGAGGAAGCAGAGCGCAAAGACGAGCGCCAAGAGAAGATGCAGGAAGAAAAGCAGGAAGCCGAAGACATCTACCAGAAGTTCAAAGAAGGCGAGACCCTCGATACCGAGGACCTGATGAAGCTCCAGAAGACGGGGCTGCTCTAAGGTCACGCCGGACGCTGTTTTACGTGTTTGTTTCACTCGCTGAGCGGCAGTGCTCATCGATATCTGCGGGATTTTTACGGTCCCGTGTGTTTTGAGCGGCTGTGACGACGCTGGTCTGCTGTGTCGACCGACAGAACGAAATCGGCACCACGGCTGGAATTCGCCCGCCAATTGCGGGCTGGGAAGCCGTCCGCTCGCTTGTCACCGATGTTGGACTATCTGATCCCGAAGCCTCCAGTGTCAACTGTCTGCTTGAATCGTTGCGTGTAACCCGTGAACTCCGTGATGAAGGCCACGACGCTGTTGTCGCGGTGCTTTCAGGAAGCAACGAGTCGGCGGTGGCCGCCGATCGGTCGATCGCCAGCCAGTTGGAAGTCCTCATTGAGCGGTACGAACCGACCGCGAGCATTGTTGTGATCGACAGTGCCGATGACGAACGCGTCGTCCCAATTATCGAGAGTCGGCTCCGTGTCGATGGGGTCGATCGCGTGATCGTCAGGCAGGCTCGTGATATCGAATCGACCTACTACCTGCTCAAACAGTTTCTCGCAGACGAAGAACTTCGAACGACCGTTTTGGTCCCACTTGGAATTGGGCTGTTGTTGGTGCCGGCGCTCTTGCTGTGGTTTTCGCCGGCTGCCGCACTGGCTGGCTTTGCTGCACTGTTGGGTGCCGCCGTCTTGTACAAAGGACTTGGTATCGACGAATTGCTCTTGAGACTCGCTGAGCGCAGCCGCGAACTTCTGTACTCTGGGCAGGTCTCGGTGGTGACGTACGTGACCGCTCTCGGCCTTTTTTCGATTGGCCTGTTTGTTGGTGCGCTAGCGATCTCCGAATGGAACGGGGCCGAACTGTCGCTGCTGACCGCGGTCGCGTTTGCCCACAGTAGTATTCCGTGGCTCGCACTCGCTGCGGTGACCGCAAGCGCTGGCCGGCTGCTCGATCAGGTGATTCACGCAGCAACACTCCGGACACCAACGCTGAGCCTTCCGTTTGGGCTGCTCGCCGTTGGGGTCGTCATCCGTGGTTTTACCGGCTACGTTTTCGCCTATGGGCTTTCGGCCGGGCCGTTGGTATTGAGCGCAACCCAACGGCTGGCGCTGTTTATTGTGGCTGGTGTGGCTGTCAGTCTGTTCGGTGTCTGGGTTGCAACCACTCTCGGGGCACGAGGCGGAACGACGGCCGAGCGGACGCGTAATACAGATAAATAGTGTCGACTAATTCGTCGACCGGTATGCACCGTGTTTGAGACCGAGTCCAAACATGAGTAGTCCGAAGACGACCATTGATGGCAAGACCATCGTGAGGACTGTCTGGGTTGCCATTGCGGGCATAACAATGAGCGCACCGACGCCGACGGCAATGATTGCAGCGAACAGTCCGCCGGTTATTGTGCTGTTAAACTCCATATGTATTATAGGATCACCGGCGGCCTAAACGTAGCGAAAACAATTCGTTAAACAGCCCACCTCGGCTCGCTGACAGTGGCCTACGCTCGTTTTGGCCGAATAATGTTGGCGAATGCGACAAGCAGTCCTAACAGCCAGCCGAGTGGAACCGCAATCGCCAGCCACATGAGCGCATAGCCGATTCCCTCAAGCGCGAAGTTCGCTCTTAGTAGTTCGTTGAGGTTGCCAACGACTAAGATCGTATCGAGAATCCAGATGGCGAGCTGTTGGCTCCCTGGGAAAATGACTCGTCCGAGCGAGGGGACGTACAACGCGGCGACAACCGGCGGGAGAAACAGTGCGGTCATACCCGAGGGATACGCAAGGACGATGCTCGTCACCCGGCCACCGATTCGGGAGAAAAACACGGCACCGGCGGCTGCAACCGTTGCAACTGCACTCGCCGCGAAAACCGCGACAAAGCCTTCAAATGAGAGCTGGAACCGCGCGACAACCGTCAGGGCACCCCAGACGATAATCGAAAGCACCATCGCCCCAACAATCCCTAGCCGTGTCGCCGCACTGTCGAGTTTGCCCGCATAATACCGCGTGGCAAAGCCAACAAGCAACAGCGGATAGCCAATCATCACGAGGGGCAGCCCAACGACGGCCCACAGATAGTAGCCGATTTTCTGGAGTGCGCTTTCGGGTTTCCACTTGCCTAAGACATGTCCCGGATTGAGCTGACGGGGAAAGACAACCTCCATCCACGTCTCATGCAGCCGCGTGATGTCGATGCGGACCGCGCCCAAGAGTCCAGGTGACCGACGTTCCATTTGTTCCTACTGACAGTCGGGGGAAGGTGAACTTTGTGTTCGCCGACTGATTAGTTGCCGGCGACTCGGTCGGCTTTCACCGGCGGTTCCACGGACCGAAGTCGGGGTCGACACGGCGACCCGTCTGGTCGAGTCCACGGATCGTCTCCAGTTCATCCGCACTCAGTGTCAGCGACAGCGACTCCCAATTGTCTTGGATATGCGCCTGGCTGGTCGCTTTTGGAATTGCGACAACGCCCTCCTGGCGGAGCCACGCGAGACTTACTTGTGCGGGGCTGACACCGTGGTCACCGGCGATCGATCGCAACTCGGGAACATCGAAGACATCCCCGCGGGCCAACGGTGAGTAGGCGACGCAGGTGACGCCGAGCTCATCACAGGCCGCTCGGAGTTCGGCTTGCTGAAAGAGGGGGTGGATCTCGACCTGATTGGCAACGATCGGCGCGTCGGATATCTCGATGGCTTCAGCGACCTGTTCGGGCTCGAAGTTGCTGACGGCAATCCGGTCGACGAGGCCCTCATCGACGAGTTCGTTGAGTGCACCGAGCGTTTCCTCGGGCTCGTAGGTTCGCGCTGGCCAGTGAACGTAGAGGAGATCGACGCTGTCGACACCGAGGCGGTCGAGGCTCTCGTGGGTGGTGTTGATGACGTCGTCGGATGCGAGACTGTCAATCCAGACTTTGGTCGCCAAATAGACCTCCTCGCGGTCGACATCGGCTTCAGCGATGCCCGTCCCGACCGCCTGTTCGTTGCCGTATGCCTGTGCGGTGTCGATGTGGCGGTAGCCCAGTTCGAGCGCAGCTGTGACTGACTCCGCACACCTGGTTGGATCGGCGTTTTTCCACGTTCCGAGCCCAACCATCGGTATTTCCCCGGCAGTTGGACAGTCCTCGCTCGTCGGCAGATGCTGGTCGGACATTGTCCGATAGTCGGGCCGTCGACGAAAAGGGATTATGGTCGACAGGGCGACCGGTTTGATTGTCGATTGTCGCGATCAGTCTGCTTGTATGCGGGACAACGCGCCTGACTAATATTTTGGATCCGCGCCAGCAATCTCATACAGGTCATCCATAATCTCATCGCGGACGGCCTGCCAGGCGGAAAAGCCAGCGGGGTCGGCCGGATACCGAGCATAATGGTCCGAGAGTTTGGCTGCCGTGCTTCGAACCTTTGCGAGTTCAAAGAGCTTGCCCCAGTGGCCAAAGGTGTCAACGAGCGTCCGGAGCCGCAAGGACAGCGGCATCGACGCGGTTCCGGTTCCAGCGAGTGCGTCGGCGAGATGCTGCCCCGGGACCGACGAAACCATTTCCGTGAGCTCTTGGACCTCGTTTGCCGTCCCCCAGATGTTGTAGCAGTCGATTGCAGCGAAGTGTTTGCCGAAATCGGTCATCACTTCGCGGTTGTACTCCCAGAGCGCGCGTTCGCTCACGTCATCGTTCTCGATGGCATCAATTGCCCGGAGCGTCGCCCAGTGAGCCGATTTTGCGGCCCCGGGAATACCGCCACCAGTTGTCGGATTGACGTGGCCCGCGGCGTCGCCAACGGCGATATAGCCGGGTGCAACGGCCGAATCATAGGGCCGGCGTGTCGGCAACGCTGCACCGAGTTTGTCGCGGACGCGGGGGTTGATGAGTTCGGTTCGGTTCTCGATGTCGTCTTTGAGAACCGGAATCATCTGCATTTCGGGCTGATCCATCTGGAACCCAAGCCCAGCGTTGATCTCAGTTGCTGTTCGGGGGAAATACCAGAGATAGCCCAGTTCTTTGGTTGGCTTAAATACGATCGCATCGGCCCATTCGACCGGTTCGTCGACCTCGATGACCTCACGGTAGGCCGAACAGAACTGTGAGTACCGGACGTTGGTATCGAAATACGTCCCCTCGAAATCAGTTTTCTCTTGGAGAATCGAGAGTGCGCCAGCCGCATCGATAACGATCTCGGCGTCGTAGCCAACGGCCGAACCCTTTCGCTTGCCGGTGACGCCGGTGACGGTTCCGTCATCGGCTTGGACGACATCTTGTACGACCGTATCGTAGTGAATGTCGGCACCGACACGTTCGGCTTCTTCGAGGAGGACTTCGCCGTAGCGTTTCCGGTCAAGCACTGCCCCGGGTTCGCTGAATTCGATTTCGATATCCTCGCCATCAGCGGGATTTTCGAAAATTGCTCGGGTGACCTGCTGGTTAGTGAATGACTCGTCTTTGAGATACTCAAGATCAATCACGTCGGGGAACGTGCTTTTGCCTTTGATTGCATCGCCACAGGCGATATGGCCAGCATCCTGTTCGGATTTTCGTTCAAGAATGACGACCGACAACCCTTCAGTTGCTGCAGTAGCCGCTGCGAAGGCACCACCGGTGCCGCCACCGACAACGACGAGATCATACGATTCCGCGGACATAGTCTGACTATCCCGGTAAGTTGTAAAAAAGCTCCTTATCCCGTGTTGGTTTAGGTGACTATTTATGCCGAATTATTGTGTGACATGTTCAAATTATCCTGAATTGATAACCAGCCGAAACATAGATAGCTACTGGTAACATTACGATTGTTATGAATCGAAGGCAGATACTCGTTGCCGCCGGCACAGTGGGCATTGCCGGCCTCGCGGGCTGTACCGCCGGCGAAGACGGCGTATACGAGGCAACCGCCGAACCGGCAGCGGTTCCAGACGACGTAGTTGCCAGCGTGGGCTATCAGTCCGAAGGCCCGGACCCATTCGAAATCGATGAGACGATCGAGGCGTTGGGCGTCTCTCAGGAGGTCAAGGTGACGACGTGGACGGCCTCGTACAGCGCTGATGAGCGCGTCTTGATTGTTCTAAGCACGCCGGATGTCAGCGTAGCCGGACAATCGTTGAATCCTCTTGCTCGACTCAGTGGTGCTGACCTCATATCGCGGCTGCTCGATGAAAGTCTCAACCGCCTCGGCGATGGTGAGGCCTCACTGCGCGATATCGAATCCGCCGGCGAGACCCCAGTTACGGTGCTCGGTGAAGAGGCGGCTGTCGAGGAGTTCACTGCGGTCCTCGAGACGGAGGGCACGGTCGATGTTGACGGTGAACAGGTCGAAACCGAGGGTACACCCGTCAGAATCTATCTGCTTTCGATTACCCACGAGGACGATGTCGTCTTCGCAGTTGGCTTCCATCCACAGCAGGTCGATGCCAGCGAGGAGCTGTATGAACTCATCGAAGCGATCGAGCACTAAAAGACGACTGTCGTCGAATACGGTGAGGGTGGTTTTTCGTTAGTAGAACTCGCGGACGAGATCCATCGCGTTTTCCGGTGCACCGTCGGGGATCTCCGCCATGTTCTCGGTCAGTCCGTGTTCGGTTTCGTAGGATTGGGCACTCTCGTTCTGATAGAGCACACCCTGGTACTCTTTGTCCATGTCGAGAATGACGTCTTTGGCAGCGTCGTAATCCGTCCGGTCGTGGTCGGTGTCGGCGACGTCTACCAACGAGTCTCGGAAGTAGTCGTAGGTGTCGACATCGTTGAACGTCACACACGGACTAAAGACGTTGACAAAGCCGAAGCCGTCGTGTTCGATCGCTTCTTGGACGATTTCGGCGTGTCGCAGTGCATCCGAGGAGAACGATTGGGCAATGAACGTCGCCCCTGCCGATAGCGCCAGCGCGAGCGGATTGACCGGCGGCTGTTTCGGCCCTTCGGGCGTCGTCGAGGTCTCGAAGTCCTCCCGTGAAGTCGGGGAGGCCTGTCCTTTGGTCAGCCCGTAGATCCGGTTGTCCATGACGACGTAGGTCATATCGACGTTCCGTCGCACCGCGTGGATGAAGTGACCGACACCGATCGAGTAGCCGTCGCCGTCGCCACCGGCAGCCATCACTTCGATATCGGGATTGGCCATTTTGACACCTGCGGCGAGTGGCAGTGCCCGGCCGTGGACCCCATGCAGGGCGTAGCTGTGCATGTAGGTCCCGATTTTGCCCGAACAGCCGATTCCGGCCACGATAAACGTGTTATCGGGGTCGTTGCCGGTGTTGGCCAGTGCTTTCATCATCCCGTTCATCGTCCCGAAGTCACCGCAGCCGGGACACCAGGTCGGTTGTTTGTCGGATTTAAAATCGGTAAAGCGAACGTCTGAGCTCATTGGGTTGCCTCCGGCGCAGCAGTGAGCGCCGTTTTGATTTCGGCGGCGAGTTCGTCTGCCTTGTATCGGACGCCGTCGTACTTGTTGATCCGGTCGACACGACAGAGCGCGTCGTGTTCGAGGAGATCGGCGAACTGGCCGGTGTTGTTACATTCGACGACGAGGACGTTGTCCGCGCTGTTGATGTCCTCGCTCAGGTCCGGTCGCGGGAAGATGTAGGGAACCGAAATAAACCGAACATCGAGGCCATCGTCGGCCAATAGCTCGATTGCTTCGACCATCGCTCCCTCGTTCGAGCCCCAGGAAATAACGAGATTGTCACTGTCAGCATCACCGAATTCTCGGGGGCTCCAGTCCTCTTGTTGTTTGGCGGTTTCGACCTTTTTGTTCCGCTTGTCGACCTGCTTGATCCGCATGTCGCCGTCCTCGGTTCGACGGCCGAGTTCGTCGTGTTCGAGACCGGTGGTCATGTGCGCTCCACCTGCGGTTCCGGGGAATGTTCGGGGGCTAATGCCGTCGTCAGTAAGCGCGTGCGGTTTGAATTTGCCCGTTTCATCCTGCCACTCGCCGATCGTCTCTTCGTCGACGACCTTGCCGCGGTCGATTTCGACGGCGTCCATATCGAACGCTTCGGGTGGGAACGTCTGTTCGGTCACCGCGAGTGCGAGGTCGCCTGCGAGATAGACCGGCAGCTGGTATTTCTCCGCAAGGTTGAACGCCTCGACGGTTTTCCAGAAACACTCATCGATGGTCGTTGGCGTGAGAACGAACCGCGGAATCTCGCCGTGGCCACCGTAGAGCATCTGGTTAATATCGCCCTGTTCCTGTTTGGTCGGCATCCCCGTCGAGGGGCCAGACCGCATGACGTTACAGATGACAAGCGGGGTTTCACTGGTTGCAACGAGACCAAACGTCTCAGTCATGAGATCGATACCGGGACCCGAGGTTGCGGTCATCGCCCGTGCGCCCGCCCGTGCCCCGCCGAGTGCCATATTGATCGCCGACAGTTCGTCTTCGGCCTGGACGACGTGGCCGCCGTACTGTTCGATCCGCCCTTTGAGATACTCCATCACGTTGGTCGCTGGCGTGATCGGGTAGCCCGCGTAGTACCGACAGCCGGCGGCGAGTGCGCCCATCCCGATCGCTTCGTCGCCGTTGAGCAGGACGTAGTTGTTGTCGGTTGTTTCGAGGTTGTATCCGAACTCGTGGTCGTATTCGTCGAGGGCGTACTGCCGGCCCGCGCGCGCGGCGTCTTTGTTGTTCTCGACGAGTTTGGTTCCCTTATCGGAAAACCGCTTTTCGAGGGCGCTGTCGAGGTTCTCGATCGGGAAGTCAGCGACTGCACAGGCTGCCCCCAGCGCAACGACATTGCGCATGATTGCCCCGCCGGCCTCCTCGGCGAGCCGCTTGAGCGGTACATCGAGGCCGACCATGTTGTCGGGGATGGTCGCGTTTTGCATCGTGGTACGTTCGCCATCGTAAATGATGACTGAGTCGTCGTGAAGTTCCGAGAGATTCTCTTCGATCGTCCGTGGCGTCAACGCGATGAGGACGTCCAAGCGGTCGACAACACTCTGTACCTGGTCGACAGACGTGCGGATTTTGTAAGCCGTATATCCACCGCGGATACGCGACGCAAAATCCTTCGAGGTAAACACGTGTCGGCCGGCCCGGGAGAGTGCCTGAGCGAAGATCTTCCCTGTGGAGTCGATGCCATCGCCAGCTTCGCCGCCGATGGCCCAATTGAAGTCCGCAGGCATGCTATCAGGTACTTTTTCAGACGGCAAATCAAAAGACTTCTGAAAAGATTGCCCGTCTGTTTCTGGGCATTATTTTCTCATAATGCCAATCTGGTATACAAATAGTCACTTTTTGCGGAGGAGTTGTGTACTGAACACATGTGACACACCAGTACGACACAGTTTGTCTTCTTGGAGGACGATCGAAAACTGTGGCTGTGGCGAGGCGAGAACGAAACTCCCGGAGACAAGAGCCTTTAGTTCGCACCGACAACAGCGGGTATGGACGCGACGGTTACTGTTACCGACACCGAGGACGTTGGACCCAACACGATTGCAATCGAATTCGACAGCCCCGAGGGCTTCGAGGCCCAGCCCGGCCAGTTTGTCAAACTCTCTGCGATGATCGATGGTGAGAACTATTCGCGATTTTATACGCTCTCCTCGCCGGATGTTATCGACTCCTTCGAGCTCACCGTTGGAATCGATCCCGAAGAAAGCGGCCCATTTAGTGACTTTCTTGCCGCTCTCACTGCCGGTGACGAGCTCGAAATGAGCGGTCCCTTCGGCTCGGACTATTATGAGGGCGAGTCTCGTGTCGTTATTCTTGCTGGCGGCCCCGGCGTCGGCCCTGCAGTCGGGATCGGCGAGCGAGTGATCGCCGACGGCGGCGAGCTGGCAATCGTCTACAAGGACGATGCACCCGCTCACAAAGCGCGGCTAGCGGCAATTGACGGCGCTGGCGGCGTCGTCGCCGTTACTGATGAGTCGATCACGGCAGCCGTCGAAAACGCCGTGACCGGCGGTGCAGACGAGCAGGTATTCATTTATGGCTTTGCGGACTTCCTCGAGGAGGCGACAGCCGCCCTGTCGGCTGCAGGGGTCGATCCCGACGACGCAAAAAGCGAAAACTTCGGTTAATCGGCCGGTTCAAACCCTGATATTTCGAAGGCACAGCCGTCAGGGTCGCCATCGCGGGCGGTAATTGACCAGCCGTGGGCGTCGACGATGGCCGCGACGATCGAGAGTCCGAGCCCGGTTTTCTGTGGTCCGTCGTCCCCGAAGAGCGCTGCTGGATCGGTGTCGAATCCGCAACCGTTGTCAGCAATAAGCAGGCGGTCGGGCTGACAGTCGACCGTAATCGTCACATCGGGACCGCCGTGTTCGATGCTGTTGCGAAAGAGGTTCTCGAAGACCTGTTGCAGCCGAGAGCTGTCGGCAACGAGCGTTAGATTCCCCGAAACCGCCAGCGATGCTGATCGGGCGTCGACGGCCTCCCACGCGTCTTCGACAATGGTCTCGACTGCAGTCGGCTCGACTGAGCCGATGACTTCGCCGCGTCTGGCCAACAGCAACATGTCCTCGATGAGCGTCTCCATCCGGCTGTGTGCGCGGACCGCCGCCCCCAACCCGTCAGCCGAGTCGGTCTCAATCGCCTGGGAAACGTAGCCTTGGGCGACACTCAGCGGATTCCGTAGATCGTGTGACACGTAACCGGTAAACTCAGACAGCCGTTCGTTCTGCCGGGTGAGCTCCATTTCCCGACTCACACGAGCCATCGCCGCACTTGTCGAGGTAGCGAGGATCCGCAGCAAATCAACTTCGAGTTCCGAAAACGATCGCTGTTCGAGTGTTGCGCTCGCTAAGACGCCATAGGACTGGACCGGAATGATAAGTTCCGATTTGACCGCCGTCTCGGTGTTGAATCGCGATGATTCCGATTGCACGTCGTCAAACACCGAGACGGTTCCGTTTTCAAACGTTTCCCACACAAGTCCGCTATCGGCTGTAAACGTTGGCTGGCCGCCGAACTCCTCTCGCGACTGGTCGGTCTCGGCAACCGGAAACAACGCGTGTTCCTCCTCGTTGTATTTCCAGAGCCCCGTCAATGGGAGTTCGAGAATCTCGACGGCCGCGTCCATCGCCAGCGCGGCAACCGCAGTTTCGTCTTCAGCGGTGAGAAACGCCTGTGTCGTCTCTTGGAGTGCGCGGAGCTTCGTTTCGGTTTCACGCCGTTCGAGCTGGTAGCTCACCCATTTGGTAAGGACCTCGACGAAGGCGAGTTCGGTTTCGCTGAAGGACCGTTCGCGTGCCGTCGAGTCGGCAAAACAAAGCGTTCCGTACCGCTTGCCGCCAACGGTTACGACGCCACCGAGATAACAGGCGAGCCCGAACGTCTGGTAGGCTGGGTCGTTCTCCCATCCCTCTGCGGTCGCATCCTCAACCGTCAGCAACGACTCTTGATTGATGGTCTTTCGACAGTACGCCGTCGACAACGAGGACTGCTCGCCTGCTTGGAGTCGTTCGTGATCGCCGTGGGCGTATCTGATTTCTTGGATCCCGCCATCGATTGCCGTGAGAAATCCGTATTTCAGTCCCAGTCGGCGACACGTTAGCGCAAGCACCTGCTCGATTCGGTCTTCGAACGTCAGCGTTGTATCGGCTGAGATTCGGTACAGGGCTCGAAGCGAGCTGACGCTTTCTTTGAGCTCAGTTTCGAGCTGTTGTCGGTCGGTGATATCTTGCACTGAGCCGATGATTTCTGTCACCTCACCGTCGTCTATGATCGGCGTGCCGTGAATCCGAACCCATTTGTTCGTGCCCTTCGGTGTGCGAACAGCTGCTTCAAATGTGGCTGCTTGGCCGGCTCTAACCTCGTCAAACGCCGACCGAATCTCCGTGCGGTGTTCGGGATGGAACGCGAGTATCGAATCGAGCGTCGGTTCGAAGTCCACCGACAATTCATAAATCGAATAGACCTCATCGGTTAATTCGAACACAGATGTTTCGGTATCAAGTGCCCAGCTACCGACATTTGCCAGCTGTTGGGCTTCTCGAAACAGGTTGTTTTGCCGCTCAGTCTGCTGTTGTGCGTCAAGCTGTCGACTGATATCACGGCCAATGCCGACGACACCAATAATTTCACCCGCAGGATTTCTATACGGCTGGACGAGTACGTCTGTTGTGTACGCTGGCTGCTCTTTCGGAGTTACATCCAGTTGCATCCGAAAGAGGCTGTGATGGCCATCTAAGACCTCTTGAACGCCATTTCGAAACCGATTGTAGGCGTCGTCTGTCAGGACGGTCCCTCGAAGTGCCGTCTCAATCGAGGTTCCGATGATATCGGCCGCAGAGACGCCAAGCCGAGCAACGAGTTGGCGATTGACGTAGCTCACACGGAGCTTCGTATCAAGTACCCACGCCGTATCTTGCATCTGGTCGACAATTGCGCCGTGGAGTGCGGCGGTATCTGCGGCCTCGACACCGACATTTCTTGGGGCTGTTCCGGGCGTCGAAAGCTGTTTATCCAGTTTCGTTGTTGAAGTAGTATCTGCCGGGACGTAGTCGTCAACATCGGCGACAAGGGCGTTTCGAACGAGCGTGGGATCATCCGGCCCAGCAACAATAAACGGGGCGTCGAGTGCCGCTGGAAGCGCGTCGAGAACGGCGGTCAGATCAGCGACTGCACCGCTTCGCCACCGATACAGCACTGCAGCGTACTCCCGAGAGAGACAGTCAGCAGCAAGTGCAGTCACTGTCTCGGCCTGTTCGACATCGAATGCGTCAAACAGCGCGGCATAAAATTCGGAGTCACTGGCGGTGACCGAACCGTCTATGGGGTCGAAGACGAGAAGCGGCTGTCCGTCGGATTGTGAGTCACTCATATGGAATTTGGCTGCGTGTCTACCGCCCACGAGTTCGCGGATATCAATAAGCTAATTGGTGCACAAAATTCGGTTCAGTAGACCGTTGTTGGATATACATGTTTGATGAAAAACAGGCGATGATGATTGTTTGTTGGCATAGGTTTATCATGGATAATCCAGTAAAATTAGATGATCTATGTCTGATACTGATGTCGAACTCGAAGCCAGACTGGCCGAACAGGATTCGTTCGAACCGCCGGAATCATTTGTCGAACAGGCGAACATCTCGGACCCCTCGATTTACGATGAGTTCGAACATTCGTGGCCCCACTGTTGGGAGCAGGCTGCTGATCTGCTTTCGTGGTCAGCCGAGTATACCGAGGTCCTCGACGACAGCAACGAGCCCTTTTACAAATGGTTTGCCGATGGTGAGCTAAACGCCTCGGCGAACTGTCTGGACCGACATCTCGACGAACGCGCCGAAGCGGTTGCCATCGAATGGATCGGCGAGCCGGTCGACGAAGCCAACCGAACCTATACCTACGGTGACTTGCACCGCGAGGTAAACGAGTTTGCCGCCGCCCTCCGCGCACAGGGTGTCGAAGAGGACGATGTAGTGACGATGTACATGCCGATGATTCCCGAGTTGCCGATTGCGATGCTCGCGTGTGCACGCATCGGTGCACCGCACTCGGTCGTCTTTGCGGGCTTTTCGGCCGATGCGTTGGCAACCCGGATGAACGCCGCTGACTCAGACGTGCTCATTACCTGTGACGGGTACTACCGCCGTGGCGACCCCCTTGACCACCTCTCGAAGGCTAACAAGGGACTCGACTCGGTCGACCACGAGACTAACACCATCGTTGTCGACCGACTTCCAGCGGACGACTCGTTCGGTCACGACCTCACCGAGAGCCAACACAGCTACAGCGAGCTCATTGCCGCCCATGAGGGCGAGACGGTCGAGCCGGTCGCTCGCAACGCCGAGGACATGCTCTTTTTGATGTACACCTCGGGAACGACCGGCCAGCCCAAAGGCGTCAAACACACGACTGGTGGGTATCTGTCGTGGGCCGCCTGGACCTCTCACGCCGTTCTCGACATCAAACCCGAGGACACCTACTTCTGTGCGGCCGATATCGGCTGGATTACCGGTCACTCGTACATCGTCTATGGCCCACTCACACTGGGGACGACGACGATGATGTACGAGGGCACGCCGGATTATCCCGACCGCAACCGCCTCTGGGAACTGATCGAAGAGTACGAGGCCAACCAACTCTATACCGCGCCAACGGCAATTCGTGCCTTCATGAAGTGGGGCAAACAGTACCCCGACGGCCACGATCTCTCCTCGCTGCGGCTCCTCGGAACGGTCGGCGAGCCGATCAATCCTCGCGCGTGGAAATGGTATTATACACACATCGGCGATGAGTCCTGCCCCGTTGTCGACACTTGGTGGCAGACCGAAACCGGCGGGATGATGCTGACGACGCTGCCGGGAATCGGCGAGATGAAACCCGGCTCTGCGGGGCCACCCCTGCCGGGAATCAGTGCCGATGTGGTCGATGTCGGCGGCAGTCCCGTCGAAGCTGGCAAGGCGGGCTATCTCGTCGTCAACAAGCCATGGCCGGGAATGCTGCGGACGCTCTATCAGAACGACGACCGCTTTATTTCCGAATACTGGCAGACGTACTCGCGACCCGAGACCGACCAGTGGGTCTACTTCCCCGAAGACGGCGCGAAAATCGATGGCGACGGTTATATTACGGTTCTCGGCCGGGTCGACGACGTCCTCAACGTTTCGGGGCACCGGCTCGGAACAATGGAAATCGAGTCGGCGATTGTCGGCGTCGAAGGCGTCGCCGAAGCCGCCGTCGTCGGTGGCGACCACGATATCAAAGGTGAGGCGGTCTATGCCTACGTGATCACCGAAGACGGCTACGAGGAAACCGCCGAGCTTCGAGACCGGATTATCGCTGGTGTCGAGGACGCGATCGGCCCGATTGCCCGCCCCGAAGCCGTTGTCTTCACCCCCGAGTTGCCAAAGACTCGCTCGGGGAAGATCATGCGGCGGCTCCTCGAAAACATCGCGAACGAAGACGAGCTCGGTGATACGAGCACACTCCGCAACCCCGACGTGGTCTCCGATATTCAACAGAAAGTACAGTCCGAGTAAGTAGCCCTCGCCTGCAGCCGTTTTTGATCCGACGTTGTCGCGCTGTGTTGACCGAGGGAATGACGCCGCGAAAAACATCACGATAAATCACGCAGGACGAACGCATGAAAGACACTACCGAGCACGAACGGTCTGCTGAATCAGCCGACAGTATCGAAACCGATGGTGGACTCTCTGATATCGAGCGCGAGCGCCAAATCGACTATCTCGATGTTGAAATCAACCTACTCAAGCCCGCCAGTCCGTTTATGCGGGACCATCTGCGGATTATCTGGACCGGGTTTATTATCTGGACGCTCACCACGTTCGGCCCGATTACCGCAACGCGAATCGCCCCCGATCTGATGACGACGCCAATGCCCGTTATCGGCTTTCCGTTGCATTACTTTCTGATCGCCATCGGTGCCCCATCGGCGGCGCTGTTGCTGTCGGTCTGGTACGCCCGAAAGCGTGATCAAATCGACGAAAAGTACGGCATCGAACAGATGCGCGCCGAGGAGATGGAACGTCGCACGGAGACCGGCACCGAGGACGCCACCGCGGCTGACGGGGGTGTCGCCGAATGATGCTCTCGCCGACGCTCTTGCAGGCGTCCGAAGAACTGCTTCCCGAGGGCCTCGACATCTCATTTAAACTTATTCCGGGAATCATCGTCGTCGCGATGATGGCGCTGTTCCTCGGCGTCGGCTACCTGTACAAGGTCGCCGACACAGGCGATATGTGGGTCGCCGGCCGCTCGATCGGCAACGTCGAAAACGGGATGGCGATCGGTGCCAACTGGATGTCGGCCGCATCGTATCTCGGGATGGCCGCACTCATCGCCTTATCCGGTGTTTACGGCCTCGCGTTCGTCGTTGGCTGGACAACCGGCTACTTCATCTTGCTCATCTTCTTGGCCGCCCAGATGCGCCGGTTCGGCAAGTATACCGCACCGGACTTCGTCGGCGACCGATACAATTCCGATGCAGCCCGCGCGCTTGCAGCAATCACCACCTTCCTTATCGGCTTCGTCTATGCGATCGGACAGGCCCGTGGGATGGGGCTCGTGGGGATGTACATCCTCGGCGACATCAACAACGTCATCGCGCTGCCGGGGATTAGCGCCTATCAGGCCATGATGATTCTCTTCATGGTCATCACCATCGGCTATCTGGCGCTCTCGGGCATGTTGGGGGCGACGAAAAACATGGTGCTGCAGTACACCATCCTCATCGCCGCGTTCCTCATTGGCCTCCTCGTGACCGGCTGGTCGGCTGGCTACTCGACGCTCCTGCCCCAGCTCGAATACGGGCTGTTGATTAGCGAACTCAGCGCGGAGTTCTCCGACCCCTTCGCCGGCGGGAGCTACTACCTGTGGGTTGCGACCTGTTTCAGTCTCGTCTTCGGGACCTGCGGGCTTCCGCACGTCTTAGTTCGGTTTTATACCGTCCAAAACGAGCGGGTCGCCCGCTGGTCCTGTACCTGGGGGCTGTTTTTCATCTGCCTGCTCTATCTCAGCGCGCCGGCGTTCGCAGCCTTCGGGACCGCACTGTACGGTGACCAGATCGGTGCGGTCTACGGTGATCCAGGCATGACAGGTGCTGCCGGCGACGTCATCGTCGTGTTGGCATCACAGCTCGCTGGACTGCCGACCTGGCTCGTCGGCCTCGTCGCCGCCGGCGGGATTGCGGCGGCCATTGCGACCACCGCGGGCCTGTTTATCGCTGCCTCATCGGCGATTTCCCACGACATCTACGCGAACATCATCAACGAAGAAGCAACCCAGCGCCAGCAGGTCTTGGTCGGCCGACTGAGCATCATCGCCATCGGTGTGCTCACGATTGCTGCTGCGATGGATCCACAACAGCCGATCGCCGCCCTCGTCTCGTTTGCCTTCTCGCTGGCGGCAATCGTGTTGTTCCCGATGTTCTTCCTTGGGCTCTGGTGGGAGAAGACGAATCGCCAAGGTGCGCTCGTCGGAATGGTTGCCGGCTTGATCCTCTGGTTCATCCCGATGTTCAACGAGGGCAACTTCGGGCTGGTCAACGGCGGTGCCGGCTGGGGGATCGACTTCATCGCAACCTGGATGCCGGCGGCGGGCTCGGCGTTGGTCTTTACGCCGGTCGTCATGGCACTCATGATCGTCGTCTCGACGGTGACTGATGACCCGCCCGAGCGAACGAAGATGATGGTCCGACAGTGTCACAGTCCCGATCCGATGCCGAAAGACAAGACGGCCGCCGAGGTCGTCGCCGAAAAGAATCAAAACATCCCTGCGGACGACTAACCAATGTACGAACGCATACTCATTCCGACCGATGGAAGCGCCGTCGCAAACGCCGCCGTCGACCATGCACTGGGCCTTGCCGAACAGTTCGGCTCCGAAGTCCACGCGCTGTTTGTCGCCGATGTTGATGCGGTTACCTACGGTCTTGGCACCGAACAGATCGACCGGATTCGACAGGGCAACTTTCAGGGGATGACTGACCTCCGGGAGGATGCCGAAGCGGCGACTGGCTCCGTGGCCGAGCGGGCACAATCACTCGGATTAACCGCGGTTGAACGACACGCTGGGGGCCGTCCGCACAAACTCATCGCCAACTACGCAGCCGAAAACGACATCGATCTGATCGTCATGGGGAGTCATGGCCGTTCAGGCGTCCGCCGAGCACTACTGGGCAGCGTCACCGAACGAACACTCCGGTCAACACGGGTTCCGGTATTGGTCATCGATTACGAGCGACCTGAGGAATCCTGAGCGCGCATGCACCGTTGGCCGAAAACCTACTGCCGACTCGTCGTGACACCTAACAGTACGGTGGTTGTCACTCAGAGAGAGAAGCTGTATCCCAATCCAATGATCCACACCACAGCCCCGTTCGTATGAGCCGGCGTGACCGACTTGTCGAACGGCTCCGCGAGAACCGCACCGGGATGCTCCATGACCTGATTTTTGCGGTTGTCTGGGTCGGGTTCGTCTCGTTGTTGTTCGATTTCGTCTTCGTGAGCGCGCCGACATGGGCGCTGTATCTGTTCATGCTCGCGGGCATTCCGGCGTATTTCGGCTTCTTCTATTCGCTCGAACAGGCCAAAGCACAGGAGTAGATCGCCGAATTCTCGCGCTCACTCCCTGTTTTGACCGACGCGGGGTTAGCGTGATCCGCCCTTCCGCTTGACGAACTCAAAGCCACCATCATCTGCATCGCCCGTCGACAGTTTATTCCCTTCGAGCGGCCGTGTCGTTCCATCCATTCCGTCGGGGTCGGCCTTGGCCGCGCTGTCGGCGATTTGTTCGGCATTCTGGAGATCCGAGATGCCGCCGGTCCCCAAAACCGGCTCGTCGCCGTCGGCTGTCGGCGGGGCGGCAAAAATCAGATCGTCGGCGATCTCGCGGTAGGCGGTGGCCGCGGGACTTTCGGGGTCATACGTGCAGACCGGCTGGCTCATGTCCTGGGCTTCGGCGACGGTTGGATCTTCGGGAACCGAACCCAGGAGATCGGTTCCAAGGAACATCGCCAGTCGCTCCGGTGGTGGCGCTCGGCCCGTTCCCGCGCGGACGAAAATCACGCCCGCAACAGTGCCGTTGACGCGGCTGGCGAGTTCGATCGTCTTTTTTGCATCGCGGATCGAGGCAACCCGCGGCGTCGAGACGATAATCACCTCGTCGGCCAATCTGAGCGGATAGATCGTCTCGGGGCTCACCCCAGCGGCGGTGTCTAAAATCACGTAGTCGTACGCAGGCCGCAAACTTCGGATGATCGGGGCAAGCGCAGCGACGTTGATTGCGTTGAAATCCGCGAGTTCAGTTCCAGCTGGGAGGATGTGGAGTCGGTCTGCAATCGGATACAGTGCCTCAGTTGTCGAAACAGTTCCCGACAACACATCGTGAAGCGTCTCTTCGGGCTCGAACTGGAGGAAATCGACGATATTCGCCATCGCCAGATCCATCTCAACGACCGCGACGGTTTCGCCTGCCTCAGCGAGTGCAACCCCGAGGTTGACCGCGGTGGTGGTTTTTCCGACGCCGCCTTTCGCTCCGGCGACCGCAAGAACGCGCCCGTCAGCCATGGCTGTTGGTCACGCAGACAGCCTGATAAAGCTACGTTATTGACTATCAGCACTGAGAACCGGCCGGGTGTCTCGTTTCGATTCCGTTGGGAGGCTCAGAGATACGCGGCGTCCCATTCGAGGGGTTTCCGGGTGTTTTCACAGTCGGAACACTCGATTCGTCCCATTGCATCCATTGCCACATTCGAACTGTCGCAGCTACCACAGACGTAGCCATAGCGTTCAGTCCTCCCGGCGTCGGTGTAGGCGACATAGAACGGGCCCGCCGACCCACGCCGTCGCTCGTTGTACGCCACATAGATGGTTCCGTCAGCCGTGCTGAATGCTTCGGTGAGGATGTCACTGGCTGAATCAGGTTTTGTAGGCGAACTCATACAACAATAATCTACGGACAACGACTAAAAACTATGTACAACCATTATTTTCTGGACATGCGTCTATTTTGATCTCATATCCGTCCTCGTCACTCGGTTTGACGCTGACTTTCCGTCTCGTCATCGGTGGTAGTCGGCCGACCGGGTGAGGCATCATCGACACGGTCGGAGACGACTTTGACAGAAATCAGGAGAATACCGAGAACAACCGCGATCGTCAGTGCCCCGTAGGCAGCAAGCCCGAATGCGGTTGCTGGGAACTCGATGAGAAAGAGGAATCGCGGGGCGTTGATCTCGCCGACGACACCGGCAGTCAGATAGCCAGCCACGCCAGTGAACGCGACGATAATCAGGTACATCGCGACGACAACTTGTTGACCGCGCAGTCCAGTTGGCACAGTTGGTGGTCCGGTCGGGGTGCCATTAGTCGTTTCGCACTCGCCGAGCCGTGACCGACGCAATTTAGACGACGAATCCCGTAGCCCCGGTATGGAAGACAGAGACCTGCTTGGACTCGTCCTCGCCGGCATTGCGCTCATGATGTTTGTTACGGGCATCGTCCTCGTCGTATAACTCACTCAGGAACAACCGCCTCCGCTGGCTCAACTCGTCGGCCGGATCGACCGGTAGAGCGCCGTTGAAAAAATCGCGAAGAACCCGCCAACAAACGCACTCAGAACGAGTACACCAAGCGTCAGTGCAATGCTCCCCGCAAGGCCAACTGAGGCGAACTCGGTGAGTGCTGTTGCCGTCGTGGTTTCGGCTTGGCCCGCAGGCATTGGTGCGGCCAGCAATGACACCACCGCCGCAAGCACCCCGAGACCGATGCCACCGACCCCGGTAATCACATTATAGCCGAAGACCGTCAACAGGTTCTGCCGAACAGTACTGATGCTTTTTGTGACGCCCTCGATTGTACTCGTCCCGTCGAGGACAATCGCATGCGCGTAAAACTGGATGAAAAAGAACACGCCCAAGTATACCAAAAAGCCGAACAGGCTCAGAGCGGCGAATACGACAATGCCGACGGTACTCGATCCAGTCCAGCCAACCCCGAACGCTGCAGTCATGATAATGGCGAAAACAATAATTAAGCCAAGGATCAAATTGAGCGCGAACAGTCCGAGATAGACGAGAAAGATCGACACGTAATTTCGCGTTCCCGCATCGACAAACGTGCCGAATCGAGTTCGGCCATCGATCGCTTCATTAGCCATCCCAATCAGGCCACCAACAAAAAACGGAGTTACTACCAGCAGGATACCACTGACTCCCAGTGAAATGAGCCCCCCGAGAAGTGGATTTGTTGATTGCGCGGCAAGGCTCGGCAGTTGAAAAAGAGTAAGTACTGCGACAATCCCAACGAGGATCGGATTTCGACGAAGGCTACTGAGGGCTGTCCGGAAGGCTTGGAGGACTACCATATGTCTGTCCAACCGACTGTCAAGTAAAAATACACCGAATCTGTCAGCTCAATACATAATAGGATTACTCATCACGCATTGGTTGAGAACAGCATACAACTCGAAACAGCCAGCGACAGCCGGCAAAAACGGATTACGACTCGGTTTCTGCGTTCGCGTCTGCGTCGCCCTCGGTCGGCTCGCCGCCATCGGTTGCAACCTCGTCTTCCTCGCCGCCGTCAGTCGCCAGCTGGGTTTCGAGCTTGCGGTTGAACCACTGCC
>CAZCYW010000011.1:0-65215 GCA_964503105.1 uncultured Haloferacaceae archaeon
ACACTCGGTCGAACCATCTTTGGACTGTTAGAACCAACCGACGGCAGTATTCGGTACCGTGGAACGCCGATGGCCGGGCTGATCGAACGCGAACGCGAGCAGTTCCGCGCGGAGTGTGGAATCGTCTTCCAGAATCCGGATTCGAGTCTCAATCCGCGTAAAACGATTTATAAACTCATCGAGCGGCCGTTGATCCGGTTCACTGAGCTCTCGAAGCCCGAGCGCCGCGAGCGCGTATTGGCTATCCTCTCGGAGGTTGGGCTCGGTCCGGCTTACGCCGAGCGGTATCCCAGCGAACTCTCGGGCGGGGAAAAACAACGCGTCGGGATCGCCCGCGCGTTTATCAACAATCCGTCGTTTGTCGTCCTCGACGAACCGGTTTCTGCGCTCGATGTGAGTGTTCAGGCCAGTATCTTGGATCTCCTCGATAGGCTTCGCCGTGAGTATGATACCTCGTATCTGCTGATCAGTCACGACCTCAGCGTTGTCAACTACATCAGCGACCGGGTTGCGGTGATGTATTTGGGTAACATCGTCGAGATCGGCTCGCGCGAGGACGTGTTTTCGCCACCCTACCATCCCTACACGCGACTGCTCCTCTCAAGTGTTCCCTCACCTGATCCGACCCACGATGTCGACCGAACGTTCCCGGATGCGGATCTTCCGAGCCCGCGGGACCCCCCGAGTGGCTGTGTGTTCCACACCCGGTGTCCGCAGAAAATCGGCGACGAGTGTGAAAACTGTACGCCGGAACTCGACAACGTCGAACCCACAGACCACGGCATCCGGTGTCATCTCAACGACAGCGAGATGAGCGAGCCGATCGACCACAGCGATTGAGCGACGACACGACTGGCGTTGGCTGGCACAGTCGGCCATTTTTGTTATGATTGGGCCGCAATCACTTGCAGTTCGATGCGAGCATGAGTAACGAGTTCGTCGACGACAACTGTCGTTCGAGCGGGCTTTGGGTCCGGCAGAAACGACGCAAATGCACGATTGAATCCCGAAAAGTCGTCTCTGTCGATTAGATAGGCGGTCACCGAAACGATGTTTGAACACGAACTGTCGGCTGCCGTCAGCAGTTGTTCGACGTTCCGCAAGGTCTGTGTGGTCTGGGGCTCAATGTCATCACCGACAAGCTCGCCGGCTTCGTCGACTGGATCCAACCCCGCAAGGTAGATCGTCCCATCGTGAATTCGGCCCTGCGAGTAGGGCGCTGGATCCTCGTAGACGCTCTCGCACTGCAGTTGTTCAACCATGCATACTGCTCACAGCAACCATGCCTAACGGTTGTGGTCAAAATCGCTTATGACTCGGACAACACTGGCGACTGCCGTGGGTCGGCGACGGCTTCGTAGGCTGCTGCAAAACCCACCAGCCGACGGTCGGACAACGGCGCGCCGAGCAGTTCAAGTCCAACCGGCAGCCCATCATTCGTAAACCCTGCGGGCAGCGAGATCGCTGGACAGCCCGATTGGGAGGCAATGAATGTGTTCGTCGGGACATCCGCACGGGTCAGCTCACCGGTGTGATATCCCTCGTACTCCGGGGGGAGGACCTGGACATCGGGAAACGCCAGCACGTCGAGATCTCTTTCGGCGAGCGTGTACTCGATTGACCGTTTGAACGCCGCCTGACGGGCGAGTCGCCACCAGTACTCGCGGTCGGTGGTCGGATCATCAGGCGCGGCTGCGATTGTCTCAATATGTTCGAGGGCAGCGTGGTAGGCACCCTGCTCGTATATTTCTTCGAAGGAGTCGACCGGCAGATCGGTGAGTTCCTCAAAAAAGCCGTTCAGATCGCGTTTAGCAACCAGACCGTACAACGACGTGTCGTCAAGCAGCGTTTCCAACTCTGGAATCTCGACTGGATCGACACGTGTTGCGCCCGCTTTTTCGAGATCATCCAGGGCCGAATTGACAACGCTGTTAACCGCTGTGACTCGTGGCTCATCGCCCGTTCCGAACACCGACCGGAGGACGCCGATCCGCGCGCCCTCCAGCGCAGTTTCGTCGACCGCATCAACGAACGTCTCGCCGGACCACTCGGCGTGAATCGCGGTCGCCTTGTCGGCCGGATCAAACTCGACGATCACGTCGAGCAGTCGGGCGAGGTCGTCGACGGTTCGACACATCGGGCCAGGGGTATCCTGTTCGGCAACCAGCGGCGACATTCCCGCACGGCTGATCAGTCCGGTTGTCACACGGAGCCCGAAGAGGTTACAAAAGGAGGCTGGGACGCGAATCGAGCCACCGGTGTCTTCGCCAACCCCGACAAGTCCGAGGTTGGCGGCGATACCGGCACCCGTCCCGGCGCTTGAACCGCCGGAGTCTCGCGCAAGTGCGTACGGATTCCGCGTCTGACCGCTACCCGAGGAGTAACCGACAAAGCCGGCAGCGAAATCCGGAAGGTTCGTTTTGCCAAGAATAATTGCCCCAGCATCTTCGAGCCGATCGACGATCGTCGCGTTGTGATCAGGTACGTACTCGTCGAACGCTTCTGACCCAAACGTCGTCCGGAGTCCCGCCGTCTGGGCTTGATCTTTGAGTAGTACCGGAACACCATAGAGCGGTTTCAGTGTCCCGTCTGGACGCTCTGCATCAAGCATCCGTGCACGCTCACGGGCAGCGTCGTTGACTGTGACCACCGCATTGAGCGTCGGTCCCGAAGCATCGTACCGTTCGATTCGCTCGAGATACCCCGAAACAACCGATTCAACGGTGAGTGTCCCCTGTTGTAGTTGCCTGTGAAAGTCCTCGACAGTTAGCTCTACGAGTTCCTGCGCATGCATTATGGACGTACCTACAGGAGTAACGGTATCCAACCAGCAATCTTAAAGATGTGTATTCGAATGGCAAATCGTATTGCAGATCTCGCCCAAACACACCACGGTTTGACAAATTTTGACCTGGAAGAGGCCTGGCTTAGTAGTGACAGATTGGTATATGGTTCGAAACGGTTGGTAAATATATCAGAAATCAGTTACACAAAGTATATTCTTCTAAATATATCATATACTAACAACGGCGACGCAAAATTCATGCAGTATCGGTCTGTTCGGTGACAACCCGAAGTTCGACATCGACGCCGGTCTGCTGGCGGATCGTCTCACGAAGCGCACCGGCGGCTGGGAGCTCTTCGCCGTAGACATGGATTGTTACCTGTGATGGCTGTTGGGAGATAAGATCAGACTCATATCGGAATTCGACGGATAGAACCCCATCAGCCGACGCTTCGACGATCTCTTCGACCTCATTTTCAAAGGCCATATTATCCCGAGCGTCAAGCGAACTCATTGCCAAAAACGAAGTTAATACGATGACGGCGAGTCCGAAGACAACAAGCCGTTCAGCGGTGATCTGGCGGGCCCGTTGGGCATCGTACCAGTGACTCGGCTTGTACCGTTTTATCCAAATTGTCACAATACCTGCAACATTTATTGACAGAAGGTTGACGAGCACTAACACCCCTGCACCGAAGGCAAGCGCCGGTTCGACATAGGCGATTCCAAGGCCCACGGATGCCGCCGGCGGCATCAGCGCAACCGCGATCATGACGCCGACAAGTGCCTCATCGGCCCCAGACGTCAGTGCAAGCGCACCTGCAGTGCCTGCACCAAGGGCGATTGCCAACGCTAACAGGCCGGGATGAGCGCGTTCGGCAATTTGCTGGATCAATAACAACTCGAGTCCGGGACCGATTGTACCCCGGTAGGCGACCGCAAACACCGTCGCACTCACAACCGCAAATCCAACCCCGATCGCTTGAGAGCGAATACCGTCCCAAAACAGGTCGTCGTCGTTGATGACCGTCCCCACACAGGAAGCCATTGCCGGACCAATAAGAGGTGCAATCACCATCGAGCCAACGACAACTGCTGCGCTGTCCTCTAAGAGTCCCGCAGTCGCAACGATCGCACTGATGAACGTGAGCGCGAGATAATTCGGTGTACTCCGTGAGAGGTTTTGTGCTTTCGTCCGCAGCTCGTCGCGCGAAATTCGTTCGTCTTCGCCGTTTTCCACTCCTGCTCCGGCCTGTTTTTCTTCGAACTGCTCGGAGACGATGGCTTCGACATCGGTGACGACCATGTAGCCTTCGCGTTCGACGCCGACGTCCCGAAGCTGGTCGACGATCGCTTCGACGCCGTCAGCGTCGGTCGGAATATAGACGATATCGCTGTAGCCTGAGTTAGAGGTTTCTTCCGACATCGCGAAATCGATCTCTTCGGCTTCGAGAATATCGACGACGGTGTCGTGTTTGCCATCCGGAACGAGTGTCTGTATCAGTCGCATATGAACTACGTGTACCGTCCTGCGTCGTCAGCAACACAGGAACCTTGCGTAGACTGGGGTTTCGTACCATACCTGAAAACTACTGCGGTTGAACAAGCAGACACCGACTGTACCCATTCAGCATGCACAACCATGGGTACGATTTGGGAGACCCACTACAGCTACCCAACAAGAATCCACGCCAATTCAACCGACCCGACACTCAGTGCGAAGTTCCCAACCGCATTCACAATGGCGTACCCGTAATTGCCGTCTTCGATGAGCCGGACGGTCTGGACGCTAAAAGAGGAGTACGTCGTAAAGGCTCCGCAGATTCCGACACCGACAAACAAGAGGAGATCGCTGTTTGCACCGCCGAAGATGAGCAGCCCGAGCACGAAGCTTCCGACAGTGTTGACGACGAGTGTGGCTGTCGGAAACGATGTCGTTCCCTGCAGCCGGACGACGAGCGTGGCTACGAGATACCGGAGAACCGCGCCGATCGCGCCGCCGGTGCCGACGAGATACGCCGGCTCCATCGGGATCATTCCCAACTCCCCCCATTGACAACGCGCCGGGACGCGATCACGGCGAGAAATCCGACAAGATAGCTTCCCAACACATAGCCACCGGCAACGAGCGGCTCGACCAGCACGGCGTCGATCACGAACGTGCTGTAGGTCGTAAACGAGGAGAGAAAGCCGGTTCCAAAGACGAGCCGTGAATTATCTGTAACTGCCGGCTGGCTTAGCGAGTCATAGACCAACACACCGAGGGCGAAGCTCCCGGCGATGTTGACAACAAACGTCGCCGCGAGCGTTCCGGGGAGCGTGAGATCGACGAAATACCGGAGGTTTGCGCCGGCAAAACCACCGACGGCGATGAGCAAGATCGGTTCGAGTTGGACGAGGAGCTGTTTCAGTCTCATGGCAGATCAGAGAGGAGCCATCAGCCGGGTCGGCGGTTGGGGCAGGCGAGCTCCATCGCCCGAAACGCATGGATGAGGCCGCCATGCGTCGTAGATAGCAGAGAAAATGGACGATACAATTTAGCGGTTATGATCTCTCGTAGTCCGCTTTTGACGCGCTATTTCGAATGGTAACCATCCCCAGTTCGCCAGCGGTAGATGCACCGCGAGTCCGCTCCGTGACGCTTATTCTCACCGGCCACTAACAACCGGTATGCAACAGGTCGATGCCGAGCTTTCGACGCTCGACCGGGCGATTATCAACGCCTTCCAGGGCGGATTTCCGACCGTCGAGCGTCCCTTTGAGCCGGCGGCGAAAGCGCTCCGTTCTCGCGGTGTCGACGTTTCAGCCGACGAGCTTCTCGCACGTGTCCAGTATCTCGACGAGGAAGGAATCCTCACCCGCTTCGGTGCGCTCGTCAACGCCCAAGCTATCGGTGGCAACGCCTCACTGGTCGCGATGCACGCTCCACCCGAGCGGTTTGACGAGATTGCCGAGCGGGTCAATTCCTTCCGCGAGGTCGCCCACAATTACGAACGCGAACATCCGCATCTCAATATGTGGTTCGTTGTCTCGGTCGCCGACGAGGACCGGATCGAGACGGTGCTCGCCGCAATCGAAGATGTCACTGGCCAGCCAACCTACAATCTCCCGAAACAACAGGAGTTCCGCGTCGAAGCCAAATTCATGCTCGATGGCCCAATCAGCGAGGGTGATATCGATCTCTCACAGCTCGGACCCGCCGTCGAGCCAACGGACAAAACGACGCTCACACCTGACGAACGAGATCTCGTCCTCGAGATTCAGGGTGGACTCCCAATCACCGAGACACCGTATGGGGATGTCGCTGACGCACTCGCTGCCGACACCGATGGCCCAACCGACATCGACACCGACTGGGTAATCGCGACGATCAAGCGGTTCAACCAGGAGGGGAAGATCCGTCGAGTCGGCGCGATTCCGAACCACTATGCGCTTGGTTATACCGAAAACGGCATGACGGTCTGGGATGTTCCCGACGACATCGTCAGCGAGGTCGGCCCCGAAATCGCCTCGCTGGGCTTTGTCACACACTGCTACCAGCGGCCACGACACGAGGGCGTCTGGCCGTACAATTTCTTTGCGATGACCCACGGCCGAAGCGAAGCCGAAAGCCAGCAGCGGATCGAACAGGTCAGAGACCGGATGGCTGACTTTTGGGATGTGGAAGCCGACCGCTGGGATTCGCTGTTTTCGACACGCATTCTCAAGAAAACCGGCATCCGGCTCGCCGAACGAGCGGAGGCAAACACCGAATAATGGTTGCCAGTAATGGATCGGAGAATGGATCTGAGGTGAGTACGCTCGCGTGATTCCGCTGTATCACGACTTTCGCGATGCGACAGTGCTCGTCTTCGGGGGCGGGCCGGTCGGTGCCCGGAAGGCCCGCCGCTTTGCCGCAGAGGCAGCTGTGGTCGTTGTAAGCCCCGATTTTGATGAGCGGTTCGCCGAGGCCGACTTCCCCGACGTCGAACGGATTCGTGCCGCACCTGCGGCTGCGGACATCGAAGCGTGGGTCGACCGGTTCAATCCAGCGCTTGTGGTCGCTGCGACAAGTGAGAGAGCCGTCAACGAGGCAGTAGTCGCGGCCGCCCGTGAGCGCGGCATCTTGGTCAACCAGGCGGATCGGTCCGGCCAGCGGGCTGTCGGCAGTGTCGTGGTGCCCGCGACCGTTGAGGATGATCCCGTGTCTGTCGCGATTTCGACCGGCGGAACCAGTCCGGCACTGTCGCGACATCTCCGCCAACAGATCGAAGCCGAGATTGAACATGCAGGAGCAATGGCCGAACTCACCGGGCAGCTTCGGACGGAACTCAAACATACAGATGCGACCGTCGAGGAGCGCCGGACGGCGGTCCGAACAGTGGTCAGGTCGCCGGACGTTTGGAAGGCTTTACATACGGGAACTGCCAAGGCACAAAAAGAGGCAGAACGCGTAATGGCAGGCGACTACATAGACACCGATGTTGGTGGTGAAAGCCAGTGATTCGAACCGGCGTCATCACGGGCATCAGCGTCTCGCATGCCACTGCAACAATTGACGAAATCGAGGCCGCAAGTGCATCCGATGTTCCGACCCGGGTTTCAACCTTGCTCACCAAACCAGGGGTGACAGAGGCATTTGCACTCCAGACCTGCAACCGCACAGAGGCCTACGTCGTCACCGACCGCGCCGATCAGGGCCGTGAGGCGCTTGAGAATGTTGCTGCGGACGTGCGGTCGGCTGCAGCGGTGTCAATGGACCATGAGACGAGTCTTCGGCATCTCATGCGCGTGGCGGCTGGACTCGAATCGCTTGTTCTCGGCGAAGATCAGATTATCGGCCAGCTCAAAGATGCCGTCGAGGAATCGCGGCGTGCAGATGGAATCGGGCCGATGCTTGAGGATGCGATCATGAAAGCAGTGCACGTTGGCGAGCGCGCACGCACTGAAACAGCAATCAACGAAGGAGTCGTCTCGCTTGGCTCAGCGGCGGTCACGCTCGCCAACCGCGAAATTGACCTCACCGGACAAACCGCCCTCGTCATCGGTGCCGGTGAGATGGGGACGCTCTCGGCGCGAGCGCTCGAAGCCGCGGGCGTCGACCGTGTTGTCGTTGCCAACCGGACGATTCCACATGCAACCCACATTGCAGCCGACCTCGATATCGACGCGGCTGCCGTCGGACTCGATGCCGCCCGATCAGCAGCCGAATCGGCAGCAGTCGTTATTTCGGCGACCGGCAGTCCACAGCCGATTCTCGATAGCGAAGCGCTCGAATCGGTCGGCGAAACAATCTGTATTGATCTCGCCCAGCCACGAGATATCGATCCAGCAGTCGGTGAGCTCCCTCATATCTCGGTGTACGATATCGACGCCCTCGAAACCGTCACCGAACAGACGCATGCTCGACGAACAGACGCCGCTGCTGAAGTCGAGTCGATGATCGATGAGGAGTTCGACCGGCTGGTTGCGCTGTTCAAACGCAAGCGCGCCGATGAGGCGATCAGCGCGATGTACGAAGGTGCCGAGCGGGTCAAAACCCGTGAGGTTGCCACGGCGTTCGCGAAGCTCGATGCGCATGGTGAGCTCACCGACCAACAGAAGGCCGTCATCGAGTCGCTTGCGGACTCGCTCGTCGGACAGCTGCTTTCGGCTCCGACAAAGAGCCTCCGAGAGGCCGCAGCCGAAGACGACTGGACAACGATTCAGACCGCAATGCAGCTGTTCAATCCCGACTTTGCCGGTGATATCCCACAGACCGACACCACACCGACCGAAGACGCTACTGAGTCGGCTCCCGACTCACCGCCGAGCTCGCTCGAAAGCCTTCCAGACAACATAAACAAAAGCGACATTCCGCCACACGTTCTCGAACAGCTATCTGACGACTAATGGACGCTGCGTACGTTTTTCGCGTCCGATTTCGACTCGACCCCGAAGCGGTGTGGGTCGAACCAAACGAGTTTGAAACCGTGCTTCGACTCCCGGCTCAGCCGCCGGGTGAGCCAGGCTGGCGATTCTTCGAGTACAATCTGTGGCGTGGACAGGTTGGCGACGAAACACACCTCCGGGACGTTGCCGCCGACTATTTGGGCGTCCCTGTCAGCGCGGTTTCGTTTCGCGAACTCGAAACCGACGAGGCATATCTTGCGAAACTCAAAAGCGCGATTGCGGCGGATCTCACACCGTTTGCTGCTGACTCTGCCGAGGAAGTATTGCACAACCATCTCGGGAGTTCGATCCATGTCCAGTAACCAGACACGAGCCTGTTTGTTACACCGTAACACACATATGCGTCGACTGCGTATCTAATTGTCCGATGGTCACCGACGAATACGATTTTTGGCTGTTCGATCTCGACGGGACACTGATCGACGCCGAGTGGTCGTACACCCGCGAGGTATTCGACCGCGTTGGCGACCGACTCGGCCGCCCGTTTAGCGACCGCGAAGCCGAAATTATCTGGCATGGGCTGGGTGGGCCACGCGATCCGATGCTTCGGCAGTGGGGACTTGACCCTGCGGAGTTCTGGCCGGTGTTACACGACGAAGAACACCCACAGCTCCGTGCAGAGGCGACCTACCTCCACGCTGATGCCGAACAGCTGCTCTCGGCGCTCGAATCGGAATCGGTTCCGGTCGGTTTGGTGACCCACTGCCAGCCGTTTCTGACAGAGCCCGTATTGGCGCATCTCGATATCACAGATTGGTTCGAGACAGTTGTTTGCTGTAACGAAACAGTCGGCTGGAAACCGGACCCTGCGCCAGTAGCCTATGCGATGGAGCAGATGGGGATCGACATAAGCCAAACGGGAGTGCTCGCGGGCGATGGCGAAAGCGACATCGGGGCGGCGTGGAATGCTGGACTCGACGGGATCCATGTCGAACGGCACGGCCCATCACGCCGTGGGAGCTGTGTGCTCGGTGATTATCGTGTTGACTCGCTTGGAAGCCTGCTTTCGACAGTTGCGGCCGATGGTGGCCAACAGTACGGAAGCGACTAAAACAAGAAACCGTCGACTGCGTTGCACCTAGCTGACCACGTCGGCTGTCGTGGTTTTCTCGATTGTGTCGGCATCCGACTGCACCAACGAGTCGGCCGACAGGTGGTCGAGTGCATCACGACCGGCCAGCGCAAAGAGCGCGAAGCCAACCTTTGTAATGATGTCGAGATAGACGATGACCATCATTTCGGTCCCAGGAGTGAGCAATCCGAAGCCGACCGGAGCCAGCAGCCAGACGACTGGATACAACGTCCAGAGAACGACCGTGAGGTTTCTGAGCTTCGCAAAAACGATCGCAACGCGATCAGTCTCGAACGCGGCCGTCCGTGGTAGCTGAACGACGAGCAGGTACGCAAGCACACCGTATGCGACACAGCCGGCTGCGAACAACGCAAGCGAGAGCAGCCCGTCGGTGAAGATGGCAGCGATACCGAGGCTAATAAGCGCAACGTCGAGCCCGATCAGGAGTGCATACATCCGTTTGCCCGGACGACAGAGCAGCGCGAGATAGAGAATTAAAAGCGGCGTCGTCAGCAACCAATCGACATATCGCGGGGCATAGAATGTTGCATCGCCGACCGGGATCGCACCGAGTCCGAACCGAGTAAATGCGTACGAGATCGCTGCAATCGCCGTAATCGACGCCAAGATCGCATAATAGAGCCTATTTGACGGGTCGCGAAGCATGACATAGAGTGACGGAACCGTCCCCACAGCGAGGGCAATAGCGCCAACGGTTGCCCACAATTCAACCGAGAGCGTCATTGGACTCCTCCAAACTGGAAGCCGGTATCCTGTACAGTGGTCTCAGCATCACTGTCGGAGGTGCCGTCCTTTCCCCCATCGGTGGCTGCCGAGGCCGCTGTGGTCGAGGTCGATGCCGCACCCGGTGTCGTCGGTTCGGTGGCGGTTGTCGGTTCGGTGGCTGTCGATGATCCGGTGGCGGTCGTCAGTTCCGAGCGGCTCGTAGATCGACGCTCTCGGGTTGAGCCCGCCTTGTCAGCGTCGAACCGGTCGAGTGCGTCTCGAAGTTTCCGTGCTTGTGAGCTCAGCGCTGTCGCAGCCGACTCGACAGTCTGCAACGTTTCGAGCTGTTCGGCCGTCGTGTCGGTGACCTTGTCGGCGGCGTCAGTCGTTGTCTCGCTGATCGTTGCGACCTCATCGATCATATCAACAACGGCACTGGCCGCCCGTGCTTGGTCCTCTGTTGTCCGGTTGATTTCGCTCATACTGTCGTCGATTTCCTCGACATATTCGATGACGTTGTTGAGCTGGTCGATTGCCCCCTCGACGGTATCGACACCCTGGCTGATCCGGGTTGTCGTCTCTTCCATTCCCTCAACGGCGTCGCCGGTTTTCGCTTGAATGCCCTGAATTTTGCCTTCGATTTCGGAGGCGGCCTCTTTGGTCTCCTCGGCAAGTGATTTGACCTCCTCGGCGACAACCGCAAAGCCGGCTCCCTCCGAGCCGGCGCGGGCAGCCTCGATCGAGGCATTGAGTGCAAGCAGGTTGGTCTGTTCGGCAATGTCGCTGATCACGTCAGCAATTTCACCGATTTCGGCCATTTCGTCGTCGAGCATCTGAATATCGTCCATCGTTTCGTCGGTCGTCTGCTCGACGGCGGCCATCTGCTCGATCGCGTCGGCCGCGGCGGCCTCACCTTCGGTTCCGGCCTCAGTGGCGTTCTCAGTCGTGTTGGCGACGGTTTCGACGGTTGCGGCGACCTCTTCGGCACCGGCTGACAGGCCGTCCATCTCGCCGGCGACCTCTCGGAGATTTTCGGTCTGTCGATGTGCGCCGTCTGAAATATCTTCGACAGCGTCCGAAACACCCCCGCTGGCTCGTTGGAGGTCTTCGGCGCGCGTGTCGACACCGGCTGCGGCCTCGCCGACATGGTCGGCAAAGGTCGAAACCTCGCCAATCGTGGTTTCGAGTTCATCGAGCATCTCGTTGAACGCGATTCCGACCTGCCGCATCGCATCGCTTTCAGCGTCGGGATCAACACGTTTCGTGAGGTCACCGGCAGCAACCTCACGCATGGTCTGTTCGTAGGATTCGGCTTTGTGTTCGATTCGTTCGGCTCGCCGTTCCATTTCATCGCGGGTTGTCTGGGCGTTCTCCTGGGCGGTTTCGGCCGCGGTGATCTGTTCTCGAAGCGACCGGCGCATCGCGTCAAACGAGGCGTGTAGCTCGCCGATTTCGTCAGTTCTCGGGGTTTCGAGATCGACATCGAGGTCGCCGTCAGCCATTCTGTCGGCTTTCGTGGTCAGCCGACGGAGCGCGATGATCGTGTTGCTCCCGATAGTGACTCCGAGCAGTGCGAGACTGATGACGGTCACCAGAATAAGCCCGAGAATGCTTGAGCCAATGGCCCCGCTTTCGGCACCCAGGATTTCTGTTGCCTGTACGTGAACGAGTAGACCGGATCCAACAACGAGGACGACAATGCCACCCAGCCCAAGGGTGAGTTTGGCCGCATAACTGTCGCGGAGTCGTCGTCTGGACGGTGCATCTGCACTCATAGTGATGGGAGACTGTTCAGATGCGGCCCTGATAAACCCACGAGGCCAATTATCAGCCCTGAAACTCTTAGAACCCGGTTGGATGGCTGTGGTAGCTCGTCTGCAGCCCCCATGATTCGACCAGCTGCTGAAGGGCTTTGACCCCCGTTGTTTCGCTGCGATAGTGCCCCGAAAGCACGACGTTCAGTTCTGCCTCTCGGGCTTGATGGTAGACCTGTTGTTTGCCCTCACCAGTAATGAGTGTGTCCGCGCCCGCCTCGCGGGCTTCATCGAGCCAGTCGACACCGCTGCCGGTGACGATCGCAATATGTTCGGTGTCGGTTGGGCCGAAATCGAGCACCTGGATGGGCTTTTTCCCCTCGAGGTCAGTCTCCAGGGTCGTCGACAGCGACGTGGTCGACACCGGGGTTTCAAGCGTACCCTGCTGGCCGATTGTAACCGGCCCCATCGAGCCAAACGGCTCAACAGTGTCGAGACCGAGCAGTGAGGCGATACCCGCCGCATTTCCGAGCGTCTGGTGGCCGTCGAGTGGGAGATGCGAAACATACAGCGCGATATCGTTCTCGATGAGTGCGGCAATCCGACTGTAGGCCCGATCGGTCACTCGCTCAATACCGCCCCACGATAGCCCGTGGTGCACAACGAGGACGTCGGCTCCGGCGTCGCAAGCGGCCTCAATTGTCGCGTCTGCGGCATCGACAGCGAAGGCCGCGTGCGTGAGTTCTTGTTCGTCGGGGCCGACCTGCAGCCCGTTTGCACTGGCGTCGACATCGCGATAGGCGGCCGTCTCAAGCCGTGTATCGAGTCTGTCAGCGAACGTTGTGAGCTTCATATACCACGCTATGCGCCAGTCGGCTTGTAAGCCACGCTCTGTGTCACCACTCAGAGCAGCGGCTCTATGCTATTGTCGAGAGAAAACGACTGGATTGCAGAATCGCCGTTAGTCGAGTTTGACGGCGTTGACCTGTCCGGACTGGCCGGGACGGGAGGTCACGCGGGCTGTTCCGTCGCTTGTCTCGATAACCGCACCTTTGGTGATGATGTTCCGTCGGACGTAGTTGACGTTCGAGGGGTTTTCGACAACGTTCTCGATTTCGACTTCCGTTGTCTCACCGTCGGCCGACAGCTGGGCGACGTTCGTCGAGAGCGCGCGGAGTTTTTTCTCGTTGCCGCGCGAATCGATAATCTGGAGTCGTGGTTCACCAACGGTCGTTTCGGCTGGTTCACGGCCGAGCTGGTAGCGTTTTTTGTTGCTGAAATGCTTGAGTCGGCCACCTGTCCGCTTGCGTGCCGAGCGTCCCTGATCTTTCATACTGCAAGCAAAGAGCCAGCAGCTACTTGAATCGCTCGAAACGCCCCGAGCGCGACGCGAGAGTCATGCGTGATTCACACGCGTGAGCCCTCGCAGTCGGAACGTTTAGTGTTCATTCGACTGTTCGATTCAGGTATGAGCTTAGAGGTCGCTGTCGCGGTTCCGTTCCGCCAGCGTGGCAAGCGAACACTCGGCGAGGGGGCATTCGTCGTCGCGCTGTCGTTAGACCGTGATTGGTTTTCGCCGGATCAGGCCAAGCGACTGGTCGACGTGGCCGTTGGCCGTGGACTGCTCACACAGCAAGACGGTGAACTCACACCGACGTTTGCGGTTGACGATATCACGATCCCTGAGGGCTTTACGCCGGATACTGAGATCCTCCGCGAGCAGTCTACCTTCGAACAGCTACTCGATTCGATGGTTGCTGGTGGACTGACGAAACAGAAAGCGGTTGCCTCGGCCAACGAAACCCAACGTCGACTCGGCATTACCCTGGAAGCGGCCGCCGTGTTGGTTGCCCGCCGCGAGGGCATCGATATTGACGGGCCGGCTGCGGCGGTCCGCGCCGAACTCAAAGAGCCTTAACACTGGATCGAGTCACTCCATCTATGGTACAGGATCGACTCCGCGATGGAAGACGAATCGCCCAGCTCGTCGCCTCCGAGCTGACTGGTGACCGCGACCTGCTCAACCAGGTCGTCGTTGTCGACGCCGACCCGGATGTCGAACCGACAGCCGATGGCGCACGAGCCTACGATGTCGTCTACGTCTCACCTACGGAGGCACTCGTCGTCGACGACCGTGGTCGGACAACAATCGATGAAGAACGCACAGCGCAGCAGACGCTGCTTGCGACAGTGTTTGTCCAACCCGAGCGCGCACGGATCGAATTCAAAACGGCAGCCGCCCGCGCAGCCGAAGCGGCGCAAGCGGCCAATCTGCGGGTCCGACCGAAGGCTGTTGATCCACCACAGACGCTGGTCTTTGTCGAAGATGGCGCACAGACAAAGTGGGTGCTCGATGTCTTCAGAACCGTTGTTTCGTCGGTACAAGCGACCGATTAGAGCGACGCGAGGAGTTTGGGGAGTTCGACGGCGAGTTGATCGCGGGCGAGGTGGCTGTCAGCACGCGGGTCTCTGTCGGGACCGTCATCGAAGAGAACCTGAATCGCATAGATGCCTGCGTCGGTTGCGCCTTTGATATCGTCATGCGGCGTATCACCAATGTAGACGGTCTCGTTGGCAGCCGTTCCGAGCTCCGAAAGAAGCGCTGCAAACGCTTTCGGATCGGGTTTGCCAGCTGAAAGCTCGCCTGTGACGAGCGTGGTATCGAACAGTGGCTCCCAGCCGAGAAACTCGATTTTTGACCGTTGTGCCCGGACCGGCCCGTTAGTCAACAGCCCAACACGGTACTCCGCTCGCAGTGACGTGATGAGATCCTCTGCATCGGGAATCGGAACCAGTGCATTCGTGACCGCATCGCGGTATGCAGCGGCAAGCTGCTCGGGATCAGTGGGTTCGTTGCTGGCGCTGTTGCCGTTGTTGGCGTTGTCGTTGCTGCTGTTGAGCAGTTCTGCGAAAATCGGCGTTCGGCTTTCGGTTGTCAGATGTTGCCGGTGAGCCGAGAGGTACTCGTTGCGTGTGATCGGCGGCGCACCCGCTTTGTCAACCGCCTCCTGTAAGAGCGTCTTGCGGTCGCGGTTCGGTACCGCGAGCGTATAATCGAGGTCGAACGCGACCCCCCGTATCGACATACACCCCGGTTTGACCTCCAAGGATTTGAGACTAGCGGCAGTTGCCTGTCTGATACACACATCTAGTATGATTTACTATGTAAGTAATGGCAGTCAGTTGGTGGCTGAAAATCACTACACAAACAGTCATATCCTCACTCAATTCGACCGGGGTGTTTTTTTGTATTGCCCCCGCGGTGACGGTATGACACTCGATCCGATCCACGTTGATGCCATCGCTCGGCTTGCGGGGTCGGTTGCCGACTCGGTTGACGATAGCGACCACGAACAGGTCGCCCGAACAGTCTGGGATCACTGGCTCGACCCACTGACCGACAGTCGGGGGCGCGTCGTCGTCGAGCCACTTGGCGAACAGCAGCTCAGCCGAGTTGCAATCGACGATATCGCCCTGATCGAGCGACCGTTTCCAACCGTCCATGGCGTCGACTCGGGTACAATCAATCCCACGTCGTTTAAAAACGGACTTGTGCTTGATCTCGCACACGCGGCGATGGGGGTCGACCCCTCTGCGTTGTCAGTCCACCGATCCCGAACAATCGTCGCGACCGTCCATACGAAGGACCGGACCCTCCCACTCGGTACCGACTGGATGCGCCACGATGAGGGCCACAGTGAACACCGAATTATCAGCTCACCACCGGTCAATCGGTATGCGGAGGCGGTTGTTCATGCACTGTCGTTGTATCTCGCAGAGGGACACCACGCGCTCGAACACGCCCATACGGTTGAAGATCTACTCTTGCTCGATGGGCCGTTATATCCCAAAGAAATTCTCACCTGGCGCGACCGCAATCCCGAGCTCGAAGAGCTCACCTATGAGGCCCGACCAAAACACGTCCTCGAAAACTACGTTCGGCTCGTCGAGCGGTTTGTCGAGGATGACATACCCCTCGTTGGATTCGTCAAGAATCCATCCGCGCGTGTGATCACCGGGACACTCGGACGGAAAGAAACCGGCTTTGATGCACCGTGGCCCGACGATACCGCCTTTTTCATGCGACTGCTCGAACAGCAGACGGAGTCCCCAGCCGAGACAAACACTGCGTCCTCGACAGCCGGGCAACCGGGCGAGACCCGTCGAACAGACGAGCTGACCTTCACCTCGTGGTTCATTTCTCGGGGGGGTCCGGATGGATCGATGGCGGCTGACGGAGATGCACTGGGTGTTGAGCGGACGCTTGATTCAGCCTGTTACGAAGTAACGTTCTGTATTATCTACGATCCACGGAACGATCTCTGTTACAAGATCGAAGCACCGTATGCAATCACACAAGATGCGGATACTCGACAACAGATAACAACCCAGATGCTCTCGGAGGTTGCCGCCGAAGCCGGTCCACCACGGGCAGTCTCGAAAGCCGACGAGCTTGCGAAAATCAGTGCAACGGAAAAAACCGCCCTCCGACAGAAGTTCGAGACACAGTTACGGAGCGAACAGCTCCGGAATTACAACACTGAGCGATGGGGGACCGACGAATTCTGAAAAACGTGGGTCAGGTAGCGGTATCGGCTTTGACGACATCGATATGGACGCTCTCGGAGTCAATGCCAATCCGGACAAACTGGTTAGTCACATGGTCTCTGGCCGCCGAAAGCGCCTGCTCACGCGTCTCAAAGCCACGTGGCATCGGTTTCTCAAACGCAACGCGGATCTCTTCACCATCGACTGTTATCGGTGAGCCACCGCTTTCGACCTCATAAAATGCGTCACAGACCCAGACATAGGGGGCGTCTTCATCAGGTGCACCCTTGTAAGATGGTGGCTCCTCACCCCGTTCAAAAACGGTTCCGGTGAGATTCGTCCCGCCGCCGTGACCCTGAACCAGTAACATACACACTGTAGGGGATGAAAACAGAAAAGCTAGTTGGCAGATAAAACGATAAAAAGCGTGTAATCACCGTTCTCTAATGTGTCATATATATTATTAATAAAGGAATAGTTATTAATTCTGTGTAAGATACGTTCTACTATGCAGGATTATCTATCTACACGCAATCTTGAGGAGTGTGAGAACAACGCACTCGCAACTGAGATGGCTACACATATTTGTTTGGGTTTTCGGGAGCACGACCGAGGCAATCGTGACGAATCTATCTATCATTTTTCAGTTGTCGACAAACACCAATTTGCGCATCTCGACACGGACACAGCAAAGGATGCAAGCATCGCCTACGTAAACGCACTATTCGAGAAGGACGATGTCGAAATCCAGTATCTGCGCGATGGATGTCTTGACCGAGATGGACTTCGAGAGGCAGACTGGAGCCGTGTGGCAGCACAGTTTCGAATTCGTGCGGCAGTTGTCGGAATGAATCCCGACTATGCTGCACTTAGCACTGAGGGATGGAAAAAACACAAAGTTGGCGATGATTATTGGACGCCACTCCAGCAAGCACAGTTGTATGAACTACGTGCTGCATTGCAAGATCCAACATATCCTGCGAAGCCAAAAGACGGACAGTCAGGGTTTGCTCCGGAACCGATGCGGTACGTATTGGCTGTCGAATTACACGACATGCACACCGAAGCGTACTGGAACCAAGCGAGAGACGTGATGATCCCGTACTTCGAACGGATTTTGGAGGGGCAGTCAGATGAGTGAACTCTCACCGACAGATTCAGCTACAGAAATCGAACGCAACGGGCTAGTCGGCTCCGAAAGCGCAATCAGCGCAGAGACGATCGACGTACTGGTTGTTGATGACAATCCCGATATGGCTGATTTGACCGCAACGTACCTCACTCGTGAAAAGGACGCGTTCTCGGTTCGAAAAGAACTATCAGTTTCTGACGCATTACCACACCTCTCTGAGGTTGATGCAATTGTTAGCGATTATGAAATGCCGGATCAGGATGGACTTGATTTTCTCACAATTGTTCGAGAGACGCACCCAGAATTACCGTTTATTCTCTTTACAGGACGTGGAAGTGAGACAATTGCGAGTGAGGCGATCTCAAAAGGAGTTACAGATTATTTACAAAAAAAGAGTGGTTCAAGCAACTACTCTGTGCTTGCAAATCGAATCAACAATACTGTCCAGCGCCATCGGGCGATGAAAATGCTTCAACGGTCCGAGCGGCGATTTAGTAACCTAGTGAAAAATTCGTCTGATGTTATATCAGTTGTCAACGAGAACGCACAGTTTGTCTACCTCTCCCCGTCAGCAGAAGAGATCTTGGGCTATCACCCCGACGAATTGCTCGGTGAGTACATTTTCACCTACGCACATCCGGATGATCGCCAGGATGCAATGGAGCAATTCTTTTTGTCTACCGAAGATCCAGAAATCGAGCCCGTTGTCCAGTTCCGATTTTAGGACCCGGAAGGGACGTGGCCGGTGTTAGAGTCTCGTGGACAGAACTTACTCGATGATGACTTCGTCAATGGATTTGTGATCAACTCACGGGATATTTCGGAAATAAAAACGCGCGAACAGAAACTCGAACAACAGAATGAGAAATTACATAATATTAAGAAAACTCTTTCACATGATATTCGAAACCCATTAAATGTCGCAACAGGGTCGCTTGAACTGTTCGAGTCCTCTCGTGAGGATGAACACTTAGAGACGACAAAGCGGGCCTTAACTCGCATTGATACACTAGTTGAGCAGATTCTCAATATCTCTGAACAGAGTCCGGAAAATCTCAGTGATGACGAGATCTCATTAGAAGATGTTGCCGTCAATGCCTGGTCGATGATCCCGACCGAAGATTCGACACTCAATGTGAATGATTCACGACACTTCACTGCGGATCAGAGCCGTCTGCAACAAGTCTTTGAAAATCTCTTTAGTAATGCAATCGATCACAATAGCGAAAGCGTGACAATTTCGGTAGGGACGATTGATTCGGGAATTTATATCCAGGATGATGGGGCTGGAATTGATCCAGACAGACAGGATGTGATCTTTGATCCGGGATATACGACAGGGGCACATAAAACAGGATTCGGGTTGGCTATTGTCGAACAGATTGCGTTGAGCCATGGGTGGGACATTGCAGTGACAGCAAGCGACAACGGTGGGGCCCGATTCGAAATCACTGGGATAACGTTTCAACCAGTTGTTTGTGAATAACTATCAAGTGAGTTAATTTGTGTACAATTGTTAATTAAATAATACACTTTCCAATTGTCAGTTCGATTCAGAAAGATGTGATAGCAACTCATCCGCAATCCGATCGGATTCCTCATGCACCACCCAGTGAGTGGCCTCCGGAAGCATCACCAATCGACCCTCATCACAATATTCGAGACTTGCCTGGGCCATTGCTGAACGTAAAAACTCGTCTTGTTGACCCCATATAACGAGTGTTGGTACCGAGACCTGTGTGCGAACCGGCCGTGGTCGATAGCGTCCAATCGCCCGATACCAGTTGATCATTGCCGTTAGCGCACCCGGCTGGCTCCACGCAGTTCGGTACCGCTGGAGGAAAGACGGGCTGAACGTTCCGGGCCGGCTGCTGTCTGTGAGTGCACGTGTCATCAATCGGTAGTTGCCGACCTGAGAAATGATTTCAGGAAGTAACGGAAGCTGAAAGGCAAGCATATACCAGCTTTTGCGACGCTGGCTCCAGCTATCGCGCAGTGTCTGTTCCATGACGGTTGGGTGTGGGACGTTGATCGCAGTCAGCGACGAAAGGCGCTCGGGATACTGAAGTGCGAGCCACCAGGCCACCGCTGCACCCCAGTCGTGGCCGACAACCGCAGCAGTATCACGGCCACACGCATCAATCAGGCCGACGACATCAGCCGCCAGTTCGTCGAGATGGTAGCTGTCGACACCGGCGGGCGTATCACTCAGGTTGTAGCCTCGCTGATCGGGAACGACAACGCGGTATCCGGCGTCCGCGAGCGGCTGAATCTGTCTGTGCCAGCCGTACCAGAACTCCGGAAAGCCGTGGAGCAACAGGACCAACGGCCCATCGACTGGACCGGCCTGACGGGTATGGAGTCGGACGGTGTTCGTCTCGACAAAGACTGATTCGCCCGGCCCGCTGTCGGCGTGGGTTCCCGTATCGGCAACTGACATGTACACTAGTAGAACGTGTGGGTCGTAATAGCTACCGCCAAGAAAAGAGAGAGGATCTGTCGAATCTACGGCGTCAACAACGCGTCGGCATCGAGTTTCTGTTTCTCGTAGAAGCCACGTCCTTTCAGTCGTGGAACCGTGTGCGTATAGAGCCGCTCACTGGAAAGATCATACAGCAACGGGAACACGTTCGTCCGCCGGTTTGCGACAGTATACTCCTCGGTTGCAAATTCAATCAGCGATTCGCTTGGATTGTCGACCGCAAAAACCACGTAGCCGAAAAGGTTCTCTATGGAGCCGGCTGTCTGTGGCGCTGACGACGACAGGAGCGTTCGAAACGCCTCTGCCGTGGTTGCAAGTCGATCAGTGTCGATATCAGCATCCTCGATGACCGTCACATATACCTTGGTAACACCGATTGTTGGATCTTCATCTTTCTTGTACCAGACCGGTTCGAACGGGTTCGCATCCGCTACAGAAAGCGTCTCGTAGTCGTGATCTGTAAGACGAGCTGTAACCTGATCACGATAGCTCGAAATGTCCATAATAGCTACTCTTGGCTCGATTGTATATGTTATTCGATATCCACATGCATTCACAGCCGAGTTATTTACCCACAACCGAGTTATTCGTCGGGTGACACAGTGGACTTACGCTGCGGCCTGCATCGACCACACGGCAAGCAACCCGAGGATAACTGCTGGAATCAGGGGCAACACAAGAAAGGTTGCAAAGAACGTCCAACCGATCTGGGCCGGAGCGGTTGGGTTAAGATAAATAATTCCAGGGATCACGAGAAAACAAACGACAATGCCGGCGACGAGAATCCACCCGCGTGCACCAAAGCCCTCACCGGTTTCTTTCCCGGTATACGCTGTCTCGGTATCGACAGCAGCTGGCTGGTGGACGTAGCCCTCTTCGTCAACGGACTCCGATTCCGTGGGTTCTGTACTCACTGACAACTGTTCTCACTCGGCGTTCAAAGCCCTCACGGTTCGGTTCTCCGACTGCCAGTCGGGGAGTTTTAAGCCACACGGCTGCAAGCAGATGCTATGAGCAACCAAGCGCCGCGACCCGATGCTGATCGGTTCGCCGGGCGAAAAGAGGCCGACCTGCCGAGCCGTGATGTGACTGAAGGGGCCGAACGCGCACCCCACCGGGCGATGTTTCGCGCAATGGGCTTTGACGACGAGGATCTCGGGTCGCCGATGATCGGCGTTCCTAACCCAGCAGCCGACATCACACCATGTAACGTCCATCTCGACGATGTCGCCCAATCGGCAATCGAGGGTGTTGACGCCGCCGGTGGCATGCCGATCGAGTTCGGAACCATCACGATTTCGGATGCGATTTCGATGGGCACAGAAGGAATGAAAGCCTCGCTCATTTCCCGAGAAGTCATCGCCGACTCGGTCGAACTCGTCGCCTTTGGCGAGCGGATGGACGGTCTCGTGACGGTTGCGGGCTGTGACAAGAATTTACCAGGAATGATGATGGCCTCGATCCGCAGCGACCTGCCCTCTGTCTTCCTCTACGGTGGCTCGATCATGCCTGGCCAACACGATGGCCGGGATGTGACCATCGTCCAAGTCTTCGAGGGCGTTGGTACCTACGCCCGCGGTGAGATGTCTGATGAGGAACTCGATGATCTCGAACGCCACGCCTGTCCCGGTGCGGGCTCCTGTGGCGGGATGTTTACTGCCAACACGATGGCCTCGATTAGCGAGGCGCTCGGGATGGCCCCACTCGGCAGCGCCTCCGCGCCCGCCGAGGACAAGGCCCGGTATGAAATCGCCCGCGAGGCAGGCGAACTCGTCCTCGACTGTATCGAGAACGACCGTCGGCCCTCCGATATTCTCTCGCGAAAATCCTTCGAGAACGCTATTGCGCTGCAGACGGCAATCGGTGGCTCGACAAACGGCGTGCTTCACCTGCTCGCGCTCGCGGCCGAAGCCGGTGTCGACCTCACAATTGAGGATTTCGACGAGATCTCGCGGCGCACCCCAAAAATCGTGGATCTCCAGCCCGGCGGCGCGCGTGTCATGAACGATCTGCACGAAATCGGTGGCGTCCCGATCATCATCCGCCGACTCCTCGAGGCCGGCTTGTTCCACGGCGACGCCATGACCGTCACGGGCCGAACCATCGCGGAGGAACTCGACACGCTCGAGCTGCCCGCAGACGACGAAATCGAGGCGGACTTCCTCTATACGGTCGAAGAGCCAAAAACCGAAGAGGGCGCGATCAAGATTCTCTCTGGGAATCTCGCACCCGACGGCTCGGTGTTGAAGGTCACCGGCGACGACGCGTTCCATCATGAGGGACCGGCGCGGATCTTCGAAAACGAGGAAGACGCCATGAAATACGTCCAAGACGGTCACATCGAATCGGGCGACGTGATCATCATCCGCAACGAGGGGCCGAAAGGAGGTCCTGGCATGCGCGAGATGCTCGGCGTGACGGCTGCGGTCGTCGGCGCAGGCCACGAAGAGGACGTGGCCCTACTGACCGACGGCCGGTTTTCCGGCGGCACCCGCGGACCGATGATCGGCCACGTCGCGCCCGAAGCCAGTGAGGGCGGCCCAATCGGCCTCATCGAAGACGGCGACACCGTCACGGTCGACATTCCAAGCCGCGAACTCTCGGTGGATCTCTCCGACGAGGAGTTCGCCGCCCGCCGCGCCGAGTGGGAACCACCGGAGCCACCGTACACCCACGGTGTGCTGGCGAAGTACGCCCGTGACTTCGGCTCTGCCGCACAGGGTGCGGTGACGAACCCTGGACTGCTTGACGACGAGTAAGACCGCTGTTTGATTTTTGACTGTTGGTTTGTTTACTGTCGCGACGATAGCACGAGTAGCAGCAGTCCAATGAGTGACCATGGCCCTGCGAGCAACAGCAGGACGATTCGTTCGCCGCTGAGCAAATAGAAAAGCGGTCCTGTCGCCAGCATGAACAGGCCGAGGCCAGCGAAAATAAGCCGATCAGTTCGGCTGGCTCGTTCTGGTGGCCCACACTCCTCGATAATCGAGTGGAGCGCTCGTTCAATGGCGTCTGCCTGCGTGTGGGGGACAACCAACAGCTGGGGGGCGTCATACCACTGTTTTCCGCGGTTCGACAGGAAGAACACGGCTACGCTGCCGACGTCAACCCGGCGGACGTCGACGAGCCACTCGAGGCTTTGGCCCCATGTTCGATCAATGTACTCGGCCGAGCCTTCGATTCTCCGTGTTTCGGGGACGAGCCGGTATCTCGTCCGACCGACGAAAGAGACGACAAACAGTGTACAGAATCCGCTTGCCACAAGTATTCTTCCGGGGAGTACGTACAGCAGTACTGGTGCTGTGAGTAATCCACAGCCAAACCACACTGGCCGAATCCACGACCACTCAGAGAAGCTCGGACCGAGAGCATCAGCAATCCGTTGCTTTTGTTCGGCCGTCGACCCTTCGTAGGCAATCGCCAAGTAGAGCAGTGAGAACGGACCGCCGACAAACAGGAGAACACCAATAACGAGCAACAGCTCGCCCGACTGGAACACCAAACCTAACAGTATGAGCATTCCGAGCACAAACACTCCACCGAGCGCAGTCATGGCCCCCACGGCTGCCGAGCGGAGTCGACGGTACCGAACCGGCCCCCACGAAAGTGACTCAGGCGGAGGAAACTGGGGGCTCCGGGCCGGTGTCATCTCCGTGTTCGAGTCGGGCATACAGCACTGTAGTTATGACAATCTCATAATAATTCGGTTCGAGCGGCCTGGATCAGCGAACGCGGATCGGATACTCCTCGACGCCGTAAATAAATGAACTCCGGATCGGCTGTAAGTCGGTCTCGACCGGTTCAATTGTCTCGAACCGCTCGAACAGCGCTGAAAGTGCGACTTTCGCTTCGAGCCGTGCGAGCGGTGCGCCGAGACAGTAGTGGGTGCCGTAGCCGAACGAGAGGTGCTGGTTGGGCTGGCGGTCGGCAATGAACTCGTCGGCTCGATCAAACACCTGTTCGTCGCGGTTGGCCGAACCGAGCCAGACGACAACGCCCGACTCGGCCGGGATTTCCTCGCCGCCGAGTGCAACCGGCTCGGTCGTCACCCGAAACAGTGCCTGCACGGGCGAACGGTAGCGCAAGGCTTCTTCGATAACGCGCGAAGGGTCCCGCTCACCGGCTGCAAGCGCCGAGCGCAATTTGGGACGGTTTCCGAGACACCGCATCGCGTTCGTGATCAAATTAGTCGTCGTGATGTTGCCAGCGACCAACAGCAGCGTACAGAAGCCGACCATCTCTCTGTCTGAAAGCTGTTTTTCGTCGGCTTGGGCCTCGATGAGTGCTGAAAAGTACTCGCTCATCTCGCGTTGGACCGCTTGTTGACGCTCTTGAAATTCCTCCATTGCGGCTTCGGTTTTCGCTGTCGGCCGCTCGATGAGCGTATCGGACCACCGCTTGAACTGTGTGCGGTCGTCAGTCGGCACGCCGAGCATGGTGGCGATGACGTCGACGGGCATCGGATAGGCAAGCGCCGAGACGATATCAATCTCGTCGCTGTCGGTTGCTTCGACGGTGTCGAGATACTGCTCGGTGAGGTGTTCGATCTCGTCAGTCATCGTGCGGATTGCTCGGGGGCGAAAAAACTCCTCGACGACGCCGCGAAGTCGGCCGTGTTCGGGTGGATCAGCAAACAGCATGGTGTCAAAAATCGGCGGCGGCTGTTCGTCTTGCTGTTGTATTTCCGCTTCAAAATCGGGCATTGTCAGCGGATCTGATGAAAAGACCGTGTCGTCGTCGAGGACGCGTTTCACATCAGCATACCGAAACACGTCATAGAGGTCGCGCTCGGCGTCGTACCGCACCGGCGACTCGGCTCGCATCTCGCTGTACCAGTCAAATGGTTCGAGCCAGCGCTCACGACTCGATAACGCCGCTGGAAAATTGATTGCCGGACGCCGAGGATTGGTGGCACTCATACCTCATTGTATCGGCTCACGAACAGTAATTATTGGCAGCTGTCGGCCCCGCTGACTGTCAGCAAATCCGCTCTACGCAACCCAACCGAAGCGCGGGCTTTTCGCAACAACGAGCGAACCGGACGGTGATGACTGTCCCCACAACAGGCCACCTCCTCGATTCGTTTCCGTATATTCGCGTCGGCGCGGGTCAAAAGCCGCTGGTCGTAATTCCGGGCTTCGGTGATTCGATGTTCAGCGGCCGGTATCCTGCGATCGCCGCGCGACTGGTCAGTAGTTACTTTCACCGCTTTACCGACGACTATACCATCTACGTGATCAGCCGGCCACGAGGCATTCCCGAAAACTATCAAATCGATGATGCTACCGAACAGTACGGCCAAATTCTCGATGAGATTCCGACGCCAGCGGATGTCCTTGGGATTTCGATGGGCGGGCTCATCGGACAAGAACTCGCCGCGCGGTATCCCGAACTCGTCGACCGACTGGTCATTGCGGTCTCGGGCTACCGAGTTGCTGACGGCGGTCGCAGCATCGTGAGCCGCTGGCAGCAGTATGCAGCACGACACCGGTGGGTCAGACTTCGGTCGGAACTTTCGCGCGAACTCTACAGTCTCAGTGACTGGCGGCGCTACTCGGCTCCGTCCACGATTCAGACCGTCGGCCGGTTATGTCTCCCCCGACCAGCGGTCCCAAGCGATGTCACCCGGTCGCTGGCAGCGATCAATCGGTATGACGCCGAAACCAGGCTCGCAGATATCGAGTCGTCGACGCTCGTTGTCGGTGGTAGCGACGATCCGTTCTTTCCGGAATCCGTGCTCCGTGAGACGGCCGACCGGATCCCAGACGCAAAAGCCGTTCCGATTGACGGCACGAAACACGGCGCATTCGACGAACGGAAGCGGCAGTTCGATACCCGGGTGAAAGCGTTCCTGTCGGAGACACAGTCAACCACAACCAACTGATTCTCGGTCGTGAAAATTCACGAATATCGTCAAAACAAGCGATACAGTCCTGCTATCGTATGAATAGCGGCCCGCAACGTTTTGTCGGTGGCGACGTGATTTGAAGCGATGTCCGAATCAGATCCAGATCCAGAGCCAGAACTCGAAGCAGACCCCGGTGTCGAATCCGATCGTGATGCCGATATGTCGGCACCAGCAGCTGACACCGGGTCACCGCTTGACCTCCCAGATCCCGAATTGGGGCGAGCAACGATTGTCTTCGATGATCCCGACGGCGAGAAAGAAAGTAGAAACGTCGACAACGAACACATCGTCTATTTTCAGGATCACTGGCAGCTCAAAACCGGAACCGACGACCAAGGCAATGACGTGATCCGACGAATTCCTCGTCAGCGAGTCCATTACGTCGAGCGGTCAGTCGAGGAGTTCGAAGACCGGATTGACGCACTCATTGGCGAAGCGAAACAGCGGCTACCCTTCTGAGGCGATCCGAGCGATGTGCCCGCCGGTCATCTCGCTTTTGGGCATCTCTGGTACGTACTTGTTGGGGCCTATTCGAGAACGACCTCAAAGTAGGTTGCCCAGCTACCGATGTCGCGGCCCTGTGGGTTTTCTCGCTGATTGATTCGCGCGCCGAAGCCCCACGCGCTCTCGGTGCGTCGGTCGGTTGGCTGTTCCTCTGTATCATTGCCTTCCGGTTCCGCGGTGTCGTCACCTGATTCGTCACCAGGCAGTTCGTCTTCGGGGACGTCGGTTTGCACCGTCGCCTGTGCGGCAACGGTGAGTACGGCCGGCAGGTTGCTCCCATCGACATGGTGCGTGTAGCGTTCGACAGCCGGGTCATGTTCGGACTGGTGAGTGAACTGGCCAACTTGTGGGTTGCCACCGGGGTTCGTCGGGATTTCGTCGCCAACGAAGAGGTTTGTCTCGACCAGTTCCCAGTTGTCATCAGTGATCTCGTAGGTGACTGTTAGCTGTTCGCCTTGGGCGGATTGGGCGACCGCGACGGTACCGACCTGAATCGTTCTGGCAGCAAAAAGCGGGACTCGGACCGCAGTCTCGGCGGTCGCAACACCCGTGGCTCCAAGAAGTCCCAGCCCACCGACGCCGACTCCAACTGACCGAATAAGTGTGCGCCGTCCAACACCGTCGACTACTGACTGTTGTTCAGACATTGTCGACTATCCGTCGAGTGTGAATGCGTATAAAGTTTAAGAAAATTAACATATCAAGTGAGATGTTTTTCTCTGTTTGTGGACTGCATACGAGACAATTCTATTAGTACAGCAGAGTAAACTGAATGCGATTGAAAGATAGCGATATCTGAGCCGACAGAGAGTCAGGGAGTATGAAACGTTGTCCGGCGTGCAGCCGTCGAATCCGGCGCAGTAGTCCTAAAAATGCCGAATACGGTGTCCCGGCCGTAGATGGCCGGCAGTATCCTGACTGGTGTCCACACTGTGAATCCCCACTGTCGTAGTTTCAGACGCTCCAGTAGACAGCAAGTAGGATGAACATACCAGGAGAAAGTAATTGCTCAAAGCGATTGGGCTAACTGACAATGCGACCACTTTTTTGCATTGTCGCCGTCTGATGGCTGGATGGTCAACGTCGTCTGTTACGGTGGCAAAGGTGGCGTCGGGAAGACAACACTGGCCGCAGCAACTGGTCTCGAAGCTGCGAGACGAGAGCGACGGACACTTGTTATCTCGACCGACCCAGCGCACTCGTTGGCCGATCTATTCGGGGTTGTACCACAGTCGGGCCGGACAGCCGTCAGCGTTGCCGACGGCGACACCGACCTCTGGATTGAAGAACTGTCTCCAACGGCTGGTACCGACACCTATCGGACGATTGTTGAGTCGCTCACAGCGGAACTCCGGACCGCAGGCATCCACCTCGAGAAGTCAGCGGTCGAGCGGCTCTTTACTGCCGGAGTAATCCCTGGAAGTGACGAACTCGCCGCCATTGAAGCGTTGGCAACCTACAGCGACGACGGGGAGAGTGAGTTCGACCAGATTATCGTCGATACCGCACCGACTGGCCATACACTTCGGCTGTTGGAACTCCCTGAAGTGCTTCAAGAGACGGTTGCGGCGGCCTCTTCCGTTCGCGGCCAGCTCCGCCGTCGGGTCGATACGGCTCGAAGCGCGGTCTTCGGACCGATGGCATTCTTCGGGACTCGAAGCGAAGAGACGGACGAATTTGCCGAACTGGCTGACAGAATGGAGTCAGTACGGACGCTGTTGACCGATTCCTCACGCACTTCGTTTCGCGTTGTCTGTCTACCCGAACCGCTTGCAGTTGCCGAAACAGGCCGGCTTATCGAGCAGCTTCGTGCGTTCGAGATTCCGGTCACAACACTCTGTATCAATCGCGTACTCACCGACGCCAGCCCCGAGTGTGAGCGGTGTCAGACGACCCAGCGGGCACACCGTCACCAAGTCGACGTGCTCGAAGCCGACTATCCAGACCTTGAGGTGGTGTCGCTGCCGGCCGTCTTCAACGCGGCCACAAGCCACGAACTCGTCGAACAGCTCACAACAGCGGTGCCACCAGCGTCCACACACGACCAACCACCACGATCGTGAGAGTAACCGATGCGATTCACCATTCCCAAAGTCGTTGAGCACGAGGAGATTCGAACGGCGATATCACCCTACCACTCGGCGAAGGGTATTGGCTGTCGACACCGTCGATTGTAATCGGTCTGCATCGCGGCAATCGCCTCCGAAAGCGATGCGCCTGCAGCCAGCTGGTCGCGAACACGCGCTTTTTTCCACTGACTTGGCGTCTCACGTCGCTCCCACCGATGTTTCAGTGGCGCAAGCAATGCTGCGGCCTCCTGTTCGGTCTGCCCTTGGACAACGAGCCCCTGGTGGGCGATAGCAAACAGTTCGGGATAGATGACAGTTGGATCACCGGTTGGCTCACCGTCGGCTGTCAGCCACGCAAGGTCCGCCGCAAGGCCGTTTTCAACCGCGTTGTAGAAGCCCTGGTGGGCGTCGCGCCATGGCAGTTCGGCTATCGGATGGTCGGTCGCAACAAGCCCACGGAGCAATCCGACGGTCAGCCAGTGAAGACTCAGTGTGTCTTCGACTGCCGGCTGGGTCGGTAACGGCCGATACTCGATCCGAAGCGAGCCGCCGGGGTCCGTATCTGCGTCAGTGCCAGCGACGGCGTCGCCGCCGATGATTCCCCGTATCCACCGCCAGTATGTACCGTATTTTTGACAGAACTCCCAGTACGGATCGACTGCAGCGGCGACACCCGAGTCGTGCTGTTCGAATTCGCGTAACATCGGTGCACACGTCCAGTCCTCGACAACCCGGTCGACGATGTCTGTCGGCGAGTCGATATCGCGTGGACAGCAGGCTTTGCGGTGGCCACTACTGTTGACTGTCTGTTCGAAAATAGGGATACGGAGCTCATGGGGTGTCTCTTCGACGAGTTGAAATGGATCGTCGACCCTGTTGTAGAGGTCACCAGGGAGGAATGGTGAGTTGGTTGCAAGTGCCAACAGTGGCCCCAGGGTCCGAATAGCGTTGTTGAAATACGTCGGAAACGACGCGGAATCAGGAATCTGGAGATGTGGCTGAATCGACGTCGTGAGTGATTCAACCAAAATCGTCGGGAAATTGAGGGTCGCTCCGGGAACTGAAATCGAAATCTCGCCAGCAGCATGATCGACCAGCACCGAATCCATCGCGGTATACCGTGGTGCCTGATGCATGTTTTCAGCGACCGTGATGCCGTCACCGCGTTCGACAGCACTGAGGTACGGTTTACTTCCGCTCTGCGGTGGAATTGTCCACATTGCATCGAAACAAAGCGTTGGCCCAGTCGGTTCGAGTGCCTGCTGTGCCATGGTGACCGTCTCGTGAAGTTCGGCCGTCTGTGCGGCGACACCGGCTGGATCGAACGGCTGGGGAGAGCCGTTGAATTCGACGTTGTGCCGACCGATTTCGCGCGCCCACGCGGAATCAACAAAGAGTGAATCGGGAAGCGGTGCGAGTCGTTCCTCGGTGTCGACAGCGTAGACTTCGAGTTCGAGCCCGACCGCAAATCCACTGCTGTCGAACGCACCAGCGGCGAGTGTCTCCCGAAGCCGGTCGGCTTGCTCGGCGACACGATGGTCGAATGTCTGCCGGGTCGTCTCGGCGCGAATCCGGCTGACGGCGGCACGGACATCGTCCATACTATTTGTCTAGAGGCCGGTGTGTTAGCTGTTTGGTGCGTTCGACGCTCGTTGCGTAGTCCGACCGATGAAGCCGATTTTGCCGGGGAGGCGGCCACAGAAGTGCTTGTTCACGCGCGCTCAAAGAGCGACCCGCTACGGATCGAAGCTGCCAGCTGTTCGGCATCGAGACTGTCAAGGGCACCACGAATAACGACTGGTGGCGCGATATCCTCACGGTCACCCAGCGCAATTTTGGGATATGGTGCGTCGTGGAATCCCTCGATACAGATAAAATCGTACCCCTCTCGGTGGAGACGATCAACCGTCGATTCGAGCAGTTCGGATTCGCTTTTGGCCGCCCGCTTGCCGCCGGGAGTTAGCTGAAACGACAGCGTCGGTGTCAGACCGACGACTGTGTCGGCCCCGGCACTCCGGTGGCGGTAGGTATCTTTGCCGGGTGTGTCGATCTCGATATCATGGTGAATGGATTTGATCGTTCCCACGCGCCCATACGCACTGAGTTCGGCAACGAGCGATTCAATGAGTGTTGTTTTACCGCTGTCACTGGGCCCAACAACACAGAACGGAGTCGACATACCACCGTTTTCAACCCGAGAGAGAAAACGACTGCGCCCGCTATGAAATCATGTTTCGGCTCGCTTACGGGATGGCTACGCGCAGTGATAATTTGACACAGAGGTTTAATTGGTCCGTCTTCCTATACTAAAAAAGTACGATATGACGGATTGGGACCCAGCGACGAATGGATCCACACTACGGGCCGTGACATATGATCGATCACCGCCTGGAGCCGAACACGTCGCAGACCGACTGACCACAACTGAACGAACGCGTGCAACGCGGGTAACGACGCCCTTCGAGTTGATTGCTGCTTGCAGCCCCGACACGACTGACTGTCTTGTCTGCTGGTACGACGACGGAGAGACAGCGCCCGCAATCGAAGCGCTCTACGAACTACTTGCGACAAGCCAGCCAGTGCCGCTGGTTCTCTACTGCCGGGAGCCCGCGTCGCTTCCGGCCGCACGCAAACTGGGTGCGACGGCAGTCCACCTCGCTCGCGAGCGCCACGATGAAGCCGCCTTGGATGATCGGATTGCAGCCGCAATCGGTCGCCATACTGCACGAACCAACCACCAACAGACCGCGGTGACAGCGACTCCAACGCTGTATGTCGCTGGACTCAACGAAGCGGGAATCGTCACACAGATTGCCACCACTCCAGTCGACGACGAGTCCAGTTCCCTCGACACGGGCCGACCGCTGTGGACGTATCCGTGGGCCCCAAATGAGGGGACAGTCAAACAGCAACAGCAGTTGGCAGCCGAATCGGCCACAGCCGATGAGTCGGCGGGGCCAACACGGACGGTGAGGCCCGAAGACGCTGACAGCTCACTCGTTATTGTTACGACAACCGGTGGAGACGTAGAGACACCATATCTCGCGCTCGGAGCGATCACCCCGGAAACCGAATACGTGGCCGGCGAAATAGACGGGGCAAATACCGAATCAACCGAGACCGAGCCGAGTGCGGGCCACCAGCGAGATGACGCCGACGAGTCGGCCGAGAGGTCGACTGACGAATCCAACACCGAGCGGACGACAGTCACCGCACAGCCAACACGGCCAATCGAGAGCGACATTCTCAGCGAACTTCACCGGACGCTAACCGAAGCAAGTGGCTCGTTTACCGAGAAAGTCGAGACACTCCTGGCGGTTGGGCAGTCGTATCTCAATATGGACGCCGGGCTCGTTGCGGCGGTTGACGACGATAGCTACGAGGTTGAAATCATTCAGAGCGATGATGAACTCCTCGGGAGTGTTCCCGCAGGAATGACGATTTCGCTCTCGGAGACCATTTGTGAACGGACACTCGCACGCGACGAAACCTACGCGGTCGATGATATTGTCACCGAAGCACCTGAGTTGACTGACCGAGCAGCGGTCACGGAATTCGGTGGCGCACGGTATATCGGCACGCCGATCCAGATTGCGAATAAAACCTACGGCACACTCTGTTTTTACGGAACCGAAACCAGTCCGACGGAGCTGACCGACCGTGATCAACTCATTGTCGAGTTTATGGCACAACTCGTCACCTACGAACTCGAACATCACCTGCAACAACAAGAGCTCAAGACGGCAACGAGCGAGCTCGAATCACTGTTCGACCGAGTCGATGACGCGTTCTTTTCGCTTAATGCCGACTGGGAATTCGTGTATATTAACGACCGTGCCCGGACACTACTTGGCGTTGAAAACACTGAGCTGATCGGCGAAAACGTCTGGGAGCAGTTCGAAGACGCCCGCGAGAGTGTCTTCTACGAACAGTATATCAAGGCCGTCGAAAGCCAAGAAACCGTCTCGTTTGAGGCACCGTATGATCCACTCGACAGCTGGCTTGAGGTAACCGCCTATCCCGCAGATGGCGGGCTTTCAGTCTATTTCCGCGACATTACGGAACGAAAAGCACGTCGAACGGATCTCGAACGGTACGAACAGACACTCGAAACGGTTTCTGATGGCGTCTACGCACTCGACGAAGACGAGCGGTTTACCTATGTCAACGAGGGACTTGCTGAACTCACCGGCTTTGCTCGCTCGGAGCTCGTCGGGGCCCACATTGGAATGTTCAAAAGTGAACAGACCGTTCAAGCGGCCCGGAACGCCGTCAACACGGAGATTCAACGCATCCGCCACGGCAACGGAACAGGTGAGGTATCAATCGAGCTTGACGTTGAAACCGCAGATGGTCGAACCGTTCGGTGCCAAGATCATATTGCACTGCTTCCATTCGATAGGCGGTTCCGTGGCAGCGTTGGGACGATCAGAGATATCAGCGAGCAGGTCGAGCGCGAGCGGGCACTCAACGGACTGCTCGAAATGACACGTGCGCTTATGACCGCCGAAACGCCCTCAAACGTCGCCGAAACAATCGTCAAAACGGTTGTCTCGGCAATCGGATTCGAGCGGGCAGTCATTCGACTCCATGACGACGAAACGGGACAGTTGGTTCCGACAGCGGTCTCTGAGACCGTGAGCAGTGAACTTGGGGAGCTCTCGGAGATTTCAGTCGGCAGTGGACTGGTCGGCTCGGCATTCGCCGACCAAGAGCCAATCGTCTGCGAACCGGTTGCACCGTTCGAGACCGACGCGGGTTCGGGAACGGCCCTCTCAGCAGTCCCAATCGGCGACGCTGGCATCCTCTGTATCGGCATTACCGACAAAGAAAACTGCTCACAACAGAGCCAACAGCTCGTTCAGTTGTTGACTGCCAACGCCGAAGCCGCATTTAAGCGGACCGACCGCCAGCAGGTACTCCGGCGGTACGAATCGATTGTCGAGACTGTCCAAGAGATGCTCTGTGTGATCGACAGCAGTGGTCGATTCCGGCTGGTTACCGAGCCGCTGGCCGCTCGGCTTGGCGAGAGCCGTGAGACGCTGCTCGAAACACGCGCGATTGATTACGTTTCCGAAAGCCACAGAGATGTCGTGATGGAGATGTTTGAGGCGCTTTGGAGGGAAACGGACCAAACAGAGGCAACCATCGAAGCGGAGTTGCGTGCGAAAAGTGGGACAACTGTTCCAATCCGAATCGAGGCCGCACGGCTTCCGCAGCTCGGTGGCGAGGGTGAAATCATCGTCTCTGTACAAGATCTTTCGGAGCTTATGTCGGCAAAGCAGGCCGCTGCCGCCGAGCGAGAACGGTTTAGCTACCTGTTCGAAAACCTCACTGATCCGGTCGATGAGGTCGAAATCACCGCCGAAGGCCCACAGATTCGAACCATCAACAGTGCGTTCAGACGCCTCTTCGGCGAGCAAGCAACCGAGATGGACGAGACCGCCCACTTCGACAGCCCTGAGCCACTGGCGCTCGACGAACAACGGATTGTTGAGACGGATCATCCAGAGATACCGGCAGCCGATGCCGACCGAGAACTCAAACTGCAGACCGTCGAGGGGATTAAATATTTCCTCTACCGGAACATTCCGTACGAACTCGATGAGACAACGAGAGGCTTCGAAATCTACACTGATGTGACAGCGCTCAAACAACGAGAAATCCAGCTCCAAGTGCTCCACCGACTGCTTCGACACAATCTCCGAAATGACCTCAACGTCATCGCAGGCTTTGCAGACATTCTTGCGACCGAGGCCGAAACCGATCGTCACAGAGGCTATGCCAACCGGATCGTCTCGAATGCAACCGATCTCATCAAGCTGAGCGAAACGGCGAAAACAATCGAGGCAGTCGCCGGCCGACAATCGCTCATGCGCAAGCCAGTCGAACTCGGCGCATTGCTTTCACCCGCTGTTGATCGGTTTCAGACGGAGAGACCCGACGTACACATTACCCTTGAGCAGTCAGCACCGGTTGCTGTCGAGGCCGGCCAACATCTCCGAACGGCAGTGAGCGAACTCATCGATAACGGTATCGAACACAACACAGCTGAAACCCCTACTGTTACCGTTCGAATCGACACCGACGCGTCTGATCAGACGGTTTCGATTACCGTTCACGATAACGGCCCTGGATTACCGGACGAAGAGTGGGCAGTCGTCGCGGGGGATTCCGAAATTTCGCAGCTCGAACACGGAAGTGGGCTGGGTCTCTGGCTAGTTCGGTGGGTCGCCGAAGGCTATGGTGGTGAGCTCGGATATCACAGGGATCAAACCGGGAGCAGTGTCACCATCACCCTCCCACGTGCCGACGTTACCACCAGCGAGATGGACTGAACCGTCACCAGTACTGAATTGCACAACAGAAACCAGCCACTAACCCTCCTTATTCTGTAAGCTGGATGATATTGCCGTTCCGTGTCGTATGGAGGTCACGACCCATTTCGTAGCCGAAAGAGCTTGCAGTGCCGATGTAGCCCGACAGTCCTTTGAGATTCTGGTGAGCCGGAATGAGCTGTTGTGGCTGGAGGGCATCGAGCATCTGGTAGTGACCCTCTTGGCTCAGGTGGCCCGAAACGTGGATATCGTCGTAAATCCGTGCGCCCTGCATTTTGAGCAGTCGCTCGGACTGATACCGGTTTCCTTCGTTGGTTGGCTCGGGGATAATCCCGGCTGAGAAAATGACTTTGTCACCGTTATCGAAGTCGTAGTTTGTCTCGCCACGTCCCATTCGTGTGAGGAGTGCCCGTGGCTCTCCCTGGTGGCCAGTGACGACAGGGAGGAAGTTCTCCTTGCCGTCTTTCATAATGCGGTTGAGGCTCTGGTCGATGGCTCGCCGGTGACCGTACATTTCGATATCGTCGGGGAGATCAACGTCGAGTCGGGTTGCAGTACCGGTGTATTTCTCCATCGAACGACCCAGCAGAATCGGTTTTCGGCCGATTTCCTTGGCGAACTCAAGCAGACTCGACACACGGGCGATGTGGCTTGCGAACGTCGTCGCAACCATCCCGCCGTTGTAGTCTTCGAGGCTCAACATCGTATCCCGGAGGTTCGCTCGGGCGACCGATTCCGACGGCGTCCGGCCCTTCCGGTTGGCGTTGGTACAGTCCTCGATGTAACAGAGAACACCGTCACCCTCGCGACCGATCTCACGGAACCGCTTCATGTCGAAGGGGTCCCCGAGGACAGGCGTGTGGTCGATCCGTTTGTCGAGGCCGTAGACGATTGCGCCCTCGGGGGTGTGCAGCACCGGATTGATCGCGTCAATCGTCGAGTGCGTCACGTTGACAAACTCCAGATCGACTTTGTCGCCGATTGACATCATCTCGCCGGCATTCATCACCTGTAGATCGTTGCCGACCTCGAATTTGCCCTCGTCGCGGATCTGGTCGCGGACGAGTTCAATGGTAAAGGGCGTCGCCACGATGGGTGCGTCATACCGGTGGGCGAGTTTCGGAATCGCCCCGATGTGATCGAGGTGGCCGTGGGTCGGAACGATGGCTTTGACATCGCCGTCAAGTTCGCTCATGACGCGGTCGTCTGGAATCGCACCCATGTCAATCAGGTCCAGGCTGTGCATGCGCTCGGTCTGGACGTTGTCGTGAATCAGTACCTGCGAAAGGTTCAGACCCATATCGAAGACGACGATGTCGTCATCCATACGGACTGCCGTCATTTGCCGCCCAACCTCTTCATAACCGCCAACAGTCGCAATTTCGATTTCCATAGTATAATCCGAACGGTAGCCAGTTCACACGTGCGCAGCGGGCGACCGAATCGTGCGTACCGCAGTAGAGGCCGAAAGCGAACCGCAGTGCACCGCCAGAGCCGATAGACTCGATCCGAAATCGCGCGCGTCGTATTGCACGGGAACAGCGCGTTGGTTACTGGAGTAACTGAGCCGGAGGCATAAATAGCCGGTGACTTGTGAACTCTGGGCGTTTGCACCCGAACCCGACACAGCTCGGACCGGGACACCTAAGTGAGATTCACGGCGAATTGCTGGTACAATGAGAACGAGTCACACCGAGCGGGGCCGATGACACTCCAGCTTCCGAGTGAGATTGTCGTCGAACGGTTTCTCCCGACGGTGCGGTCCATGTTGGCGAGAGCACTCAACGAGCGGGGCTTCGCCCAAAAGGAGATTGCCAGCAGACTCGGGATTTCACAGGCGGCAGTCAGCAAATATCTCAGCGGCAAGCAGACCGGCGAGCCGCGATTCGTTGACAATACGCAGATGCAAGCGACGATCGAGGCCATTGCTGAGGGTTTTGCAGCCGGAACAATGGATGATTACGAGGCACTTGCTGAACTGCTTGCGCTGATTCGTGCCTTCGAGGACCGTGGACCGATCTGTGCGATCCATGAAGCAGAGATGCCGGCGCTTGCGGGCATGGGCTGTGATCTCTGTGTCCGTGGCCACGATTCCTTGCTGCAGGCCGAACGCGACGTGCTCCGAACGGTTCGACAGGCCGTTCGACTGTTTGTGAATACGCCACATCTCGTCGCGCAGATCCCGAATGTCGGGTCCAACATCGCCATGGCGCTCCCGAATGCAACAAGTCTGACTGAAGTTGCAGCCGTTCCGGGTCGCATTCACGTCGTTCGTGGGCAGGCGAATGTTCCTTCGAATCCGGAATTCGGAGCGTCAAACCACGTTGCGACGACGATTCAGTCAGTGATGGCTGCGGACCCAACGCTTCGTGGTGCGGTTAACCTCAAGACCAGCGACCGACTGCGTGCGGCCGCGGAGGCTGCCGGACTTACGACCGCCCGCTTCGATGCAACATACGAAAACCGACAGGAACGACTCACCGCGCTGGTGGCCGACTGCGAACCCGTTCCGCGTGTGCTGTACCACGAGGGTGCTTTCGGCATCGAACCAATCACCTATGTCTTTGGTGAGACAGCTGTTGATGCGGTCGAAACCGCCAGTACCTGTCTACAGGCAGCCACTGAATAAGGGTCGACTGAGCGATGTCTTTATTTTCTCGGGTATGACTAGATATATCATGGACGACGCGGAGACAACAGCGAACGAAGAGTACGAGGAGTCGCTGGGCGAGCTGGTCAACTATCTCACGCCAAGGCGGGACAACGAGATGATTTCGACCTACCAGAATACGACCGCAATCGCCTGTCCTGTCTGTGGTGAACCCTTTGATTACCTCATTGTCTGCAAACAGGCCGAGACGAGTCTGTCGCTCTCGGAGGTCATGGATCTCTGTGTCTCTGTTGACGACGACGGCAAAGCGTATCTGTTCACCCACGAATAGTCCTCGGACTCGTTGGAGTATCCTCGCCGAAAGAGACCCACTCGAACCTGAAAAATACGTTTACCGTTCGCCGGTCTACATCCGTCATGAGCCAGGGCGAACACGACGTACGACCGTTTTATGCCTGTGAGGGATGCAGCCTCGTCTACGCACGGTATCGGCCGCCGGCAGCCTGTGGCGTCTGTGGGGCCGAAAATTTCGTCGATGTAATGCCAAAGGATCAGCGGTTTTGACCTCGTGGCAACGCGATGGCTGCCGAACGGCTGTATCTACTGTAGGCAAGTGACGACCGTCAAACAATCGAATGGAATCGATCTGTCGCGTACGTTTTAGCCCGTTGCAGCCGTCATCTGAGCGTGGTACCCGCCATGTACGAAACCATTTTGCTCCCTGTTGACGGTAGTGAACCAGCACACCGAGCGACCGAACACGCACTGATGCTGGCAGACGCCTTCGATGCAACGGTCCACCCGATGTATGTTGTCGATACCTCCCGATACGGTTCGCCCGCGATTAGCAGTACTGAACTCGTTGTCGACCAGCTCGAATCACAAGGATCAGCTCTCCTTGACTCGATTGCCGACCAAGCCGAGCGCCGAAATATCCACACAGAAAGCTACCTGTGTCGGGGCAAACCCAGCGCGGAAATCATCGCCTATGCCGACAGCATCGACGCCGACGTGACCGTTCTTGGATTCCAGGGTCAATCGCACCGAATCTCGAATCACATCGGGAGTGTGGCCGAACGCGTCGTTCGGAGAGCCAACCGACCAGTACTGACTGTCTGAGGACTTTCTCCGGCCTGTTTTTCGTCGGATCGGGTACACGATGGCACAACAGTTTTACTCACCGCAGCAATCTGATTGGTAATGGTAGTAGCAGCACCGGCGGTCGCAGCCGTCGGCTGTATCGCACTCTACGGGATTCTCAATGCGAGTCATCGTGGCCCGACTGCAACCTACTGGAATACGGGTCGAAAACGGCTGCTCCCGAGGCTTGACCGATTCGCACGGCGGTTCGGCCTCGGCTATGCCGCCTATGAACTTCATCCGCGAGAGCTCGCGGGAACGGTTCACCAGCCGGTTGAAACGGTCGACAAACTGCTCGCTGGGCTTGGCTTCGAGCGCATGCCGCTTTCGGCATGGAAAACGCTCGCTGACGGCCGCAGCGAGGCCGGGTCGTGGGCACTTCGAACCCATCCGCTCGCTGAGCGACAGCTACACGTCATGGTCTTTTCAACGCTGGAAGGGACGACCGAACTGTACGTCCATGAGGAGTACAACGCGCTCAACCCACGATATGCCGCGAAACACTATCACGGAATCGAGTACGACCCTGAAGCGGGCAAACAGCGGCTTGCCGAACTGCTCGGTGACCAGCTTATCGAGCCGTCGGTATCCATCGAGCCCGATGACGTGAGCGACGAGATCGACGCCCACGAACGGGTCCCTGGGACACTCACAACGGATGAGTCGGAATCTGATTCGGCCACCGCGGACTAACAGCCCGAAAGCGTGTCATCGACAAGGCGCTCAAAGCGGTCGACAAGCCGGGCAGTACGCGAGGGCGAGACGAGTTCGGCGAGTACCGCGAGCTGAGACGGCTGACAACACTCGATGTGCGTGTGTCCGTTGGTGACGCTGGTAACAACGAGATCGGCCTCTACAAGATTTGAGAGATGCCACGAGAGTGTGCTCCGAGCGATACCGACAGATTCTGTGAGTTCGACGGCCGACATGTCGCCGGATTCGAGCAGTGTACAGAGGATGTCACGAGTGGTTTCGCGACGAAAGAATGCAAGTGCCCGCTGCTCCCAGGGGTCAAATTCGGGGAGATAATAGTGCTTTTGCCCGACGACCGACAGCGAATTAACCACACCAGCGCGACTCAGCTGACGAAGGTGATACTGGGTTTGTCCGGTTGCGAGATCCAGTTGTCGGCCGATGGCGTTGAAATGAACGCCGGGATTGTCAGCGATATGTGTACGAATGCGCTGGCGTGTCGCGTCCATGTTGATGTCCGGTATAGATGCTCAACGAACAAATACTGTATCGCCATTCTCACTCAGTGAGAAGACAACGCGGGTACGACTGGGATGCGAAAAGACAGAACAGAGGATTACAGTAATCCAAACGGCTTTGATATTCCAATGGAAAGTACCCGCCACTGTCTGGCGGACATCAGCCCTCACTGAAGTACGCCTCACATCGCTATGAGCACGATCCAGCTACTTTCGACCGGCGCTGAACTCTCGCCACTGCTGTATCCGATTATTTTGATCGCCGGGATTGGGACAACGGTGTTGTTTGGGCTGAGCCTCATTGTCTACATCCGTCGGCGCACGAGACACCATCTCTTCATCACACTGGCGCTGGCCGCGTTGCTGTCGCGGTCGATTGTTGGATTTGCAACGGTTCGTGGGCTGGTGCCGATGAATGCACACCACATCATCGAACACACGCTCGATTTTCTGATTGCCGCACTCATCTTACTTGCAGTCTACTACAGCCGACGCGAGCCGAGCTACTCGGGGTCGTAGGCAGACTCAAAGAAGGCGACTTCGTACTGGACGGTCCGGGAAAACAGCCGAGCGACACGCTGTTGACGACGTTCGGATAGTGTCGGCCCCACGGTATCGAGCTGTTCGCGAAGCCAGGTGACAAACGCTCGAAAGCCTGGGTTGGCGTGCAGCTCGATCCACTCGTCAAAATACCACTGCTCGGGGCGATCGTCCGCTTCAGCGGTCGCCCACGAAAGATAGATCCACTCCGCCGGAACAAGGACTGCGAGCGTTTCAGCATAGCCACCCTGCGCTCGGGCGGCGAGCAGAAGGTCGATCAGCCCATCGGTCGCAGCCGTGGGTTCGGGCGACTGCTGGTTGGATACGGCGACGCCGAGCGCCGCAAACGAGCGTTCGAAATAGTCGTTTTCGTCGTCGGTCACCGTATCGAGAAACTCGACGAGCCGACGTTTGTCGGCCATTGTTGGAGCTTGGCCAACGGCGTAGCCAAAGACGCCGACGAGCGTGTCAACAAACGCGTAATCTTGGATGAGATACCGACTGAACACTGCATCATCGAGTGTTCCATCGCCTAACTGCTGTGTGAACCGGTGGGTTGTTGCCGCGGTCCACTGCGGCTCGCTGCGGTCGCGGAGCCAGTCGGTAAAGCGGGCCGACTCGTTGTGTGCTGCATACTGCTCGAACGTCTCAGTTTGGGGTGTCGCTGCACCTGAATGGTCGCTCACAACCCCCACCCCTCTTGGGTGTAGGCCATCTCCCAGAACCGGTATTCAAGCTTGGCGCTGGTCAAAAAGGCGTCTTCCATGGCCGCATGTTCACCGGGAGAGGCCGCATAACGGTCATCGACGAACTCACGGCACCACTGGACCTCCGCGCGGAACTCGTCGCTCGTATACAGTTCGATAAACGGTGTATACCGGTGAGTTTCGGTAGCCAACTCGGCCATATGGTCGGCCACGTCGAGATAGCCCTGCATACACGGGTAGAGTGCCGCCGCGATTTCGGCGAGACTTCCTTCGTAAGCCGTCCGAAGCAGAAAGTTCGTGTAAGCAACGCAGGTCGGTGCTTTTTCGGTCGCTTCAAGGGCTGCGGTCGAAATGCCGTAGTCGGCCGCGAACGAGCGGTGGAGGTCCATCTCGGTTTCGAGAACCGCGTGGGCAACGCCCAACAGGCCGGCCATTCGATCTTCATCGCGGGCTTTGCTTCCGGCGATGGCAAACAGCCGGGCGTAGTCCTGAAGATAGCGATAATCCTGTCGAATCCAGTGTTCGAAGACACCGGGGGCAAGCGAGCCCTCTGCGAGTTCAACGACAAACGGATGCGATTTTTGTGCGGCCCAGATATCGGCTCCCAACGCACGGAACTGGTCGCTTCCAGACATACGATAGCTTCGAGAAGCCACCGGATATAACTTACCGATATAACCCAATTATTCGGCGCTCAATCGTCTGTTGTCGGCTCGTCCCGACGCGTTTCGGCCGCCGATTGGTCCGCTGTGTCCGTTGCCGGTTGATTCTCACTGGCTGTCTCCGACTGACTCTCATTATCTGTCGTCGTGTCGCTCTCGCCCAGTTCGGGAAACTCTTCGTAGACACTGTCAACAACGTCTGCAACCAGACTCGTTTCGCGGTCGCGGTAGGCAATGACCATTCGATAGACGGCAACGTAGCCAATAGCGGTTGCAAGAATCGCAAGAATCAGGTTGCCAACGAGGAGTCGGAGCAGGACGTCTCCGCCGGCATCAAGCGAGAACGACGCAGTATCAAGCCCGTCGACCGGACCCAATATAATGACGCCAAGGGTGAGACTCCCCGCATAAACACCCCATTTGACCGCCGGGTTGAGGACGACCACCGAGGCAAAAAGCGCGACTTTGTTGATCCAACGAAACAGATACGAGAGGAGAACGAAGACAATGAGCCCGGCTCCCAGTGTTGGCAACATGGTGATGAACACACCAATTGCAAAGCTTCGAGCGATTTGTTCCGGCGAATGGTCTTGTGAAAAGGAGGCTTTCAGTTCAGCTTTGACTCGACTGAAGTAGGCTGCGGATTGCATTCTAACACCGCTAACAACACCCATCGTAGTGAAAACTATCGGGCAAAACAGAAGTAGTTGCTGGAGAGAGTGTTTTGTCGAACGGATTTTCACGGTATGTGTGGCTGGGACGTATGTAACTGGAAAGTATCATATAGTAATCAAGTATGAGTTGGCCAACACTCACATGTCGGCGGCCGCCGTGACGGTGATACGATGGGTTCGCAGGCGAGCGGTCTGCCCGCGCCCACCGGCTTTCAGCCAGCAAATGAGTCCCGTTTGGCAGTCCTCCAGACAGCCACCGACCCAGACAGCACGCCGGTAACGGGCCTCCGGCTGGCGGCCTCATTCCAATGAGCTCACTTCACTCGACACCACCACTACACGACCGGCAGTTAGTGTCTCACCCGGCGACGATGAGACAGCCACAGCACCGGGTATCAGCCGGACGAGTACGGATCAGCCAACTGGTTTGCAAGCAAGAAAGGGGGAATCGCTGATGGCTGGTTCGCAGGATCAGACAATCGATGACGTTCTCGATTCGCTGGCCGACCGAGACGTGATCGTCGTCTCGAACAGACAGCCCTACCGACACACGTTCGATGAGGCGGGCGACATCACCGTTGACCGGCCCGCAGGCGGGCTGACTGCCGGTCTCGACCCCGTCATCCAACAGACCAACGGCACGTGGATTGCCTGGGGCGATGGTGATGCTGACAGACAGGTTACCGACGATACTGACGCTGTTGGCGTTCCACCCGAAGACCCGTCCTACACACTCCGGCGAGTCTGGCTCGACGAATCAGACGTTGCCGACTATTATTACGGCTATAGTAACCGCGTTCTCTGGCCGCTGTGTCACGGGCTCGAAGCTAACGTCGCTTACGAAGATCGCTATTTCGAGCGCTATCGAGAGGTCAACCGGACCTTTGCCAGCCGGGTCGTCGACACCCTTGGTGAGGATCCGTTTGTCTGGTTTCAAGACTACCACTTCGCGCTTGCCCCACAGTTTGTTCGCGAGCAGGCCGGCGACGACGTGCTACTGAGTCAGTTCTGGCATATTCCATGGCCAGAACGTGAAGTCTTCCGCGACTGTCCACAACAGGAGGCATTGCTTCGGGGACTGCTTGCAAACGACCTCTTGGGCTTTCATATTCCACGATACTGTGGGAACTTCCTCGACTGCGTTGCCTTGCTTGTTCCCGACGCCGACATCGATTGGGAGGCCTGGACAGTCAGGCTCAATGGAACTGAAACAACCGTCCGCGCGTTTCCGATGGGCGTCGACACCGGGACCATCGCCGAACACGCCGCCGCGCCCGAAAACGGATTCTGGGACGATTTTCGTACTGAACACGGAATTCCGACAGACGTACAGGTCGCCGTTGGGATCGATCGGCTCGACTATACAAAGGGAATTCCAGAACGGCTCGCGGCGCTCGAACGGCTCTGGGAAACCGAACCGAACTGGCGCGAGGCGCTCACCTACGTCCAGAAAGCGACCCCGAGTCGGACCGAGATTCCCGAATACCGTGAACTCGGCCGGGATGTCGACCGCGACATTGCGCGGATCAACGAGCGCTTCGGCACCGACGACTGGCAACCGATTGTCGAAATCGACACCTATCTGTCGGAAGACGCGCTCTATGGGCTCTGTCGGTACAGCGATATCGCGATCGTCAGCCCCGTCGCTGATGGGATGAACCTCGTCGCGCTCGAATACATCTCGGCACAGCTCGACGAGACGGGCGTATTGGTTCTCAGTGAACATGCCGGTGCACACGATCTCTTGGGCGATGTCGCAGTCTCTATCGATCCAAGCGATACTGCTACCTTCGCCTCGCGGCTTGATCTCGCCCTCTCGATGCCGGCCGACGAACGGCGCGACAGAATGGCCGCACTCCGGTCGACCGTGACGACAACCGACCTCCAATCGTGGATGGCCGATATTTTCCGTACGACACTCACACTTGATCAGCCTGAAGACGTCTCAGCCTCCGATGTCAAATCACCCTAACAACACCGACCCAGCGACCGAACAGCCCACGACCAGCGAGGTCGTCACCGATGTCGATCCCGACAATACACCGATTATCTGGCCGGATCTCGACCGCGTCCGACAGCGCATCCAGCAGGCCAACGGGCTGTTGTTTGCGACCGACTTTGACGGAACGCTCTCGCCGATCGAGGACAACCCCGAAACGCCCGAACCGACACCGATGAATCTCCGGTCGCTCGAACGGTTCGTCGAACACGAACGGGTCCGGCCAGCAGTCATCAGCGGCCGGGGACTCGATGATCTCCGATCCCGAGTCGGCATCGATGGGGTCGACTACGTTGGCAACCACGGCCTCGAACTCGGGATCGATGGAGAACGACAGACCCATCCGGACGCTGAAGCGGCCGAACCAGTCCTTGAGGCCATCTGTAACACGCTCACCGATCGGCTCGACGAAATCGAGGGCACCGTCGTCGAAAACAAGGGTGTCACCGCGACGATCCATTACCGAATGGTTGCGAACAACGAGGTCGGGACCGTCCGCGAAGCGATTGTTCGGACGGTCGAAGAACTCGGTGACGACGCCGTCGAAATTCACGACGGCAAAAAGAGTTTAGAGCTCCGGCCGGCGGCCGACTGGGATAAGGGAACCGCGATTGGCCAGCTATACGAGCGTGTCGATGACGGCTGGCTTGCCATCTATATCGGCGACGACACGACTGATGAGGCTGCCTTTCAGGAAATCAACAGCCACGGCGTCACGATTCACGTCGGTGACCGCCTCGACACGGATGCCGAATACCGCGTCCGCTCACCGGTCGAAGCCGAGGTTTTCATCCGCTGGCTTGTCACCGATGGGTTGGCCGCGATCGGGTCGAAAAACGGTGGCGAGTCGCCCGAAACAGCTGACTAAGACGGATAGCTGACTTTCACGGGGGCGAAATAATGAGTGATGGAATCCGGCAACAGTCTCGAATCCGGTAGCTTCTAGTAGGAAACACGGCTTTGAGACAGCCAATGCAGTCAGACGCGCTCACGGGAACGTCGCGTTCCGAACACACCCCTCATTCGTCGTTCGGGTCGCCATGACTGACCACCTGTTCAAGACGACCGTCCGAGCAGGCGTGCTGCAGGCCAGACGCCGGCAAACCGAGTGGCTTTCGACGGGGTTCGACGGCGGCCGGCACGTTGCCGATGCGGTCTACAACATCACCGTCCCTGAGGGGTGGAACGAGACGGGACTCCGCGAATATGTTGATCGCCGGCTCGAACGTGCTGGCTTCGAGCCTTCGGCCCCGGCCCTCCTAACGGGTGTCGATCAACGACACGCCCGGTGTGCGGTCTGTGACCCGGTTTCAGTCATTGTCACCGCGGGAGTCTCGAATCCGACGACGGTACCGCCAGTGGCTGGAGGTGGTCTCGCCACCGAAAACGAAACCGATGCTGAGGGACCCAACAGAGGCGACGGCAAGGGATTCCAGCCAGGGACGATCAATATTCTCGCTGTAACGAACCACAGCCTACCAGCCGGAGCGCTGGCAAATCTGGTGTCGGTCGTCACCGAAGCGAAAACGGCGACTCTGCTCAGGCTCACGGGCTTTTCTGGAACCACGAGCGATGCGGTGATCGTCGGAACCGACCCATCGGGGCAACCAGCAAAATTTTCTGGATCGGCGACGGCCGTCGGCCGGGCGGCTCGCGCCTGCGTTCGCGATGCACTCACGGCGTCGCTTGCATCACGCTATCGGGACGAGCCTATTCCCGAGTCAGTGAAAGCCGCGGCGTATGGCTGTGAGACGACCGACCGGAGCGTGCTCAGGTCGCTCTGAGTGCTAATCGCGAAGGGTGAGGAATCGCCGGTCGTCATCGGCCCGAACCGTCGGGAGATAGACAATCGCGAAGTTGCCCGCGGCGAGCCGTGCGATTCGGTTGGGAAGCGTCTGTAGTTCGGGATGCCAGCCGAGCTGTCCACGGCGGGCGCTGAGACACACAATCATGTCGGTCGGCCTGCAGTCGGTTTCGAAAACCTCAAGAAGGCCATCCCAGTCGGAATGGCGGTCTACACGAGCGGGGACTGCCGGCGCACTCGCCGAGAGTGCCGCTTCGAATACCGCCGGGTCAGAGTCGATCGCGAGCCCATCGATTGTCGCATCAGTCGCTTTCGCAAGGATGGTGATTTTGTCAATCGCCTCCTCGAAGCCGTCGTTGTGTTGACAGTCGGGTGGAAGTACGAGCCGTATCCGGGTGGTTGTATTTAGCGGCTCGTGTACTCGTGAGACGAATACGAGCTGCGTGGTTTCTCGGAGGATCTGATCAAGAACCGTACCAAGCATCTGCTGGCGTCGTGAGGGGGCTCCGTCCCAGCCAACAACGAGTGTCGTTGCGCGTATCTCTGTCGCTGCGGCGGCAACCTCCGAGGCGATATTGAACCCGATACGCGCCTGTGAATCGAGGTCGACCTCCGCCCCGGCCGCATACGGTTTGAGTTCGAGATCGGCGGTTTCAACCGCTGCAATTGCAGCGTCAGTCGCGACGTAGTTGACATCGGGCTGAACCACACGAACCGTATATATCGGTTCATTCGACGACGGTTCACGAAGAAACAGCGCCAGTGACAACAGTTCCTCTTTATATCGTGACGCCGGTGAAAACGGAATCAACACCCGATCCAAGCGACTGGCGGTGTCAGGGCTTTTTTGTTGGTTCTCTCGGGCGATCTCCCGACCGGCGCGTTCGGCGACCGCCGGACTGATGACGCTAATACCCAGAATCATGACGACAACAGCGTTGACCAGCGTCTGATCAAACAGCCCGAGTTGAAACCCAACGAGGGTGACCGCAAGGGCGGCGGCGGCCTGCCCGGCCGACAGCGCGAACATGCTGTGGATTTCCGCGGAGGTATATCCGAAAAGCCCTCCTGCGAGCCAGGCAGCGACGTATTTTGTCACGAGCGTCATCGTGATGAGTGCGGCAGAGAGCGCGAGGGTATCGATTCCCGTAACGAGCGCCCTGAGATCAACGAGCATACCGACCGACAGCAGAAAAAACGGGATAAACAGCGCGTTGCCGACGAACTCGATTCGGTTCATCAACACACCCTGTTTCGGAATAAGTGGATTGAGTGCGAGTCCCGCGAGAAACGCGCCGATAATCGCTTCGATTTGGGCGAGTTCGGCCGCATACGCCGTCGCGAACAACAACGTCATCACGAATAGATACTCGAAATAACTGTCTTCGGTGACGGTTCGGAAGAACCACGAGGCAAGCCGTGGAAGCACGAGCCAGCTACCGACAAAAAAGACCAGGAGGCCGCCGGCAAGTTGGAGCCAAAAGCCGAACGTGAGCCCGGTGCCGACGGCGGCGGCAACGATCGCAAGCACCAACAACGCGAGCGTGTCGGTGAGAATCGTTCCACCGATTGTCGTCGAGACGGCCCGGTTGTTCGTAATCCCAAGCCGGCTGATTACCGGAAACGCGAGGAGCGTATGGGAGGCAAACACCGAGGCAAACAGCAGTGCGGTCGGCCATGAAAACCCAAATAAGAAGACACCGACGAAGGTGCCCGTTACTTGTGGAATCACGAACGAAAGCAGCCCGAAACTTAGACTTTCAGCTCTGGATTCAGCGAGCTCTCGGCGGTCGATCTCCAAGCCTGCTAAAAACATGAGATAGATAATTCCGACCTGCCCGAGCAGGATAATTGTCTCACCGCGTTCGAGCAGACCCAGGGCATTCGGGCCAATCGCGGCTCCGGCGAGAATAATGCCGACAATACCCGGAAGGCGTGCGCGCTCGATCAGCAGTGGCGTGACGAGAAACGTCAGCAGCGCGAGTGTAAAAATCAAGACGGGGTCGTCGATTGGAAGTGACGACGGCACTGCTAAAAGCGAGGGTCCAAGAGCCAGCGGCGATACGAGTGATAACGCCCCCATTGTATCAACACCGTTCAGACAGTGCGAGCGGCCGTCTCAGACAATCACAAACAACCACTGCGAGCAACGATTCCATACTGTCAACTGTTCAGTAGACTGCGGGTCACCCCCTGAAACTACCGGTTAGTATGCCACTCACAACCGGCTCCCAGCGTCACTGTGGGCCCTGCCGGCGAGCGACGAGCGCCAGGAGAGTCACCGCGAGCAGTGCAATTCCCATTCCAAATCCGGGCGCAGAGACCGACGTTTCCTCACCGTCCTCGACAGTATCTGTTGTAGCCGCAGCACTCACATCACCCACCGAGTCGATATGGAGTTGAGCGGTAAGGTTGCGCGTCGAGTAGACAACACTCCGGGGCGCTGGCTGGTTGAGATAGCTGACTTCCAAGTAGGCCGCCTGCTGGGCTTGTCCCGCAGTCGTCAGCGAGTAGGGTTCGGCATCGAGAATTTGTCCCTCAGTCTGATCTGTTACGATCAACACTTCTGGATCAAGCGTCAGTACGGTTTCGTCGTTGACGACTTGATAGCCATCAAACTCCTCGGCGACGACGTTCTCCGCGCCAGAGGCGACAATAATTTCGTGGATGAAGGTGTCACCGCCGACCGCAAAGCCACCAAGTAGTGGGTACATCACACGTGGCTGGTCGGCATCGGCCGTCATCGCTTCGATTGACTCGACGTTGTTCCACATCCACTCGTTGGTCTCGATGGCGGCCGCCTCGTTACCAGTTAGCTGGCCAACGGTCAGCGTTTTGTCGGCAACCGCGTCGAAATCAGCGGCTTCCGGGAAATGGTAGACGGTGAGTCCAGTGTCACGGAGCGTTTCGACAGTCGCTTCATCGGTCGCATTCGGTGCAAGCACGAGATCCGGCTCGGTTGCAACGACGCGTTCGATACTCACGCCGAACTCCGTCGAGGAGACGTTCTGTCGGTCTTCAGCCCCATCGAGATAGTGAGCGAACTGTGTGAGCCCGACGACCTGTGATTCTGCGTCAAGTTCCCACATGATCTGGGCAGCACTCGGATTTGTCGTGGTGACGCGTTCGGGTCGCTCATCAAGCGTAACGTCCGTGCCAGTTGCATCGGTGAGCGTTAGTGGAAACGCCCGGTCGTCCGAGTCAGCCAGGTCGGAATCGTCGGCCATTTGGGCCCCAGAAAGCCCAACCATCGGAAATCCAATCATCGCACACACAACAAGAAGTGAAACAACCACTCGAAGCGTCGAATTCATTGTCTCTTGCTCAGCGGTAAGTCAATAAGTATTTGCCTACTGCAAGTTGGCTTTCATCCATGAACGTACAGCAGCGTGCGGCAACCTGGTCACTCTGGTTGGCTGCTGTGCTTGCCGTTGTGATCACGGTGAGTACGGGAATCGGCCCCGTGTCGATTTCGCCAGTAGCCGTGCTGAAGGTGCTTCTCAACGCCCTGGCCGTTCCGATCGGGCTCGAACTGACCGCCCACTCAATTGGTGGGACGCTGCAGATTCCTGCGCCGTCGATCCGGTGGCATTCGCCGTTCGGCTATGCGGTCGGCTCGACTGAGGAGACGATCGTCATGCGTGTCCGACTCCCACGAGTGTTGCTTGCGGCAGCCGTCGGCTTCGCGCTCGCGGCAGCCGGAACGGTCATGCAGGGGTTTTTCCGCAACCCGATGGCCGACCCCTCGATCATCGGCGTCTCCTCGGGTGCGGCAACCGGTGCGGTCGCCTTTCTGGTTATTCCGGTGGCAATCCCATTCGGGCTGGGGCTCCGTGGAGCCGCGTTTGTCGGCGCACTCATGGCTGCGTTCGGTGTCTATCTCATTGCAACTGAGGGCGGCCGCACACCGGTTGCAACCCTCTTGCTCGCCGGCGTTGCGATTCAAGCCTTTCTTGGCTCGGTTATTTCGTTTCTGCAGCTACACAGCGGCGAGGGAATCCGACAGGTTGTCCACTGGCTCATGGGCCACCTCGGAAACGCGAGTTGGGAAGACGTGACAGTCACGCTTATTTTAGTCCCGTTGTTGTTCGGCGTGTTGTTGGCGTACGCCCGCGATCTCAACGTGTTGCTCCTCGGTGAAGAGGAAGCCCACGGCCTCGGCGTTGAGGTCGAACGGACCAAGCGAATCCTGCTCGCGGTCTCGGCCGTGTTGACCGCCGCAGCCGTCGCGGTCTCGGGCGTTATCGGCTTTGTCGGCCTGATCGTTCCGCATATGGTTCGGCTCGTCGTCGGTCCCGACCACCGGGTGCTGTTGCCGGCGGCTGCGCTCGCGGGCGCGTCGTTTCTCGTCCTGACCGACACAGTCGCTCGCTCGGGCGCAACCGAAATCCCGGTCGGCATCGTGACTGCCGCACTGGGCGCACCGTTTTTCCTCTATCTCCTGCGTAGTCGGGAGGTCCACGAGCTATGAGCAACACCGCCCCGACACTTGTGGTCGAGGATCTCTCAGTTGACCTCGGTGGCTCCGAGATTCTCTCGTCGGTCTCGATTTCGGCGCGAAAGGGTGAACTCGTCGGACTGATCGGGCCAAACGGAGCCGGCAAGACCACGCTGTTGAGCGCGATTCGCGGCAGTGTTACGCCCACCAGCGGAAGCGTGACTGTCGCAGGTGAACGGATTTCGGCGCTGTCGGCCCGCGAGATCAGCCGTCGCGTCGGGACCGTGCCACAGGAGACGTCGCTCTCGTTTACCTTTTCAGTCGAAGCGGCAGTGGCGATGGGGCGACATCCACACATCGGTCGATTCGGGACCGCAACCGCCGAGGACCGAACCGCCGTCAGCCGGGCGATGGAACAGACAGCAGTCACCGCGTTCGCTGACCGGCCGGTCACTGAGCTTAGTGGTGGGGAACGCCAGCGGGTGCTCCTCGCGCGAGCGCTCGCGCAGGCGACGCCATTGCTCTTGCTCGATGAGCCGACCGCGAACCTCGATATCAACCACGCGATTCGAACGCTCGATTTGGTTCGGTCGGTTGTCGACGACGGCACGGCAGCGGTCGCAGCGATTCACGATCTCAATCTGGCCGCACGCTACTGCGACCGACTCGTCTTGCTCGCCGGTGGTGCAGTTCTTGCCGCAGGCTCCCCGGATTCGGTTCTGACGAGCGAGACGCTCCGGGAGGCATTCGACGCACAGGCCATTGTTTCACAGGACAGCATAACCGACGCTCCACGGGTGACGACGCTGTCGGACGCCGAGCAAACCGACGACAACTCCCCCTAATCGGTCTTTGCGATTCCATACCGCTTGTACAGCTGGTCTGCGATGAGCGTTCCAAAGAGCCCGGAGATAACCACGAACGAGCCGGCAGAAACCATGATGAAACTCACCCACTGACTCGTCGGCTCCATCGGTGGCCAGAGAAACGGCACGGACTGAACCAGAAAATCCCAGAAGACGATCACCTGGAGCAGTGCAACACCGCTGCTGCAGATCGCCCGGAATCGCAACAGCTCCCACGAGGGTCCCGGCTGTGGGTCAGGAAAGTCGGTATCTGCCATCTATCGATTTGTCGGCTCCGGCGACCTATAGCCGTCTCGGTCTTTCGGTGACACATTGGTGTCACACAATCGGCGGGCGAAACGTCACGCTTACCGGGGGGGCCCGCCGAGAGCAGACCATATGGAGGTCCCGTGTATCGCTGTGGCCCGCGAGGCCGGCGAAGAGAGCAGACACGCGCTGGCGGCCGCGGGCGTCCTCGATGACGACCACGAAATCGTCGTCGAAGACGGGACGATCTACATCCCGGTGACCGATCCGTCGGTCGTTCCGGCGAGATTTGAGACGACAACCCGAGAGCTGCCGGTGCGCCGCGGTGTCGTGACGCCCGCCGAGATTCTTGGCTATGAGCCCTCGCTCGAACGGCTTGGTGATGTCGTCATCATCGACGAAGACGAGTCCGAGCGCGCCGCCGAGATCGCCGAGGCCGTGTTGGCTTCGGATCTCCCGGTTCGGTCGGTGCTCAACCGAGCCTCGAAAATCAAAGGCGAGCTCCGGGTTCGCGACTGGGATGTACTGGCAGTCGACGATGAGATGGCCGCAGCAACGGATCTCTCGCCGACAGAAACCGTCCACCGCGAGTACGGCCACGAGTTCCTGCTCGACCTCGCGGCTGTCTACTTTTCGCCACGGCTGGCGACCGAGCGCCACCGGATCGTCGAACAGATCACCGCAGGCGAGCGCGTCGTCGACATGTTTGCCGGTGTCGGCCCGTTTGCGATTCCGGCCGCCAGCCATGGAGCCGAGGTCGTCGCAACCGATCTCAACGAGGTCGCAATCGAGTATCTCCGCGAAAACGCCCGTCGAAACAGCGTTGCCGACGCGATCACAACGATTGCTGGCGACGTGCGCGAAATTACCGAGGAGTATCAGGGCACCGCCGACCGGCTCATCATGAACCTGCCACACAGCGCCGACGACTTCCTTGAGACGGCCGTTGAGCTCGCGGGCGACGAGTGTGTGATCCATTATTACGATATCCAGTCGGATGAGGACCCCTTTTCGCCAGGCATCGAGGCTATTCGGGCGGCCGCCGAGCCAGTCTTCGAGGTCAGCGTCGAAACTGAACACGTCGTCCGGTCGTACGCCCCTCATGAGGTCAACGTCTGTCTCGATGTGCGACTCACGAGGAGCCAGTAGGGTACGCTGCCGCCGAGATATTGTTTACTGATGTTCACCTTGGGCCGAATGTTTTTATCATAAGACGCAGCCAGCGTCGCTGTGGCCCTGTCCGATCTGACTGACGGTCGTCTACTCACTCGTCTCCTCGGTATCTGTCTCGCCTGTAGCTGTCTCGTCGTCCTTTTTGGCGCTGTTGGCGGCGTCTCCGGAGCAGGCGCAAGTGAGACAACGACACCAGCTGAGACACAAGAGGGCCATATTGTCGAACTCTTTCCGAACCCGACGACCCCACAGAATCACGGAGAATATGCACTGGTCAATCTCACCGTCTCGGGCAACTGGACGCTGACTGATGGGCACCGTACTGCTAAACTCCTGACCGATGAAACGGGGACCGTTGCCGTAACACGTCATCCCGAAAAAACAGCCGTCCACACCGACGTTCGGGCGGTCGAAGCGACCGGCCATCTCCGATTTGCTGTCAGCGGTGATACACTCGAACTCAGACGCGACGGCGTTGTTGTCGATACCGTCAGCTACGAGCAGGCTCCCGAAAGCCACCGCTGGCGGTACGACCGCGAGCCACACTGGCAGCCGGATGGATTCAATCAACGGCCGCCGAAAACCGTTACTTCGAAGTCAGTTGAGTCGTTCGTCCTTTCGGATTCCCCTGATGCGCCACTCGACGCAATTACCGGTGCTGAAGACCGGCTCTATCTCGCAGCCTACACGCTAACTGACGAGCGTGTCGCTGACGAACTACGGGCTGCAAACGCCCGTGGAGCCGATGTGGTCGTCCTTATCGAGGGAGGGCCAGTCGGTGGGATGTCGAAACAGCAGGCAGCGATCCTTGACGATCTCGCGTCCGACGGCATCGATGTTCGCGTGATGACTGGCGACCAGACGCGGTTTCGGTACCAACACGCGAAGTACGCCGTCGCAGACGACCGAGTCGTCGTGCTCACCGAAAACTGGAAGCCCTCGGGAACGGGTGGGGCCGACAGCCGCGGCTGGGGGATTACGATCGACTCGCCACGGACGGCTGACGAACTGAACGCGATTTTCGAACACGATACGACGTGGGACGATACCCTGCGGTGGCAAGATGCCCGCGAACGAATCAGTACCTATACACAGGAGTCTGCAACCGGGTCGTATCCGACACGCCATCCCTCGGTGACGGCAACGGCCGATGCGCTAACGGTACTTACCGCACCCGATAACGCAGCTACGGAGCTAGCCGCGCTCATCGCAGAGACGGATGACACACTCGTCATCAAACAGCCACAGCTTTCTGATCCGGACTTTCCACTCTTGGGAGCCGCCGTCCGCGCAGCCGAACGCGGTGTCGAGGTTCGTATCCTTCTCGACAGCACCTGGTACGTCGAATCCGACAACCGCGAACTTGCAGCCGCGCTCAACCAACAGGCCGAAAGAGCCGACATGCCGCTCGAAGTTCGACTGGCTGACAGTGATGACCGATTTGGGAAAATCCACTCGAAAGGAATCGTTGCCGACGACACCGCCGTTATTGGGAGCGTCAACTGGAACAACAACTCAGTCGAAAACAACCGCGAACTCGCGATCATGGTCGAAGACGAGACGGTCGCCGACTACTACCGGAGCGTATTCGATGCCGACTGGAGCGACGATACCGGCGAGACAGACGGGATTCCAACCGGTATTGTTGTCGTTGGGCTCGGTGTGATCAGCGCGGCGACACTGCTTGCAAAGCGTCGGCTCGAATTTACCGCTGAGCGATAACAGTCACGCGACGCAGTCGGCCGATTCGACCAGCCGGCTATTCGAGCGGAGCCGTACTCGAGAGCGCTTCATCGAGGTCGGCTTCGGCCATTTTTTCGACCAGTAGGTCGATAACGGACTCGCGGCGTCCCTTGACGAACTTGATCGAGCCAACGACGAGGTGACCGCCACCCGAAACCCCAGCGCCAGGGAGCTCTTCGTTGAGTTCAGTGACCATCCGTGGGATATCGAGTCTGACACCGTCAGATCGAAGCACCGCAAAGTCCGGGCCGTAGCCGATCGTAATCACTGGCTCGCCGGTTTCGGTGACTTTCCGATCGTGCAGGTTGCCGGTCGTCTTGCCGGGTGCAGGATAGGTGAACCGGTGGGCGAAGTAATCGAGATCGATCTGGTAGAGGTGTGCGTCCGACGAGAGCCGCTCGTGTTCGACGTGGGGCTCGACGGCAGCGAGCTGTCGGTCGACATCGCGTTCGGCGCGTTCCGAGAGGAACGAAATGAGTCGCTCGTGGCGCTCGGAATCCTCACAGCCGACATCGAGAACGTCGTTGACGAGTGTTTTTCCCTCGCTGTAGCGGAGCCAGTGGGCCGAGTAGTCGAGCGCTTCTCCGATCGCCTCGATTGCCTCGCGGTCGTAGCCAGCCTCGGCGGCGAGCTCGACGAACTGCGGCATGACTTCGGCTTTCGAGCGATCCGAGAGGCCGGCGACCGCCGGGACGTGCTCGAGATCTTCGGTGACCGAGGGATCGATAAGCCGGGCGAGTTCGACACACATCATCCCGGTCGTGATCCGGTAATCTTCACCGTAGAGATATGGGTTGACGTGGGCATCAAGCAGCGGCTCGACTGCCTCGGGATCCGGATGGTGGTGGTCGATAACGGCAATCGGAATGTCGTAGTGAGCGAGATTCTGATAGGCAGGAACGTCTTCCTCGGTCGACCCGTTGTCGAGCATCAAGAGGAACGGCAGCTTCTGGCCGTGTCGCTCTTGGCCCTCTAAGGCGAAGTTGAGATCCCGCGTGACGTCTTCCATCTCGTAATACGGTGCTTTACTCGGCAGCCGTTTGAACAGGTGCTGTTGGGCGTCGGGGTCGGCGTGGACCTCTGCAATGAGGTTTTCAACAGCAAGCTGTAGTGGCGTTGCTGCGCACATGCCGTCGCCATCTGCGTGGTGTCGGACTCGAATCGGTCGGCCCTCAAGAACGGTCTCACGGAGGAGTTGGGCGACAGCTTTGAGCTCCTCGAAGATGGGCTCGAATGCGGGCCAGTCGACAAGCGGCTCGATATCCGCAGGCGCAGCGTTCGTCGCCAACGCGGTTTCGAGTGACTCGCGTGCAGTCGATTCGGCGGCACCATCGAGCACCGACAGCGAATCGATTTCGAGCTGTCGGACATCACGGTGGGCCTCGACATCGCCGCTTACACGGACAACATCATCGATTTCGACATCAGGATACGCGCGGACGCCTGCCTCTTCGAAGGCAGCACCGCTCACGATCGCCGTCCCGTCGGCAACGTGGAAAATTGTTGGGCCACCTGTCTGTTTGATCTGGACGACGGTGCCTTCAATGGTCGCCGTATTGCCGGTTTCGAGATCGGCAATCGGTGTAATATCGGGTTCGTGGTCAACGACTTCGGTGCGGTACTCCTCGAAGTCGGGAACATCAAAGGCGATGTCCCCGTTTTCTTTTCGTGATTCGAGCGTGACGACGAGACGGTCGCCAACGTCGTAGGAGCGATCGAGGTTCGATTCGTGGATCAGACCGGAAACGGAGTCAGAAATGTCAACGAACACACCGTAGGCAACAACACCGTTGACTACAGCATGGTAATGCTCGCCCGCAGAAACATCTGTTAGCGTACAGTTTGGTGCGAGATCGTAGACGACGGGACGCGAATCATCCCGAGCGCCGGACTCCCCGGCGGTATCGTCGGTCATATGAGCACCCTACGAGCGACCGACGTGTTAAGCTTATTATCTTGGTCGGCGAGAGTCGTGACCCCTTTCGGAACCCTTAGAACCTCGGCGAGCCGAGATTAGTCAATGCGGCTGTTTCGTTCGAGCGAGATTCTCGGTATTGCACGCGATACATTGCAGTTCGCGCTCGAAGCGAGCGAGGAGACACACCCAAACGAATATATGGGTTTTCTTCGCGGCGAGGATGCCCGGAAGTTCGGTTTTGAGAAAACGGGACAGATCATCACCGACGTGCTCGTGATTCCTGGAACTGAATCAGATCCGAGCAGTGCGACCGTTCAATCGAACATGGTGCCGAACGATCTCCGCGCAGTCGGCTCGGTCCACTCACATCCAAATGGTGTTCTTCGGCCGAGCAACGCCGACCTCGGGACCTTTACCAAAGGTGATGTCCATATCATCATCGGAGCCCCGTACCGCTGGGGTGATTGGAAGGCCTTCGACAGCGGCGGGAAGCCCCGCTCGCTCGACGTTCTCGACGTCGAACTTCCCGAAGAGACATTTTTCGACTTCACACAGGAAGACATCGACGCCGAACTCGCAGACGAGGATGCGGGTGGCTGGTTATGACTGCGCCGGCACGGGTGGTTGCACAGGGAACGTTCGATATTCTGCATCCGGGCCACGTTCACTATCTACAGGATGCGGCAACCTATGGTGACGAACTGCACGTAATCGTCGCCCGCAGTGAGAACGTGACCCATAAGGCCAAACCAATTCTCTCAGACCGCCAACGACTCGAGATGGTTGCCGCCCTCGATGTTGTTGATGAAGCCCATCTCGGCCATTTGGACGATATTTTCGTCCCGATCGAGCAGCTTGAGCCGACCGTAATCGTGCTGGGCCACGACCAGCATCACGACGCGACGGCCATCAGTCGTGCGCTCGAAGCGCGCGGAATCGACTGTCGAGTCGAACGAGCAACACCGCGAGCGTCACGGTACGAAGACGAACTGCTTTCGACCGGCTCGATTATCGACCGAATCTGTGCGCGTCGGACCTAAAAACGACGAATATTGCCGTCGACAACGCACCGGGAGACGGCTCACAGAAGATCCAACAGTGGCTGTTCAAACTCGAATCGCCCACCCGCAAACACCCCGGTTGACTCGCCACTGACAACGAGGCGTCCGGACTGTCCCCACCGATAACTCGCCGAGCCGATGCGCTCGCCCGTTTCGTCGACAATCGCTGGAAGGGTGGTGAACCGACCAAGAAACTGTGCTGGAGGGAATGATTCGATTGCGGCATGAAGTCCCTCTGTATCACCGGTCGTACTCCCGTATTTGAATCCTGCAGACTCACAGCGGCCCTGTTGGGCACAGTCGCGGTGGTGCCGGTAGGCAGCGAACGGAATGAGATAACCACAGTCGAAAAACAGCTGACAGACGTACAGTGGAACAGCTGTCGACTCCTGGAACGTTGCTAACGCCGAAAACGCGCTGTCGGTGACTGTTACCGTCGGCGACCCGCTGTGGTGGCGATGGGACAAACAGAGCCGACTACTGGTTAGACAGAGTCCACAGACCGCTTTTGTGAGTATGCCAGTTTGTTCGAGTTGCCTGAGCGATTCGACGTGCTTCTCGGCAGGGGCCGTCTGCAACGTATCGAACAGTGATCGGATCGATTCATCCGCCTGTGAATAGACGTCCGCCGGAAACACAAGGAGATCAGGTCCGAATTCGCTGTTGGGAGATGGGAACGTTGAGTGATCGGCCATCGGACGGGCCGAAATCGCAATCAGGTTATCGGTTGTGTTGATCGCATCGCGGAGTATCTGACGGGCCCATCGTTTCTGAGCGGTGGCCTCAGCGGTGGAGCTCACATCCAAAATACCCCCGAGATCCATATGTGACCCACTTGGCAGGTTGCCTTAATGTTGGTGGTGCCAAAAATACCGACGGTACTGGAGGGTATGTGAACAGATATAATAATTCGCGCTCGTTGATTCAATTATGGACGACTTATTCATTGAGCTGTTGGAAAACAACGCCGCTCATGCAGAAAAATTCCAATCACGGTTTGATGCTGTCCAAGAGAGTCAAGCACCGCCGGTCGTCACCGTCTGTTGTTCGGATTCACGGGTCCTACAGGACGAGATGTGGAACAACGACGAGCCAGGGAACATCTTTACCTGTGGCAACATCGGCAACCGCGTCACCCAACGCGGCGACGAAGGCGATATTGTCTCGGGAGATGTCCTCTATCCAGTCAAACACACCGGAACGAACACCATCGTCGTCGTTGGGCATACTGGCTGTGGCGCGGTAACCGGCACGTATGATGATCTAACGAGTGGACTCGATGAGCCGGCTGGAATCAAACACTGTCTCGGACTGTTGGCTCCGCACCTCCGAGCCGGCGTCGAACTCCTCGATGACCACGAGCTTTCGCGGAAAGCCGCCATCGACCGACTCGTTGAGTACAACGTTGACCGGCAAATCGATGTCCTCACCGAAAGCGACGAGATCCCGGATTCGGTCCGACTCATCGGCGTTGTCTATGACTTCCAGGACAGTTATTCGGGCCGTCGTGGCGAAGTTCACGTGATCAACGTTGATGGCGAACGCGATGTCGAGCAGCTACAGACGGACCATCCTGAAATCGAAGCCCACATCGAGCGACTCTGGTCGTATTAACACTTACTGGCCCACCGCAAAAAGCGGATTTACGGTGTGTCGGGAAAATGAAATTCCTATGGAGCACAGACAGTCATGAGATCATACCGGAACGGTGGACTCTTTTTATTGCTTTCGGTGCTATGGGGCTCGTCGTTCATGGCGATCAAAGTCGGCCTGGATTATATCCCCCCAGTCCTCTTTGCGGCACTCCGATACGATATTGCCGGTGTCATCATGCTCGGGTACGCGGCGTATGCAACCGACTACTGGCGACCACGGACGCGTGCGGACTGGCTAACGGTCCTCATCGGTGGAACGCTCATTATCGCACTCTACAACGCGTTTTTGTTTATCGGACAGCAGGGAGTGACAAGCGGTGTCGCCGCGATTTTGATCGCGATGAATCCGATTCTTGCGACCGGATTTTCACGGGTCTTTCTACCTGACGAACGGCTCACCACGGGTGGAATCGTCGGGTTGGCCCTCGGCTTTCTCGGCGTCGGCCTCGTCGCAAATCCCGGTGCTGTCGGAGCCGCACCCACGGAGCTGCTGTATCCTGGATTCGTTCTGTTGGCCGCCGTCTGCGTCGCACTCGGGAGTGTACTCCTCCAGCGGGTCGACAGCGGAATTAGCACTGAAGGCATGGTCGCTTGGTCGACCGTGATTGGGGCTGTTATCCTCCATGTGATGAGCGGTGCGCTCCCAACGGAGTCGGTCGCGGCGGTTTCGATTACAACTGAATCGGTGCTTGTCGTCGCCTATCTTGCCGTCTTCGCCAGCGCGCTTGGCTACTTCATTTATTTTGACCTGCTCGAGCGTCTCGGTGCGATCGAAATCAATCTGGTCTCCTATACGGTGCCGGTGTTTGCGGCGCTCTCCGGGTGGGTGGTTCTCAGTGAAGTCTTGACATGGAGTGCGGTCGGCGGCTTTGGGCTTATCGCACTGGGGTTCGTCCTTATCAAACGGACGGCGATCCGTGTTGAACTAGCGTCGGCGAAAAAACGGTGGGTCGTAGAAAGCAATGACGAACGGTGAGTCCGAAGCTGGTCAGACGCGCTGACTTCGGTGTTTGTATTTCAAAGGGCACATCACAACTGTTCGTAGAGACGAGCAGTTGGGTCCTGCGCTTGCAACCGTGATTGTGGATAGACTGACTCAAGAACCGACAGCTTTGCTTTGATGCCTGCACGGTCGCGCTCGGTTTCTGACTGGCCAATGTAATCAAGTTGGGTTTCGGCTCGAGTCATGAGATGTTTTTTCCGGATTGGTTTCCGTAACACATCATCACATTGCCACGTAGCTAATGATCTCGCTGGACGGTCCCCAACAAGTACTATTCGTCGGGTTGCAGTCGGACAGTGTGCCTCAAATTCGGACATCGAACCGGTCCACAAACTGATATCGAAGACGGCGAGATCTGGGCCCTCTAACAGTGATTTGCGGAGATCGGCGGTGGTGCTGACTGGCGTTACCTCAAAGTTCTTAGCTAACCATTCGCCATATAACGCTGTGAGTCGCTCATCACAATCGGCTACGACAGCTGTTGGAGTCGGTGTTTCGAGATGATTCTGGCCCCATGTGGTGAGTGCTGAAAAGACTGGCCCTAACTGGCGACCAGCAGCCGTCAGCTCATATTCGATCTGCTGTGGCGTGTCACTGATCGTCTGTCGCTGGAGCAATCCATCGTCTGCAAGCGATGTGAGTGCCGTTGTAAGCATATTCGCAGAAATATCTGGTAGTGCCGATTCGAGCTCGTTGAACCGGAGCGTATCGTGATGAAGAAGCGTCAGCAGAATCGCAGGCTCCCACTTGTTTGAAAGAAGTGCAAGTGTATCGAGTGATACTCGTTCACTCGTTGGGACGGCGACCGTACGGCGATCCATACGGTGTCACTGAGCAACAAATGTATATATGTTTCTCTATCAATAGTATTGTCTAATGAAATCTCTATCTCGATTATCTGCTGCGACACCACTCACGATCTTGCTAGTTGAGGATAATCCCGATGATGCCCGTCTTGTTGAGTGGGCCTTATTGGAAAGTCCTGACCCGCACAGGAAATCACAGACGACACAGCCCTATGGGGGCGAAAACGACCCACTATTCGAAATTGATGAATTCACCACTGCCACACGGCTGTCAGAAGCAGTCGACGAGGCACGCACACAACTACCGGATGTGGTACTACTCGATCTTGACTTACCAGATAGCCGTGGTATTGAGACGCTCGAAGCGTTTGTTAATCGGACGCCACCCCTCCCGGTTGTCGTGCTGACCGGTCGAGATGAAACTGAACTTGGTGTAGCTGCAATCCGTCGCGGAGCACAGGACTATATTTATAAGGGAGATCTCACAAATGCGCTATTACTTCGAACAATTCGGTATGCGGTCGAGCGCCATGCGATCCAACACCAGCTACGTAACGCAACCGACCGGCTTCGGCTCACGAACAAGATTGTTCGGCGTCAGCTACGAAACGATATCAGTGTTATTGTGGGACAGGCCGACCAGCTCGGTGAATCGGACCAGTATCGCGAGCAATCGGTCAACGCAATTCTTGATGCGGCATATGACCTCGAAGCAACGGCAGATATCACGGCGGAATTCACTGAAATAACAGCAGCTGTCGACGGAACCGGCCCCACATACGAGCTCAGCACGCTCGTTTCGGCTGCGGTTGACCGCGTTGAGCAGACAACCGATGTCTCGATTACACAGATATCAGATCCCGAGGCATCTCGGATTAGCTGTCGGCCGACGTTTCGTGTAGCAATTATACATCTCCTGTATGGCGCAGTCAATCGAGCGGGTGATTCGGGTGACGTCTCCATAGCAACCAACGCTACAGCTGGCGGTGGCAGTGTAACTATCACCAATACAGGCGCAGAACTGAGTGCAACTCATGCTGAGTTATTGACGGCAAATAGTGAGCCAGCTAACAGTCGGGGCGCGAGCGTGAGTCTCCAATTGGCGTCGATGATCGTCACCGACAGTGAACTTTCTGTTGAGATTCAACAGAACAGTCCAACAGGGTCGTCGATCCGGCTTCACATCGATAGTCATTGAGTACACCCAACGTAGACCGGCACAGATAACAGGTGTCGATTGACCTCTTGATAGTAGTTCTCGAAAGCTACAATTTAATAGTCACATTGTATTAGTCAATGTATTCGATACATTGGCTCACAATCAGTTATGTTACTTCCAGTCTGGGAGTGGCAGTGGACAATCTATACACTGCTATTGCTGTTGGCAGCCGCAGCGATGGTTGGTGTTGCTCTGGGCGCGTGGCGGAATCGCGACGTTCCGGGGAGCACGGCATTTTTATGTCTGATTAGTGCAATGGCCCTGTGGGCTGTCGCATATGGATTTCAAGTAGCTGGGGCAACCGAGCAAACGAAACTGTTCTGGGCCAATGTCAATCATATTGCCGTCGCAGCCGTTCCAGTTGCGTGGATTGGGTTCGCACTGCAATTTACTGGCCGCGGACACCTGCTTACGAAACGGACGGTCAGCGCACTCTCGGTACTCCCCGCAGTGTACATCGTGTTGGTGTGGACCAACCCGAACCACGAGCTGATTCGTGAATCATTCGGTGTTCAGTCTGTTGATACCGGGTCGCTCCTGCTCATTGATCAGACCTTCGGCCCAGCATTCTGGTTTCACGCAGCCTACGGCTATGCACTCATGGCAGTTGGGACACTACTGTTTGCACAACTGTTTGTCTGGGCTCCGCGTGTCTACCGCCGACAGGTTGGACTGTTACTGCTTGGTGCCATCGTTCCGATGGCGACTAATGTGGCATTTCATGCTAATCTTTATGCGCCATCCGGGCTCGATCTCACATCGTTCAGTTTTGTCGTCACTGCTGTCTTGTTTTTCCTAGCGATGTATCGGTATCAACTATTAGATCTGGTACCAATCGCCCGAGAATCTGTCGTCGATACACTCACAGAGGGAATCGTGGTTACCGACCAACAGAATCGGATTGTCGACATCAACAACGCAGCAACAGCGATATTCTCCGTTGACAAGGATTCAGTGATCGGAACGACCTTTCAGGAGGTATTTCCTGAACTTGCCGCCGGTGAACCACCCACGGCAGACGATCCGGTAGTCAGTACCGAAATAACCTGTGAGATTGGAGAGACCACTCGCCAATTGGCAATGACGAAAACCCCACTGTTCGATGTTAGTGGTACTTCAATTGGACGAACAATCACGCTCCGAGATGTAACTGAGAAACGAGCACTCCAAGCAGAGGTGTCGGCGCAGTTGGATACGGTGTTGGCAGTAAATCGTGAGCTAGAGACGTTTACGACGGCAATTTCACACGATCTCCGGCAGCCAGCGAGAACAACCGAGCGGTATGTTGACCGCGTTCGTCGGTCGGAACCGAACCTCTCGGCAGAAAACGACGAGATACTCGCGGTTGCACAAACAAATGCTGAGCGAATGCAGTCGATGCTTACAGCGCTTCTCCAGTATTCTCGTATTGAACACAATGAACACGAGTTCGAACCGGTCCCGCTCGAAGGCGTCGTCAGTAAAGCGACGACAAGCCTTCGGTTCTCAATTGACGAAACCGACGCAACGGTCTCAGTCGGTACGTTGCCCACCGTAAAGGGTGTTGAACATCAGCTCGTTCGGCTTTTTCAGAATCTCATTTCGAACGCAATACGATATTCGGGAGCAGAGCCACCGATGATCTCGATTGAGGCTAACACAACCGAGACAGAAGAGATAGTTACTGTTACAGACTCGGGTGTCGGTATTAATTCCGATGAACTTGACTACGTCTTCGAGCTATTCACGACAGGGCAGCATACAGCGTCAACATCCGGAACCGGCGCTGGGCTTGCGATGTGTAAGAAAATCGTCGAACAGCACGGTGGGACGATCCATATTGCATCTACACCGCGATAAGAAACCACAGTGACCGTACGGTTCCCAAAATAAAATTGATGCTGGTTGGTATCCGTTGAGCTGAATGTGGCCGGTCAAGATGTCATGCTGAAGATGGCTAAAAACGCCGCCAACAAGGGTGTGAGACAGTGTCTCACGAACTTAGGTTGACCTAAGTAGCTCACTACGTTCTAGCTAAGCAGAATGTTATATTGTCCTGAAAATCATATTTGCTATGATAAGCGTCGATCGAAGTTCCTCTAATAATAACCACAGAAGATTTGTTTTATTCGCCGTCATCGCAGTGTGTACAGGCCTCCTTGTAGTAGGTGCAGCCGGTGCTGCTGAAGTCACTACTGTTGAAGACGGCCAAAGCATTCAAGACGCGATAGACGGGGCCGACGACGGTGACACGATTGCTATCAAGTCCGCAACCTTCGAGGAATCGATTACGGTCAATAAGGAATTAACCATCGAAGCGGTTGGTGATGAACCGACAATTCTCAATGGAACCGGAGCTGACGGCTCGACCGGAATTGTCGTTACCGCGAGCGACGTTACAATCGACGGCCTTGAAGTCCATGCGTTCGACAGACACGGAATCAGCGTCCAAGGTGTCTCCGGCGTCACCGTCGACGGCGTGACAGTTGCTGATAACGGCGGAGTCGGCGT
>CAZCYW010000012.1:0-64159 GCA_964503105.1 uncultured Haloferacaceae archaeon
GCGAGGAGTACGGCATTGTCTTTTCGAACGGCTATGGCTCACAACTCGGCGAAAAAACGTTCCGTATCGGCCACATGGGCGAACACACTGTTGAGTCGATCAAAGAGCTGACTGACGCGATTGAAGACGTCGCTGATTTATAAAACGTTGAGCTACACAGGTTGACGGCTGACACCTCGTTTTCATATTGCCAGACTGTATTGTCGAAGTTAGGGCTGGGTAGAATGCGGAACGGATAATCTTCATCAACTTACATACAGGTTCGAAGGTTCTTGGAAGGTTTAGTTTGGTAAAATAGTATATTAATCTCAAAGATTATTTCAATCTACACAACAATATCGGATTATGGAAATTCAGGAAATACTCGTTTTGTTTGCTGTTTTAGGTGGTGGAGCCTACTTGTTGTACGGTGCTTCGAAACATTTCTATAATATATGGTTGATTAAAAAGTCAACCAAAGTACATATTCATGAAGCTGCAAGTAACGATAATTTTGTAAGGATACATGGAAAAGCACGAAAATTTAAAGACATATTGCATTCTCCCATAGGAGATAATGAGTGTTTCTCATATGAGTATGAAATTGCCAAAAACACCAAAAATGGTGCGATGAAAGATCATAATGCTTGGTGGAAAAGTTTGGATAATGGCAAAGAATCTGTTACATTTACAATTGAAGATGACACTGGGAAGGCACAAATAGATAGTGAAGCACTTTCGCTTGAATATGATACTGTACACATGATTTCAAATATATCAGAAATCCCGAAGTCTGTCGATGAAAATAACGTTCGGATTGCAAAAAAAGGGCTAGAATCTAAATCAGGGACAATAAATCTAAAACGAAAAATAAGATTCAGCGAAGGCACTATCCAACCAGATGATCGCATATTTGTACTCGGTACATTTGAGGATACCAATGGAGTTTTGAATCTGGATTCAAGTGGACGAACGTATATTTCAAATAGAAGCGTCGATGAAGAAATTAAATACCTGAGAAAGCCAGCGATTAATAGTTTCGTATTCGGTTTTATTTTTGTATCTGCCGCAGTAATCGGTGCCGTGGTAAATCTACTGTAGCATGATCCTGTGGCGCGGAAACACTTTTTCCAGTATGATTGAGTGTGGACCCAACAATAAACGCTGAGCCCTATCCGGTATTGGAGTATCGGCTGATTGGCACAGCCAGTAATCGTCCATGTCCGACGGCTACAAAGGTCAAACTATCGTAACGTAGCGGTGCGGTGCCGTGAGACTCCTTGTCGTTAAATACGCGCTGCGTTTCCGGGTGCAGCAAGACGCTTGCCATGGCGAGCCACTTGCCGCAAAAACATCATCAGAACTCTCTGAGTTCCCGTTGGCTGTGGTAGGGCTTTGCCCTACCGAGCGTCGATGAAAAATGTGGACTGCTTGGTCTCTAACCTCGCTGTCGGAGAACCGCGCCCAGTTCGCTCGCGTCGATGTTACTGTTGAACTGTACCTCTCAGTGTCGCATCGTTAGACGGTTATGAGACACAGCTATCAGCTGTTCCATCACTTGGGAGATCACGAATTGTCCCGTCCCGATCGATCCGCAGGGTTAGCGCATAACAGTCTCCGTTCCCGTCGTCGGGATAGCTTCGTTCGATCGTGTCGACGCCCCCGTCAACTGTCGCACGAACCGTGTAGTTCGCTGCGGCCGTCGGCACGCCATCCTCGTGAGTAAGCACTGGCTGTGTGTCATCTTCAGGGGGTATCTCCCGTTCGATCTCAAAGACCGTCCCCTCAGCAGTATCCACCCATAGGGAGATCGTGTGTGGCCTGTCGTCCATGTTTAGCAGCACGATCTCAGCGAGTCGAGTCTGTGATGGTGTACTCGCCGAGAGACATCCTGCCATCATACCGCCAGCGACCACTCCCAGTCCGCCCAGTGCGTGTCGTCGCGAGAGTGACTGTTCCACACAGACTAGTTGGGCGCTCGATAAATATGTGTGCGGGGTTGACCGACCCGTCGCTCTAACACGGCTATGTAACGTTTCACGGTCGACGGATACTCCGGCTAGCTGGAGTTAGTTGAGCAAATTCGAGAGTGACAACCCGATAAAAAAGACTATCACAACTTCGTTGACGACCCATGCGTTTGTCGTCATCCAGTTGCGTGCCCTCGAGAGGATTGCTTCTGCGCGTTGGCCAAAGGCCAGCAGGACGAGTGCAGGGAGTGCTAAGACCGAGAGTGTGAGAAAGACGAACGGCAGTGCGTCGACCCACGGTGCGTCGTTGGCAGCGAGGTAGGAACCAACAGCGACCGACGTGAGGAGATTAGTCGGGAAGAATCCCAGCAGGAGAAAGCCGAGTCGGAACGAAAATCGCGGCGTGGCGGTTCCCAATTTCCCAATCCACTCAGGTGGTTCTGTCTCGTGTCTGGTCCGGTACGTGTTGACCATCGCAATCAGTAGGATGATCAGGATGATCACACCGAGTGTCGTATTAGACGCACCCTGCCCGATTGCCTCAATACCGAGGACGTAGGCAACCGTGATGACGAGCGTAATCGAGAGACTCGCCCCGACGACGAACGCCGTACAATTATGCCGCCAACCCTCACTGGTCGCCAGAAAAATAGCACTGAGGATCTGGGGTCCGGCGACCATGACGAACACCAGCGGAAGGACTTCAAGCAGGCTGGGAAGGATAAATTATGTGCCACGGACAACGGCGTAAAACTTTGTCAGGACTTCAGTCCGGTCTGGACAGAACACCACGGTCGACAGTCAGTGGGAAATCAAAAGCTACCAAAGCACTCAGACGAAAGACCGGACTATTCAGGTGAGCAACTCAAGCAGTCGGATCTCCCTCGGGCCCAAGATTGGAGTCATCTGCTTCGGACGGCTGCTCATTTTCCCGACCGGCGATGTTCTCGGAAAACTCGTCGAGTGTGTATTCGGATCTGACACCGGTCCGTTCGTGCTCGGGGGTGGCCAGCTCCGGGAGGATCATTTGGACGAACGTCACGATGAATACCATCAAGAACGGCCCGAAAAAGATCCCATACCAGCCGAACAGCGGGGGACCGAAGAGATACGCGAACATGACCAGCCCGGTGTTGAGGAGTCGACCAGAGAGATGTGGCCGGATGTACGTCCGGACGAGGTTGTCGAACGCGATGATCATGACCGCAAGGAACACGAGTGGGAACCAGAGAAGTCGCGGATCAACCGTTAACGCCTGAATCACGAGTGCTGCGGCAATCGCAAAATAAACGATAGACCGGCCAACAAGCGGGACGAGCGTGAAGAAGCCGGTGACAACGGCCAACAGCACCGCCGAGGGGATCGCCAGTCCGCCGGGCGCGAAAAAATTAAACACCGTGTAGATGATTGCCGAGAGAATGATCACCGCGAATATTGTCATTGTATAGCCAAAGTAGATCGAACCCAGTCCTCGGTCGACAGTCGAGAGATATTCGATCGCGAGACTGTCTTCGCCGAAAACGTTCGATTCGAACCAGTCAGTCATATTACGATCGCTAACTAGCAGAAAAAATGCGATTAGTAGCGAGAGAAACATATTGAATACCACGGCACCGATGGTGCCGATCGCTTGGCCGACAGTGCCGACCAAGGGTAGAACCGACGGGTCCTGAACCAGAACGACTGTGGTGTCGTACACTTCTGATGGCGTGTCCGGAAGGTCAGCAATCGGGAACGGCAACTGTGCGAGAATCCTGTCGACTGGTAGATCAGCAATCGTTGATACTAATTGTCCGAGAGCGACGAGCAAAATTGCACCGAGCATCACCACAATTGGGATGACTATCAAGAGCAGCGTTAGCACCGCGACAAGGGTCGGCGAGTCGATGCGCCGCTCTAATCGCTGCGTGATGGGCTTTGCGACATAATAGATGAACAGCCCGAAAATGAGCCACGGGAGGAACTGGTGAACGACGAGTCCCAACACGGCTAATAATACAAGTCCCAGAATCCACCACCCAAGACGTTCGTGAGCCGTCCAGATGTGGACGTTCCGTTTCGGTGAATCGGGTTTATCCATGGGTAGTGATATCCTGGGAATACTATTAACGAAATTGCACCTTTGTCCTGAGTTACGGAAGCTCAAAGAGAACGTCTCGTGTTTGAATTGAATCGCTTGTATCAAGGCCGTCCCGTGGGGTTTGTCGACCAGCTGCAGAGTGTGGAGACGTTTTCGGCTTTCTATAATCGCTGGATCAACAGATTTGATACGAGTATTATTGTGGAACAGTGGGCAACAAGAAGAGAGATCGCGTACAACATTCACTCGAGAATCATGGCCAACTATCAGTGCCACGAATGCAAACAACGGTTCGTCGGCAACATCAGGGAGTACGACACCTACATGTTTCAGCGATGCCCGCGTTGTGGGAGCGCAAAAACAACACTTAGGCGATGAACTGAATATTCGATACCTCCTGATACCGAGAATGCGTACCATATAACCAGACACACAGTTTGGGCAGTTCAACAGAAATCAGTTGGAAAATCAGTTTGCGACATCTATTCTCTACGTAGAGCAGCCTACAGTCGACTGATAACACACAGTCGACATGACGCCGAGCGTGACCAAACCTCGATTTATGCGGGTCGAGCCCCTACTCAACGTATGAAACAGATCGTCAGCGAACGCGACGACCGCATGCTCGCGCGGGTCGAGAGCGACGACCGAGTGTTCGAGGTGAGCTTCGACGAGATCGAGCCGACCGACGTGACCCTCCGGTTTCTCCGCGACGGCGAGCGTGTTGGCAGCATCTACAACGACGACGGCACCAGCCGGACGATGGCCCGCCTCACCACGGCCCGCGAGGGAGCTGATTTCATCAGCGTCGAGGTACCAAAAGCCTTCGTTGACGAACTCCTCGCCGCCGCCGTCGAGGCCGACCGGGTGACTGACGAGACGGCCGCCGACGGCTACCGGCTTCGAGTGCTGTAGGCAGTGCCACTCGCCGTCGGGCCGTCCAACACGGCTATGTAACCCACCCACCAACAGAGCTACATGAAAATCGAATTCGACCGTGACACCTGTATCGGCATGTACCAGTGCGTCGACGAGTGGGCGGCCTTCGAGAAGAACATGGACGACGGCAAAGCCGACCTTTCGGGCAGCGAGGAGGTCGATGACGACCTGTTCGTCCTTGAGGTTCCGGAAGACGCTGAGTTCGACGCCGAATTTGCCGCCAGAGTCTGTCCGGTCGACGCGATTCGGCTCTACGATGACGACGGCGAGCAGGTCGTTTAGCTACTCACAATTGCTCACGAACGTCATGAACTGTCTCAACCGAATCGACCGCTGTCTCGACAGCAACCGCCACAAGTGCGTCGCCGAGTGAATGGCTTTCGTCGTCTGTAACGCCCATACAGACCGAACCTGTTGCTGTTTGTAAATACCTGTTGGTGAGACGTTACCGACACGATCCAGCGATAGAATGACGAACAAAGATTAATTCTCTATCACTTCAATTAGCTGTTGTGAACCGCAACCGCCGATATCTTGGCGCACTCGTGGTCGCTGGTGTCGTCACTGCCGGTGTGGCAACGCAACACCAGTCAGTGGTGCTTCTTGTCGGGATTTTCGGAATCTACGTGCTGGCGACTGTCCTCACGCTTCGGTATCCCGCGCTTCTCTGGAGTCGTGAAAACGGCGGTGGCAAAGCCGCTGGCGTGTTCGCCGGCGGGATGACGTTCGGGACCCTCTCATTGGCCCACGGCGTCGGGCCTCCTATCCATCTCGGCGCGGGTGTTCTCGGCTTCGGGCTGGTCGTGTTTGGTCTGTCGACTGGAATCTGGATGGTCGAACGATCCGAGCTTGACCCGTAGTCCGCTAGGGGTGAAAGCTCTTTTAGCTCGACTGCGTAATCGCCCGATCGAGATCCTCGACAATATCTTGCGGATTTTCGATACCGACCGACATGCGGACGAGATCGTTCGTGACCCCCGCCGACAGCTTTTCCTCTTCGCTGAGCTGCTGATGAGTCGTCGACGCCGGGTGAATAATCAGCGTCTTTGCATCGCCCACATTGGCCAACAGCGAGGCCAACTCGGTTGATTCGACGGTCCCGCGAGCCGCCTCGTATCCACCTGCAAGCCCGAACGTAATCATCCCACCATAGCCTCCATCGAGGTATTTCGAAGCCTCCTCGTGGGTTTCGTGGCTTTCGAGACCGGGATAATTGACCCACGAGACTGCCGAATGGTCCTCGAGGAATTCGGCGACAATCTGTGCGTTTTCGCAGTGCTTGGCCATCCGAATCGGTAGCGTTTCGAGCTTTTGGAGGACGATCCAGGCGTCAAACGGCGACTGCTGGTTCCCAAGATCCCGCAGCCCACGGGCAATCGCGGCATAGGTAAACCCGGCATCGCCAAAGGTTTCGGCGAAGTTGATACCGTGGTATGCCGGGTTGTCGGCTCCAATTTCGGGATAGGCCTCAGCGTTGGCTATCCAGTTGAACGAGCCACCATCGATGAGCGCGCCGCCGACGGTCGAGCCCGCACCGTGAATCCATTTGGTCGTCGACTCCCAGACGAGATCCGCGCCGTGTTCCAGTGGTCGGCAGAGCACCGGTGTGGCGAACGTGTTGTCGACGAACAGCGGCGTATCATGTTCGTGAGCAATATCGGCAATCCGTTCAATGTCGGGTGTCACGAGCGCGGGATTCCCGATGGTTTCGAGATGCACAAACGCGGTATCGTCGTCGATTGCCTCCGCATAGGCGTCGTAATCCAGCGTGTCGACGAACCGTGTGGAGATTCCACGACGCTCGACGGTGTGGGTGAGGTAGGTGTAGGTGCCGCCGTACAGCGAGGAGGCCGAAACGATGTTGTCGCCGGCCTCTGCAAGCAGGAAGGTTGCCAGATCGAACGACGCCATTCCCGAGGCAGTTGCAACCGCACCGACGCCGCCTTCGAGCGAGGCGAGTCGTTCCTGCAAACTACCGACGGTCGGATTCATTAGCCGCGAATAGATATGCCCCGGCTTTTCGAGGGCGAACTGGGCGGCGGCGTCATCGGCATCCTCGAACACATAGGAAGTCGTCTGGTAGATCGGTGGAGCCCGAGCACCCGTTGTTGGGTCGGGGTCGGTTCCAGCGTGGAGGCTCCGGGTATCGAATCGGTGACTGTCATCGGACATATCAGCTACTGAAACGACCGGGTTGAACCTAAAGCCCACCCCTCATTCTCACTGAGAGATGACCCAATGGCTGCGTTAGCCTGAAAAGAGGCTCGTGTGAACTGGTGCAAAATCGGTTTCGTTGTCCTCAACCTCCTCTTCGTCGGTGTCAGTAATCGCACGCCCCGAAAGACCGTTGTCGAGGAAGTCTGCAACGGGTGGGCCGACGTTTTCGGGTTCGACGAGGAAGGCGTCGTGGCCGTGATCGGATTCGACGACGTGGTGTGCCACTGGCACGCCAGCTGTCCGAAACGCGCGTGCAAGCGCTTCGGACTGTGCGACCGTGAAATGCCAGTCGCCGGTAAACGAGAGGAGCAGTACCTCTCCCTCGAACGCCGAAATCGCGCGTGCGGCCGTTCCGTGGCCCTCCGCGAGGTCGTAATCGTCCATCGCCCGCGTGAGATACAGATAGCTATTGGCGTCGAATCGGCCCGTAAACTGTTCGGCATTGTAATCCAGATACGATTCAACCTCACGGTAGGGGAAAAATGCTCCTGCGCGGTCCGGAGGGAACAGCGCGTCGCCGGCGTCGATTCCGCTGTCGCGACCTGCCGACCGCCGGCCGAATTTTCGATCCATCGACGCCTTCGAGAGATACATCACGTGACCAAGCTGACGAGCGATTGCCAGCCCCTGTTTGGGCTGCCGCGTCTCCTCGCCATCGGTGCCGTAGTAGTCCCCACCGTTCCAGTTTGGATCGCCACGAATGGCCCGGCGGGCGATCGCATCGAGTGCGAGACACTGTGGATCGAGCTGGCCAGCCGCCGCAACCGGGGCGATGAGGTCGGCATCGTCGGGGAACTGTTTGGCCCACTCTAACACGTTCATGCCACCGACGCTTCCGCCGATAACCAGCCGGAGCCGACCAACCCCGAGATGATCGAGCAGTCGGCGTTGTGCGCGCGTCCAGTCACTGATTGTCACCGGGGGAAACGCTGTTCCCCACGGCTCGCCGGTGTCGGGATTGATCGAAGACGGTCCCGACGAACCATAACACGAGCCTGGAACGTTCGCACAGACGACGTAGTATTCGGTCGTATCGATGGCCTTGCCGGGGCCGACGATATCGCCCCACCAGGCGCGCGCTTGCCCCGCCGTTCCGGGGGTGTTGTAGCTGGCGACGTTCTGGCTGCCGGTTAGGGCGTGACAGACTAACACCGCGTTGTCGCCGGTGAACTCACCGTAGGCTTCGTATGCAACCTCCAACTGTTCGATCGACTCGCCACACTCGAAGCGGAACTCGCCGACGTCGATGGCTCCGCGGTCGACATCGGTTGCACTCATGGGCTCGCTCCTGTGTTAGTGGCTGATAGGCGTCGGAATCTCATTATGTTCTCTGTGGTGGCTCCGGTTATTGGTGTTGCGCTGCCGCCGTTAGTCCGGCATCGAGATCCCCGAGAATATCTTCGAGATTCTCGATTCCAACTGAGAGCCGGAGCATGTCGGGGTTGACGCCTGCTGCGCGCTGTTCATCGGCACTGAGTTGGGCATGGGTTGTCGAGGCGGGATGAATAACCAGCGTTTTCGCATCTCCAATGTTGGCAAGGAAGCTTGTCAGTTCGACGCCCTCACAGAACGCTTTCGCTGGCTCGAAGCCGCCTTCAACGCCGAAGGTGACCATGCCGCCGTAGCCATCGAGATACTGATTTGCGTTGTCGTGGGTCGGATGATCGGCAAATCCGGGGTACGTCACCCATGCGACCCGCGGATCGTCTCGCAAGAACGCCGCGACCTCCTGGGCGTTCGAACAGTGTCGATCCATCCGCAGTGGCAACGTTTCGAGTCCCTGCATCGTCTGCCAGGCGTCAAAGGGTGACTGCTGGTTGCCGAGTGCCCGGACCGCACGGTGGCGTGCGGCGAGTGTAAAGGCACGCTCGCCAAACCGCTCGGAGAAATCAAAGCCGAAGCCGGGATTTTCGCCTGCCAGTTCCGGATAGTCCGCATCGGGATGATCCCATGGGAAGGTTCCTCCATCGACGAGAATCCCGCCGACGGTCGTTCCCGAGCCGTGAATCCATTTCGTTGTAGACTCCCAGACGATGTCGGCACCGTGTTCGAGCGGCCGGCACAGACATGGTGTCCCGAAGGTGTTGTCGACGACCAGTGGGACACACTGCTCGTGAGCAACCTCGGCGAGCCGCTCGAAATCCGGCGTGACGAGCGAGGGATTTGCGAGTGTTTCGACGTGGACGTAGGCGGTATCGTCATCGATTGCCTCCGCATAGGCGTCGTAATCGAGTGTTGGCACCGTCCGGGCTTCGATCCCGCGTCGCGGTGCTAACTTCGAGAGATACGCGCCGGTTCCGCCGTACATGTCGCTGCTGGCAACGATGTTGTCGCCGGATTCGGCCAAAATCGTTGTCGCCGAGTCAAGCGCGGCCATGCCGGCGGCAGTTGCAACCGCTCCGACACCACCTTCGAGCGCCGCCAGCCGGGCTTCGAGCTGGCGAACGGTTGGATTTGAGACTCGCGAGTAGACGTCACCCTCCTCGCGGAGCGCATAGAGTTCCGCGGCGGTCTCAGCGTCGTCAAACACGTAGGAGGTGGTCTGGTAGATCGGCGTCGCCCGAGCACCGGTTGCCGGATCGGGCTCCGATCCAGCATGCAGACTCCGTGTGTTGAAGCCCTCAGTCATGTATCGTACGCATATCTCTACAGATGTTTATGCACGACAGTTACGGCAAAGGCTGCCGCTGTGTTTTTCATGTTGACATGGTTCACGGTGAGGGAGTCGAAACGGTCGTAATCTCGAACCGTGTCCCGCCGTGCGCACCGTCAGTGATTTCGATGTCCCAGCCATGCGCCTCAATAATCCGCCTGACGACGGCCAGACCGATACCGGTTCCATCCTCATCGGTGCTGTAGCCGAATTCGAATACTGCTTCTTGCTCGGCAGCTGACATTCCCGTTCCGTCGTCCTCGACCGCAAACCCATCAGGAAGCTCGGTGAGATACACCGTCGTCGCTGACCCATGTTCGTTGGCATTTCGAAAAAGGTTCTCGAAGGCCTGTTTGAGGCGGCGTGGATCGGTTTCGACACGTCTGTCAGTCTCTATTTCGAGCGCCATTCCTGCCGTATGGGCCGTTTCCCACGCCTCTGTGGCACACTGTGTGAGCGAAATTGAATCTGTTTGCTCGATATTCTGTCCCTCTCTGGCGACCGTGAGCAGCATCGAAATGAGTTCTTCCATCCGTTCGTGTGCTCCCGTCACCCGTCTAAGCCGTTGTCTGGCCGCTTCGATATCCGGGTCGTCTTCAGCCAACTGTTCGTCAATAATCCGTGTCCAGCCGTCGGCGGTTGTCAGTGGATTCCGGAGGTCGTGCGAAATAATGTCCGCAAACTCTTCGAGCCGTTCGTTTTGTTCTCGAAGCTTCTGTCCACGCCGTTTCCGACTGGTAATTTCACGCAACACCACGACGTATCCTTGGGTCAGCCCAAACTGGTCAGTCACCGCGGTTACCTCGATATCGTACACATCTGTTCCACCAGCCGTCTCCTTGGCAAACTCGACATCCGATTCCGTTCCTGAGATTGCGGTCCGAAGCACACTGGCAAACTGCTTTTCATCAATCGCGTCGACCGCGAGCGACTGTGTGAGTCCGCCGATCAGCTGCTCGGCAGCTTTGTTGTAATCGGCAATGACGAATTCGGGATCGATAATCAGCACCGGATCGTTCATTTCTTTGAAAAACCGGGTCACAATCACCGGTGCCAGCTTCAAAAAATCATACCGGTAGAGCGCCCAGCCAACGGCTATCGCTTGGATATTAAAGAGAATCGGCGTCGGATCAACCAGCGGGTGAATCCGATAGCCACTGGTGAACAGAATCGCCGACGTGACCACGACGACCCCTGTGAGGAAAATAATGAGTGCTTGGTACCGGTAGACTGTCTGGGTCCGGAGCGAAAACCGTCCTAACAAGACGAGCGACGTGACCACCAGTCCCGCACTCACGAGGAGCTGCAGTTCGGTGATCACGCCCGCCGTTTCGATCGCAAACGTCACTGCGCCGAGTTGCTCGACAGTCACCGCACTAATCACGAGGCCTTCGGGATTGAGGGCCACGAGGATGCTAAAGACCACTGCCTCGAACGTCAGTATCCACCAGACCCACCGCGGAATCCACTCGCTATCGCCCGTGTACTCGCTGACGAACAGGAGCCATGCAACGCCAGCCAGCGTCGACATCAACGCCTTCATCACCAGCCCAAACTCGGTGAGAAAGCTCCCAGCCCCGATGATCATCAGTAGATACGAGCCCGCCCACAGACAGTCCGCCGTCATGAGGAGACTATAGGACTCCGAAATCGGGTGGCTGATCTGGTATCTCGAATACAGCGCGAGCAGGCCGCTGACGACTACTGCAAGGAAGACAAGCGAGACGATGACGAGACTTAGCAGTACGTCATCAGTCATTATCTCTTCACACAACAGTCTTGAATATATATACTAGTGGTTCGGTGATCTATCGAGAAGAAGATATATTAGCATCGATTCAGCTGCTCGGTGCTGTGTTGCTCCCAGCAGTCAGTTTCAGTTCGAATCAAGGCGTTTTAGCCCGATTTGAGTCGCCCCAGCGCGAGTCACGCGTACTGCGCCCCAACAACAACCCAACTGAATCCAACTGCTTTTTTCACCAACCGTCCGTAGCTGAAGACAATGAGCCACTCTGACGCTCCGGACAATCCCTTTCTCCGGGATCCACCAACCGATTTCGAGCCGATCGAAGCGCTTTCGCCGGCCAATGCCGAACACCAGATTAGCCAGCTTCGAGATGCAATCCGTGAACACGACTACCGCTATTATATCGAGGCCGACCCGCTCGTTGCCGACCGCATCTATGACTTGTTGTTTTCTCGACTCCGAGATCTCGAAGACGCATTCGACCTCGTTGCACCCGACAGTCCAACCCAGCGGGTTGGCGGCGAGCCCGTTGACGAACTCGACACCGTTGAACACACCGCCCCAATGCTTTCGATCGGCCAGAGTGGCGAGGCAAGCGACGTTCGAGAGTTCGACGTTCGTGTCGGCCGACAGCTTCGCGCCGAGGGCTTCGATCCGGACAAAATCGGCTACGTCTGTGAACCGAAATTCGACGGCATCTCACTCGAAATCGTCTACGAGGACGGCCGGCTCGTCCGTGCAGCAACCCGCGGCGACGGCTATGAGGGCGACGACGTAACCGCTCAAGCCCGGCGGATTCGCTCAATCCCTCAACGACTCCGCGGCGAGTATCCCGACTTTCTCGCGGTTCGCAGCGAGGTCTTCATGCCGAAAGACGGCTTTCGCGAACACAACCGCGAGCGGGTCGAAGCCGGCGAGGAACCCTTCGCTAATCCACGAAACGCAACGGCGGGCTCGATTCGCCAGCTCGATCCGACCGTCGTCGCCGACCGGCCACTCGACTGTTTCGTCTACGGGATTATGGCCTACGAAGACGATTCTACCCAACGGCCTGATACCCAGTGGGCCGAACTCGACGCCTTCCGGTCGTGGGGCTTTCACGTCGACGCGCGTGCCGAACGGGTCGCCGATATTGAGGCGGCCATCGACTACCGCGACGAGCTCATGGCCGCCCGCGAGGACCTCAACTACGAAATCGACGGCGTCGTCATCAAGGTCAACGACATCGCCGCCTGCGACGCGCTCGGCAACACGGCCAGAGAAACCCGTTCGGCCTTTGCTTACAAGTTCCCCGCTCGAACCGAAGTCACCAAGGTCACCGATATCGTCGTCCAGGTCGGCCGGACAGGCCGGCTTACACCGGTCGCACTGCTCGACCCCGTCCAAGTCGGTGGCGTCACCGTCTCGCGGGCGACGCTGCACAACCCCGGTGAGATCGAATCGCTCGGCGTCGACGTCGGCGACACAGTTCGCGTCCTCCGGGCTGGCGATGTTATCCCCTATATTGAGGAGGTCGTCGAAGCTGCAAGCGACGAGACCTTCCAGTTCCCACCGACTTGTCCGTCCTGTGGGAGCTTCGTCGAACGCGATGGCCCGCTGGCGTTCTGTCCGAGTGGTCTGGCCTGCGAAGCCCAACTCGAACGGAAAATAGAGCATTACGTCAGCCGCGGTGGCCTCGATATCGAGGGCTTTGGCCCCGAACGTATCGCCCAACTGCGCGAGGCTGGGCTCATCGATTCATTGGCCGATCTTTACCGACTCAGCCGCGATGATCTCACCGAGTTGGACGGCTGGGGTGAGAAAAGCGCCGACAACCTGCTCGAGGAGATCGACGCGGCCCGCGAACCGCCGCTCGACTCCTTTTTAACGGCCCTTTCAATACCTGAGGTCGGTGGCTCGACGGCCTCGGCGCTCGCCCGTGAATTCGGCTCGCTCGACGCTGTGATCGAGGCCGACCCTGACGAGTTGGAGGCTGTCGACGATGTCGGGCCAATTGTTGCCGAGAAGATTCGGACGTTTTTCGCCAACCCGAATAACCGCTCGGCACTTGCGGACCTCCGGGCTGCGGGCGTCGAGCCACAGTCAGTCGATGTCGACGCCGGAAGCGACGAACTCGGCGGGTTGACGTTCGTCTTTACGGGCTCGTTGGCCGTCTCCCGTGGTGACGCCCAGTCGCACGTCGAAGCCCACGGGGCGAACGCAACCGGCAGTGTCTCCGGAAATACCGACTATCTCGTCGCCGGTGACAACGCCGGGCAGCGAAAACAGGACGATGCGGCCGACAACGACGTGCCTGTCCTCGACGAGGAGGCGTTTTCGACATTCCTCGCGGACCGCGGTATCGAGTGGCCACCGGGTGAGTAGCGTTCGGACCGCGTTTTTCGACTGGCTTCGGTGCGGCCTACAGATCTCGCCGTTCGAAAAACAGCAGGCCGACCAGCGGCGCGGCCAGCAGCCAGAACAAAAGCATCGAGATCGCTGCTAGCTGGAGATCTGCGGTTTCACCGCTGAGAAACTCCCCGGCAAGGACGACGCTCGAAAGGCCCTGATAGACCGACGAGGGATTACTGAGCCATAACAGATTGCCCGCCGTTTCGGCCCCGAGTGGGAACCACTCGGGGAGCGAGGCCAGCGCCATCTGGAGTCGGAACTGGATGGCCGACCAGAAGGGGACAAACAGGAAGTAGAGCCCGATTGCCCCGCCGAGCGCGATTCGCTGCGAGGGGGCTGCGGCCGACCAGCCGACCGCGATGGCGACGAAGACCGACGCCAAGAGCGCGACCAACACGGTGTAGCCGAGATACGCCCCAATGTCGAGCGTAAACGGCCCCACGGCGAGAATCACGGCCGGCAGAACAAAGCCGACAATAATCGCCGTCGACAGCGCGGCCGACCGGCCCGCAACCTTACCGAAGACGACATCTGCCCGCGAGTGCGGCAGCGACAACAGCAGCTTCAGCGAGCCGGATTTTCGTTCGCCAGTAATGGCGTTGTAGGCGATGACAAGCGCGATCAACGGGACGAGCGTTCCAATAAACAGGTCTCCGGAGAGCTGCAAGACGGCATTTGCACTCGCTGTTTCACCTGGTTCGGGCCGGACAATATAAGCAAAGGCCGACAGCAAGAGCACGAAAAACGCGGTCAGCCCGACCAGCCAGCGCGACCGAATCGAGTCCTCGAAATCCTTGCGGGCAACGACCAGCCAGCTCATTGGGCTCCCTCCGGTGGCGTCGCGGCCTGTGTTGCCCGTGTCCCATCGGCTGTTGATTCCGCATCGCCAACAACACCCTCGCCCTCGGTATACGAGAGAAACAGCTCTTCGAGCGAGGTGGAGTCGGTTTCGATATCCAGAATCTCGATGCCCGCCTCGCCGAGCGTCGAAATAACGGTTGTCTTCGTTGCCGACTCACAGGCAACGGTCACAATGTCGCCGTCGATAGCGGCTCCCGAAACGCCCGCCAACGCCCGGACCGCATCAAGATCGTCGTCAGTTGCGTCGTCGACGGTCAAAATGAGCGTCTCCTCGCTATCGGCGCTCGTCCGTAGCCCCTCCATGCTGTCTTCGACGACGAGTTCGCCCTCGTGCAAAATCCCGACCCGGTCGCAGACGGCTTCGACCTGTCCGAGAACGTGACTGGAAAAAAAGACCGTTGCCCCCCGGTCGGCTTCGGCGGTGACGATGTCACGCATTTCCTTGGCTCCGCCGGGATCAAGCCCCGAGGAGGGCTCGTCGAGAATCAGCAACTCGGGCTCGCCGACGAGGGCCATCCCGAGGGCGAGTCGTTGTCGCATCCCTTTCGAGTAGCCACCGGCGTTGCGGTCGGCCGCCTCGCTCAGCCCAACGCGGCTAAGGATTTCGTCGGGGTCGTCGGCTGCCTTTTTCGAATCGATCGCGAACTCGATGTGTTTTCGCCCGCTGAGCCGGCTGTAGACGTCGAATCCTTCCGGGAGGACGCCGGTTCGTTCGCGGATTGAAACGCCGTTTTCGGCGACTGACTCGCCGAGGACCTCGATGGTTCCGTCGGTCGGCCTGACGAAGTCCAAGAGCATGTTAATCGTCGTCGACTTCCCCGCGCCGTTTGGTCCGAGAAAGCCGTATATTTCACCCGATTCGACAGTGAGATCGATGTCACGGACGGCGGTAACATCACCGTACCGTTTCGTGACATTGGAGAGCGTGATCGCTGGCATCTGATCGTATTTTGTTCGCGGTCGTGAATAAAACGTTGTGACTCTCCGAGCGGAATCCATTTAGTATCACAATGTAATTTTTCAATTGTCACGTGGATACCGTTTTATTTGTTGCTGTCTGGCTGTTCGCCGCAACAAACCTCGATACGCTCATCGTTATCAGTGCCTTCTGCGCGGACAACGACTACCATCTGCGAGAGGTGTTTGTCGGCCACTACGTGAGTTTCTGTCTGGGACTCGCTGGGGCTGTTTTGGGTGCGCTGCTCGCTGCCGAGCTCCTCGATGGTTGGGCGTTTCTGCTGGGAGGTATCCCACTCGGCCTCGGCCTGTGGGGACTGTTGGGTCAGCCGCCGGAAGTAACGGTTGAGGCGTCGCCGGTTGTCTCGAACCCGGTTGGCCGAACTGGGGTGGTAGCAATCGCCGGGATCGGCCTTAGCGGCGAAAACATCGCGGTGTACATTCCGTTTTTCGCCGATCTATCGCATTCCGAACTCGCCGTTGTTATCGGCGTCTATCTGGTCGGCGCTGGCGTCGTATTTTTCGCTAGCTTGCTGGCCGTCTATCGGGTTGCAACCGACGGTATCTCGGATCGACTCGACCGCTGGCTCGTGCCGAGCGTGCTTGTGGTCATTGGGATATATGTTATTGTCACTGGCCTATTCGTGGGTTAGATAACGATTTACTGCGGCCACGTACACAACGTCGGTTGCAACACACGAACTGACGGCTCTGTACACGAATTAGCAGCTCTCGTGAGACAGTCACGGCCGTGGCGGTTCGCCATCGTAGCCGCCGTGGTCAGTGTAAAAATTCAGCATGGCGAATTTGAGTTTTTCAGGGCTGATGTCGACCAGCTCGGCGCGCTCTTCGGCCGGAAAGCTCCCGCGGACGCCATATTTCCCCATATCCGCCTGCGTATAGCGTTTGTCGGCCAGGATTCTGACGCCGAAATCCTCGGGTGACCGAATCACGCGACCCAATGCTTGCCGTGTCTTGCGGATCGTCGGAATCTCGACCGCATAGGCCCAGCCCGCATCCCGCTTTCGTCGGCTGTCGCTGTACGAGCGGTTGTACGCGTCCTGGACGGCGTCCATTCGTTCCGAAAGCTGCGGATACGGGACGCCAACGACGACGACGGTCCGGGCGTCGTCGCCGTCGAAGCTCACGCCCTCGGCGAGCGTTCCCCACAGCGACGTACAGAGCGTTGCGTTGTCGCTCTCGACAAAGCGCTGTCGGAGGTCTTCGGTTGTCACACCCGACTCATCGAGAATGAGTGTACCGAGTTCGTGGCCCTGTATGCTGTTGCCGCCGAGCCGGTCGTAATAGCGCTGGGCCTCCGAATATGACGGAAAAAACACAAGCGTATTACCGGGGGTAAACCGGATTACGTCCCGGAGCATTGCGGTAATCGTTGCCTGCGTATCGGGATTGTCGCGTTCCTTGGCGAACAGCGCCGGGATTTTCGCAGCGTAGGTTCGCCGGTTCGCTTCGGGATATTCGAGCCCGTAGGCGAGTGTCGCCGGCGATTCGAGGCCGAGGACGTCTTCGGTCACATCGAAGGGTCGGAGCGTTGCACTCATCAGGACGCTTGCGTAGACCTCCTCGAATAGCTCACGGGTGACCTCACGTGGAATACAGGTGTAGAGCTCTGCGCGACCGTAGAGCTCCTCGGTTCCGGCATCCCGCCGGACGCCGAGCATCGGATGTTGGCCGAGTTCGCCGCCTTCCGACATCCAGGTGCTGATGAAACTCGCCGCCTGCAGGGTCTGACACTCCGCTCGCGTCGTCGCCTCGCCGTCCTTGTAGGCCTGTTCGTACTCCTCGTCGAGCACCTTACCCAACTGCACGGCCAGTTCGGTTTCGATGTCGATACCGCGGCCCTCATAGCGCTGTAAGAACGCCAGTGTCAGATCGTCGCGGGCGTTTTCGTTTGCAACCGAGACATCCTCCCAGTTCTCGCCGATCTGGTCGCGCTCATAGCCGGTTCCGAGTGCGTCATCGTAGGTTGCCTGCAGCGCCTCCGTAAAGGCACGAATCACGTTGAGCGCGGGTTCGGCGCGTGAATCGTCCAGGTCGTCGAGTTCGTCGATTGCTGACTGGAGGGTGTTTTCGGTCAGCGTTCGGGTTGCGTGATCACGGGCGGCCCCCTCGATGTTGTGGGCCTCGTCGAAGACAGTGATCACGTCACTCGGGTCGCAGTCGAGCCACCGGAAGAACTGCTCGCGGATCATCGGATCGAGGAGGTGATGATAGTTACAGACCACGAGGTCAACCCCCTCCATACCTTCTTTGAGCAGTTCGTAGCCACAGAGCCCCTTCTCGTCAGCGTATTCGTAGACGTTTTCGGGTGTCCGGACGTCTTCGAAGAGCCAGGAAAAAAACTCACTGTTGTCGTCGGTGAGATTGTTGTAATAGTAGTCACAGACGTTGCCACCGCGAAGCTCATCGAGTTCGTCTTCGAGCGAGTCGAGTTCATCCATGACGGCACTGCGGGCCTCGGCGGCCCCCGAATTCCCCTGTTTGCTCTCTTCGAGGAGTTCTTGCTGTCGTTCGGCCAACTGATTTTTGTCGGCCTCGGTCTCGACGAGTGCGCGGGTCGTATCCCGCAGGCTCTGGCACTCTTGGTAGCCAACGTCGATATGACACATCTTGGCTTTGCCCTTGAACACGACTGCCCGAATCGGCTCGGTGCGCGTAATCGCACGCGCATCCTCGACGAACTGGCGCATCTGCTGGTGGACGTTAGTCGTGATGACGACCGTTTTGTCGTGCTCGCGAGCGTATTCGAGCGCCGGAACCAGTGCTGATAGCGTTTTACCGGTTCCGGGTGCACCCTCTAAAAGGACGTCTTGGCCGTGGCTCAGCGCGTTGGCAATCCGGTCGATCGCCTCGCGCTGGTTCGGATACGGCGTTTCGTACGGAAAGAACCGTAGCTGGTCGTCTGCGGCTGCCACACTCTCCCTTTCTCCTCATTGGATTAAAACGTGTGGTGACCGAAGTGAAAGTGATCTCACTGCGCTGTGGGACTGCTGTTGTTTCAGCGGTGCTGACTCTCTGGTTTTTCGACGCGAGCGACCGCTTATGCACCGCTCGGCCATGGTTTGGGGTATGACTGTTGACGACCTCGCCGAGTACGGGATGGTTCGAATGAGCGATTCGGATATTCGCGGCTTTCTGTCGAGTCAGTCTGTCGGCGTCCTGGGACTTCCCGGAGGCGACACCAGCGCTCCCGTGTTGCGACCGCTCTCGTACTGGTTTGATGGCGACTCGGCCATCTACTTCGTCTACGTGCTTGGATCGTCGAGCGAGAAACAGCGATACAGCCAACAGGCTGAGACGGCCCAATTCACGGTGTATCGGGCTGAAACACCGTTTAATTGGCGGAGCGTCATCGTTTCGGGACCACTGTCCGAAGTTCCCCACGACGAGCGGCCGGCAGTCCTCGAAGCCATGGATATTCGGTGGCGACCCGACCTGTTCGAGCGCGCAAGCGCCGGTACCGACACGACACTCTATCGTCTCGATATTGTTGCACAGGACGGCCTCAAACATCTCGGGCTGCCTCCGGGATTGGACGACCAGTCGGCTGACGCCGACGAATACTGACCGGATTGCGATGCCGTACCTGCTTGCTACTAATTAGTATCAACAACTGTTTTGGTGTTGTGCATCCGCCGTGCCGCTCCGAGCCAGACCTTTGTCTCCACTCGGCGTCGGACCGGACGACGATGGCAACAAAAACCTCTACGCTGACGGCTGAACTAACTGCGCACAGTAACTGGAAAGCCGGTGTCCTCGGTGGACTCGGTGGCGGACTCGTCTTCGGGATCATGATGTCGATGATGATGCCGAACATCGTCGAGATGGCGATTCCCGGTATGTACGGGCTCGAAGGCGGGCTGGCCGGCTGGACGATCCACATGGCCCATTCGGCGGTTCTCGGCGTCGTCTTCGCCGGGCTGACCGGGGCGGCACCCCAACTAACCGAGACAGCCGGCAAAACCGTCGCCTTTGGCGTCGTCTACGGAATCGTTCTCTGGGCAGTGCTTGCGACATTCGTCATGCCCGCGTGGGTCGGTGCGATGCTTCCGATGAACCCGCCGGTTCCCGACGTCAACCCGATGAGCCTCGTCGGCCACGTTGTTTACGGTGGCCTGCTGGGCGTGTTGTACACGGCGTTTACCGACTGAGCCGGCGCTGCAGCCGGTATTGAGAGCGCGTGAGCCCCGGTGTGACCGGTAGTGTGGTAGTCCGTAACAACAGTTTTGTTCTCGGGCTTCTGACTACCTGTCATCACATAATGCGTACAAATAAGCAGTTTTCGACCCCATTTTGTTGGTGGCGCTGTCCGCTCTGCGGGGACGAACGGGCGACAGTCCGAAACGATTCGGACTGTCAGTTTACGGCAAATCATCTACGGACACATATCCGCGAGGCTAACGATTCCGTCCATGGACCGAAAGGAAGCTATCCGCCAACGCTCGATTCGACGGACCTCAGCAACAACGTTTTCTGTGACCGATAGCAGTACGTTTCGTCTCAGCAGCTACGCAAGTAACTCGACCAACAGCGCCTTTTGGGCATGAAGTCGGTTTTCGGCCTGATCCCAGACGATCGAGCGGTCGCTCTCGACGACTGCATCGGTAATCTCCTCGCCGCGGTGGGCGGGCAGACAGTGCATGATTTTGGCGTCGCTATCGGCAAGCAGCGCCTCGTTGAGTTGGAAGCCATCGAACGCCGCAAGTTTTGCCTCGCGTTCGTCCTCTTGGCCCATCGACACCCAGACATCGGTGTAGATGACATCGACGTCCTCGATCGCCTCGGCGGGATCGGTAGAGATCTCGGGGGCCTCGCCCAGCTCTGCGGCCCGGTCGATCACGGCGTCGTCCATCCCGTAGCCCATTGGCGTGGCAACCGTCAGGTCGACTCCGGCAAGGGCACAGCCGATCGCAAATGATTGGCCGACGTTGTTGCCGTCGCCGACCCACGCGACCTGCACGTCCTCGTCGAACTGTTCGCGGATCGTCAGCAGATCCGCCAGTGTCTGACACGGATGGGCATCGTCGGTCAGCCCATTGATTACGGGCACGTCAGCGTATTCGGCGAGAATTTCGGCATCTTCGTGGGCAAAGAGCCGGGCCATAATCGCGTCGACGTACCGGCCCATCGCGCGGGCGGTGTCTTTCAGCGGCTCGCCGTGGCCCAGTTGGATGTCCTCGGGACCCATGAAAATCGCATGGCCGCCGAGCTGTGTCATCCCTGTCTCAAACGAAATCCGAGTCCGGGTGCTCGGCTTTTCGAAGAGCATCCCGAGGGTTTGTTGGCTGAGTTGGGTTTCGTCCGTGCCGTGTTTGAGCGCGGCGGCGCGGTCTAAGACCTGTTCGAGTTCGTCGGCCGAAATGTCATCAATGTCGAGAAAGTTGTCCGTCTTCATGGCTTACTCCGTCGTGTCTGCAGTGGTATCGTGCGATTCGTCAGCTGGCTGTACGCCGAGGGTTTCACAGACCTCGATCAGCACGTCAACCGCGTGGTCGAATTCAGTGAGGCTAATGTGCTCGTTCGGCGCGTGATCGAGATCCGAGTCGCCGGGGCCGTAGGTGACCATCGGGCAGTCCCAGTGTTCGGCATAGACGTTCATATCGCTGGTTCCGGTTTTTCGCAACAGCCGCGGATCGCCGCCCTGCTTCCGAATCGCCACCCGAAACAGCCGGGCGACCTCGGTTCGCGGACTCGTCATCACCGGCGGGATCGACCCTGACCAGTTGACCGTCCCCGACTGCAACTCGGCGTCAGCCAGTACCCGAACCTCATCGGGCGTTCGCTCCGGCGGCACGCGAAGCTGAAACTCCATCGTCGTCTCCATCGAGAGGCCGTCAACGGAGATACCGCCCGTAAAATCGATGGGCTTTGTCGTCACCTGCTCGAAGACGGGCACCCACTCGTCGGGCTCGAAGACGCTCTCGACGCGGTTCCACCAGTTCATCGCATCCTGAATCGCGTTCGGATCAGGTCGCGAACTGTGGCCTGATTCGCTGGTTGCGACATAGGTGCCCTCAAGCAGGCCACGGTAGCCGAGTGTAATGCCGTTCCACCCGGATGGCTCGCCATTGATGACTGCCTCGGGAGCTTCGCGTGTCTCAACGAGGTGCCAAGCCCCGCGTGAATCCGACTCCTCACCGACCACACCAACAAAAGAGGCCCCCGTTTCGACTGCAGCAACCGCCATGGCTGCCAGCGGGCCGGTGGCATCGACGCTGCCGCGGCCCCAAAGCTCAGGTCCGTCCTCACCCTCGGTCACTTCGACCGGAATCTCACCGGGGACGGTATCGATGTGTGAGGTGAGCAAGACGGTGTCGTCACCGGGCGCACGGACGTTGCCAATAGCGTCGATTTCGACCTCGCGTCCGTGGCGTTCGAAAAAGGCTGCAAGCGCCTCGGCCGCATCGGTCTCCTCGCCGGACACCGACGGAATCGAGACGAGTTCAGTCAGCAGTGTTCGTCCCTCGGTGGTGAGGTCGGGATGATCGAGCACCGATCCCTCAACGTCGGTTCCGACGGCCATTAGGAGAGCGCCTCCGTGAGCGCGTCGACAACCGCATCGGCGTGTTCGGTGTCAATGGTGAGCGGCGGCAGGAATCGGATAACTGTCCGGCCTGCCGGCAGCGCCAGCACCTGGTGGTTGAGCGCGAGGTCACGTAGCACGCGGTTCGCCCCGCGTTTGACCTCGACGCCGATCATAAGGCCGTTGCCGCGGACCTCCCGAACCGGCAGGTCGTGTTCCTCGGCGGCGGCCTCGAGTTCGGCCATCATGTACTCGCCGATCTCGGCGGCGTGGGCTGGAATCTCTTCGTCGACGATCGTTGAGACGGTTGCGTGTGCGGCCGCCGAAATAACCGGGCCACCGCTGAATGTCGAGGCGTGCGAACCGTAGTTGTCGGCGATCCAGTCCCGACAGAGCGTCGCCCCGATCGGGACGCCGTTGCCGAGGCCCTTCGCGCTCGTGATCATATCCGGCACCACGTCGGCCCACTCGGAGGCCCACAGCGTGCCGGTTCGACCCATCCCGGTCTGGACCTCATCGAAGATCAACGCCGCACCGTTGACCGCGGTCTCGACGCGAACGCGCTGGAGATACTTCTTGCGGCCGGGATTGATCCCACCTTCGCCCTGGACGGGTTCGATGATCACCGCGGCGGTCTCGTCGTCGACCGCCTCGGCCATCGCCTCGGCGTCACCGTACGGCACGAACTCGACGTCACCGATCAGCGGCTCGTAGGGCTTTTTGTACTTGTCCTTCCAGGTGGTCGCCAGCGCGCCCATCGTCCGGCCGTGAAAGCCGCGCTTGGTGGCGACGATCTTCGAGTTGCCCGTCGCGCTTCGGGCGAACTTCAGGGCCGCCTCGTTGGCTTCGGTCCCGGAGTTACAGAGCCACACGTTGTCGACGGTTCTCGGAGCCGTCTCGGCAAGCAGCTCGTACAGTTTCGTCCTGACTTCGACCGGGTAGGAGGCCTGTACGTAGGTGATCCGCGAGAGCTGGTCGGTTACAGCCTCCTGGACGGCCTCGTTGCCGTGACCTAGGGGAACACAGGCGTAGCTCGCACCCATGTCCAAGTACTCGGTGCCGTTGCTGTCGGTGACGTATGCGCCGTCCCCGTCAACGATTTCGATCGGTTTCTCCGAAAAGACGAAGCCGCTCATTGGTCTGCCTCCGTTTTGTCCGCGTCGTCCAGGACGCTCCGGTGGATCGTCGTCCCACTCCCGTCAAGTGCGTCGGTCACTGGCGCGTCACTGTTCGCGTTGGCGACGAACACCGCGGGTGAGCCGCCCTCCAATGCTTCGGTCGCTGCCATCACTTTCTTTGTCATAAATCCTTCAGCTGCCGTCTTGACCGCCTCCAACTCCGCCGACGTTGACGCCGACTCGATCAGCGTCTCGGGATCATCCGGGTCCGCGTAAATGCCGGTAACATCGGTTAGCATGATAAGTTCTCCGCCGAGCGCGCCCGCAATCGCCGCGGCCGAACGGTCGGCGTCGGCGTTGACCGGCGTCACCGATCCGTCTTTATTTTCGCCAGCCATTGGCACGCTCACAACTGGCGTATAGCCGTCTTTCAGCAGCGAGTCGAGCAGTGCCGTGTTGACCGCGGTGATCTTCCCCGAGTGGTCGCCGCGTTTGATTTTCTTTTTCCCGTCTTCGAGCACGCGAACGGCCGACTTTCGCGGCCCGGTGAGCAGGCCGCCGTCAACGCCCGACAAGCCGAGCGCGTCGACGCCCGCATTCCGAAAGAGCGTCGTGAGTTCGGTGTTGAGTTTGCCGGCCATCACCATCTCGAAGACCTCGATCGTCTCTGCGTCGGTAAAGCGGCCCGTGACGCCGCCGGGCGTTTCGACGTACGTGGGTTCGATGCCCATCCGTTCGAGCGTCTCGTCGACCGCGGTCGAGCCGCCGTGGACGACGACCACCTGTCGGCCCGCCTCGACGAGCGCGGCGATGTCGCCGACTGCGCCCTCGGGGTCGACGGCCTTTGCGCCGCCGATCTTTACGACGACCGGTGGTTCTCGACCACCGTCCGCGATGTACTGGTTCGCCCTCTCGGCGGCCGGTTCGGTCTGCTGGCTGTCTGCGCTGTGCTCACGAATGCGAGCAACAGGCGCGGGTGGAGTATTGTATCCGGTCATAGTGAAAATACGTCGGTCGGGCTATGGTGCGCCCACTGGGTGCAGCCCCATGAAGTCGAGGCCTGCGGTCTCTTCGAGGCCGAGTGCAACGTTGGTCCCGTGAATCGCCTGCCCCGCGGAGCCTTTCATCATGTTGTCGATGGCCGAAAACGCCACGATCCGCTTGTTCGAGGGATCGAGTTCGAAGCCGACCTCGCCAATGTTGGTTCCCGCGACCGCCTTCGGCTCTGGGTAGCGATAAACGCCGCCGCCGCCAGCGACGAGGCGCATGAAGGGTTCATCCTCGTAGCTTTCGCGGTAGGCCTTCCAGAGGTCGCCCTTCGAGACGGGCGCGCTCGGGAAGACGTGGCAGGTCGCCGACGAGCCGCGGATCATGTCGACCGCGTGGACCGTGAACGACACCGAGACGCCGAGGAACTGCTCTATTTCGGCTTCGTGACGGTGGCTGATTGGCGCATATGGCCGGACAATTCCCGAGCGTTCAGGATGGCTTGAGGCCGCCCCGCCGCCCGCGCCGCCCTCCGAGGAGCCGACTTTGACGTCGACGACGATCTGTTCGTCGCCCGAAAGAATGCCGGCATCAAACAGCGGTTTCACTCCCAAAATCGTCGAGGTAGCGTTGCAGCCCCCACTGGCGATAAGCTCTGCGCCAGGCAGTTCATCGCGGGTCAGTTCGGGTAGTGCATAGACGCTTTTATCGAGATACTCAGGCGCGCTGTGGCCGTCATACCACTCATCGTACTGTTCGGCCGTGTTGAGCCGGAAGTCAGCCGAGAGGTCGACGACCGTGTCGGCGTGCTCATAGAAGGTATCGATCTGCTCCATCGAAACGCCGTGCGGGGTCGCCGCAAATAGCACGTCAACCGACTCAAGATCCTCAGGCGAGGAGAATCGGAGGTTCAACTCCCGAAGGTTTGGATGTGATCTCCCAACGGTTTTGCTCGCCTGCGATCGACTGGTCGCCTGTTTGATCTCGAAGTTTGGATGGCCCGCGAGCAGGCGAAGGAGTTCGCCGCCAGTAAAGCCCGTTCCGCCGATGACGGCCGCAGAGTAGGTCTCGCCTGCGTCGTCGGAGTCACTGCTCATGTTGTTTGTATCTCATCCGTTGTACTATCTGCTTTCGATTCGAGCCAGTCGACGACCGCGGCCGGCACATCAGTCTCGACACAGCTATCGAGGGCTTTGAATTCAACCGTATGGTTGACCTCATGAACCGTGTACTCGCCGCTTTCTTCGCCGCCGACTTCCATCAGGTCGACGCCGAGCAAGCCGCCACCGACTGCGTCGCTCGCCTTTTTCACGAGGTCGAGCGCGGTTTCGTCGAGTTCGAAGTCGTTCGTTTCGCCGCCCTTTGCGGCATTCGTCAGCCAGTGATCCGAGGTTCGGGTCATCGCGGCGACGGGCTCGCCATCGGTGGCGAGCACACGGATATCGCGGCCCGGCTTGTCGACGAACTCCTGAATGTAGAACACCTTGTGCTCGTAATGCCCGAGCACGGATTTGTGCTCCAAAATCGCCTCCGCCGCGCTTTTTGAGTCGATTTTCGCCATGAGCCGACCCCACGAGCCGACAACCGGCTTGAGAACGCAGGGGTAGCCGAATTCCTCGATGGCTTCCATCGCCGATTTCGTCGTGAACGCGACTTTCGTCGCGGGCGTGGGGACACCCGCCTTGTTGAGCGCGAGGCTGTTTTTCGCCTTATCCGCACAGATGTCGGCGGTCTCGGCGCTATTGACGACCGGAATACCGTAGTGTTCGAAAAACTGCGTCGCATACAGCGACCGGCTGGTCGACAGACAGCGGTCGACGACGATATCGAGGTCGTCGACGGGTGCGGTTGTGTCGTCGAGTCCGAACTGGTGTTTCCGGACGTCAATTTTTTCGATTTCGTGGCCGCGCTCGCGAAGCTCGCCGAGCAGCAGCTTTTCGTCCTTTCGAATCCGCGAATAGCATATCCCGATGTGCATATGAGTGGTAATGGATGGGCCCGATCCGCCACTGGGCGGTGGGCGGTATAATCAACGGGTGGCTTACTCGCCCCAGTCCTCTTCGAGCTCTGGCGCTGGTTCGAGAACCGGCGGGTCGACGGCGATGACTTCGAGTTCGGCACCACAGGTTCCACAGTCGATGATCTCTCCAACTTCGAGGTCGTCGTGCAGCTCGACGGTTGCCCCGCATTCTGGGCATTCTGCTTCGGTCATGTATGTACTCCCTTCTTTCCAACGTATATACTTAAACACATCGAACTTGTCCGATTGCTTACAGAAAATAGCGTGGCTACTACGGGTGAATTAGTGCGTTTCGTCGCTTCGCGGAAATTCTCGGCTGAATTTCATGTTGGTCTATGTGCCCCGGAAAGGGGCCGCCGCCGTCGGGATGCCTGCTGGCACCAGAGTCGCCGCCGCAGCACGCCTTGCTGTTGGTTCGCCTCACACATAGCGGTCGACCTCCTCGTGTAACTGGTCCTCGGCGTTTTCGAGCGCCGACAGCCGTTCGCTGAGCGCGTCGGCGTCGGCAGCGAGCTGCTCGCGTGCGCGGGTGATCGACCCAACGACCGCTTCCGGGGCGGGACCGCCAACCGAATCTCGGCTCGCGACACTCTCGGCGGGATCGAGCGCCTTGTCGACGCGCTCCTCGCTCACGTACTCGAACAGCGACTCGCCGAGGACGGCTTCGGTCGCCGTATCGAGCAGGTCGGCCGACACCGCCTGGTGGGCTGTTTCGGCTTTCTCGGCCGCGTGGGCGACGACCTCGTGGGCCGTACGAAACGGCAGCCCCGCCATCGCCAACAGGTCGGCAATGCCGGTCGCCGTCGAAAAACCAGCGCCAGCCTCTTGGGCCAGTTTCTCTTCGTCCCATGTCGCGGTTGCCACCGCACCAGCCGCAATCGACGAGGCCTCAACGACGGCGTCGACTGCACGGAACGTGTGGGGGTGTGCCCGCTGAAGGTCACGGTTATACGCTCGCGGCAACCCTTTAAGCGTCGTCAACAACCCGGTTAGCTCGCCGATAGCGTCGCCGGCGACCGCGCGGGTGAGTTCGAGCGTATCGGGATTTTTCTTCTGGGGCATGATCGAGGAGGTCGAACTGTAGTCGTCCGAGAGGTCGACGTAGCCCTTGTTGGCGAAAATGATGATATCCTCGGCCAGTCCCGAGAGCGTTGTCGCGTGAATCGCCAGTGCCGCGGTCGACTCTGCCAGAAAGTCGCGCGCTGAGGAGGCGTCCATCGAGTTTTCGACCGCCCCGTTAAAACCGAGCAGTTCGGCGGTGCGCTCTCGGTTGATATCAAACGGTGTTCCTGCGAAGGCGGCCCCACCGAGCGGTGATTCGTTGGTTCGGTCGTAGGCATCGACCAGGCGTGCGGTGTCGCGAGCGACCGTCGAGGCATACGACATGAGGTAGTGCCCGACGGTGGTCGGCTGGGCGGGCTGCAGATGCGTGTAGCCCGGCATGACCGTCTCGGTGTGCTCGTTCGCCGCCACAATCAGTGCCTCACGGAGTGCGAGCGTCGACTCGATGGCATCGAGTAAGTCAGCACGGAGTCGGTAGCGGATGCAGGCGGCGACCTCGTCGTTGCGGCTCCGAGCGGTGTGCATTTTACCGCCGTCGGGTCCGACGCGGTCGATCACGGCCGACTCAATCGCCTCGTGAACGTCTTCGCCATCGGGGAGCGCGCCATGGCCTGCTTGCTCAACCTCGGCGAGTGCGCCGAGAATGGATCCGGCTTCTTCATCGCTGATAATCTCCTGTTCAGCGAGCATGATCACGTGCGCGCGGTCGACGGCGAGGTCGGCCGCAAAAATGCGTTCGTCGCCCGCGAGACTTGATAAGAAGTCGCGGGCGGGGCCGCCACTAAATCGGTCACGACGGACAACGGTTTCTCCGTCCTCCGCGTCTGCGGTTGGCTCCGCGGTCGACTTCTTGTCGGTCATGCTTACTCGCTGTCTTCGTCGGCTGCGTGTTTCGCTTGTGCGGCGATACGATCCTGATAGCCGTGGTATTTAGCGACGCCCGTGGCGTCCTCCTGGGTGATTTTGCCGACGGTCTCGGTGTTAAAGGAGGCCGCATCCGCGGAGTACACCGCATATGGGCTTTCACGACCGACGACGCGGGCCTGCCCGCCTTCAAACCGGATCGTGACGGTTCCCGTGACCTTACTCTGGGTCTCGGCGATGAATCCCTCAAGAGCGGCGACGAGTGGCCCGTCGACGAGGCCCTCGTAGCCCTTCTGGCTCCATTCGGCGTCGACCTGCATTTTGAAGTCGCGTTCTTCTTTGGTGAGAACGAGCCCTTCGAGGCCCTTGTGGGCGTTCAAAAGCGTCGTTGCCGCGGGGTGTTCGTAGTTCTCGCGGACTTTGAGTCCGAGCATACGATCTTCCATCGAGTCGGTGCGGCCGACGCCGTAGGAACCCGCCAGTTCGTTGAGTTCCTCGATGAGTGCGACCGGTTCCATCTCCTCGCCGTTGAGGGCGACCGGATACCCCTGATCGAATTCGAGTTCAATCTCTTCGGTCTCGCCGGTCGGCGCGGTCGTCCACTCGTAGATTTCCTCGCCGGGGACGTAGCTCGGCTCTTCGAGTTTGCCGCCCTCGATCGAACGGCTCCAGAGGTTGGTGTCAATCGACCAGACGCCGTCGTTACCGGCCTGCACAGGGAGGTCGCGTTCGGCGGCATACTCGATTTCCCAGTTGCGGGTCATGCCCATCTCGCGGACGGGCGCGATGACTTCGAGATCAGAGGCGCGCCAGACGGCCTCGAATCGGAGCTGGTCGTTGCCTTTGCCGGTACAGCCGTGAGCAATCCCCTCACAGCCCTGTTCTTTCGCAACACGGAGGATCGCTTTGGCGATCACGGGGCGGGCGAGTGCCGTCCCGAGCGGGTAGCCCTGATAATCTGCATTTGCGCGAACCGCGTCGAAACAGAGGTCGGCGAACTCGTTTTTCGCGTCGACAACGTGGTGTTCGAGATCGAGCGCTTCGGCAGTTTCTCGGGCCTCGTCGAACTCTTCGGCCGGCTGGCCGACGTCGACGGTGACGCCGATTACTTCGTCGTATCCGTACTCCTCTTCGAGAACCGGCACACAGACGGTCGTATCGAGACCGCCGCTGAACGCCAGTGCCACGCGCTTTGTCATTAGGAACACAAAGCGGGGTATGGGACTTAAATTCAGCGTTTCTATTTTTCGAAAATAGTCACAGCGAGCAGGCTACGCACCCGAAAAGCGGAGATACGGAAAAACGAATCGTCGGCCAAACCAGCGTCAGCCTACTGGCCGAGCCGTCGAAACGAGGCGAGGTCGGCCACGTGTGGCCGCCCCGCTCGCGGTAGTCGCCGTCGCCGAAGCCGTCGCTCGTGATTCAACGGCGAACCTGAGCGACGAACCGCTGTCATTGGTAGCTATATTCGAGGTCTGCTACAAAACGATTACGTGATCCGGTTCGTGTGTGATTTGGGCACAGCCAACACAAACAATCGGACGATTAGAATCCAATTGGATCGAAGCCCGTGTCGACACCGAGGAGCCAGAGCGTCCCGGCAATGCCGAGCGCCGCCACAGGCGGAATGGTGAGGTTGTCGTCGACGGCAACTCCCCCGATAATCGGCTTGACGCCGTCGGCAACCGCCCCGAAGAGCGCGCCGACGGCGGCCGCCGCCGCGCCGGTGGCGACGCCCGCCCACGGAACCGTAAACGGCGCGGTAAGCAGAAAACAGAAGCCGAAAGTTGCCCCGATGACGGCGGGCCGTTTGTGTTCGTGAGCCCCGTTTTCCCCGAGCATCCCGCTAAAGGGATCTCCCAGTGCGAGCATCAAAATCGCTGGAATCGTCACCACCGGCCCGAACAGCAGTGCAACGGCGGTCATACTGAACATGTAGTAGGCGTAGCCCGCAATGCTCTCGTGTTCGTACTCCCGTGTCAGCTCGTCGTAGATCCAGTGGGTGAGCCCGACGACGAGTCGGAGAAATTCGAGGATGAAGACGACGACCGTCACGAGAATCATCAGATACCGAAGCTGGGTCCAACTCGCTAGCCCGAGCAGATACAACAGCGGCATGCCAACGCCGCTGGCGTGAACGGCCCGTCGTCCGTATTCGCTCATTACGTGGTGCTGCTCACGCCGTCGTCACATCAGTTTCGACATCGCCGTGTCGCCCGCGGAGCGCACCGAACGTCTGCTCGCCCGAAAAGATCGCGTCCAACTCGGCTTCGAGCTCGGCAACCGGAATCCGGATCTGTGCGGCCGAGTCGCGTTCGCGGAGCGTAACGGTCGGTTCGCCGTCGCCTTCAAGTCCGTCTTGGTCGACAGTGACACAGAATGGCGTCCCGACCTCGTCCTGTCGGCGGTAGCGCCGCCCGATCGAGCCCGAGTCATCATAGAAGACCGAAATGCCGGCCTGTCGAAGCGTCCGCGAAACGTCGGTTGCGACTGCGACCAACTCGTCGTCGTTGCTGACGAGCGGGAAGACCGCGACGTTCGTCGGCGCGATTTCGGGCGCGAGCGAAAGATAGCTTCGCGTTTCGCCGTCGACTTCATCCTCGCTGTAGCCGTGTTCGAGCAGCGTATAGACGGTTCGACCGACGCCGAATGAGGGCTCGACGACGTGGGGCGTAATGTGTTCGCCCGACTCGGTCTGTTCTTCGACCGAGAAGTTCGCAATCTCGGTGTCGACCGTATATTCTTCGCCGCCAGCTTCGACCGTTACCTCGTCCTCGTCGAAGGCGTCAGGATTCCGTTCTGCCAACTCCTGAAGCGCCTCGGCGATGCCGGCGGCCGCACCACCGAACTCGGGGCCGAGCGCCGACATATCGGGGTCGACGACGGCTTTTTCGACCGTAATCGGCTCGTCGTAGCGTTTGAAGACCGTAAAGCGGTCTTCGGAGTACTCGCCGTGTTTCGTCAGGTCGTAGTCACCACGGTAGGCGAAGCCGGCGATCTCGATCCAGTTGCCGCCGATTTCGCTTTCGGCGTCCCAACAGTCCGCCGCGTAATGCGCGCGTTCGCCAGCGAGATGCTGACGGAACCGGAACCGATCCATGTCGACGCCGACCCGTTCGTACCAGCCCTGGGCGATGCCGAGGAAGTATGCGACCCACGGCGAGCCGATGATGCCCTCGTTGACGGCCTCGCCGATGGTGGTCTCGATATACGCACCGTCGTCGGCGTGCTGTTCAGTGGCCGGATAGAGGGTGACCTCGACGTCGTCGACCTCACCGAGTGGCGGTTCGTCCTCCTCGGGATCGATGAACTGCTCTAACTCGGCTTGCGTGAACTCACGGACGCGAATAATCCCGCGGCGGGGACTGATCTCGTTGCGGTAGGCGGTGCCGATCTGGGTGACACCGAACGGAAGCTGGCCGCGGGCGTACTCCTTGAGTCGGGGGAACTCGACGAAAATTCCTTGCGCCGTTTCGGGTCGCATGTAGCCCGGCTGGCCCGAACCGGGGCCAATCGAGGTCTCGAACATGAGGTTGAAATCCTCGACGGGTTCGCCCGCGAGCGAGGCCCCACAGGCCGGACAGGCAAGGTCGTGCTCAGCGATGAGTTCGCCGACGCGTTCGATGCCGAGCGCCTCGGCGTCTTCGATGTCGTCGACAGCATCCTCAATTAGGTGGTCTGCGCGGTGGCTTGCGCCACATTCAGCACACTCGACGAGCATATCGTCGAAGCCATCGAGATGCCCCGAGGCCTCGAAAACGGCTTCGGGCATGATCGTCGGGGCTTCGATTTCGTCGTTGCCGAGTCGGAGGGTGAACTGGTCACGCCAGGCGGCCTCAACGTTGTGCTTGAGTGACGCGCCCTCGGGACCGAACGTGTAGAAGCCTGCGGTGCCGCCGTAGGCACCGTTCGAGCCGAAAAAAAAGCCCCGACGTTTGGCAAGCTCCATCAGGTCTTGTTGGTCGGCCATCAGACACCCTCCAGCAGATCGAGATCGCGGACGATACCGACGAGTTCGCCAGCCGAGAGCAGTGGAATCTGTTCGATGTCGTTTGTGATCATCGCTTGGGCAGCCGCTTTGGCGGTTTTTGTCTTCCCGATCGTGACGACATCGCTCGTCATGACTTCGGCGACCGGTTCGGCGGGAATCTCGACGTTTCGGGTCGGGAAGTACCGGTTGCCGACGGCTTTGATTCCCTCCCAGGCCCACTCGGAGTCCTGTTCGGCGATTGACTCACCGGTGTCGTCTTCGCCTTCGACAACGCGGGCGATTTCGACGATGTCGACTTCGGTCAGCATGCCCGTCATCTCGCCGTCATCGTCGAGAACGACCGTGTAGGGAACGTTCGCGTAATAGATTTCGCGTTCGGCAACCGTCAGCGGTGTTTCGACATAGGTCGTGTTGATCTCAGCGGTCGCCAACTCGCCGACCTCCGTTTCGCCGTCAACCTCACCGCGAGCAATCGCCCGAATTACATCAGTGACGGTGATGATGCCGACCAGTTCGTTTTCGTCGTCGCCGTCGACAACCGGAATCCGGCGGGCGTGTTCACTTGCCATTAGTTCGGCCACATCGTGGATATCGGCGTCGGGGTGGATCGTCGGCACCTCACGCATAAGCAGTGCGAGTTGGTCTTCGTCGGGCCGTTCGATTAGGTCGTCTCGGGAGACGAGCCCACGGTATACCTCGACTCCGTCGGTCTCTTTGACGACTGGAACCGACGAAAAGCCGTGATCCTGGAGGTATGCTAAAACGTCGTCGCGGGTTCCGGGCAACTCGACGGTTACCAGTTCGTCCCGAGATGTCATCGCATCGGCTACGTGCATACTCCGGTCTACCGTCGGCCAGCCGCTTGTATTATTCGAAGCCGGTGTTTCGGCTATTCTACGTTTTCTTTCGATATGTTTAACTACTTGAGGGTGTGACTGTGAACCATGCCACAGGACCACACACCTGTCGCGGACGTGTCGGACACCGAGATCATGGCCTCGGTTGATTGCTCTGCTAGCCGACCATCCTATATTATCGCGGATATCAGCCGCGACGGGGCCTGGCTGTCGGTACAGGAGACCGACGCGCCGGTTCTCACCGAGTGGTGTTGAGGTCGTTTCCGGCTGTTGGTTGACTTTTTTCGTCGTCGTTCTCAATTCCGCTGACCAGCCGATGCAGTAGCTGATTTGTTGGGACGTCGACACCGAGTGTCTCAGCGCGCTCGACAACGACGCCGTTGATGGCGTCGATTTCGGTTTCTCGCCCGGCTGCAACGTCTTGTAACATCGACGACTCGTTGGCTTCCGTCGTTTCGCAAACCGATTTCACGGCGGTGACCGCCGCTTCATCCGACAGCGAGACGCCCGTCTGGCGGGCTACCTGTGCCGTCTCGCGTGCGGCCGCGCGGGCAACCGACCAGAGTGGTTCCTCGACGACGGCACCATTTGGCAGCCGCGTCAGCGCCGTAATCGGGTTGATTGCGGCATTGACGGCGAGTTTTCTCCACTGCCGGTGCGCCATGTCGTCGGCAACAAGGGTCTCGATGCCGGCTGCTCGAAACGCGTGGCTGACTGTTTCGGCGGCCGCCGTCGCATCGGGTCGGCTGGTCGTCCCGTCTCGTTCGAGGTCGTCTCCAACGGTTACGGTCCCGATTCCAGTACAGGCGACATGTTCGGGCTCGCGTAGCCGTGCGCCATAGGTTGTCGTTCCCGCGAGGACGGGCGCGTCAAGTTCGGCTCGCAGCTGTGGCTCGGTCAGTCCGTTTTGCAGCGAGCAGACGACATCGAACTCGCCGGTTGCAAGCGACGCAGCCGCTGTTTTGGTATCATCGGCTTTGACGGTCACGAGTGCGATGTGTGCGCGCAACTCCGTCCCGTCAGTCGTCGTCTCGGGATGAACTCGCGTTTCGAGGTCGCCGCTGATCCGTAATCCAGTGTCGTCTATCGCCGTCATATGCGCCGGCCGGCCGACGAGTGTCACGTCGTGAGCCCGTGCCAGCAGGCCGCCGATGAGACTCCCGAGGCTTCCGGCTCCGAACACGACGATGTTCATGGATGCTCTCGCTCGCCTCAGGACAAAAATACCGCGAGTTTCCGTGCCTTGCCCGACTGGCTGTTCGCCTCTCGGTTTTTTGAGCTAGTCTTCTGTCCAGTAGTAGAGCTCCTCTCGCGGTGCGTCGCAGTTCGGACACTGTTCGGGCATCGATTCGATCTCGCCCATTTCACCGCACTCCATACAGCGCCACATCAGATACGCCTCGCCGAACTCGCCGCTGGTTGAGCGACGGTGTGTCGGTCCCACGTCTGGGTCGGTCTCAACGGAGACAAAAAATCCGGTCTCCGTTATTTCGCGTACGGCCCCAAGTGGCTCGCCATCGCTGTTGTATACGGTTTCACCCAGCGCGAGATCCGCAATCGACTCGACAGTGGCTGTGGTTTGGTCGGTTCCACTCATACCGTGGTATACGTCGAGTCAGCCCATAAGTGTGTCAACGCGTCTCATTGTCTGACTCTCCGAGTTGGCAACAGCCGGTTACATGAAGTCTGCAATCCCGCTCTGTTTGTTTTTGTCGTTTTCGAACACCGATTCGAGCGACCGTTCGAGAATCGCCAGCCGTTGTTTGGTGTACTCTCGGCAGCCAAACCGGTCTGCAACCTCGATTGCGGTATCCATGTACTTGTTGACCGATCCCTGATGCACTGTCAGATTCACTCGGCCGCCGCACTCGCGGCAGTCGCCGGACAACGGCATCCGGCGGTACTTTTCACCGCAGTCGAGACACCGGGTTTTCTGCCGCGAAAACGCCCGCAGGTTCCCGATCAGGTCGGGCAAAAAGTGGTACTCGATGACCCGCTCGGCAACGTCGGTTTCGTCGACCGCCCGTAGCTTGCGAGCCAGTTCGAGCTGGGCATCCATCTTGTCCATCATTGATCCGAGCGTTTTGTAGGCCGACAGACTCGGCCCCATATGGATATTCGTGGTGTCATGGGTGTGCTCGAAGCCGCGGTACTGGTTTTCGGTCCCGAGGGTATCCTCGCCCGTTTTGATGTCGATTGATTCGGGGTCGGCCATCTCGAGGGTCGCCTCGTAGAACTCGCGTGGGTAGCTGCGGACGATGTCCATATTGTGCGCCTCGTCGTCGATCTCGGCGGGATCGATCCGCGAGGACATCACGAGCGGGGCGTCCATCCGGCCGCCACGTTTGTCCGGTAGGAACTGTCGGCTAAAGTTCAGAAGGCCGTCCATTAGCAGCATGACGCAGTCTTCGTCCCCGTCACACTGCGCGGTAAATAGGTCGTTTGCGACGAGTGTATGCGTTTCTGAGACCGTCAGGCAGTACGTGTAAGATGTGTCGCTTTTAATATAATTCGTTGAAACAACTTCATCAAGGTGGATAGTCCCACCGTCACTACACGGAACGATATCTCTAGTAGTCGCTGAGACGGACAACTCCTCGCGTTCGGTATCGGCTGGTGCTGGGATGGTGTCACCGGCTTCGAGTTCCATGGCGTCGACCTGCTGTGGGCCGTCGCCCCATCGGAGCATCGTATGGTCCGGCGTAACGGTAATCTCTCTGTTCTGTTTTGTTTCGATGCGCACGAGATGATCTGGCGAGGGATGTTTCGACACTGCCTCGATCCGTTTGATTGTCTGGTTCCCGTCGCCGTCTATCGAAGGTACCTCAACTGTCTCTTGTAGCTCCTGTATCTCCGTACCGAAGTCATCTGTATCAGGATCTGTGAGATGGCCTTCGACAATCGACTGTATGTCAGTATACTCCCATTCACCATCCTTTTCGCGGAACTGAATCGTCGTATCCGGATGGAAACAGTTCCGGCGCTTTGCGGCGTGAAAGTACGGGTGTGCATATCCAACAGCCGCACTTGTAAATCCTATCACACGGCCGACAACTGCGGCGCTCGTGTGCGGGGCCATCCCGAAAACAAGCTCGCCAATCAGGTCGTCGCGCTCCTCAATACCGTAAAATGCCGGCTGGCCGTAAAATCGCTCTAAGAGGTCGTCGACGAAATTGGCGGTTTTGATCATGTGCTCGGCTGCGCCATCCGAAAGGACGATATCCTGAACCTTGAGTTCGATGAGCTGATCGTCGTGCTTGAGCGGGTCGCCGTCGATATCGGTTTCGTAGCCGAGCGCGCGGAAGTGATCAACCGTCACGTCGAGCTCCTCGGGTTTGACCGCCGTGACGGGCAGGTCGGTCATATCGTAGCGGACAGTGCCGTCCTTAAATGAGGAAACACCGTGTTTCGACCGAAGAATTCCTTTTTCCATCGCCTCGGGCGTCTTGTTTGCTGACGTGAGGCCTTTGACGCCTTTGAGAATCTGGAAGTTGCCTTCGCGTTCGGAAATCGACTCCAGCGCGCCACGGTATGCACTTCGGAGGTCGATCTCCTGCCAGCCAGCGGCATCAACCTCGCGCTCACAGCGGGGGCATTCGACCCGACCCGCCTCATCGGGCTCGCAGACGACCTCGCACTCCTCGCATTCGAAATGCGGCTCGGTATGACTCCCGCAGTCGGGACACTGCGATCTGTATGTGCGAGTATCGCAGTCCGGACAGAGCCGCTGGCCGATCCGCATGTTGAGCACGCCACGTCGGCCCCGGTCGTCCATCGTCCGGGCGGCCTCGGCGACATCCCGCTGGTTGCCGCCGGCCTCGGTAATCGGAAAGAGCGTGTGGACCGCCGGCGAAAGGTCGCGTTTTTCGCTTTTTTCGGGCCGGCCCATCCGCGCACCGATCCGGGTCGGGGCGCGCTCGCGGATCTCGAAGGGAGCGACCTCACAGACCGCTTTGACAGCGTTTTCGCCGCCGTCCCACTCTTTTGCCGTCGCTGACAACTCCTCGTACTGTTTGTCGAGTTCGGCAGTGAGTCCGAGTGAGCGGACGAACGGCAGCCAGTCGTGAATTTCGAGTGTTTCGTCGGTCTGTTGGTGTTCGACGAGGAGGTTTTCGAGGCTTTCTCTCACCCCGGGGGTCCGCTCGATGACGAGCAGGTCGCCGCGGTCGTCCGCGTTCGACACGATTTCTGCGTCGGCAACGGTCTCAGCAAGTCGCTCGAAGGCCTCGACCGAAATATCGTGCCATAAATAGGTGTATTTCGGGTGTAGCGGGCAGTCGTAGTCGGCGGCCCACTGAAGCGCCTCCTTGGCGGCGGGCGATTCGAGATCGATACGGGGGTCATCGAGGAGCGCTTGGACGTCGGCTCCGGCGGCCTCGAACTCCAAGAGCCACCACTCATAGACATACGACGCTGGAGCCAGCGGATGGTTGTTTTCGACGAACTCGCCGTAGTTGACGAGATACTCGCCGATATCGAGGATTTTCTCGACACCGTTTCTGAGTTCGAGCGCTTCGGCCGGATCATCGATCCGCCGAACCTCGCCGGTCGCCAGTCGGACCGTTGGCCCCTCGATCGAGTCGACCGGGATGACGCCGGCGGCCTTGCCGGGCCGTTCGGTTTTGATCTGCGTGCCCGTTGCCAGAAAGTCGTCGATGACGTGCATCGTCGCCGGATGGACGCCCGCGGTCGCAAAGCCGAGATTCCGCGCGCGGCCGTACCGAAGCCGAAAGCCACCGGCTTCGGATGGATGGCCGAAGACGGGACGGCCGGCGATCAGATCGAGCAGAAACTTCGATTTCGGTGTGACCCGTGGCGGGCCGTCGGTGTGCTCATCGGCTGTCGGCTCCGCGTCTGCGGCTTCGTCGGCCGCCGCTTCCGCAGCCTCGTCGGTTTCGGTGTCGTCGCCGTCGCCATCGGCTGTGTCGGCCTCGCCATCGGCTTCCGGTGGCTCCGTATCGCTCTCGATTGTTCCGTCGATGAGATCTTGGAGCCACGGCCAATCGACCTCCTCGAGCTGGCGGGTGTAGCGCTGAATCTTCGGGGCCTTCAGCGCGATTCCCTCGGCCATCACCAGACACATGCCGCCGCGGGTCGAGTTGGTATCGACGCGGTCGAGATCCCGGTAGCCCGAGACCTCCTCGTCGCCCGTCGCCTCGCCGTCGAGCATGATCGGCATGTTGGTCGCGATAAACCGACTCTCCTTGTCTTTCGGAGAGTACTGCAGTCCGGTATCCTTGTCGTAGAGATTGATTTCTTCGACGTAGCGTTCGATTTCGTCGTCTCGGCCCTTGTACTCGGCCAAGCCGAGAATGCTTCGCGTGTAATCCGCAACGAGCACCGACAACGCTTGGGCCGTCCCGCCTGCCGACCGGATTGGGCCGGCGTAATAGACGTTGACGAACTCGGTGCCGTCGTCGTTCGAGAGGATTTCGACCTGATCGATGCCCTCGATTGGCGCGGCGACAACCCCCTCGGTCAGCAGCGCGACGGCGGTCCGAACCGCCCCCTCAATCTTGCCGGCCTTGCTGTCGTAGTCGCCGACGCGGCCCTCGGCGAAATCCTTCGCGAGCGCAAGTGCGGCCTCTTCGCGGGACATCTGGGTTTCGAGTTCGCGGACCCGTTCGGCGACGTTCGGAATGCCGAGTATGTTTTCGACCCGGTCGGCCATGTCCTTGGCAATCGGGATCTCGACCTCGGTTTCGGGGTCTTTGCCCTGACCTTTCGCCCGTTGGGCGACGGCCATCGCCTCGTCAAGCCGGGCTTCGAGACGGTTGAAATACGCCTCGTCGTCGGGCTGCATGGCGGTTTTGTTCTCCGTTTCGGTCGCGTTGCCGTCGTCGGCGCTATCGATGTCACGATTCGTGTTGCTGTCGCCCTCGGCGGTCCCTTCGCCCGATTTTTCGCCGGTTTCGCTCACAGCCAGAGGTCCAACTCGGTGGTTTCGTCGCGCTCGCGCGCGAGTGGCTGTTCGAAGGCTCGGAAGTACAGTTCGCCCGCAAAGACGGTTCCGGCGTTGAGATGTCCAGCGAGTGCTTGGCCGCTCGGCCGCGAGAGGACTGCATGCGTGTGAGCAAATCGCTCGCCATCGAGGAGGCCGACGTTGCCGACGCAGCCGGCAACCTCAAGGGGTTCGTCGAACGTCACCGACTGGTATTCTTTCTCGCTTTGGTCGTAAAACCAGACTTCGGCGTCCGATACCGCACCCATCGCGGTAAACCAGCCAGCGTCGGCCTCGATATCCCGTGCGAAATCTTCGATCTCCTCGCGCCAGTCCGCACCGGTTTCGAGTCGGGCCATGTACTCGCCGGTGACGGTGACCTCGCGATAGTTCATAGAACTCTCATTGTCGGTCTGGGGGAAAAAACTTCAGTTGTCAGAAAGCCAGGGCCGTTCAGCTTCAAATGCGGCACTCGCCGCGAGAACCGTGTCGTCCTCGTAGCGACGGCCGACGATCTGTAGCCCAACCGGATGGCCGTTGTCGGTCGTTCCCGCCGGAACCGACGCGGCGGGGTGACCCGTCCAGTTGAACGGCCAAGTGAGCGCGGCGTCCCAGTTTCGGTGACTCACGTCCTCATCGAGCCCGAACCCGACTTGGCCGAGTGTCGGTACCACAAGTACATCATGCGTCGAAAGTACCGACTGGACCGCGTCAAACACTTGCGTCCGGACCAGGCCGGTCCTGGCAACGTCGGCCGTTCCGAACTGCTCGCCGAGTTCGGCCAGTTTGCGGAGACTCGGGGTGATCTCGTCTAGGTGGTCGAGAAGGTCGATGCCAGTTGCCTTCTTTCGAACAGCAATCCCGTCGCGTACGGCCGTGGCGAACGTGATTTCGACGGCTTCGGTGAGTTCCTCGAGCGACCGGTTGTGGCCGATTTCGACTTCCTCGACGGCTGCCTCGGCGCGCTCGAATCCAGAGAGCGCGTCTTCGACGACGCTCTCGACCGCTGGGTCAACCGGAAACACGTCGAACGCGGGGCTGTAGGCAACCGATAAATCTGCAATCGATTGGCCGACCGCACCACTGAAGTCGATATCGACGGGAACGCTCGTCGGATCGGCTGGATGCGGTCCGGCGATGACAGCCATCATGAGCGCAGCATCCTCAACAGTTCGACTGAGCGGACCCAGAACCGTGTGGTGTCGGGTTCGGCCGAACGCATTTGGCCGCGAATCAACCGGAACAAGTCCAAACGACGGTTTCAGTCCGAAGATTCCACAGCAGGTCGCCGGGATTCGGATTGAACCGCCCGCGTCGCTGCCGGTCGCCAGCGCCGCCAGCCCCGCACCGACGGCCGCCGCGCTTCCGCCCGAGGAGCCGCCGGCGTTGAGCGAGGGATCAACCGGCGAGGCGGTCGACCGACCCAGTTCGTTTTGGGTGACAATTTTGTGGCCGAACTCCGGAACGTTCGTTTTACCGAGGACAATTGCCCCGGCCGCCTCAAGCCGTTTAACAATCACCGCTGTCTGTTCGGATTCGTGGGTCGCAAACAGCTTCGAGCCGAAGGTATGTCGGACGCCCTGCTTGGCTGCGCGTAGATCTTTGAGTGCGACCGGAACGCCGTGCAGTGGGCCGATTTCAGCCGTGTTGGTCTCGCTGTCGGTCTCGACGCGTGCTGCGTCGGCCGATCGGGCAGCCTCGCGTGCGGATTCCTCGATGACCGTGAGATACGCGCAAAGCGTGTCGTTTTCCTCGTCGATCCGGATGAGATAGGCCTCAACTGCCTCGGTTGCAGTGGTCGTCCCCGCTCGAATGTCGGCCGCAAGTCGGGTTGCCGATCGCTCGCATAGTGGTGGCTGCTGTGGGTCCATTGAAACAACAACAGTACGCCGGATCAATATACTCTCCCTGACGATCGGATTCGTTGTTACATTTTGTCGACCATGATAGTTTGCTGACCACAACGACTGTACGCTCCGAGCCCCTCTCTTCGGACTGCACTATGTCAGATCATGCGTCCCCACCTACAGAGTCCGAGGATCGAACGGTCATCCGGACTGGTCGCAACTTCGAAACAGCCTACCGGCTCGACGCGCGAGAGGCCGGTGAATTCCTGATCGCCCTCGGCGAACAGCTTCGCGATGACGACGAACTCACCCTCGTTGATGACGAGTGGGAACTGCCCTTCCAGTTCGGTGAGCCGATGGAGCTGGAAATCGACTTCGATGGAATGGACGACCCGGAACTCGAAATTGAACTCGAAATCCCCGGCCGGACCGACGAAACTGCTCCACGCGTTGAGTAATGTTCCTCAATGTCCGTTGGCAACGCCTCCCCACCGAAAGCCGACCGGGTCGACCGGTGGCGACAGTGGACTACTTGGAAGTCCATCGGTGAGCGTCGGATCGTTGTAAGCCCGCGGGGCGACATCGTTCGGCCCGGTTGGATAGAACAACGACGCTAACGCTTGGATCTGTCCGCGACCGACCCCGAGTTCGAACTGGCCGCCGCCGTACAGCTGAATGTCTTTTTTGTGGCAATAGTCGAGCGTCTCGAACAGCGAGCGGAGACTGCCGAACCGGGAGGGCTTGATATTGAGCCACTCGGGTTCCCATGGGAGCGATTTGACATCGTCAAGGCTGTGAATCGCCGCGTCCCACGAAACTCGGTTGCGAACAGTCGTTGACTCGAAGAGTGACCGTGTCTCGTCAGTCAGTGCTGGGTCCTCGATAATCGCTGCCGGAAATCCCTCGATAACCCGCTTGTAGAGTGCCGGGTCGGCCGGGACGTCGACCTCGGTTCCCTCGTACTGGCCTTTGAGATCGAGGATTTTGATTCGGCCGGTTTCAGCAAGCGTCTCGACAAGTGCGTCGTCCCAGTCAGGCGTTGGATCCAGTTTGAACTCGATTCCCGGAACCGTCTTTTGGAGGGCATCGATCCGGTCGGTCGTCGGCGGCTCGCCGAGTCGCGTACTGGTGGCGAACCGCAGTGGCTGGTAGGTTCGTTCGAGCACAGCACTCAAATCCGTCTCTGCCTGCCGGAGTGCCAAATCGAGCGCGGCGGATTCCAGCCCCCACTGCCGGTAGTTGTGAAACACCGGCTGGCTGGGCTCGCCGTCGAACAGCGACAGCCCACCGACATGGGTCGAAAATTCGTCAATTGTGTACTCACCAGTTAGATCCGGCAGGCCGGCCGCAGCGAGCGCCTCGTGATCCTCGGCGTCGTAGGTTACGTCCTCGCCTTTCCCATGGCTCCCCGCTCCCGTAAGCGTAAATTCGGTTGTGACACGAGTAAAGCCACTTGTTGTGTCGCGCTCGCGGTGTGTCATCGTGACCGATTCGATGGTGACTGGCAATGCTGCGAGACGGCTGTATTCCATACTGACTGATGGTGTGGGAGTGCGATACCGCTTTGGGTGACCGTCGCCGCAAAGATCTGATTTCTATATCGTCGCATACGATTTATTACGGAGTTTGCACTGCCCGTTTCCAACACGACAAGCCTCCGGCTCATCGCTTGAAACAACCGAAAACCACCAAATCGCCGTTAGAAGGGGGCCTGTGGGCCTTCGTCACTGTCGCTACTGCTTGTCTCGCCGGGGAATGAGGGGCTCATGCCGCCCATATCACCGTCTGCGCCCGCGTCCATGCCCGTGTTGGCGTGAACCTCGTTGATTTCGGGGATTTCTTTAACCATCCGGGTTTTGATTGCCTGAATCGTCATTGGCGAGATACCACAGCCCGAACAGGCACCACCAAGCTGAATGTGAACCTCACCACTTTCGCGGTCGAGATGCTGGATTGCAGCGCTGCCACCGTGCATCTGGATCTGCGGGAAGTTCCGGCGGAGGAAATTCACGACGCGATCTCGTAGTTCATCGTCCGACGTTGCGGAGTCCGTGCTCATAGAGCGTGCTAAGACAGCGACGGGCTTAGGCTTTTGGTTCAACGGGTTATTCGGTCAGCCGGAAAATCTGGCAGAGCTCGGTTTCAATCTCATTAGTATACCGTTCTATGGTTTCATCAAAGGCTTCGGGTTCAATCGCGACGCCTGTGAGTCGTTCGTACGGCTCGTCAGGCAGAGAAATATCGAAGCCCTCACGCGCGGGGTCATACAATGGTTCACTTTCGTTGAGCACCTGCTGGTCAATTGCGTGAATCAGCGTCGAGTCATATGCCTCGTTCATCGTGTTGAACGCGTTCTTGTACGCTCGCTGGAGCTGTGGAAAGTAGTGGACGTACTTGTCCTCGAACTTTTCAGGGTCGAAATCGGCCATTGTGTTCCGATTGGACACCAGGCTAAAAAGCGGGACGGTCCAGCGTAATAAACCACATGTCGCAATACTAAATCTGATCAAGAAATCTGATCAAGTGGGGAGGGAGTACGCGTGGGGGAACGTCATTGGGTGGAGGGCCGAGTGCGACACCCAACTATTCGTTTGGGGCCGATGGTAAAAAGCGCTGAACCTAATTATATTGGTCTTGCAGTGAGGCATATATACTGCTGACACGGTATAGTGTACATGATGGAGACAGGGATCCAACTGGCCGAAACAGCGGTTGGAACCTATGGGGCAGCCGCTATCTTCGGTCTCTTCGTGCTCGAAGGCATCCTTGTTGGCAAACTGCTCCCAACCCGGACGGCCTTTTTCGGGGCAATTGTGCTTCTCAGCGGGACGCTCACCGGCGTGATCTCGGTCGTCGCAGCAGCGGTTATCGGCGCAACAGCCGGCCAACTGCTGTTGTTTCTTGCGATTCGGTACCGCGATATCGACGTTGAAGCGCTTGCTGCTCGGAGCCGTCTCAACAGTCGGTGGCTTGACCGTGCCGACAGCTGGTTCGACCGGTGGGGCCTCTCGGCTCTTTTGGTCTCGAATACGGTGCCGGGAATCCGTGGCTACATGGTAATTCCGGTCGCGCTGTCGGCTGCCTCGAGCTACCGATTCTCGATTGTGTCGCTCGCGGGGACTGTTGTGTACATTTCAGTGCTCAGTATGGTCGCTGTCGGTATCGGGACGACACTCTTTTCGTAAGCTCAGGGGCTAAAACTGCTGCCACTCCGTCGGCGCTGACCGTCGGTCACGAGCACGGAACTCCCAACCGTCATCGGTCGTCCGAGTGTCAACGACCGTATCGAACGGATCGATGAGCGTATGCAGTGTCTGTTCGTCATGCATTGTCGAATTGATGACGGCGACTGTCTTCCAGCCCTGATTTCGCGTCTGCCCGAGCAAGACGCGGGTGAACTGGTAGATCCGATCGGCATCCCAGTACATCAACAGCTGGGACAGCGAATGGAGTCCAACCGCCGTGTCGGTTCCGTCCATATTCTCGGCCAACTGGGTGAATTTGACACCGAGTTCGGTCAGGTTTTTGGGTGACGAAACGTACTTTGTGGTGTTCGTATCCTCGGTTTCGACGCCCTGTTCTTGACTGACACAGTCGACGATGGCAATTGAATCGGCGGCACGTCCGGTTTTCGCGGTGTAATCCGACCGGACACGATCGGCAGCATGTCCTGTCGAGAGTACGAGCGCATTGGCTGCTGTCGCCCCGAGAATTCGGTGCATAAGCTCGTACTTTCCGCTCATTGGAGGCCCCGAAATGATGACACTCTCTGCATCAGTAAGCATCGGCGCCAGCGGAAGTTCCTCTACGGACATGGGTTATGATCGTGTGTGTACAACGACTGTGTTCTTACTCGTCTGCGGGTTGCTATCGGCGACTGTTCCTGCGTGGAGGGGGTAATTACCAATCATCATCTCCACTCCTCAATAAAAACCGCGGTTTGCCGAGTGACTCCGGTGGGCCATCGAGCTGTTCGAACGGGCCGAGAAATTCCATCTGCGTCAGTGCAGTCGGCAGCCGTTTCGCCGGCGGTTCGTCGCCTGTCTCGCCTATGATAAGTGACTCCCAGACTGAGTCAGCCGTCTCGCCGCGAGTAATCAGTTGGAGCCCCTTGCTTTTGCCCTGTGTAAACGAAAGCTCAATCAGACTCTGCTTGTAGGCGCTTTCGGCTGTCTCACGGAGCCGCTGGTACTCGCTGGGATTGCCCTCTCCACAGGCGGCTGCAACGCCCAAAGCAAACGCCCGTTCGACCGCCGCTTCCTTATCAAGCTGCTTCCAGTCGGTCGAATAGCTGTTTTCGTACACTACTGGCTCACCGGTGTTCCTGGCTCTACCGTCAGCCCAGCCGCCCCAAACGAGAGGGTGTGGATTTCGCTGTCAATATCGGTTCCCCGCATTTTGATCACCTGTATTCCACGGCGCATACCGTCGTCTTCGAGGTAGTTGTGAAAAAAGACAACACCGTGAGCCAGAAAGTGCTCATCGGCATACGCTGCTGGATTTGTCATCTCCGAGATGAGCAAAATCGTCGCGTCCGTCCGTTTGATTGCCGTGAGAAACCGCAGGAGTGTGTTGTCGCTATCGTCGAACAGATACCGCAGCAACATCGTTGAGTCGATAACAACCCGGTCGATATCGTGTGATTTGATAAACCCTGCTAGCCGGTTGGTAACGTTGTTTCGGTCCATCTGTTCGCCAGGGCCACCGAAGAATCGTCGCCCTTCCGCTGACAGGGCATCAAGAAAGGTGATCGACTCTGATTTCAGCGCGTCAGTAAAACCGAACGAGAACTCCCGCATATCGTGCATGATTCCGCCGCGTGTCTCGTGCATCGTGATATACAGGCTCCGCTCGTTGTTCGCTGCACCCGCCGTAATGAACTGTGCAGAGAACGTCGTTTTGCCACTGCCAGGCGGTCCACTGAGGACGTACAGTCTGTCAGCGGGAAAGCCGCCGCCGACGAGAGAATCGAATCCATCGACGCCACTAGAGACACGCATATAAAAATACCTGATTCATCCATAAATAAATATTCGCTCCTGTTTCTCACCGTTGAGAATTGTATCCGTTGTTACGTTGTTGCGATATTTGGGTCGACCCAGACAATAAACCGGTCCTCACCTTTGACGATTCCACGGACGTTCTCGTCGTTTGCGGTGGTCGTCTCGTCGACGGCATCCGGCGTCACATCGGTCACCTGAAACACCTCGTCGACGACCCAGCCGATTGTTCCCTGCTCGCCGACTGCATTCGGATCGAAGACAATAATGCGGTTTCGCTCGCCTCCATTTTCGATATCGAACACCGTCTTTGGATTGATGATCGAGGTCGTCCGTCCGCGAAGATCCATGACTCCCTCAACGTGCGGGGGCGAGTTGGGAATCCGGGTGAGCTCACCCGCATCGACAATCTCATCAATAACGCCAATATCCAAGCAGTACGTCTCATCTCCGAGGCCGAATTCGAGGACTTGCGTTACCTCTCCGGTCGGCTGTCCCGTCGGCTCCTCGGTTGCGGGCTTTGTTTCACTCCCTGGCATATATGAACACCAGACGAGTTCGATAGTTAACTCTGTCCGATAAATTATCAGTGGTGATTTTCGGGTCGGTGGCTTTATTCTCGGTCTTTTGGTAGTCTGGATAACAATGTCTGGCGAGCGATTCCGGAGCGAGCGTCTGCAGCCGCCGGGAGGCAGCGTTCGTCGACCGGTTTGGGGGTGCCGATAGTGCAGCAGCCACGAACGGTCGTCGTCGACGATTCACGGTTTATGCGGGGGCTCATCACTGATCTACTGGCTGATGGTGGTATTCCGGTCGTCGGAGAGGCAAAAGACGGTGTTGACGCGCTTTCGGTGATCGCTGAGACACAGCCGGATGTCGTCACGATGGATCTCGAAATGCCACGGATGAACGGGATTGAGGCAGTCGAGAAGATCATGGCCGACCAGCCGACGCCGGTGCTTATGCTCAGTGCCTACACGGATGACGATGCAACGGTCACGTTCGAGGCGCTCGAAAAGGGTGCGGTCGACTTTTTTGCGAAACCCGGCGGTGAGGTGTCGATGGGTGTCTCACGGCTGGCCGATCAGCTGATCGCGACAGTACAGTCGGTCGCAGATGCTGATCTGCAGCGAGCCGGGCGGAAAAATGCCACCCCCGCAACTGCGACGGTCCCGGCCGCTGGCTCCGCACGCAGCATGCCCGACCTTCCGCCGTTTGACGATACACGGACAGTGGTTATTGGGTCGTCAACCGGCGGCCCGAACGCCGTCGAACAGGTGCTACAAAAGCTTCCGGCGGGCGACTGCCGGGTACTTGTCGTCCAACACATGCCGGAAGCGTTCACCGCACGGTTCGCTGACCGGCTCGACGAGAACAGTGCCTACGACATCCGGGAGGCGAGCGATGGCGCACGGATCGGTGCCGGCGAAGCGCTCGTCGCCCGCGGCGGCACGCACATGGAGATTTCGAACTACCGGCGTGGCCGGCTCCGTGTCAAACTGATCGATGACGATCGGGGCCACACGGTGATGCCGGCGGTCGACGTCACAATGCAGTCGGCAGCCGAACAGATTACCGATCCACTGACCGGGGTTATCCTCACCGGAATGGGGTCGGATGGAACCGATGGTATCTGTGCAATCCGTGATGCAGGCGGCCGGACTATCGCCCAAAACGAAGACAGCTGTGTTATTTATGGAATGCCAAAACGCGCAATCGAAGCCGGCTGCATCGAGGAGGTCTGTCACCTCGATGCGGTTGCCTCGACAGTCAGGGAGCTGGTCTAGATGAGCGACGCACACCGGAAAGCGTTCGTTGCCGAAAGCGAAGAGGGGATTACCGAACTCAACAACGCGCTGTTGGCCCTTGAGTCCGATCCCGACGACGCCGAGGCGATGGATTCGATCTTCCGGATCGCTCACACGCTCAAAGGGAATGGCGCAGCAATGGGCTATGACGCTGTCAGCGGTCTTGCCCACGAACTCGAAGATCTGCTCGATGAGGTTCGCGCCGGCGAAATCGAAATCGACACCGAACTGATGGATCTGCTGTTCGATGGTGTCGATTATCTCGATGCGATGATCGACGAAATCGCAACCGAGGGTGAGACGACGATCGATGCCACTGAGATCGAAGCCGATCTTCGAACACTCATCGAACGTGGCGGGGGCACCGAGGCTGACGGTGACGACGTACCAGCGACTGAGTCGACGACGACATCGGCGACTGAGCCGGCAGTCACCACGGAGGCTCAATCAACTGAGACGGCCGAAACCCCTTCCGAGCCAGCTGCTTCCGAAACACTGCTTCCAGACGCGTTCGCCGAGGCCACACTCGCGTCGGGCGAGGCGGTCTACCGCGCAACCGTCACGCTCGCAGAGACGACAATGCAGGGCGTCGACGCAATCTTCGTCCTGCAGGCCGTCGACAACGCCTACTCGCTGGTCGTCACTGACCCCGACCGCGAAGCCGTCGAAGACGGTGAGTTCGAGGACGACTTCGATCTCTTCGTTATTGATTCGGCGGCCGAAGCCGTCACGAAGGGTCTCGAAGCACTCAGCAAAGTCGAGTCGGTCGTTGTCTCTCCAGTGACGGCGACCGCTCAGTCCGAACTGACGGCTGGGGCCGTTGGCAACCCTGAGAGTGACGCTGTCTCACCTCCGGCTGGTTCGCCGGTTCTTGAATCAAGCGACAAGACCTCGAACGACGCCACGTCCGCCGAAGCTCCCGACACCACCGCTTCCGCTACAGCCGTCGACACCGACAGCGTTGGCGACGGCGATAGCGCATCCGCTGACGCCACCGACAGCGCATCCGCTGACGACGACTCCAAATCGTCTACAGCCGGCCGCTCGAAACCGAGCCGATCGAAAAAAGACGGAACCAACATCGCCTCGGTTCGCGTCGATGTCGACCAGCTTGATGCGCTCTATAGTCTCGTCGAACAGCTCGTAACAAGCCGGATCAAACTCCGCCGGGAAATGGAAAGCGCCGGACTCGACTCCGATAACCTCGACGAGCTCGACAAAATCACAGCCAATCTCCAGAATACCGCCATGGATATGCGGCTGATTCCGCTTTCGAAGGTCGTCGACACCTTCCCCCGGCTGGTTCGAGATGTCGCCCGTGAAACCGGCAAAGACGTCGATTTCACCGTCTCGGGCGCGGATATCGAACTCGATCGGACGATCCTCACCGAGATCCGCGATCCGTTGATTCACATTCTTCGCAATGCGGTCGACCACGGGGTCGAACCGCCCGAGAAACGCGACGAACTCGGCAAATCGCCGACCGGACAGGTTTCGCTGACCGCCACCCGCGAGCGCGATCACGTCACTATCGAGGTCGCCGACGACGGTGCCGGGCTCGACAAAGACGTGCTGAAAGCCAAAGCGCTCGAAAAGGGGATCAAAACCGAAACCGAACTCGACCTGATGGAGGATCAAGAAATCTATGAGCTCATCTTCCATCCGGGCTTTTCGACTGCCGAGGAGGTCACCGATGTCAGTGGCCGGGGAGTTGGGATGGACGTCGTCCACAACACGGTCAAACAGCTCGATGGGACTGTCAGCGTCGACAGTGAACTCGGCGAGGGTAGTGTGGTCCGACTTCGGCTGCCGGTGACGGTTGCCATTGTCAAAGTCATGTTCGTCGAGATTGGCGGCACCGAGTATGGTATCCCGGTCAAAAACATCGCCGAGGTCACGCGTGCAACCAATATTCACACCACCAATGGCGACGAGATCATCAAACACGACAATGACATCTACCGTGTGCTCCGGCTGAGTGAGCTCTTGGACGAACCAAGCAGCGTCAACGGCGACGGTATGTTGCTCCGAATCAGAGACGAAAAACGGCAGGTGGCGCTTCACTGTGACCGCGTGCTCGACCAGGAGGAAGTTGTCGTCAAACCACTTGAAGGCGTCTTGAGCGGTATTCCAGGGCTTAGTGGGACGGCAGTTCTCGGTGACGGCGATGTTGTTGCGGTCCTGGATGTGGTGACGCTATGAGTAGCTTCGATGCCAGTTTCGGCCGCGTTATCCAACACATCCAAGACGAGGTCGACTTCGAGCCAGAATATTACAATGAAGCCTACCTCAACCGTCGAATCAGCGCACGGATGCGCCGACAGAACGTCGAGACCTACGATGGGTATCTCTCGGTTTTGCAGTCGGATCCCGATGAAAAGGCGGCGCTTATGGATTCGCTGACGATCAACGTCACCAACTTCTTCCGGAATCCGAAGATGTGGGAGGCGCTTCGGCCCGTGCTTCGGTCGCTGACGGCCGACAGACGGTCGGTCAAGATCTGGAGTGCGCCCTGTGCGGATGGCCGCGAGCCCTACTCGTTGTACATGCTTGCACTCGATGACCGCAAAATCAACGCTAAAGCGCTTTCAGTGATTGGCACCGACATTAGCGAGGAGGCGCTCGCCAGCGCTCGCGCCGGTACCTACAAAACAACGCGCACAACCGATATCGACGCCGAATTGAGCCTGCTGTCGGATCCCAGAGCGTACGTCGAGGTCGCAGACAAGGAGTTTACCGTCCAGCAGTCGGTCCGCGATGCCATTCGATTCGAACGCCACGATCTGATTCAGGACGGCCCAAAACGGGATTATGACCTGATTTTCTGTCGAAATCTCCTTATTTACATTGACAGTGAGTACAAGCTGCCAGTCTTCAACACAATCACTGACTCGCTTCGGCCGGGTGGCTATCTGGTTGTCGGAATGACCGAAACCGTCCCACAGGAGCTTCGTTCGGTGTTTGATCCGGTCGACAAACGGTGTCGGATCTATCAGTACACTCCGGAGGCCGAGTGAGCCATGTCACTGTACCATCTCGCACGCGATGGAGACGCAGACGGCCTTCGTGAGCTCTTGCTCAACAGCGAGAGCCCGGCTGTCAGGGCGCGGGCAGCAAAGCTGCTTGGCGAGGTTGTCGCCGAAGACGACATCGAATCAGTCGAAACGCTGGTTTCGGTCGTTGTCACCGACGAGAATGAAGACGTCCGTTCGGCGGCTATCGACGGCCTCGATGAAATCGGCTCGGGGGCCGTCGAACAGCTGCTCGTCAAAATCACCGGGACACAGATCCAACAGGGTGCAGACTGGGCAACCGCCAAGCGGTTTGCCAAAGCACTCTCCTCGGAGATTCCCGAGCTACGGATGGCTGCAGCAAATGCGTTAGGCCAGCTCGGTGAGCCCTCGGCGGTCCCGGCGCTCATCAACTCGCTGGCCGACGACAACCCGCAAGTACGGATCCGTGCCTGCTCGTCGCTTGCAGTGATCGGTCACTCACGGGCTGTTCCTGCGCTCATCGAGCTTCTCTCGGACGCAAACGGACAGGTTAGACATGAGGCGGCTGTCTCGCTTGCTTCGATCGGCGACGACCAGGCACTGTACGCGCTATTGAATATGCTTGACGACGACAATCCCTCGATTCGACGGATTGCTGCCTCTTCACTCGGGCAGGCCGGAAGTGTTCGTGCCGTCCAGCCGCTTGCGGATGCCCTCGCGGATGAACACTCTGCGGTCCGGAGTGCAGCAGTGTTTTCGATTATCGAACTCCTCTCGAACGCCCCGACACAACAGAGCCACAAAATCCGCGAAACGGTTGTTTCAGAGCTTCAGGACGCTGATTCGGCGACGGTTCAACCACTCGTTGAAATCCTCGACGAGAGCAACCAAGTCCGCCAGCGCCGGAATGCAGCGTGGTTTCTTGGCCGGGTCGTCGACGAGCCACAGCCCGAAACAATCGAGACGCTTATCGATGCCCTCGAAAGCGATGATCGGTCGACCGCACAGTTTGCGGCGACAAGCCTAGCGAATATCGGCGGGCTGGCAGTTGAATCGAAACTGCTGGCCTTTGTCGAAAGCGATGGCGATGACGAAGCGCGCGCAAAGGCGATTTTCGTGCTTGGACAGATCGGTGGCCGACGGTCACGAGAAAAAATCAGGAAATTCACCGAAGACGATAGCCAAGAGGTGCGCAAACGGGCGTTCTCGGCCGTTTCAAAACTCCGGGGGCGACAATGAGTCCCCGAGCTACTGTGCCAGTTAACCACGGTGGCTGGCGGCGATTGCTTTCGAGTGTGGTGAGCAGCCAATGAGCGACAGCGAGTACAAGATTGCAGATACGAAGGGGCGGTTCGCACAGGCAGTCAAAGACGGTCGGAAAATCAACGACGTCTCGTGGTCACAGGGCCGTATTCTGCTCTCGAACCGTCGAATTATTCTCGCGAGCAACCAGGGCAAACGGACTATTGCGCTGACCGATATCAAAGGACTTGACGGCCGCCATGATCCAAACCAGACGATTGCACAGGTCTCGAGCTACCTGAGTCTTAAACTCGGCAGCGATGTGATGTTGATTTCGGCGGCCGACCACGAGGAGTTCAAGACAGCACTCTACAAGGCGGTTCTCGACCAGAAAGTAATCAAAGCCAAACATCCGGCCGTTGCTGGTGGTGTCGTCCAAAACGCGAACTGGGAGAAAGCTCGGCTCAAAGTCGAAGAAGACGCAATCGCGACGGCCTTAGAGAGCGGGAAGTTCGTCAAACTCGAACTCGATGATATCAGCTCGATTGCGAACGAACAGCGAACCGTCGGCGACGAAAAACAGGTTGTGATTCAGGTATCCCATCTTGAGGGACAGACGAGCGTCCAGACGCACCTCACGGGGCCAAAGCGCGTCTGTATGTTTTTACAGTCGTTCCTCAAAGAGGGAGAGCGCCGGAGCCAGACGAACGTCGATCTCTCTGAATCCGATAAAGAAGTCCTGATGGCCCTGTATTCGGGTGTCTCTCCGTTCGAGATTCCGGCCTTCATCGGCCAGGATGTCGACACGGTCGAAGAGATCTTCGAACGGCTCATCGAACTCGACATTGTCGATAAGGTGCGGGTTCGCCGGGAGGTCACGCTCAACTCACGTGGGCGCAACATCGCCAGCGAAGCGATGAACGAACAGTAACCCAACTGACCGTTTTCAGTCGCTTACGTATTGACCGCCTCGATTTCGTTGGAGACGATCACTTGGCCTTTCGGTGTGAGTTCGAGTGCGGATTTGCTATCGGTGACGAGTCCTTTTTCACGTAGCCGGTCGAGAACGATCGTTGTCTGGTTGACATCACCGGTCACAAGCTGTTTGAGCGGTGCACTTCCACCGGCGCTATACAGCGAGACGAGAATTTCGAGCTGTTCTTCGGTGACCGAGATTTCGGTGACTTCCTCCATGATCTCGCTGTATTCGAGTCGGAGGAATCGACCTAAGAGGTTGAGCTTTCGGCCATTTGGGAGGCTAATCAGTGTCGTCAGTGTTGTTCCTGCTGACGAATGATCAACCGAAAGGGTCGGTCGTGTTTTGCCGCCGAGCTGGCGTTGTTCGCGGCTAAAGTCGATAATTGAGCCGAGATCGATGGTGAACCCTGTCCCCTCGGCAGTCAGTGCAAGTGTCCCGGATTTGAGCGCAAGCGTCATTTTCTCGTCAGCGGTGTCAGTCACTCGCCCCCCGCGTTTTGCGGGGTGTTTGACAATGACTGTGAGCCCGCCGAGCAGCACCTTGAAAAACACCGTTTTGAAGCGTTCGACGTTGTCACCGGTCGCCTCAATGATTGCGAGTTGGTTTGTTCCCTGCTGTTTGTAGGCGACAGTGATCGTATCGCTAAAGAAGGCTTCGAGACCTCCGGGAACCGTCCCGACGTTGGCGTCGATGACCGCTGATAGCGGAATCGTTGTTTTGGTGTTGTCGGTTGCGAGGACCAGCCGCTTTCGGCTGAGGAGGATTCGTCCGGTGACAGGCTCCGGCGAGCCGGTTTCGGCGGTATGAAACCGGCCGGCGAAATCTGCCACCACTGTCTCGCTCATACCTCGGTATTGGCTGTGGTAGCCTATTGACTGTTTCGCGAACTGAAAGCCATCGGACGGGCCACTGGGCTCCAGGCAGTATGGCAAGAAGGTTTTTACACAATCTATGGTTTCGTTGGCAAAGATGAATGAGGAAACAGCAAACTCTAATGGGATGGGTACCGAATCGCAAACTGATGCCCACGGTAACTTACCTAAACTACGAGGTACTCGACGACGAAGGCTGGGAGATCGACGACGCTGATCTCTTCGAAAACGCAGCGGATGCCGGACTCGGCGACGAGGACTACGGCTCACTAGAAGTCAACGAGGGCGAGTATATCCTCGAGGCCGCCGAGGCCCAAGGCTTCGACTGGCCGTTCTCGTGTCGCGCCGGTGCCTGTGCAAACTGTGCTGCCATCGTCAAAGAAGGCGACATCGAGATGGACATGCAGCAGATTCTCTCCGACGAAGAAGTCGACGAGAAGAATGTCCGACTCACCTGTATTGGTAGCCCAGCCGCAGACGACATCAAAATCGTCTACAACGCAAAGCACCTCGACTACCTGCAGAACCGCGTCATCTAACGCCGGTTCCCAAACTCCGAATTTTTATTGCCAGTTTTGAGCAGCAGCACTCTTCCAGGCTACGCTTCCCGGCCCCAAATTATCGCCCGCTGTAACGACACCTAAACACCTATTTGCCCTGCCGTCCGGAATGCTGATATGATCGCATCGGGACCGGATCTCCTTCGACTCCTCATCATTCCTGTCTTCGCGTGGGCTGCGTGGCGCGATATCGAGACGCGGCGGCTGCCCAACCGACTCTGGCCACCGCTTGCAGTGATCGGGGTCGTCCTCGTGGGGATTGAAGCCATCCAGCTGGCTCCGTTTGGCACGTTCGAGGGCAGATTGTTTCTCATTCAAATCGCCGTCAGTTTCCTTTTTGTCGCCCCACTCGGCTATGCGTTCTTGTGGTTTGGGGCCTTTGGCGATGCGGATGCAAAGGCGATGATCGTCCTGGCGATTTTCTTGCCGACGTTTCCGACCTATACGGTCGTGGGGATGACACTCCCGGCTGTCGGAACCGACCTCGGTGTTTTTTCGCTGACGATCCTCACGAATGCGGTGTTGATTGCGGCGTTCGTCCCGCTTGTGTTGGCGGGGAGAAACCTCGCGGGTGGCCACATCGAACCCAAGGCGATGTTCTTCGCCCGACCGGTTTCGATCGACTCGATTCCTGACCGACACGGTCGGCTCTTTGAGACGCCTGAGGGGATTAGTCGTCACGGACTCGACCTCGACGCGCTCCGGATGTATCTTCGTTGGCGCGGGACGACGCTCGACGCACTCCGAACCGACCCCGACAGCCACCGTAATCCTGAGACGATCGAGACCACCCACGACCCAACCGACGGCGGGACGCATATCGGCCCGCAGACTGACGGTGGCGTCGACCTCGAGCACGACGAGAACGCGGTGGCCGTCTCTGCGTCGCCGCCAGACGATCAGCCGGTAGCCGGCGGCGATCCGTGGGGAGCCGACCGGTTTTTCGACTCGATCGAGGGCTCTGCGTACGGCTCCTCGCCCGCTCGACTTCGTGAAGCACTCGACCTGCTGGCGTCGGCTGACGGCAAATCCGATGTGGTTTGGGTCTCACCAGAACTCCCGTTCATTGTGCCGATGTTTGTCGGTCTCGTTATTGCGTTTCTTTACGGCGACCTACTCTTCGGGCTGCTCGGCTGGCTCGCGGTCGTCTGAACACCGTCGGCGCGTGCTGGAGACAACGGGAAAGTTCTATTGGCGCGGCGATACTGTCTCAAGGCAATGACCGATTACGTTGACGTGGATTTCGATGACGATGGTCTCGTCCCGGCGGTCGCCCAAGACGTCGAGTCAAAAGATGTCCTCATGCTCGCATACGTCTCTCCGGAGGCCCTTGAGGCGACTCTTGAGACCGGCTTTGCGCACTATTATTCTCGGAGCCGCGACGAACTCTGGAAGAAAGGCGCGAGTAGCGGCCACCTCCAGACGGTCAGCGAGGTTCGCGTCGACTGCGATGAGGATACCCTGCTGTATCTCGTCGAGCAAGAAGGTGGGGCCTGTCACACCGGCCGAGAAACCTGTTTTTACCGGCGGATCGATGGCGAAGCGGTTGCAGATCGCGTCTTCGATCCTGACGACGTCTACGAATAACATGGCAGACACCGATCTACCGGCCAACGATACATCTGCGGCCGACGTGATTGCGGGCCTTGAGGCGGCGTTCGACCGTGTTGGTGACACTGAAGCGGCAATCGACGACTTCGGGGAACCGGTTGTCGAAGCGACAGCTGATGCGTACCGACGGGCCCACCGTCTCCTCGATAGCTACGACGAGAGCGCGACTGGGACCGGCGATTTTGCTTCCTACCTCAAGTTTCAGAGCGCATTTATCGATCTTGTCGACTCGCTTCCCGCCGACGCCATTGGGGCCGATGGCTTCCAACAGGCCAGCGACCGGATGGATAAACGCCGGCTCAGCGAGGCGGATTTCGCATTCGCCCGCGACGCGATCGAACCGGCTCACGAGGCAGTCGAACTCCTTGAAGCACGCGAGGACGCGTATGACGACTACCGAACTGCTCGCCATGCAGCGAAACAACGGCGTCGGGAACTCGAAGCCGAAGCCGACCGGCTTTCGAAACTCCACACACTCGGTGAGGCCGATCTCTCGACCCCGCTTGAGCCCCTCCGTGAGCCGGTTGAGGCGTACAACGACGCCGTCCGTACGGCTTTCGACCGGTTCCGAAAGCAACGCAGCGCTCGCGACCTGTTTGGACTGCTCGAAGCCGCCGCCGATCGGCCGCTTGTCGATGTCGACCGGCCACCCCGAGATCTCGCGGACTACATCGAAACAAAGCCCGCCGGAACCGAGCCGTTGGCGACGCTCCGAGAGTACGCCGACTACTCGCCGTCGAAACTCGATCACTATATTGACGATCCCGGTGCGCTTCGGACCAATGTCGCCGTCCACCAGACCTACCTCGACCGACTCGGTCCCGAACCGTTACTGATTGCGTGGCCCCCCGCAGAGCCAGCGACACTGCGGGCTCGACTCCGTGAACTGGCCCCGATTGTCCGACGACTCGATTCGGTCTTTGCGGCCGACAGCGACGAGGATGGGTCGTCCTCGGCTGCCGATTCGGCCGATGCTGCTGAGCCCCCCGATACTGGCGAGACAATCGAGAGCAACGATACTGACGAGACGACCGAGGACACCAATGGTGATGAGCCGGCCGCCCGGATCGAAATCGCCCGCCGACAGCTGTCGCGGCTGACGAGAACAGCCGACTATGACCGGCTCCGCGCGGTCGCCGTCGCTGACGCGGAGCTCACTGACGAGGAATTCGAGCGGCTTGCCTCCGGTGCTGTTGAAGATGATATCGACGCAGTTGAAGCGAGCCTCGATGCGCTCGAACAGGCGCTTTCGGCGTACGAGCTCGACTGACGGTTCTCGGTCGGGATGTGACTTGGACCGCTCTCGGAGGTTTTGAGACCTATCGGGCAGCTTCGAGGGTCGCTTCGAGATCCGTCGCCAACGCTGTGGCTCGCTCCGGCGTCGTCGCCTCAGCGGTGATTCTTATTTTCGGCTCGGTGCCGCTTGGTCTAACCAGTACCCACGCGTCGCCGAAATCGAGCCGGTAGCCATCGAGTGTCGAGAGCTCGGCATCGACGGTGTCGACGTACGCTTCGGCCGCCGCTAACAGCCGCTTGCGTTCGGCCTCGCGTTCGTAGGTGAGATTAATCCGCGAGTTGTGGTAGTCTTGGTATGGCGCGACCACCTCGCTTGCGGGGGTGTCGACGATGAGTTCGAGGAACTGTGCGCCAATATAGGGCCCATCACGGACGAGTCGGTGGTTCGGGAAAAAGACCCCACCGTTGCCCTCTCCGGCGATGGGAACCGTTTCGCCGGCCGTCCACAGCTCCTTGATTGTCGTAATAATGTGGGTCGCGCCGATCGGTGTAAGTTCGAGTTGGGCACCAACGCGTTCACAGACATCGACGAGTCGCTGGGAGACGTTGACCGCGGCAACTGTCGTATCGCCAGCCGAAAGCTCGCGTTCGGCAAGGGCCGCAAGCGAGGCGTCGCCGTCGATAAACCGGCCCTGTTCGTCGAAAAAGACCGAGCGATCGGCATCGCCATCATGGGCAATCCCGACATCGGCGTCGCTCGCAACCACAAGCCGGCCGAGGTCTTCGAGATGCTCGGGCACCGGCTCGGGGAGTCGGCCCGGGAAATGGCTGTCCGGCTGGGCGTTGACGGTGACGACCTCACAGCCCAGCGCCCGAAAGAAGTCCGGACTGACGAACGTTCCTGCGCCGTGGCCCGGATCGAGCGCGACCGTCAGGTTGGCCGCGGCGATATCCTCACGATCGACCCGCGTGAGAAGCGACTCGACGTAGTCGTCGTTGGCGGTCGTAACCGCTCTGCTTTCGCCGACTTCGTCCCACGGGGCGATATTGAAATCGTCGGTGAGCGCGTGTTCTTCGATCCGTTCGAGCGCGTCGACCGACAGCTCGATGCCGTCGGCACCGATGAGTTTGACGCCGTTGTATTCGGGCGGGTTGTGCGACGCAGTCAAGAGCACGCCCGGAATCGACTCGGTTTCACAGTAGCTGCTGACCGCTGGTGTCGGAACGATTCCGAGGCGGTCGACATCGAGACCGACGCTTGCCAGTCCGGCCGCAGTCGCATCGGCAAACAGCTGTCCTGTCCGGCGGGTATCGGTCCCGACGGCTGCGCGGTCTGCCTCCCAGACGGTGCCCGCCGCCTTTGCGACCCGGAGGACGAACTCGGGGGTGAGATCCGTGCCCGCCACGCCCCGAGCACCACTTGAGCCGAATACCTTCATACAGGGGAGTCAGTCGGCTGCTTCAAATCGGTTGCGAAGCGAGCATCCCGATTTCGATGGTTCGGCAGTCCACATCCCCGTCCGCTCGGCGCTCAGGGCGTCCCAAGATACTGGTTTCGACGGTACAGATAGTAGAGGGCGATCACGAGACTGACCGTCAGCGCGCTAAAGAGCGCCGTCGCCACTGCAATAAGCCCGTAGAGGACTGGATCGGGATCCCACTCAGCGGCCGATTCGTTGATTGCCTTCGCATCGAGATAGATCCCGACGGGAAACATGATCACGAGAACAACGCCAGCCAGCGCATAGACGAGCGATCCGAGCACGAAGACGACGAGCAAAATCCCGGTTGCAATGCCCATCCCACCGGCCACATCAATAATCGCTGTTAGCAAAAACAATACGCCAACGGCGACCGCACCGACGACACCGAGCAGAAAATACCCCGGCACCGCCGCAACCCAGTACCACCAGTTTGACTCGACTTCCGGTCCGACATCTCGGGGTGCCGAATCGGCAGTTACTGCTGTTGTGACCGTGTCATCGTGGGGTGTGTCGACCTGTGTTGTCCTGGCTTCTTGATTGGTCTCACCGGCGTTAGTACCAGCAGTATCATTGACCGTCTGAGTAGTCTCATCACTGGATTCTGTCTGCGCCCCGGCTGGCGTTTCGGCTGCCTCGGTGCGTTCGTCGTCAGCGGGTGGGCGACTCATACGCTATGTCTCTCTGCGGTCCGTGTTAAGCCACTCGCCCATGAACGGTTGTGTGAGTGTCAGAATTCTGCAGACGAAACAAGGGGGTTGTGATCGGCTCAATAGTGTGACTCGTGGACACGAAACAAAGGGGTTCACCGGACATCGTCTGGCTACCGGTTGAGCGTATGAATCGCCTGGCCCTCGGCGTTTTCGGCAGCCTCCATCACGGCTTCTGCAAGCGTCGGATGGGTGTGAACGGTCGATCCAATATCTTCGAGTGTCGCCCCCAGTTCGATTGCAAGCGTGATTTCGGCGATGAGCTCAGAGGCCTCTGGGCCGACAATTTTCCCACCCAGCACGAAGCCGGTTTCCTCGTCGGCGACGATTGTGACAAAGCCGTCCGTCTCGCCGATTGTTAGCGCCCGCCCCGAGGCACGGAACGGCATTTCGCCGACGACCGGGTCGAATCCGGCCTCCTTGGCTTCCCCCTCGGTCATCCCGACAGTCGCGACCTCGGGGTCGGTGAAGACGGCTGCGGGAACCGCCTGGACGTCCAGTGCGGCCGGCTCGCCAGCAGCGACCTCGGCGGCGACGATCCCCTCTTTCGAGGCTGCATGCGCCAACATCGGGTCGCCCGCAACGTCGCCAACGGCGAAGATGTGCTCGACGTTCGTCCGCATCCGGTCGTCGGTCGGGATGATTCCGCGGTCGTCAGTGTCTATCCCTGCGTTATCGAGGTTGAGCGTGTCGGTGACAGGTGTGCGACCAACCGCAACCATGACCTGCTCCGCCTCGTAGCTCGATTGCTCACCATCCTCGGTTTCGCTCGTGACGACAATTTCACCGCCCTCGTCGACAGGCTCCCAGCCGCTTGCACCCTCGCCGAATTGGAACTCGATACCCAACTCTTCGGCTCGCGAGCGGACAATTCGGGTCACGTCGCTTCCGTAGGTTGGCAGGATGTCATCGAGCATCTCGATGACCGTCACCTCGGTTCCGAGTTTGGCAAAGACGGTCGAAAGCTCCATGCCGATGTAGCCGCCGCCGACAACGACCAGCCGGTCGGGAACCGTCTCTGCGGCCAGCGCGTCAGTCGAACTCCAGACGGCCCCGTCGCTGAAGTCGAAGCCGGGAATCTGAATCGGCCGCGAGCCGGTGGCGATGATGGCATGGTCGAAGGTACGTTCGGTCGACTCGTCACCGTTGTTGTTTCCACGATCAATTTCGGCGGTCTGGTCGTCAACGAACCGGGCTGTCGCTTCGATTAGGTTGACACCGTTTGCCTTACAGAGCTTTTCGACGCCGCCGGTTAGCTGGTCGACGACGCCGTTTTTCCACTCACACATTGTCGACAGATCGACCTCGGGATTCGCGCTGATTCCCATGATCTCGGCGTTCTCGGCCTCGTGGGCGATATCTGTTGCCGTAATATAGGCTTTCGAGGGGATACAGCCCGTATTGAGACAGGTTCCGCCGTAGGCCGATCGCTCGACGAGCGTCACGTCAAGCCCCTTTTGTGCAGCACGGATAGCGGCCACGTAGCCGCCCGGCCCCGCGCCGATAATCAGCAGGTCGGTGTCAGTTTCGGTCATACAGGCTGTTCGATGTGGGAGGGGTAAAATCCCGGCCTTTGGCTGGAGTTCGTTGGCCATCGGAACTCGCCACGAATCAGCTGGTGACGTATCGGCTTACCTCGACTCCAATAACAGTCGATTCGGCTGTTCGAGCACCTCGAGGAGTCGGCGCATTGTTGCCGTCGCTTCAGTCGGAGCGACGGTCTCGCTCTCGACCACCAGCGACACCGGAAGGGTTTCACGGGCGACGACTGCGCCATCCTCGACGACTGGGCGGGCGTCGATCGCGCCAAGTCCGACCGCGATAGCGGCTCCACCGAGCGGTGGCGTCGAATAGCCGTCGCCGAAGGCACCGGGCTCGGTGATGAGAGCCGTGACCTCGGTATTCGTTGGGGCATCGAACGCATTACTCTCGACCTGCTTGACTCGATCGGCTGTCTCTTCGGCAACCGCGAGCAGGCTCTTTTCATTGACATCCTGAATGACGAGAACGCTGAGCCCGTCGTCGGTCCGCACGCCGAGGCCAATATCGACGTTGTCGATGCCGATTTCCGCTGTCTCAATCGCACGCGAGAGCGTTTTGACAACAATTGCCAACGGTTCCAACTCGACACCTTGGGCTTCGGCGTCGGGCCCGAGGGTCGCTGTGAGATCGACCAGCCGGTCGACGGTTGCAGTGTCGTACGCGACGAACTGAGCCGCCGGCCCGCCCGTGTCGCCCTCGGTAGTCCCTCCGGCTCCACTGACCGCCTCGCTCCGTTTCGAGACGGCTGATTTCCCGCTTGGAGTGAACGGCTTTGGGCCTGTATCGTCGTCGCTTTCTTTGGAGAGTCCGGCTCCGCTCACGGACTCACCGCCTTTCGAGACGGCCGATTTTCCACTCGGCGTAAACGGCTTTCGAGCCGTATCGTCGTCGACTTTCTTTTCTCCGCTGTCGGCGGCTTCGCGTACGTCCTGCTCGGTGATTCGACCGTGTTCGTCGCTTCCTTCGACGGCCGTAATGTCGACGCCCAACTCCCGAGCCAGTCGGCGGACCCGCGGCGGCGCAAAGATACGGCCCTCGGGAGTTTCGATTTCGGAGGGCTGGTCGCTGGTCGCGTCGTCGCCATCGTCGGTCGTCGATTCGCTGTCGGCAGCCGGGTCGCTGTCGGCGTCGGTATCGAGAGCCGCCTCCTCGACCTCGAAGATCGCAATCTCCTCGCCGACGTCGACGGCTGTCCATTCTTCGACGAGCAGTTCGCTGACAGTCCCGTCAAATGGGGCGTCGATTTCGATCACGGATTTTTCGGTTTCGACTTCGGCAATCGGTTGGCCCTCGGTGACCGAGTCGCCGACCGCGACGAGCCAGGCGGCGAGTTCGACCTCGTCGCCATCCTCGACCGCCGGGAGTTCGAACGCTGTAGCTACCATGGGTATTTTTTATCGACCAACGTGATACGAGCAATGGTTCCGGCGGCTCTTGAGGGCTCTCTGACTCGATGCCCGCGCGGGTTATCGCTCGAAGACTTTTTCGCGTTCGCGTGAGCTGCTCTTGGAGTCCGAGGTGAATTTTGTGTATGCCCAGTAGGCACCGTACAGCAAGAGCCCCAGAAACAGCAGCATGATCGCTGTCTGGATCGCCCAAATTACCGCGGTAACAACAACGCCGAGCAGCCAGAGGGCAAGCCGGATGAGAACCAGCGCGAGTATGACAATTCCCGCGCCTTTCAAGATAGTTTTTGCGTTGACCATACCTTCTTGTTGGGCTCGCGGATCAAAGACGTTGTGGAGTCTCGACACACGGCGTTCGTGGTTCCGGATATACAGGGCTAAACCAACTGCGTCCGTCCGGGTAGCTAGCTTATGGGAGACTGGTTTATCGAGAACCACAGCCGATTTCTTTCTGATCAGTCGACCGTTCTCGTCGCCGTCATCATCAGTACCTTCTTTATTGGTTTTGGCGGCGGCATCGTCTTTCCAATCCTCCCAAATCTCGGCGTCCTGCTCGGCATCTCGCCGTTCGTCGTCGGCCTCATTCTGAGTGCAAACCGGTTTACTCGGCTGATCGCCAACGCACCCGCCGGAAGCCTCGTCGACCGAATCGGGACGCGAACACCCTTCGTCGTCGGCATGCTGATCCAGAGCGTCGGGACGCTGGGGTATGTGATCGCCGTCATCGCGCCGCTTCCCGCCGCGTGGTTTCTGGTCGCCAGGATCGGCTGGGGTGTCGGCAGCGCGCTTGTGTTTGCCACGGCGTACACCATCGCCGCCGATCTCAGCGACGCGTCGTCTCGCGGGACGAATATGGGGCTGATCCGTGGTGGCTTGCTATTCGGCTTTCCGACCGGAGTCGTTCTCGGCGGTGTCGTCAGCGAACTCGCGGGCACGCTCGTAGCGTTCGGGCTCGCCTCGGTGTTTGCCTTTATTGCGACGGCGTTGTCGTATGCGATCATCCCCGAAACACACGTCGACAGCGAGGATCAGTCGGTGTCGCCGTGGGATATTCACACCGCACCCTCGACGCTGACGATTGGACTGACGAACTTTGTCGTCTTTTTTGTCTACCTCGGCGCGCTGTTTGCGACGCTCGTGCTGTTTTTGCCGGCGGTCGACGTCTTCGTCTTTGGTCTCGGCGCGCAGGGATCGTCCGGGATTTTCATGGCCATCACCGTTCTTTCGGCAGGGCTGTGCATGTTTTTCGGTGGGTATGTAAGCGACCGTCGGGGCTCTCGTGTGCCGATTTTGGTCGGTTTTCTCGTGGTCACGACCCTCGGCTTCCTCCTGCTCGCGGCGGCCGATTCCGTGGTCATGCTGACGGCTGCCTGTCTGGCCATCGGCGCGGGTCAAGGCGGCACCAGCGGGCCGTTAATGGCGCTGTTAGCCGATATGACGCCAAACGAGCAGATGGGGCGGGCCGTCGGGACGAACAACGTCTTCGGGGATATCGGCGGCGGGCTCGGGCCGATTATGACGCTGCCGTTGGTTGAGACGGTCGGGTTCGTCCCGATCTACGTCGTCTGTGCGGTATTGCCACTGGTGGCTGGGGTTGGGTTGGTGGTCGGGATTCGCCGAGAGACTGGTCGGTTCATTCCTGCTGTGGGGCAGTGATAACGGATTCAGATTCGTCTGCAAGACTGCGAGCGCAA
>CAZCYW010000013.1:0-63834 GCA_964503105.1 uncultured Haloferacaceae archaeon
AGAGTTCGCCGCGCTGTTCTTTGCGGTAGACTTTGCCGTTTTCGGCATACCGGACGGGCAGATCGCGGTAGCTCCACGAATGCTCGTTGAAGATCGTCGCATGACCGGGGCAGTTCATCGGCTTGAGGCCGTACTCCTCGTCGTTGACGTCGAGCAGGAACATGTCGTCGACGTAGTTGTCGTAGTGGCCCGACTGCTTCCAGAGCTCCGTCCTGAAGAGGTGGGGCGTCTCGACGTAGTCGTAGCCGTACTCGTCGTTCATCGCCTCGCCGTAGGCCTCGAGTTCGCGCAGGATCGTCTTGCCGTTGGGGTGGTAGAGCGGCAGACCCGGGCCGGTGACCGTGGGGATCGAAAACAGATCGAGTTCCTGGCCGAGTTTACGGTGGTCGCGTTCTTTGGCCTCCTCGCGCATGTCGAGGAACGCTTCGAGTTGGGACTGTTTCTCGAAGGCCGTCCCGTGGACGCGCGTGAGGGTGTCGTTTGCTTCGTCGCCGCGCCAGTACGACGAGGAGATATTCAGGAGTTTGAACGCGCCGATTTTGCCCGTCGACTCGACGTGGGGGCCACGACAGAGGTCTTCGAACTCGGCCTGCTCGTAGAACGAAATTTCCTCCGAGTCGGCGGCTTCGTCGTCGAGGATTTCGAGTTTGTACTCGTTTTCGCCCTCGTATTTGGCGATGGCCTCCTCGCGGTCGTAGATCACGCGCTCGATGTCGTAGTCTTCGTCGACGATGTCGGCCATCTCGTCCTCGATGGCTTCCAGATCGGCTTCGTCAAGGTCGACGCCCGTGATGTCGTAGTAAAAGCCCTCGTCGGTCCACGGGCCGATGGTGAGTGTGGCGTCGTCGTGGCGTCGCTGGAGTGCCTGGGCGAAGACGTGGGCCGCCGAGTGCCGGAGCACGTCGAGATACTCGTCGCTCTGGTCGGTGACGATCTCGATGCGGTTGCCCTCCGAGACCGGGGTGGCTTTGTCGACGAGGTCGCCCTCGATTTTGCCGGCGACCGTATCCTTCCCGAGTCCGGGGCCAATTTCGTAGGCTACGTCCTGCAGCGTCGATCCTTCGGGGACGGGTAATTCCGTGCCGTCCGGCAGGATGACTGCGATATCGCTCATAAATTTGGGGAGTCGACAAACGGGGATAAGTGTTGTTGGATGCGGCTACGTGGTCGACCGCGTTTCGTTCCTAATTCATGTGACCCCACTCAATTAGTAATATCATTAGCTGACTCCCAAAGCCGTCGCACCGTCCGCCTGTCGACGAACCGCGGAGCCGTCTCTCGGTACGCCTCGTAGTCGGCACCGAACTGCTCCCGAAGCCAGGGCTCTTCGGCCAACGGGAGGATCAGCCACCGGAAGACCAATAGGCCACACAGCAGCGCAGCAAACGGCGAGCCGACAAGCAGGGCAAAGCCGACGGTCGCCGGAATGTAGCCGATGTACTGCGGATTGCGGGTGTAGCGATACAGCCCGCCGGTCTGCAGTTCGCCCTCCATTCCCTGGGTCTCCTCGACACCCAGGTCGAACGTGGAGATAATAACGATCACAAAGCCACCAACGAATAGCACGCTGCCGCCCAGCGTGACCCACCGCGAAAACCCGAGTGTGCCGAACTGGAGATACCCCAACCCGAGCAGCGTGAGATTGTGAACCTGTTCGAGGCCCCAAAACGAGTAGAACTGCCAGTTTTTCTCGCCGAGTGGATAAAACGACGATAGCCCCACGATACTGAGTCCGATCACTACGAGCAACAGCCCGGCTGTGCCACTACCAACCGCCAACAGCAGCCATTCGAGCGTCGACATACGCTGCTGTTCTCGCGGAACCATCGAGGAAATTTCGGCGAACCCTCTAGGTTATTTAAATACTATCTGCAAACAGGCCGGTATGAAATATCTGCGGCTCACACTCAGCCAGCCCGACTGGATGCTCCATCCAATGCAGCGGTTCATCCGCGAGTGCGATGTCGTCCAGTACGAGGAACTGCTGTCGTGGAACATCACACTCGGCGGCGACATCGAGTACGAACTGTTCTACCTCAAGGCCGACCGCGAGCCATACGAGGCGGCTCTTGAGTCGGTCGAATCGATCCGCAGGTACGAGATCACCGTCGTCGACGACGACTCCTTCTATCTGTATCTCTGCCAAGAAACTCGCCCGGAGGACGAAACGTGGCGTGAGGCCTACACCGCTCTCAATCTCGTCGTGGTTCCGCCCATCATTTACAACCCCGACGCCTCCTTCGAGATGACGCTCGTCGTCGGCGGTGATGATCTCCAACGCCTGCTGGATGGCTTGCCGAGTGACATCGACACCACCGTCCACGCGATTGGGGAGTTCGACCGTCGACACGAAACCGTGGCCTCCGACTGCACCGACCGCCAGTTCGAAGCCCTTCAGGTTGCCGTCGAGGTCGGCTACTACGACGTGCCGCGCAGTGGGATGCTCAAAACAGTCGCCCAGAAACTCGACTGTGCCGAAAGCACCGCCTCAGATCTGCTTCGGAACGCCGAATCCGCCATCGTTAAACGCCTCATCAACCGGTACCAGTAACGCTAATCTGACTCTTTGCGTGCAGTCGACGACCCAAATCGGGTGTGTATCTGAATAGCACACGCGCGGCAGCTTCATCTATGTCACCATCTACCATGAACTGTATGACTGAAACAACAATCCCTGAAACAAATGCGCCGAAATGCGCTGTCTGTAGCACGCGGATCGTCACCTTACCGACCGACCGCGTCATCGCCACCGCAAAAGACGGCAAAGTCGAGTACAAACACTTCTGCGATGCCAGCTGTGAGTCTTCGTACCACACGTAATCCTGAATAACAACTAACAGGACACAGAACGGTAGTATGAGCCATGCCCTCACAGACAGACCTCGTCGTTATCGGCGCAGGTCCCGGCGGCTATACCGCAGCGATTCGCGGCGCACAGAACGGCCTTGACGTCGTGCTCATTGAAAAAGAGTCAGTCGGTGGCGTCTGTCTCAATCACGGCTGTATCCCCGCAAAGGCGTTGATCCACGCCGCCGGCTTTCAGAAAGATATCGCCCACTGGAACGAGATCGGGATCAACACCGGCGAGGTGGATGTTGATTTTCAGGCCGTCCGCGAGTGGAAAGACGGCGTTGTCGACACGCTCACGACGCAGGTTCGCGAACAACTGACACATCACGGCGTCGAGACTCTGTCCGGAACCGCACGGTTCGTCGATTCGAACACCATCGCTATCGAAGATGGCCACGACACCGAGACGATTGCGTTCGACACCGCGATTGTCGCAACCGGCTCCGAGCCGTTTGAAATTCCAGGGCTGGAGTTCGACAAAGACCGAATTATTTCCTCACGTGAAATCCTCCAAATCGACGAGGTGCCCGAGGAAATCGTCGTTGTCGGCGGCGGCTATATTGGCATGGAGGCGGTCACGAAGTTCTCGAAATTCGGCTCGCGTGTCACCATTGTTGAGGCACTCGATCGGGTGCTCTCGGAGTTCGAGGAGGAAATCGTCGATTCGATCCAAGAGACGAGTGCGATGTACAGCAACAACATCTACACCTCGACGCTGGCACAGGGTGTCGAGTACGAGGACGGAACGCCCGTACTCATTGCCGAACAGGATGGTGAGGAACTTCGGCTCCCCGGTGACTACATCATTGTTGCCGCCGGCCGACAGCCGAATTCGGCCTACGAGACACTGGAACTTGACAACACAAACGTCGAACTAACAGATCGGGGGTTCATCAAAACTGACGAGCAGACGCAGACAACAGCCGACAATATTCTCTGTGTCGGCGATGCCGCTGGCCCACCGTACTTGGCACACATCGCGTATCAAGAGGGGAAGGTCGCCGCCGCGGTTGCCGCCGGTGAAACCGCAGCCGTCGACACCGAATACATGCCGGCGGTGATGTACACCGATCCAGAGGTGGCCACGGTTGGACTCGCCGAGGACGAGGCACGCGAGCAGTTCGACGAGCTTCTCGTTGGCAACTTCCCGCTGCATGCCTCAGGGCGTGCACTGACTATGGACAAGCCGTCGGGCTATGTCAAGATCATCGCCGACACCAACGAACAGATTCTTGGGGTTCGTATCGTCGGCGCACGGGCTTCGGACATGATCGCCGAGGCAACGCTCGCGCTCGAACTGAACGCCTCGCTTGATGATATTGCGACGACGTTGCATGCCCACCCCACGTTTCCCGAAGCGTTGGCCGACGCCGCCGAAGCCGCAAAAGGTGAGTCGATTCACTTCTCCTGAGCCGTCTCCAGGGATGGACGACCACAATCGTTAGGCTTCACAGCCACTGAAAGAGAGTGTGAACGACCTCGTCGACTGGCTCCGGACACGGCCCTTTTATGATGGCCAGATAGCCGCCCACGAAATCCTCCCGGCACGCGAGCCAACTTTTGCTGATGTCGACCTCGAATCCCGACTTGAATCCGCGCTCGCCGACCGCGGAGTCGATTCCCTCTACGCCCACCAAGCCGAGGCCATCGAGGCCATCCGCGATGGCGACAACGTCGTCGTCGCTACCGAAACCGCCAGCGGAAAGAGCCTCGCCTACACGGTTCCGGCCTTCGAAAACGCGATGGACCACGGCGGCCGGACGCTCTATCTCGGCCCACAAAACGCGCTGATCGCCGACCAGGAGGAATCGCTCTCTGAGCTCGCCCACGGACTGGGCTTTGGCAGTCGTGTCTCGGTCGACCAGTACACCGGCCGGCTGTCGGATACCGAAAAACGCGAGGTTCGAAAGCGACGGCCCACCCTCCTGCTCTCGAATCCCGATATGCTGCACTACGCGCTGCTTCCGTACGCCTACCGGCTCTGGGACTGGTTCTTTTCATCGCTTGAACTGGTCGTTATTGACGAGATTCACGGATACCGTGGCGTCTTCGGGACGCAGGTTGCACTCGTCATGCGCCGACTCAACCGTATCTGTGAGCGCTACGACAGCGACCCGCAGTTCGTCTGCTGTTCGGCGACCATCGGCAACCCAGTCGAACACGCCGCCCGGATCACCGGCAAAGCCGAATCGACGTACTCGCTCGTCGATTCCGATACCAGCGCCCGCGGACCCCGCCACTGGCTCCTGTGGAATCCACCCGAATACCGCGATGAAAGCCGAGGGCACGGCTCGGGTCGACGGCGCTCGAACCATACCGAATCCAAACAGCTCTTTGTCGATCTCGTCGCCCAGGGTCACCAGACACTCGCGTTCACCCGCGCCAGACAGGCCGCCGAACAGTACGCCACCGAAAGTGCGACCGAACTCCGTAATCGTGGCGAGCGCGACCTCGCGGGAAGGATTCGTGCCTACCAGGCCGCGCTCAAACACGATGTCCGCCGGGAAATCGAGAGCGATCTGCAGTCGGGCGATCTCCGAGGCATTTGGAGCACCAACGCGCTCGAACTCGGCGTCGATATCGGCGGGCTCGACGCGGTCGTCCTCGATGGCTATCCCGGGACACGGATGTCCGCAAGTCAGCAGGCGGGTCGGGCGGGCCGCGGCACCGACCCAGCGCTCGTGGTTTTCGTCGGCGGCGAGGACCAACTCGACCAGTACCTAATGGCCCACCCCGATGAGTTCTTCGAGGCCGACCCCGAGCAGGCAATTTCGGATCCCGAAAACCGCGAACTCCTCCCGAAACACGTCGCCTGTGCGGCCGACGAAAACTGGCTTTCGGTCGACGACGAGCGACATTTCGGCAGCGCGTTTCCCGATATCATCAGTGAGTTGGAAGCGACCGGCCAACTCGAACGCCGACAGACCGATGACGGTATTCGCTGGACCTACGCGGGCGACGGAAGCGCCCAACACTCGATGAACCTCCGAACGATTGGTGACCGCGAGATCGATCTCCTCGATTCGCGGCGAAACGACGTGATCGCGACGCTCGGCTTTGATGACGCCCTTCGGGACGCCCACCGCGGTGCCATCTATCACCAACAGGGCCAAACCTACGAAGTGAGCACGCTCGATCTTGGCCGCGATGTCGCCGAGTTGCAGCCGTCGTGGGCCGACTACTACACGCAAGTCCTCTCGGACAAATCGATTGTCGTCGAGCGCGATCTCGAAAGAAAGCCCCTTCCGTATGACGATGCCACCAGCGCGGGGACTGAAGAGACCGCAACCGTCCATTTCGCCGCGGTCACCGTCACCGAACAGATCACCGGCTTTCAGCGCAAGGATCGCCGGACTGGCGACGTGATCGGCGAGGAAACACTCGACCTCCCGGAGACAACCCTCCGGACGAAGGCGCTCTACTTTACCGTCCCATCCGCTATCGAAGCCGAATTGCGCGCAACCCACACCGATTGGGAGTTCAACGGGGCAATTCACGCCGCCGAACACGGCATGATCTCGTTGTTCCCCTTCATGTTACTCTGTGACCGTGGCGACATCGGCGGGATTTCGACGCCCTTCCACCCACACACCGACCGGGCGACTGTCTTTATCTACGACGGTTATCCCGGTGGCGTCGGCCTCACCGAAGCAGGCTTCGGCGTCGTCGAGGAGCTCATGACCCGAACGGCACGGCTCATCGACGACTGTGAGTGCGAGTCGGGCTGTCCGGCCTGTGTTCAGTCGCCACAGTGCGGCAACGGCAACGAACCACTGACCAAACGGCCGGCGGTCACGCTGTTGGACCTATTGAGCGCGTCGAAATCTGCGAAAAAATAGTCGGTTGTGGCGTTTTTGCTCGCGCGTTATTTCTCGTCGTCTTCGTCGGCGTCCTCGAAGTCGGCATCGACGTACTCGTCGCCCTCGGCGTCACCGGCAGCGCCAGCACCCGGGCCACCGGGGCCGAAGCCACCCTCAGGACCGCCCGCACCGCCGGGGCCGGCTTGGGCCTGTTGGGCCTGCTGTTGGTACATCTGCTTGCCGATCTCTTGGAGCGCCTCGCTCAGCGCTTCAGTGACGTCCTGAAGCTCCTCGGTTTCGGCGTCCTCGTCTTCGAGGACTTCTTGGACGTCCTCGATTGCCTCCTCGATGTCGGCGGCGAGGTCGTCGTCGATGTTTTCCTCGTTCTCGTCGAGCAGCGATTCAGCCCGCTGAATCGAGCCTTCGGCCTCGTTGCGTGCCTCGATCTGCTCGCGGCGGGCTTTGTCCTCTTCGGCGTGCTGTTCGGCCTCCTCTTGCATCCGTTCGACCTCTTCGTCCGAGAGGCCCGCACCGCCCTCGATCGTGATCGATTCGGCATTGCCCGAGCCCTTGTCCTCTGCGGAGACGTTGACAATCCCGTTGGCGTCAATCGAGAACTCGACTTCGATCTGTGGCGTTCCTGCCGGTGCTGGCGGAATGCCACTCAGCATGAACTCGCCGAGCAGTTCGTTCTCGTTGGCAATTTCGCGTTCACCCTGGAAAACCCGAACCTGCACGGAGGTCTGACTTGCCGCCGCCGTCGTGAAGATTTTTGAGGCGTCGGTTGGGATTGTGGTGTTTTTGTCGATAAGCCGCTCGAAGAGGCCGCCTTTGACCTCGATTCCGAGGCTCAGTGGCGTCACGTCAAGCAGGACGATGTCGTCGACATCGCCCGCAAGCACGCCACCCTGAATGGCTGCGCCGAGAGCGACCGCCTCGTCGGGGTTGACGTTTTTCTTTGGCTCTTGGCCGACGATTTCTTCCACCTTGTCGGCGACCTGTGGCATTCGCGTCGAACCGCCGACGAGAATCACTTCATCGATATCACCGGTCGATTTGTCTGCGTCTTCGAGTGCCTGTTTCGTTGGGCCGACGGTCCGCTCGATGAGATCTGCGGTCAGACTTTCAAATGTCGCCCGCGTGATCGAGTCTTCGAGATGGACTGGGCCGGAGTCGGTCGCCGTAATAAACGGCAGGTTGATTTTGGCTTCTTTCCGCGAGGAGAGCTCGATTTTGGCCTCTTCGGCGGCCTCTTTGAGCCGCTGGAGGGCTTGTCGGTCGTCGCGGAGTTCGATGCCGTGGTCGTTTTTGAACTCTTTGGCGAGATGGTCAATGATCGCCTGATCCCAGTCGTCGCCACCGAGATCGTTGTCACCGCTGGTTGCGACGACATCGTAGACACCGCCGCCGAGTTCGAGGACCGACACATCGAATGTGCCGCCACCGAGGTCGTAGACGAGCACGGTCTGATCGGAGTCGTCGTCGAGCCCGTAGGCCATCGATGCGGCGGTCGGCTCGTTGACAATCCGTTCGACATCGAAGCCAGCGATTTCGCCGGCGTTCTTGGTTGCTTGGCGCTGTTTGTCGTTGAAGTACGCCGGAACCGTGATAACCGCTTTTTCGACATCGTGGCCGAGATACTCCTCGGCATCGCGCTTGATTTTCTGGAGGATCATCGCCGAAATCTGCTCGGGCGTGTAGTCTTCACCCTCGATATCGACGGTGTAGTCTTCCTCACCCATGTGGCGCTTGATCGACGCAATCGTCCGATCTGGGTTCTGTACTGCCTGGTTCTTCGCTGGCTTGCCAACGAGCCGCTCGCCGTCATCGCTGAAGGCGACAACCGAGGGGGTCGTCCGGTTGCCTTCGGCGTTGACGATGATTTCGGGCTCGCCGCCTTCCATGACTGCAAATGCACTGTTCGTGGTACCAAGATCGATACCGAGAATTTTCTCACTAGCCATCTTGCCCTGAATTACCGGCTTGTTTCGGTTAAAGGTTACTAGACAGCCCCGAAATCACCGCCTCCAGACCTCGCCGCAGTCTTGCGATTTGGTTACTGCCGGAATCGGTCCGTTCGGTGTATTTAAATCAACCGCAATACTACCGTCACGACTCCGCCGTTCTGTGACTCTCGTTGGCTCAGGCGTCGTCGCTGCTGACCGTTACTTGGGCGGGACGCAGCACTTTGCCGGCCATTTCGTATCCTGGCTGGTAGCACTCTGCGACGGTGCCGTCGGGCTGGTCGCTGTCGACGCGAAGCATGACTTCGTGGCGTTCGGGATCGACCTCGTCACCGACTGTCGGCCTGATGAACGTCACGTTCTCGTCTTCGAGCACCCGATCGAATGATTCGAGTGTGGATTCGACACCGGGGCGAATATTTGCGCCCTCCTCCTGGTCGAGTGCGCGAACGAGGTTGTCACGGACCTTCGAGAGCCGTTCGACGAGATCCTCGGTTGCACGGGCTTTGAGCTCCTCCTGCTGTTTTTCGGTCCGTTTCTTGTAGTTCGTGAAATCCGCCCGCGAACGGCTGAGTTTCTCCGTGAGGTCGGCAACTTCTGCGTCTTTGGCTTCGAGCTCGCTCTGTAGCTCCTCGATCCGGTCACCCAGTTCGTGTGCTGCGTGTGCCAGTGTTTCGTCGTGGGCGGCGATCCGGCTTACGAGCGTCTCGACTGTTGGTTCACTCTCGTTTGTGGCCGTTTCGTTGGCGCTCTCGCCCGATTCGGGCTCCGATTCTTCGACCGCGGCTGGGTCGTCGCTCATACCCACTGAGAGTCCCTTCGGCGGCTTAAGGGTTCAGAAACACGAGACGTGCTGACAGTTACTGATACATCCGAAGCGGCTGTGCCCGGCTGCTTTCGTCGGTCGCTTGTTGCATCCGCTGGATGAGCTGTTGGCGGGCGCGTTCGATTTCTTCGGCTCGATCCGAGAGGGTGTCGGTCGGGACAGAAATCCCTGCAATCGGCTCAAGTCCCTGTTCGATGACTGCGCGTGCAGCTTTCGGGTCGGGGAACTGTGGGTCGCATTCGACGATCAGGCCGATAGCGGTCGACTCGTGTTCGACTGCGTGTGCCAGGAGTGCACCGGTCGGCCCCGAGACTAACCCCATCTCCGAGGGTGTGTCGATACCAGCCTCGGCGAGACGAGCCGGCCCGTCGCCGGTTCCAACACCGTAGAGCGTTGGCTCACCCTCAGGTTTCCGGCCTAATCCCGAGAGGTAGACGGGCAGGACGTTCAATTCTGCAAATTGGCCGGCAACACAGGTGGCGAACTCGGTGGCCGCAGGTGGACCGATTGGGATATCGCTCTGGAGTGCAAGCAGGTCGTGTTCGGTGTCGACGTAGAGCCGGACAGGTACCATCAGCCGACTATTTTCATGTTGGTAGGTCGCAACCGGTGGAATTCCCTCGCAGTGGACGTTGGCGTAGTGAGTCATCTCGAAGTGGGCGACGAGATGGTCGACAGCAATCTTGCCGACCAGTCCGACACCCGGAAATCCCTCAATAACGATCGGATTGTCGAGCGCAACGTCGGGTTCGAGAATATCAATGCGAGCCATGTCGCCATCTACAACACCAACCCACCTAATTGTTCGTTAGGGTTTTATGAGAATGGCCCACAGCAGAGAATCGCTCCGATTTGTGCCCAACGATTCTATTCTTGCGATTAGCCGAGAGGGTTCATACGCTAGTGCTCGGTCTCCTGCCAGTCGACGGCTGCGACGTCTTCAGCGGACAACGGTCGGCGGTGACTCTGTTGGTAGGCTGCAATCGAATTTTCGAGCCACTCAGGCCGCCAGCGCTGTGGCTCGGGGTTTGCAACCGATTTGACATAGTATGTGCCAAGGGCGAATCCGAGTACAAACGCGTGGCCCGCAAAGTAGATGAGAACCAGCCCTAACCAGGGTTCGAGAGTCATTGGTCTTCAGAATCGTCGGCCGCGTCGAGTTCTTCGGCCCTCGCTGGTGTTGGTGGCCGGGCAACAAGCTGATTGACCGCATCAATCGGCTCGTCGAGCCAGTCGGGTCGGTCTTGGTTGCGAACAATGTCGCTCATTTCCTCGACATGCCGGACGCCGGTATAAAACCCGGCACCAACGACGGAACAGAGAACGAGGACTCCGACGCTGAGTGTAATATATTCGATCATAATGTCAATGGCTCAGTGCGACACACACAACACAGCAAAATAGCGGATTTGATCGGACACTCCACACGTTGTTCTCAGTACCAACCAGTTACCAGCAGAGTAGATAATCGATTTATTTCACGGAGATACCAGCGCGCCACTCCGAAACCAACAAACAGTGGCGCGCGAAACCAGCGTCATGAACCCGATAGAGCGGTACGCCCCGCTCGTTGCCGACACTGACGCCTTTTTTGCGGCCTGTGAACGACCCCTGCCCTCAGTCGTGCGCGTCAACACGATCAAGGCGACCGTCGAGCGCGTCACGGACGCGCTTGACGAGGAGGGGGTTGGCTACGAGTCCATCGAGTGGCACGACGAGCTGTTGACGTTTGACGAACGTGGCCCTGGAACCACGTGGCCCTACTTTTATGGCTGGCTCCACGGCCAAGAGGAGGTTTCGGCGCTTCCAGCGATGATCCTCGATCCACAGCCCGGCGAGACGGTCTGGGATGCCTGTGCGGCTCCGGGCAGCAAAACCACCCAGCTGTCGGCGATGATGGACGATACTGGCATCGTCATCGGCAACGACAACAACCTCGGCCGGCTGTCTGCACTCCGGCACAACGCCGAGCGCCTTGGCGTCACGAATCTCATGGTCACCAAACAGGACGGTCGCAACTTCTCGCTCAATGGATTCGGCTTCGACGAGTTCGACCGCGCACTCGTTGATGCACCCTGCTCCTGTGAGGGAACCGTCCGCAAGAACCCGACGACACTTGAGCAGTGGACGCTCAATCACGTCCACAGCGTGGCAGCGATTCAAAAAGGCATTCTCTCGCGAGCGGTTCAGGCGACAAAACCCGGCGGCACCGTCGTCTACTCGACCTGTACGTTCGCGCCCGAAGAAAACGAGGCCGTCATCGACCACGTCCTCGAAACCGAGGACTGCGAAGTCGTTGCGTTCGACTGCCCGCTCGACTCCGTACCGGGCGTCACCGAATGGGAGGACAACAGCTACGATTCGAGCGTCACGAAAACCCACCGAATCTATCCACATCTCAACGACACAGGTGGCTTTTATTGTGCGAAATTGGAGGTGACCAAATGAGCGACGAGCGAGGCGAGACAGCCGACGAGACGCTCAGATCGAACGTCGGCCAGCGCTTTGGCCGACTACCGGCGACCCCAGCCGACCGCGAGGTCGAGGGGCGTGCATCCCGCGAGGAAGTGATTGATTTCTTTGACGAGCGGTTCGGTATCGACCCCGCGGTCTTCGAGCCGTTTTCGTTCTGGGAAAAGGGCAAAGGCAAGATTTGGATTTTTGCCGACAACGTCCCGGATCCGATCCGTGTCGAAGGCCTCGGGATGACCGTGTTGCGAACGCGCCAAGAACACTGGAAGCCGACCCACAGTGCCGTCCAGCGGTTTGGTCGTCACGCAACGAAAAACGTAATCGAGATTTCGGGCGAGACGGCCGCCAATTTCGTCCAGGCCGAAACACAGCCGGTCGAGTGGGATGGCGATTGGGGCTATCTTATTGCAGCGCACGAAATCGGGGGCGAACGCGAGCCGATCGGGGTCGGTCTCTATCTCTACGACGAACTCCGTTCGACGGTTCCGAAAGGCAACCGAGAAGACCTACCTGTCTTAGACTAGTCATAGCGGCCAGGGGTCAGTGGTTGGATCGCGGTTGCGGTGGCCGAACGGTCGCAGTTACAATTCTCGAGAGAATCCCGAGAGGGGCCAATTAGCCCAGATTTTCCTTGCGGTTCAGTGCCCACTCGGCGAGTTCGTCGCCATAGCGGTGCATCAGCAGCGTCACCGCGATGCCAAGTGGCGACCAGCGGTACGCCAGCAGCGCAAGCCCAACGAGGAGGGCCCCGACTCGTCGGTTCCCGCGCAGCAGCGCACGAACCCCAGTCACGACGACGGAGACGACGCTGAACCGACGCGACCATTTCGAGCCGAGGAGTTTTGTGAGTACCATAACGCAGCATTGGAGCGAGCCGGCAAAAAGTGTCGTGGCAGCGCTGGCCGGTCGCTGTTGCTACCGCTGTTCGAGGACGCCGCCAGTCAGCCCCTCCCAGACAACGCGGTAGCCGACCGCCGACAGCACCGCACTGGTATCGGTCAGCCCGTGGGGTGTCAATACGGCTTCGGTTTCAGCAAGCGACATTCCCTCCGAGAGCGCTGATTCGACCGCAGCCAACACGGCAGGCCGAACAAGTAACTGTCCAAGCTGCTCGTGTTCTGGAAACGCTCGCTGTTCGATTGCGTCGGTCGAAACACCGTACTCCGTAGCCACCGCTTCGAGTGTCGTCACGTCAGCGTCCGGTCGGAGTTCGTCGGGAAGGTTCGAAACCGCCGCTGCAAGCAGCTCGGTTTCGTAGCCTCGCAACACGTCGACCACGTCTTTGACCCGAACCGTTCCGGTGTAGGGAATCGCCCGGTGATCAGTCGCGGTGATCTCCTCACCAACGCCAAGTGATTCGTCGACGGCGACAATGAGTTCGACGTCCTCGACGGCTGCCAGCTGACCGAGTTTCTTCTCAACGTACTCGGGTGTCCAAAATCCCATGACCTCGAAATAGACACGAAAATCACCATAGCGGTAGTCGAAGGCGAAATCGGGAATCATCACGCTCGCACCCGTCTCAAGAAGGTCGGGTTCGCGTTGGAGCTCCCAGTCCAGACCAAGTGCCGAAAAGCGGGCCGCAAAGTCGGCTTCGACCCCGCTGTCGTAACTCGGCTCGACGATTGGTTCGACGCCTGGAACCGATACGTCGCCTTGTCGGAGTACCAGCTCGCGTTCGGTGCCGTGGTCGTCGATTGTCGCCCGAAGCTCCCACTTGTTCGTGGTGGCGACGGTTCGAAGCAGTCGGGCGAACGCGGTTCCATAGCGTCGCGTCCGCCGAAACAGACGGTCAGGGCCGGTAACAACAACCGTGCGCTGGGCCGTCTCGGTGGCTGTTGGCTCCCGTTCGATCTCGTACATCAGTCCGAGGCGCTTGACCGCCGAAATCAGTCCTCGTGGATCATCGCTGTGAATCCGAACGTCGGTCGCATCGAAGAGTGCCGTCTGGGCCAACGAGAGATTGTACTGTTCGATCAGCGTCGCCGGCGTCCACCGAGCCGAAAATTCGACAAGCTGCTGGTTGCAGTCGCGGTCCGCATAGAGTGACTGCTCGATCGCGCCGGGGTCGACCGCCAGCCGGTCGGCGGCCACTGCGAGCGCGTCGGTTCGTTCCGTGTCGCTCGCGACACCGACTGATTCGGCGGCCTCGAACACAACTCTGCGGGCACGTTCAGGCGGGAGGGGACTGACCGTTTCGAGATCGGCCTCTCGATCGAGGAGGGCGGCCAATCCACGGACCAATTTGAAATCCTCAGCCTCGCGCTCAATTGCCTCAAGCGCTGAATCGAGCGCTCCTCGCGTTTCCCCGACGTGGCCCTGATAGACGCCGATAAGGCGGGCAGCAAGCGGCTCGGCCTCGTCGCTAACAAACTGCGGCCGGTAGTGACTACCGCGCCGTGAGACACGAAGGAGGTCTTTTGTCAGCACGCATGGCGGTAGCCGGTGAACTCATAAAAGCAATCCGAGCCACCGATATGCATCGAGATCGATCCACCGGTACGCGGAGGCGACGGCCGGCGCAACCAGCGGATCACCGACGGCGCTGTGACACCCGTTCTTCGGCTGTTTCGGCGCTCACGAGTTCGTAGAGGACCGCCCGCCCGCCGTCGGCTTTCGGTCGCAGAATCCGGCCCAGCCGCTGGGTGAACTCGCGTTCGCTGCCGCTGCCCGAAATCACGACCGCGACGTTGGCGTCGGGCACGTCGACGCCCTCATCGAGGACGTTGGCGGCGACGACCCGGCTGTAGGTGCCCTCGCGAAACCGTTCGAGGATCTCGCGGCGCTCTTTCGCCCCGGTTTCGTTGGTGATCGCCGGCAGGAAAAACTGTGTGGAAAGCCGGTAGACGAGTTCCGTGTGGGCCGTAAAGACGATGATCCGATCAGTTTTGTGGCGGTCGAGAATTCGAGCCAGCTGGTGGCGCTTGTTCTCGGCGTTCATCATGAGTTCGCGCGCACGCTGTTTGGCGAGCAACGCTTCGCGTGCTCGTGGATCGTTCCCCGAACGCTTGACCAACTGGAGGTAGTCGCTACCGCTGGTGAACGTGATATTTGACTGGCGGACGTACTCGATGAACGTTCCTTGGGCGTCATCGTACTCGGCGCGTTCGGCGGGCGTCAGCTCGACTTCGATCCGTCGGATTTCGTAGGGTGCGAGATGCTCACCCGCGAGGTCGTCGACAGTGATATCGTAGACCTTGGGGCCGACGAGATCATGGATCGCTTCGTGTGCGCCGTCTGGCCGCTCGAACGTCGCCGTCAGTCCAAGGCGGCTCGGTGCGGCCATGAGGCGGGCAATGTCCTGATAGCCCTCCGCGCCGAGATGGTGAACCTCGTCGAACACGACGAGCTCAAATCGGCCACCCAACTCGTCGGCCCGCAGGAAGGCCGAATCGTAGGTCGATACTGTCACGCCCTCGACGCGCTGTTGGCCACCACCGAGACGCCCAATGGGAACGTCAAACTCGGCTTCGAGTTCCGTTTGCCACTGTTCGAGCAGATCGATTGTGGGCACAACGACGAGTGTCGGTGTCGAGACGGCTGCCATCGCTGCGAGCGCGATAACGGTTTTTCCCGCCCCGGTTGGCAGTTCGAGCACGCCCCGGCGACCGCTGTCGAGCCACGCATCAAGGGCGTCCTGTTGGTATGCTCGGAGTTCATAGCTTGTCGAAAGCGGTACTGACTCCGTCTCGAGCACGCGGTCATCCACGTCGGCGTCGACATGGCGGAGGACATCTCGAATTGCTGCGTAATGGAAGGCGGGTGCGCGAGCCGTCTTGCTTCTGGGGTCACGTTCGACGCCCGGTAGGCCACCGAGCGGTGGGTCGCTGTCGCGGTCACTCTCGATGCGGATAGTTCCGGCGTCGTAGGTGAGCGTGACGGTCACGGTGATGAATCGGCCGGCAGGTAGTAAATGCGCTCCGACTCTCGGAGATGTCCCGTTGGTTCGTCACCGGACGCGCCTATCTTTCGGCGTCGTAATCGTACTCGGTCTCTGGGTCTTCGACGCCCTCCGTCCGGGAGCCGACCCACGCACCGAGCGCGATTCCGTAGACGAGATGACCGGCGTGAAACAGGGCGAGTTCGTCGGCCTCCAGCCGAATCGACAGCAACTCTTTGAGCATGACCTGCGTGCCGAACACCGAAGAAACCATGCCGAATACCCCGCCCCAGACGATTCCACGCTGTTCTGGTTCAATCGATCGTTCGGCCGACAGCAGGGCGAAAATCCCACCGAATACCGCGCCGCCGAGGGTTCCATAGAGCAGATGCAACAGCAAGCCGACAACAAGATACTCCTCGGGCTCGCCACCCGCAACGTACGTCGCCCAAAAGTTGGCAGAGGGCGGTAGCGACCGCATGATCGGCAGCCGAAAGGCTGTCATTATTACGGTCGCCACAAAGCCAGCCTGGAGCCCTCGAATGGCGGCGAACATCGCATGGCGTCTCGGTGGGGGGTTCGCCGTGCGGTCATTATCTCGTACACTCCGTGGTGGCATTTCCTCGGTAGTCTGTTCACGTCTCATAGTGGTAGCGTGCTACCACGAACCGCTACCTAAGCCTTCTCGCCGATCAGGTCGCCGAGAGCGACACTGCGGTGCCGCCCGGTGAGAGCAGAAATACGGTGCCGCCTGGTGAGATGGCTTACGCGCCGAGCTCTTCGCCAACCAGTTCGGTCGCTTTCCGCACCGCCCGGATCGAACTCAGATAGCCCGCACCGACGCTGGCTTTGAGCCCCTTTGCCGCCGCGCCGGTCACGACTTTCGGGCCGACCTGTGCGACCGCGCCATCGCCGACCGAGACGATCCAGCCCGGTGCGTCGAATCGGAAGGGCGTCAGTCGTGGCTCGAAGCCCTCCATACCGGCCTGCTCCCATTCGACCAGTTTCGTGATGTTTTCGGCTGCCGGCTTTGCCGCCCGGATCGCTGCCGAAGCGCTGGCGGGAACCGGCTCGCCTTTGGCGTCGATGACGCGGGCCGCATCACCGAGGGCGAACGTCGTATGCGTGAGCCGGAGGTCGTTGCGGACGACGGGGCGGTCACCGGCCATCGCCGCCGAGCCGCCAATGCCGCCGGTCCAGACAAAGAGGTCGTAGTCGACTGACTCGGCCGTCCCTGAGGAGTCGGTTTCGATGGCCGATTCAGTCGCCTCAATCACGCTCGTCTCGGTTCGGACCTCGATTCCACGGGCAGCCAGTTCGTCTGTGAGTGTCTGCTGGAACGCCTCGGGAAACGCCGGAGCAACCGAATCGAGCTGTTCGAGAACGACCACCTCAACCCGGTCGGCTGCATCTTTTTCCACTGCGAGGGTTGCGAGCTCACCGGCGACTTGGACGCCCGAGAGGCCCGCACCGCCGACAACAAACCGTGCCGGTTCGCCCGATTCGATCACTGAAAGCGCGCGCTCGCGAACTGCCTCGGCGTCGGCGACCGACTTGAGCGGGACGTTGTATTCTTCGACTCCGGGGAGGTCGTAAAAGGCGGTTTCAGCCCCGATACAGAGCGCTCCGTAGTCGTAGTCGACTTGTTCGCCGGACTCAAGTGTCACCCGGTTGGCGTCGGTGTCGACGTGTTCGATACGGGCGGTCAGCACCTCGGCGCGGTCGAAAAGCGAGTCGAGTTCGACCTGGATCGAATCCGTAATTGAGGGCCGTCGAATCACACGGTGGACTTCATGTTGGACGAGGTGCTGTTCGGATTCATCGACGAGCGTGAGCGTCGCCTCGGCGGGAAGTGACTGTTCGAGTTTGCGGGTGAGTGTGACGCCAGCGTAGCCAGCACCCAAGACGACAACGTGCATGTTTGTGATAGGATCGTCAGCCGAAAGAAGGTGTCGTCACTGCTTCGGGTCGGTGGGCGACTCAGTGGTCTGGCTGTGTGGCTCCATCTGTGTCAGGGTCGTTCTGCTTGCTGTCGACATCGACGCCGACTCGGTCAGCATCAGCCCCGAACGCCGATTCGAGCAGTGCAGGCACGTCACCAGGTTGTACATCCGAGTACCAGGTATTTCGCGGCTGAATCGAAATCGCCGTGCCACCCTCACTGCAGAGCCCGAGACAGCCGGTTTCTGTTACCGAGACTGACGACCAGAACGCGTCACGCTCTCGGAGCCAGTCTTTGACTGCATCGAGTGTCTCGTCGGCTCCGGCATCGGCACAACAGGCGTACTCGGAGTCGCGGCTGTTCGTACAGACGAAGACATGCGAATCGAGTCGCTCGCGGTGGTCGTCGGTTCGGGGTTTCATGTTGTTTCCGACTGAGTGTTGGTCAGACCGTCGGCTGTGACCGACGAGACGGATGCCCGTCGTGTCTGCCAGTTGTATGTCCCAGCGATAAGCGCCCAGACCGCAGCCTGACTGAGGACGACCATCGCTTGGTATGCCGAAACGAGATCTGCAGGGAGGCCTGGGTGTGAGACGACTGTCGGTGTCAACAGGGGAATAACAATGAGCGCCGAGACAATCGGGATCGCCGCGGCGAGCAGTCCAAGCCGGTGACGCCGGACAGCGACACGTTTGTAGCTGACAACCGCGGTTGCCGAAATACCGATGCCGAGGACGACAAGCCCCGAATAGATCGCCAGTCGCGGTTCAATCCCATAGAGTTGTTCAGCCCCGGGTGTCGCCGGTGGCAGAACTAACCACGGCGTTACCGAGACAGACAGAAAGCCAGCGCCGGCAAGCAGATACGTCCGGACAGTATCGCCACCGGGGAGTGCTGGTTCGAGGAAATACAGTGACAATGCAAACATGCCACCAAGGAAAATCGCCCAGAGGAGGCCGCTGGCAACACTCACAATGGCGTTTGTCGCCTCCGAGACCACGTGTGCGCCCCCGTCTACGTGGCTGTGGTCATGACCGTGAGCGCCGTCGTGGCCGTGATCATGTCCGTGGCCGCCATCGTGTTGTAGTCCATGGAGATACTCGCTGAGCGGGTTGGCGACGAAGGCCATGAACAGGCCGTAGCCGATACCGGCGACAGTCCCGGCGAGCACACCGCGTTTGAGATAGGCGTCAATCATCGGTTAGTGGCAGGTGATTCCAGCGGCGTGTCTGAAGTTGTGCATCGAGTCGTGTGCAACCGGATCTTGCAGAAAAATCAGCGTGAACGTGATCGCTGCAGCGAACGTGATTATCGTCGCCGCCTGCACCACGCCGACAGTACCGCGTGCGGCTTCGATCCGGTCTGCGACTGTTTCGTTAGACGTATTAATACAAGTATACTTTCTTTACTGAAATTTAGATTGTAAATGTTGTGATTGTCTCAGCAACCCCATCGGTTTCACGCGGATAAGGCTCAAACAAGGACAGTGATAATACTCAAACAAGAACAGCGCTCCTCAACAACACGCAGCGAACGCGTCAAATAGACACTCAAAAGCTGAAACAGGAATTAAAACAGCGCGTCGCTCTCTTCGAGAACGTGTGCAGGGCCGCCAACCTCCCAGACATCGGTGTCGATTCCGATTGCAGCAATCCGGGATTCGACCTCTTCAACATACTCCTCGTGGGTGTTTACGTAGACACTTGCGCCCGTGTCCGTCGAAAAGTAGACCTCGACGCCGTCCTCGCGAAGCTCCCGAACCGCGTTGAAGACGGCAATCGTCTCTGGCTGCCAGTAGACCCAGCCCGCCGGGCCGGTCATCGTCGCTGCGGTCAGCGATAGTGAGTCGTGTTCGGCGAGTTTGAACACGTCCGCGAAGTCTGCCCGCCGGAGCCCATCGCGCATGTCGGCGATCTGTGTCGGGATGTGGGCCATCCGTGCCTGAAACATGTGGCTCTCGGCGGCTTCCTTGTGGGCGGCCTCGGTTTCCTTGTACGAGGGAACGTGGGCGGCAACGATTTTCAGGTCGTCTTCGAGGCCGGATTCGATCCGATAGGATCGACAGTCCTCGTCATTCATGCCGGCGTAGAGGTGTGAAAACGCCCCCGTGACCGCGCGGGCAGCAGACGACGACCCGCGACGGGCAACGGTCGAGACTTCCGGGAGCGTCATGTCGAGTCCAGCGGCCTCAACGAGTGCGAGCGCGGCGGCCGCAAAGCCCGATGACGACGAGCCAAAGCCGATGTTTGAGGGGAAGGAGTTCTCGCTTTCGAAGTGAACGGCGTGGTCGAACCCCGCCAGTTCGCGAACGTGATCGACGACCATCGAAATCCGTTCGGCTGCTCGGCCCTCGACGTCTTCTCCGCCGATTATGTACGTGTCCTGTGTGCCGCCTTCGGCGTCAACATCGGTGAGCCATTCGACGGTTGTCGTTGTATTCGTTGGGGCGGTACAGACACTGATCGAGTCGTGGTACGGGAGTCGAAGCTCAGGGTCGCGCATGCCGTGATACTTGACAAGTCCCTGAATCGGGTGGGCCCGTGCAGTTGCCTTCATGCTCATTGGTCGGTATGGGGTTCGGTTGCGGGTTAGTCGTTCCGGAATTTCTGGCAGTAACTCTGTTTGGTAACAATTCGTCCAGCCGGCGGCGACAGAACCGATAACAAGTGTTTAGAGTACCGTCACCGAATCACAACGATATGACCGAGTACACCGTCGAATTTGTTGGCACTGGGGAGACGATTACAGTCTCCGACAAGCAGACAATCCTTAAAGCCTGTCTCGAAGAAGGAATCGCCCAGGAGTACTCTTGCCGCGTCGGCATGTGTCTGGCCTGTTCGGCCGAAATTCTCGAAGGAGAGGTCGCCCAGCCCGCCGCTCGTGGCTTTACGGAAAAAGAACGCGAGAACTATGCACTGACCTGCATGGCCCGTGCGCAGTCGGATCTCAAACTCAAACGCGGTGTCTACCCACCGAGTATCGAGGACGACGCGGCGAGCCCAGCGGGTGCGGACGACGCGGCGGCTGCTGGCGACGATTAAGGCTATTTCGCAGACGGCTACTGTGCTTCAAACAGGTGTCTAACCACCGAGGAATCGTCATCCCACTCGAAATTCCCGCTGTGGACGCGAACCATCCGTTCTTTGTAGGCGTCGAGATCAGCAGATCCTTCTCGTTGGGCGTCGGTGTCGGTCATTTCGCCGAGTGTCAGTTCCTCGACAGCGACGACTTCGAACGTCTGGTCCTCAATCTCGAAGGTATCACCCTCTTCAACATAGGCTTTCCCACGGGTGATCTGGGTCATTTTTCCTGCCAAGACAGCCTGTTTGACATGGTCATTCGGCAGCAGAACATCAGTGTCAACATGTGCCATATCAATATGTGGGAGTCAGCTGACAAAAGTCCGTGGTCTGTGTCGGTCGGGTGGTGAATTCCATCCCAACCCGCGGGATTCAATAGTGTTGGCGAACCCCCTTTCAGTAATGCGTCAGGACCACCTCATCACCGCGACTCAGCTTTCGCGGGCCGACATCGAGGCGGTGCTCGACCGGGCGGCCGAGATCGACGCCGACCAGGCGAACTGGGGCGAGCGGTACGACCGATCCGTTCTCGCACTCTGCTTTTTCGAACCGAGCACACGCACGAAAATGAGCTTCGATACCGCCATGAAACGGCTTGGCGGAACCACAACCGATATGGGAACCGTCGAATCCTCGTCAGTCAAAAAGGGCGAAAGCCTTGCCGACACTGTCCGGGTCGTCGAAGGCTATGCCGACGCCATCGTGTTGCGGCATCCAAGCGAAGGCGCGGCGAAAATGGCTGCCGAATTCGTCGACGTTCCCGTGATCAACGCTGGCGACGGTGCAGGCCAACACCCAAGTCAGACACTGCTCGATCTCTATACCATCCGTGAAAACGTCGGGCTCGACGACCTTTCGATCGGAATTATGGGCGATCTGAAATACGGCCGGACGGTCCATTCGCTGGCCGACGCGCTGACGAATTTCGATGTGCGTCAGCACTTTATTAGTCCAGAAAGCCTCCGACTGCCACGAAACGTCCGGTTCGATCTCCATCAGGCGGGCGCACAGGTCCGCGAACACACTGATCTCGAAAGCGTGCTTCCTGATCTCGACGTCCTCTACGTGACGCGAATCCAGCGTGAGCGCTTCCCCGATGAAAACGAGTACAAACAGATCGCTGGCGAGTACCAGATCGACGCCGAGACGCTTTCTGAAGCCAAAGCAGACCTCTCGATTATGCATCCGCTTCCGCGCGTCGATGAAATCGATCCAGCCGTCGATTCGACCCCACACGCAAACTACTTCGAACAGGCACACAACGGGATTCCGGTCCGAATGGCGCTGCTTGACTTTTTGCTCAGCAAACAGGGGGCGAGCCAATGAGTGATCACGAACTTCGCGTCTCGAAGATTCGCAACGGAACGGTTATCGACCACGTTACTGGCGGACAGGCGCTCAACGTACTGTCAATTCTCGGGATCGATGGCTCGGAGGGACTGGGCGTCTCAATCGGGATGAACGTCCCCAGCGACCGGCTGGGCCGCAAAGATGTCGTCAAGGTCGAAGACAGAGAGTTGAGCCAGTCGGAAGTCGATGTTATCTCGCTGATTGCCCCGGAGGCTTCGATCAATATCATCCGAGATTTCGAGGTTGTCGCCAAGAATCGCGTTGACCGGCCTGAAACCGTTATTGGACTGCTCTCGTGTCCGAACGCGAACTGTATCACGAACGGCAATGAGCCCGTTGAAACGAAGTTCACCATCGTTGACGAAGGTGTTCGGTGTGCATACTGCGGGACGATCATCCGCGACTCGCTGGCCGACCACATCGCACCCGATCAGTAACCGCACCCGTTTGCTGGGAGACGCTGCAGGAAAGAAATATAACCCGTCCGTCCGTTTTTGCTCGTATGTCCACCAAAGCGAAAGTTATCGTTGTCCTCGTCGTTGTTGTATTGGCGTACGCCCTCTTTTCGGGCGACACTGAACCGGTCGAAGTCACCGTCGACGAGTAACCAAGCACTGTCGACAAGTCACTAGTCTCCGTCGGCGACAATCCCCAAGTTTCCCGTTTTTCCGGTATGTTCGTCACTGAGCCACTGCCACGTTATCGCTGAATTGCCGCTCGCTGGAACGAACAACTTACCCAACGTCGACCCAAACCCTCAGGTATGTATGGGGTCGTCACCCGCAACGTGCCAGAGGTCGACTGGCCGGAGTTTGATCTGAGCTTCTATGAAGTCAAAGATGTCTCGGGCCGGCCAGCCGAACCGATCGAAAACGCGGTCAACATGGTTTCGTGTTTCGGTGACAACGCCGCTGCGAGCGACAGTCCCGAACTTATTCCGGTTGACTCCGAGGGCAAGCAGGCAACCCGTGATCGGAGATACTTCGATTGGGCCTACATCTGCCCGACACACGATCGCTACCGCGCTGGACTACTCGAAATCATCGAGGACTGTGCGGCGAAAAACGAAGCCGTCCGGCTTGACGACGTCGGGTTTCCACGAGAAGGCTACTGTCACTGCGAACGGTGCGAACAGCGGTTTGCCGACAGCGATTTCGACGAATTTAGTTCCTGGCGTACGTCTGTTATCACCGATTTTGTCGCCGAAGCCAGCAAGCGGATTCCCGGTCGTACCTATCTGACGCTCTATCCGGATCCGTATCCGGGCCATCTCGCCAGCCGAGCTGGACTTGATCTGACGGCACTCAGTGAGTATGTCGATGAGTTCGTCGTCCCGCTTTATGATCTCGATTACGGGACGACCTACTGGCTCGAATCGATTGCCCGCGGGTTTCGGAGTGCGCTCGGTGGGGATTACGACCTTGATGGACGCGACCCCGAAACGCCGTTTTCAATCGAACTGTATGCGGTTGATGTCGATGTCGACAAGCTGATCCACGCCGCTGAAGTCGCCGACACCTACGCAAAAGACGTCTTTTTCGGCTACGACGCGGCCGTTGCCTCGGCAGCGATTCGGCGAATGGATGCCGATACGCGCGAGGGGAAAACCTACCGACCGGAGTAACCGAAGACGGAACTCGTGGTCGCCCCAGATGATCTACAGATAGCTAAAATAATAGATTACGCCAATTCCAAGCAAAAAGACCAGTAAGGCAAACCCGCCAAGGGCGAACATCAAGGTTACTCCGGCTTGTGTACTCGAATTGTCGTCGGACGTACTCATTGACCGACATAGGGTTGGCAGCCACTTAGCTGGCACGCTGAGTAGAGTATCTGGCAAGCCCAGTGAATCTTGCTGGCATGCTGATCGTGCTTAGTGAACTGTCCGGTCGTCGCTCAGATCGATTTCCTCGATCGGATCGGCGTTGCCGAACTGTGGTGTCGGCCCCTCGCCGGGTGCTGCCCACTCGACAGCGTTGATCAGTACCTGCTGGACGTCCTCATTGTGGTAGACAGGATAGGTTTCGTGACCCGGTCGGAAGTAGAAGACGCGGCCGTTGCCGCGGTGATAACAACAGCCCGAGCGGAAAACTTCGCCACCTTCGAACCAGGAGTTGAACACGAGCGTGTCGGGGGCTGGAATATCGAACCGTTCACCGTACATTTCGGCCTCCTCAACCTCGATGTATTCGCCAATCCCGTCGGCAATTGGATGCCCAGGTTCGACAACCCAGAGCCGTTCGGTTTCGGCGGCCTCGCGCCACTTGAGCGAACACGTGGTGCCCATGAGCTGTTTGAAAATTTTCGAGTAATGTCCCGAGTGTAACACGAGCAGCCCCATCCCGTCGAGCACGCGCTCGTGGACCCGGTCGACGATTTCGTCTTCGACCTCGTCGTGAGCGGCGTGGCCCCACCAGGTCAGAACATCGGTTTTATCGAGAACAGCCTCGGTCAGCCCGTGTTCGGGTTCGTCGAGTGTTGCAGTCTGGGTTTCAAAGCCCGCGTCTTCGAGCACGTCAGCAATAACCGCGTGAATGCCATCGGGGTAGATATCGGCGACAACGTCGCTTTCTTGTTCGTGTCGAAACTCGTTCCAGACAGTGACGGTGGTCATTATTGGATCAACACGGCGCCTCCGGATAGCACTTTTGTCGACTGATAAATGGGTCATGATCAGTTACAATTTTTGCGCACGACGGCTTCAGTTGCCACACGGTTTAGGCGGCTGTGAGCCCTACAGCCGATATGACTGACGTAGTCCAACTCTTTACCGCACCTGCGGACGGTGAGCCAATGGTCGCCCACGACACCGTTGAGGTGGTCGAAGGCGGCGTGGTCGGTGACCGCTACCTCCGTGGGACGGGCCACTACGCACCCTACGATGTCTGTGAGGTGACGCTCGTCGAAGCCGAAGCGCTCGAGACGATCAACACCGACTACGGGATCGATCTCTGGGACGGTCGCCATCGCCGGAATATCGTCACTCGTGGAGTTTCGCTCTATGAGCTGCTTGAGACGACCTTCAGCATCGGTGAGGCAACTCTTCGGGGCACCCGACCACGGCCACCCTGTGCTCACGTTGAGCGCGTTGCCAACGAAGAGGGTGTCGCCCGTGCACTCGGTGAACGACGTGGTGGCATTTGTGCGTCGGTCCTGACACCTGGAACGGTTGCAGTCGGTGACCAACTCGAGATTGTCGAAGCCGACCCACGGTCAGTTGGTGCAGACATCGCAGCTCGGCTTTCGACAGAATCAAACGCCGAAAACGGTCGGTAAGCAAACGCCCGGCTATTTTTAGACGTGTCTAATCTAATAATTCTAACGCACAAAGTTAATATGTCGTCTTTGCTAACGAATGGTTGATGACAAGAGATGTAGGCGCGAATCGACCACAGTATCTCTCACGACGCAATTTCACGATTGGTGCAGGAACACTCGCCGCTGCTGGCTTCGCTGGCTGTCTCGGCGACGATCCGACCCAAGAGATCGGCGGCAACCGGAGCAATCCGGACGCCGAACTCTCTGTGTTTGCAACGATGCCAGCGGTCTGGGATTTCGTCCGGCAGGTCGCCGGCGACCGCATGAACGCCATCGATCTCGTCCCAGTCGGCCAACACGGTCACGACTGGAGCCCCGATGCGAGTACGGTCGAGGATTTCGATACCGCAGACGGCTTCGTCTATCTCCGTGACTTTTCGAGCTGGCAGGACGATGCCGCCGACAGCCTCGAAGCCGACGGCGGAACCGTCGTCATCGAGGCCTCCGAGGGAATCGAATTCTTCGACAGTCCCGCCGAAGACAACGACGAACACTGGTGGATGGACCCGATTGCCTGCCAAGACGGCGTCACCAATATCGCCGCGGGACTCGCCGAACTCGACCCAGAACACGAAGCGGAATACGAGACCAACGCCACGGCGTTCAACGAGGAGCTTCAGGAACTCAATGATGACTTTCAGGCCATCGTTGAGCGCGGCGAGATCAGCGAACTCGTCGTCGGCACCCATGACTCGTTCCAGTGGTGGAACCGCCGGTACGGCCTCGACATCTACTCGCCGGTCGGCACCTCGCCAGATGATGCGGCCTCGCCGCGCGACGTCGAAGAGATCGAGGGACTGATCGACGAGTTCGATATCGGCCACATTCTCTACGACGTGGGCGAACCCGCACGGCTGGCCGAAACGCTTGCCGCAGACACTGGCGCGGAGATCCTGCCGCTATCGCCGGTCGAAACCCAGATCGACGGCTCACCGGCCATCGATGACTCGGTCGTAATGGAGCCCGACTGGGGTTACATCGAGCACTTCCGCAATCTCAACCTTCCCTCCGTCGAGACTGCGCTTCGGGCCGAATAAACCAGAACTTTGTATTCGGACACGAAGAGCTTCGTAACTGTAGACGCCTGCGGATTTCCATACCCACTGATGATCGAATGACACACGCAATCTCTGTCGAAAACGTTTCGTTTGCCTATGATGAGCAGCCAGTGCTCAGAGATATTTCGATGACCGTCGAGGAAGGCGACTTTTTGGGAGTGATCGGGCCGAACGGCTCGGGTAAAACGACGCTCCTCAAACTCATGCTTGGGCTCAAACAGCCTGACTCGGGGCGTATCGAACTGTTCGGCACCCGCGCGGACAAATTCAAAGAGGGAACCCGGCTGGCGTACGTCTCCCAGCAGTCCAGTGAGGCCGACGCCATGATGCCCGTCACTGTTCGAGAGGTTGTCCGCATGGGTCGGTACGCCCATGCGGGGCTCATGCCACTGACCAGTACCGATACGAAAATCGTTGACGACGCGCTCGAAACCGTCGGCATCACTGAGCTCGCCGACCGCAAGATCAGCCGGCTCTCGGGCGGGCAAAAACAGCGCGTGTATATCGCCCGTGCGCTTGCCAGCGAGGCCGACCTGCTCGCGCTCGACGAGCCGACGGTCGGCGTCGACGCCGACTCGGTTGCGGCGTTTTATGACCTGCTGGGCGAGCTCAACGACGACGGAATAACGATCATTCTGATCGAACACGACATCGGTGTCGTCACCCAGCACGCCAACATGATGGCCTGTCTCGACTGCGAGCTGTACGAACACTGCGAGACGCGGCAGTTCCTCGAAAGCGGTGCGGTCGAGCGCGTCTTTAGTTCGGCCCACGGCCTCCAAGCGGGGCAATTTGTAGGCGGTGACTAGCGTGGCCGTCGACACACCATCACTTGATCGACAACGTGCCCTGTTGGGACTCGGACTCCCACTGACGCTGGCCGGCTTTACGGCGTTTATTATCTGGGGGTTTCCACCGCTCTATGGGTTATTTTGGGACACGACTTGCTCTACAGTCGATACATGGATCGTCTGCAGTAACTTTCTCCAGCGGGGCTTTACTGCCGGCGCGCTAATTGGAATTACCGCACCGATTGTGGGAGCGTATCTCGTCAACCGACAGATGGCCCTGATCGGTGAAGCACTCGCACATACGGCGTTCGGCGGCGTCGCCATCGGCCTGTTTATTGGTGCGGCCGTTCCGAGTCTCGATTATCCGCTGGTGTTCGCACTCGTTGCCGCCGCACTCAGCGCACTGGGGATGCAGTATATTGCGGTCAAAACCGACGGCTACGCCGACGTACCGATTGCGATCATGCTCACCGGTGGCTTCGCGGTCGGTATCGCCATTATTTCTTACGGCGTCGTCTTCGGTGCGGCCGTCGAGAGCTATCTGTTTGGTGATATCCTCTTTGTCCCCTTCGAGAACGTCCAGCTCATGGTCGCATTGACACTACTCGTCGGGCTGACTGTCGGACTAACGCACAAACAGCTGCTGTTCATTACGTTCGATCGGGAGGCTGCCCGACTCGCCCGGATTAACGTCTGGTTCTACGATACACTGTTGATTGTGCTGACCGCGCTCGTCGTTGTCGCCGCCATGCAGATTCTGGGCGCGATTTTGGTCGCCGGAATGCTCGTGATTCCGGTTGCGGCGGCGATGCATCTCACCTCGAGTTTCAACCGCGGAATGATTCTCTCGGTTGGTGTCGGCCAGATCGCGATCTTTGGCGGGATTTTTCTGTCCTACGTCTGGAATATCGCTACCGGCGCGATGATTATCCTGGTTGCGATTGCGGTTTATTTGGTTGCGGTCATCAGCCAATCACGCTAAATACGGCGAGTATTGCGTGTTTCTGTGACGCGCTCTTCGACATAAATAATCGTAGAATAGGGTTGTGACTCGCGGCTTCTAAGGGCTGTAGAACACTGTTTGAAGTGTTAGTCTGCGTTAGGTGCCAACGGCTCGGCTTCGGCCTCGGCTTCCTGCATCGAGGACGTGATACCCTTCGCAAGTTTGAAAACAGCTGTTTTATGATCGGTCTTTGACTTGTGGATCGAAGTCGGCTTGATGCCAAGAGATTCGTACTGTGTGAGATCGAATTCGCCTTCCCACATTTCACATTGCGTACGTACCTCGGCAAGCAGGCCGTGTAGGTGGATGAGCTCCTGCTTCTTCATGAGCAAACAATCGTAGCGACCGGAGGGTTATAGTACTATCTTGAGATTAGTTAGCACACAACGGCCTCTTGAGTCGCTCTACCGCCCGAAATCGACCGTACTGCCGGCTCCTACTAATAATTTTACTGGTTCAGGCAGTACTAATCGCGGCAATTGTAGCCGATTCCTGCTTGCGCGCGATCTTATCTGTTCTGATCTATAGGTGCTTCCTACTCGAAAACGCGCGAGCGGTATATTGAATCCATTTGATGGATCAGTCTTTTTACCACTCCAATAGGGAGGATCGACTCGTAGTCACGGACTATCTGTTGTAGGCCGGTGCTACTGTGTTCGATCACAAGCAAATTTTGTTCCGCAGTAGACTACGAGGATGAACTTACTCGAAGAGTTCTCCGTGGTCGACTTCGAGTAACTCTTTGTACCGGTTGCGAATCGTTACCTCCGAGATGTCGGCAACGTCACCGACCTGGCTCTGGGTGACTTTCTGGTTAGTGAGGAGCGCTGCCGCGTAGACGGCTGCGGCGGCGAGTCCAACCGGCGATTTGCCGCTTGTGATCCCGGCTTCTTTCGCCCCGCGCAGGAGCCCTCGTGCTTCCCGTTCGACCTCGTCAGAGACGCCGAGTCGCGAGACAAACCGGGGAACGTACTGCTCTGGATCAGCCGGTTTGACCTCGAGTTTGAGCTCTCGAACGATATAGCGGTAGGTTCGAGTCATCTCCATTTTTTCAACCCGAGAGACGGCGGTGAACTCATCGAGACTGCGCGGGTTGCCCATCTGGCGGGCCGCGGCGTACAGTGATGCGGTTGCAACGCCCTCAATCGAGCGTCCTGGAAGTAGGTTTTCCGAGAGTGCACGGCGGTAGATTACCGATGCGGTCTCCCTGACAGCCTTTGGAAGGCCAAGTGCACTGGCCATTCGGTCGATTTCGCCGAGCGCCTGCTTGAGATTGCGCTCTTTACTGTCGCGGGTGCGGAACCGCTCATTCCAGGTGCGGAGTCGCTGCATCTGCCGACGTTGATTCGAGCTAAGCGCCTTTCCGTAGGCATCGCGGTTTTGCCAGCCGATATTCGTACTCAGCCCCTTGTCGTGCATCATTTTCGTCGTCGGTGCACCGACACGCGATTTCGAATCACGCTCGGAGCTATCGAACGCCCGCCACTCTGGACCGCGGTCGACGGCGTCTTCCTCGACGACGAGCCCGCAGTCGACACAGACGGTTTCGCCGTGTTCTTGATCGGTGATGAGCTGGCCGCTACACTCGGGACAGCTCGTTGTTTCGTCCGTGTGTTCTTCATGTTCGACGGTCTGTTCGTCCTGTCTGACGTAGTTTCGGATGGTGGTTTCGCTTTCACTCATAGTGGTCCTCCGGATGCCCCGTGCCCAAGGAGAAAAATACAAAACGGATGGGTGCGTCCTAACATAGAGTAATCTCGCAAAGCTTATAAATGTGCCGGGTCAAAAAATTGTGGAAAATCGAGTAACGTAATCGGGTTGCTCCAAAAAATACTGTCACCTGACACCACGGTCCGTGGGCCGCTCACACGTATTAATCTGACGCCAGCGAACTTCGGTGCTGGACGGTAGCTTATTTCGGTGTTTAGCTGCCTGTAGGATACCGAATCACCAGCCGGCGACAAAACCTAGTCCCACGTCACCCAGACCAAAAACAGCAGTCCGGCGGTCTCTAAGACATGGAGTGCCATCATCGCGCGCCACGCAATCGCTGGCACGTCGGTGGCAAACCACGCTGCAAGCGTCGGATCGACAATGTACACGTAGAGACTGAGCGCGTTTTCGGCGAGCAAGAAGAGCGCAAAAACAACCAGTCCGAGGGTGTGTTTGGATCGGAACTCGGCGTAGTTGCGTCCCCAGACGACAAGCAGGGCTCCCAGTAGCAGGATATTAACCCCTGCGGCGAGCCGCGCAATATCGAACCAGAGACTCATTCACTCCTCCCTACCCATCGACGGTAGATAACGGCTTTCCCAAATTCGTTCCTAAAGACACCCATAATCAGTCGAGTTGCTCCATGATCGTTTCAACAGTCTCCCAGTGTGTGCGGACGCGGTCGGTTGGCAGATAGACCGCCCCGTAGTTGTCGCCGCTGTCTTGGACGATTCCGTTGTCCGCCAGTACCTCAAGGTGGTGGCGAATGGTTTTGTAATCAAGATCGAGGTCCTCTGCCAGCTGGTTTGCGTTGCGCGGTCGCTCCGCAAGCGCCCGAAGGATACGGACGCGATTTGTCCCGCCGCGGGTACCAGTCAAGACGTACCAGAGAACCGCCTCCATCAGCTACTGCTCAACGCTTGCGAACGTAATTCCATCGACACAGTCCGACCACCGAACGGTACCGCCCAAGATGTTATGTGGTGCCGCAACGAGCATTTACAATATGTACACGTCGATTTTAGTCCCAACTGACGGCAGCGCATATTCCAGTGCGGCCGCCGGGCATGCGATCGACCTCGCCAAACAGTACGACGCAACCCTGCACATTCTCTATGTTGTCGACACCGCAGCGTATGCATCGCTTGATGCGGGTTCCCAGCAGGTTATTTCGGCACTGAAAGCAGAAGGCGAACAGGCGACCGAGAGAATCGAAGCCGCGGCCGCGGAGGCCGGTATCACAGCCACCACACAAATCTCGATGGGTGCACCCCACAAACAGATTGTTGGCTATGCGACAGACAACGACATCGACCTGATTGTAATGGGTACACAGGGGCGAACAGGTCTCAACCGCTATCTGTTGGGGAGCGTAACCGAACGGGTCGTCCGAGTCGCTCACTGCCCCGTCCTCACGGTGAAAAACGATGACGCGGAGTAGCCGGGCGAGCGGGGCTGTTGGCAACGCGCAGTGGGACTCGGTCAATCGATTCGGCCAATCATCACCGACACCCTTCCTGCAATCGTCACCGACACCCCTCCTGCATGTGTCTTCGCAGCGGTCGGCGGTGAGTGCCAATGCGTGATTGGCTTTCTCATCGCGCGGCCTCGACGCCTGATGATCTCGCACTGATCGATACCGACAGTGACACACGCTGGTCGTACAACGGACTCGATGCGGCTGTCGATGAAACGGCCGGCCGACTCGCTGCTCTCGGTGCCGAGTCTGGAGATCAGGTCGGGATGATCCTCTCAACACAGCTCTTGTCGGTTTGTCTGATTCATGCGGCCCAGCGGCTCGGCCTTCGACTCGTTCCGCTCAACGACAAGCTGACGATCGCTGAGCTGTCTGCACAGATTGACCAAGTTGACCTTACCATGCTGGTTTGTGGTAGCGAAACCGAACAGGTTGCCATCGAAAGTGCCGCGGGTGCGGTTCCGGTTGCATCAGTTGATGACCCGCAGTGGGAAGATGTTCAATCGTTCCGTGATGTCGATCCCGAACCAATTTCGCCGGCCGACTGGGAGATGGACGACCCACAGCTGATTGTGTTTACCTCCGGGTCGACTGGCTCGCCGAAAGCCGTCATCCTCACAATGGGCAATTTGCTTGCAAGTGCGGTCGCCTCGGGCTTCCGTCTCGGGATCGATCCCGACGACCGCTGGCTGTTGACACTCTCGCTGTACCATGTCGGCGGCATTGCGCCGATTCTCCGCTCGACACTGTATGGCACGGCCATCGTTCTCCGACCATCGTTCGATCCCGGAACGGCCGCCGACGATATCGACCGCTTCGACGTGACCGTCGTCTCGCTTGTTCCGACAATGTTGCAACGGATGCTCGAACGGCGCGGAACGCTCTCGGATTCGCTCCGTGTCGTCCTGCTTGGTGGCGCACCAGCGCCCGACCCGCTCATCCAACGCTGTCGGAACTACTCGATCCCGGTGTTTCCAACCTACGGGATGACCGAAACCGCTTCCCAAATCGCCACCGCCCGTCCGATGGAAGCGTTTGACGACGCTGGAACCGTCGGCCGGCCGTTGCTGTGGACGGAGCTGACGATTGTCGATTCGGCGGGCGAACCTGTCGACAGTGGCCAACAAGGCGAAATAGTCGTATCGGGGCCGACGGTGACCGCTGGCTACTACGACGATGTCGAAGCCAACGTGGAGGCGTTCTGTGAACACGGCCTTCGAACAGGCGACATCGGCTATCAGACCGGTAATGGCTCGCTGTTCGTCCTCAACCGCGTTGACGACCGGATTATCAGCGGCGGTGAAAACATCGATCCCGGTGAGGTTGTCGATGTGCTCCATGACCATCCAGAGATTTCGTCAGCGGCCGTTGTTGGGATTCCAGATGACGAGTGGGGCCAGCAGGTTGCCGCACTCGTTGTGCCGACAACTGATGAACTGACCACATCGGCCATCGAAACACACTGCCGAGAGTACTTGGCAGGATTCAAAATTCCTCGAACAATCGCCCTGACTGATGACCTGCCGCGAACGGCGTCGGGGTCGATCAAGCGGCAAGCGGTCAAAGCGCAGTTGGAATCGGTCGACGAAGAAAACAGCCAGCGTGAGGCCGCTGATGACACTGCAGAACCACCCGTCGACGCTAATGGTGGCGATGCGGAACTACCCGTTGATGTCGGTGACGACGATGACGCGTTGCCCATCGATGATGCGGAGTCGTCACCAGCAGAAGAACGCTCCCCATCAGTGGCGAATCCATCACCAACGGCCACTGTCGTCGACGCGGATGCTGTAGATCAGAGGGACGCGGGATCGACTGATCCCGATATCGAAGATGCTGAAATGGGTGTCTCACCCCCAAGCAACGCTACAGAATCCAACTCTGAGCCGACGCAATCGACGTCGACAGAAACTGAAGAACCTGATTCGACAACAGACGAGTCATCACCGCCAGACAACACGAAGCCAGACGAATCGCCGTCGAAATAAACAAGTGCGCAGTTTGGTGTTGTTCCATCATGATTTTTACACTGCAATACGGAGCTAGTGTATGGAATTACTTGATGCGAGTATCGTGCCCGAACACGCACGGGCTGTCAAGGAAGACGCACGAGCGTTTGCCGACGCCGAAATTGCGCCCGTTGCAGCCGACTACTACGAGTCTGGCGACTATCCGTGGGATGTCCTCGAAGCCGGGATGGACGCCGGCTTGGTTGCCCAGGATCTCGATGCCGAACATGGGGGGAAAGGGTTCGACCTCTATGAGGTCTTAGCGATTGCCGAAGAGTTTTTCCGCGCTGATGCCGGGATCGCACTGACACTTCAGCTGGCGAGTTTCGGCTGCGAAATGGTCGAAACCTACGGCTCAGCCGAACAACACGAGACATATCTCGAACCGGTCGCCACTAACGACCAGATTTCCGGCCTTGCCGTCTCTGAGCCCGATACCGGTTCTGATCTCGCAGGGATGACAACCGAAGCGACAAGCGTCGATGGCGGCTACGAAATTTCCGGCGAGAAGTTCTGGGTCGGCAACGCGGTTGAGGCCGACTGGCTCACGCTCTACGCGAAAACCGGTGACAACGACGACCGCTACAGTAACTACTCGATTTTCATCGTCGAAACCGACCGCGAGGGCTACCACGCCGAACACATCCCCGAGAAAATCGGAATGCGAGCCTCCAAACAGGGCCACATCATACTCGAAGACTGTTTCGTCCCCGAGGAAAACCTCGTCGGCACCGAGGGCGGGGGCTTCTATATGTTGGCGGACTTTTTCAACCACGGCCGGATCGTCGTCGGCGGCCACGGACTCGGCATGGCCGCCGCGGCCATCGAGGAGGCCGAACAGTTCGTCCACGAGCGCGAAGCCTTTGGCCGGACGGTCAACGAGTTTCAGGCGGTCCAGCACACGCTTGCGGATATGCGACTCACGTTTGAATCCGCCCGCGCGCTCACCTGGCGAGCCTGCGAGAAGGTTGCCGAGGGCGACAATCCCGGCTACTGGGCGGCGCTCGCAAAGACCAAAGCCACCGAGGCGGCGGTCTTCTGTGCCGAGCGAGCAATGCAGCTCCACGGCGGCCGGTCGATCTTTGCGGACCGGCGGATTTCACGGGTCTACCGCGATGTTCGTATTCCGGTTATCTACGAAGGAGCCAACGAGATTCAGCGCAACCTGATCTACCGACAAAGCCGATAGAAGCCCGCAGAATCGATCAATACCGTCGGCCGTCGACGTTCTGTTTGAGCCGGATCGTCAAGGCAACGAGGAACGTTCCAGTCATGACCGTCAGTACAACCGCGGTGCTTTCGACGGCTGCCGGCGGAATGCCGACGACATAGCCGATTTCGATCGCACTCGCCGCACCAGCAGTGATCATGACCGCAATTACGTAGGTCACCATCGTATCCAGGACGGTTCGGCTTGTCATTGCCGCAGACTTGATCGGGAGGGCAAATGAGACGCCGTAGGCAGTAAAGGCGACACTGGCTGCCAGCTGGACCACCCGAGCAACGGTGACAAACCCGAGCAGAATCACGACCACGAACTCGATCATGATGACCGTCAGAAAGCCAGCTTCTAACAGTCGAATTGTCCGTGGCGAAAGCGATGCCAGCAGTTCGTCGCTTTCGTGTGGCGATTCATAATAGAGCTCTCGCATTGCAAGAGCCAGAAAGACGATGAAAAACAGCTGGCTCACGCGCCGAAATGCACCAACAGTGACCGGGTTGCTTGCGATAGCTCCGCCTGCAGCGACGGTTTCAACGATCGCCAAGAGTCCATAGCCGACGCCGACCACGCCCGATAAAAACAGATACCGCCACATCGACGACTGAACGGTCCGGGCTCGAATGTTCAACACGGTATAGATCGAGACCCCTGTGCAGGCGGCGACCAAGAGGACGTGCGCGACAAACCGGGTAAGTGCGTCCACCCCGGTTGGATCGACAAACAGTTCAGTCATTGTACGGCCTCCAGTGCCCCGCTGAGTTCTGCCTGAAAATCGTGGACTGAGCCGTGTCGGCTGAGCTTTGCTTTCTGGAGGCTTTTCAAGACGACCGTATCGACAGCCGACGGCAGTGCCGCGTTGTGTTCGCTGGGCGCACTGGGTAGTTCGGTGGCAACCTTCCGCAATATCATCCCTGGGTGGTCGACAAACGGTGGCCGGCCGGTCAGGACCTCATAGACAATACCACCGAGATGGTAGATGTCGGTGGCTGCATCGACACTACCGAACGTCTCGGGGGCAACCTGCTCGGGCGCAGCATAGGCTGGGGGGACGCCGAGCGGGAGGTCGGAAAACCGCCGAAAGAGCCGTGAGAGTCCCCAGTTGCTCACCTTCGGATAGGCCCATAGCTCGTCGTCATAACTCGGCGTAAAAACGACGTTTCGTGGCGTCAGTCCACCGTGGATGACACCTCTGCCGTGGGCATAACAGAGGGCGTCGACAACGCGGTCGATAATCCAGGCGGCCTCAGGCCGCGGTAGTGAGCCCGTCCGCTGGCTAAGCCGGCGGCCGTGTTGGTATTCGACAACGAGCCACGGCGTCGGGATCGTCCCATAGCCGATCACTGGTACGATTGCGTCGTGGTCATCGACTGCTTGCCACTGGCGTGCAGCGTCGGTAAATTCGGCATCGAACTCCGTCGAAACGCTTTCGCGGAGTGACTTTCGCATTGCCGTGTGATCTCCCTGCGTCGTCGTATACCGGACCTGTTCGTGAGCAACCCGTGATCCCGACGAGAGTGACTTCACCGGGGTAAAGCTATCCGAACGGCCCTCGACGGCCGGTGGTGTCGGCGGCGGCTGTTCGGGCGGGCGGCCGGGTGACGAGCGCGGTGTTGGCTGTCGTTTTTCTGCGTGTTTTCCCCCGGTATCTCTCGTGATGACCGTTTCGAACTCCGAGACACCACTTGTCGCCGTAACGGTGACGCTTCCGTCGCCAGGTGGCTGATAGCCGTCGATGGCCCGAACCACGCGGCGTTCGATTTCCGGTTCGTTGAGGTCAATCTCCTCGATGGCATCCCTCACGAGTTTCGGGTGATACGTTGCGATATAGGCAAGCGACCGGTAGATGTCCTCATGGGTCGACTCCGGCTCGGATTTGAGCAGTGAGACGAGCGACCGAACAGAGCCCGAGAGCGCTTCAGGACGCTCTGATACGAGCAGGCCGATCGTCCATGAAGCGCTCAGCCGAATCGATTTATCACCACTTTCGAAGAGCCGGAAGACCCGTCTGAGCTGTGCTTTCGTCATCGACTCCGGTGCGGTGATTGCCGTCTTGAGAGCCCGCTCGGCAACCGCGCGATGCCCCTCAGCCGAATCCATTATCAAACCTCTACCGTAACCTGACTTATAGGTTTCCTGAAAAGTGGTGCTGACCCGTCACGTCTTCGTTGTCAGTCGGCGACGTCGACATGTCCACAGTATGGGGCTGTGTCGTAGGCGTCGGCAATGGCCGACAGGAGAGACAACTCTTTCACGGGCTGCGCACTGTAGTAGTCCATAATGACGTTCACAACCGTCTTACTGACCGAGTTGCTGTTTCCCAATGGAATCAGCCACTATCTGCTCGGTGGGATTCTGATCGGTCTCGGAACAGCCGTTATCTACCTCGGAACCGGGATTCACGCCGGTGCGAGCACGTTTCTCGAAACAACCCTCTCGTATGGGTCGAAGCTGTCGCGCTTCCAACAGCCGAAGTTCATTGCCTCACGCGACTGGCGAGTCGTCTTTACCGCGGGGATTATTGCCGGGGCGGCCGCCTATTCAATCGTTCTCGGGGACTTCGGCTGGACAACCGAGGTACAGCCGTCGCGACTCTTTTTCGGTGGGATTCTGATTGGAATCGGAACCCGACTCGGAAAGGGCTGTACCTCCGGCCACGGCGTCTGTGGTGTTGGCTCGGGCTCGAAAACCTCGATTGTTAACGTGGCGCTCTTCATGCTCGTCGCCATCGGCGTTGCCCAACTCGTCATGGCCTTCGGGGTGACACCATGAGCAGCGCCACCAGCGGTGAGACGAGTGCGACGACGCGGGTCCCCGAAGACCACGACAGCAGCCCGTGGTTCCTGCCGCTTGTTTTCGTCGGCGGCTTTCTCTTTGGAATCGGGCTGGCGGTCAGCCAGATGGCTCGCCCCGAGGTCGTCCTCTCGTTCCTCCAGTTCGCTGACTTCGGGCTGGTGTTCGTCATGGGCGGAGCCGCAGCGGTCGTCAGCGGCATTTTCTTCGTTGCTAGTGCCTCGAGTCGGTCTGCGCCACTGTCGGGGCGGCGCTACACGCGTCGGCTCAAATCGATGGATAAGGACGTCATGCTCGGCGGCGGGATTTTCGGCGTCGGCTGGGGGCTGTCGGGAATCTGTCCCGGCGCTGCCTACGCGAGTCTCGGCATTGGCAACGTGGTAATTCTCTACGGTGTTGCAGGCATGTTCGTCGGTGCGTATCTGCAGGGGTATCTCCGAGAGGCCAGAACCAAATCGACCGCAACCCAACCTGCAGACTGAGCCGATAGATTCCTCGATTTTCTACCGAATAACATGTATAATGCGAGCGAGACTGTCACGATTTCCTGACCCCTCCGAGACACTTAGGCACATGCAGCGACAACGTTCTGTGTGAAGAAAACAGAGCTCGTCCACCTCCATGCGCTGTTAGTACTCCTCTCCGAGGAGCTTGTGGACCGCGGGGTGGTCGACCGCTCGTATTTCGATTCCTACACCGAGTTGGGCGTCAGTCCGGTCTCGTTTCGGTCGCGTCGAGACCACCACGAGGAGGCCGTGTTGGTGCTCGCAGAGCTTCTTGCAGACGCGCTTGCTGAGGAGTCGTTTCCGCCGGTGAAGTCCGAAAGTCTGTATGCAGAATCCGAGTCGTCATCTTCTTGAGCGGCAGTAAGATTTTGTTACGCCCGCACCCGGAGTGACAAGGGCTAAACCGTCGGCTGCAGAGGCCCACATATGCGACTTGAGGAGTTTTGGGGTGTCGGACCGAAGACCGCAGCGTTGCTCCGGGAGTCACTCGGCGAGCCGACTGCACTCGCCGCCATCGAGGAGGCCGATATTCGAACGCTCACGGAGGCGGGGATTCCTCGTGGCCGAGTGGTCAGAATTCTCCGCCGGGCAAATGGCAAGGCCGGTATCGACGTGCTCGGGACGAGCGATACACGAAGCGTCTACGATGAGCTACTCACACTCGCCAGTAGCTATGCGATTACCGAACACGCCGCCGACCGCATTCGGGTGATGACACCACTAACCGAGCGTGAGGCAATCGAGCGTCGGCTTGACGACGTGCTGGCTGCGAAATCAGCGTGGCAACAGCTTACTGACGACGAACGGCAGCGTGTCATTGCGGCGTTCGAGAGCTACGATGAGGCCGGCGGGACCGACCGTGCGGCCGTCGAAGCCGCACTCACGCTCAAAGACGTTGGCCTGCCGGGGACGACATTCGAGACGCTCACAGACATCGACCGTGAGACACTCACCGAAGCGGCTGGCGCACTCGGCTACATCCGTGACAGCGGTGATGGTCCGACGGTCCTCAAGGGAGCCGACGACGAACTCGATCGGCTGCGAAGCCAGCTTGATGCGGTCACCGAACTCGACAATTCGGCCTTCGATATCATCGAAACCGTCCGCGCCGACGGCGTTCGTGACATCCAGGAGTTCCAAAGCGGCGTCATCGAATACGTCGGTACCGAAACCGACATCCACTACGGGACGATTCGGGCGGCAGCCACCGACGAAGCCGTCGATGCAGCCGATTTCGTCAGTACGACGCTTCGAGCACTCGTGAGTGATCTCCAGGCCGATGTCGACCAGCGCAGCGAAACCGTCATGGCCGATCTTCGGAGCCGGATCGAAACTGCGGAGGGTGACGTCGAGCAGGCGGTCGTCGCAGTCAGTGATATTGCCGTGTCGCTCTCGCTGGGGCGGTTTGCGTTCGAATACGACCTACGTCGGCCAACACTCGTTGCCGATGGCCTGGCCGTTGTCGGCGCGCGGAATCTCTTTCTCGGCGGCGACATCCAGCCGGTGACCTATGGCGTCGGTAGCCACAGTCTTCGTGACAGTGACCGCTCTATCGCTCCGCCCTCAGATGACCGTGTGACCGTCCTTACGGGGGCGAACTCCGGCGGAAAAACGACACTCCTCGAAACCCTAAGCCAAGTCGCTCTGCTGACGGCAATGGGCCTGCCGGTCCCGGCCGAGCAGGCGGAAGTCGGCCTGTTCGAGACGATTGTTTTTCACCGCAGACACGCCTCGTTCAACGCCGGCGTCCTCGAATCAACACTCAAATCGATCGTGCCACCGCTCACAACGGGTGGTCGGACACTCATGCTCGTCGATGAGTTCGAAGCGATTACCGAACCGGGACGCGCCGCCGACCTCCTCAATGGCTTGGTCTCGCTGACGGTCGACCAGTCCGCACTCGGCGTCTATGTCACCCATCTCGCCGACGACTTGAGCCCGCTGCCCGAAACCGCACGAATCGACGGAATCTTCGCCGAGGGGTTGACTCAGGATCTCGAACTGCGCGTCGACTACCAGCCGCGGTTTGGAACCGTGGGCAAGTCGACGCCGGAGTTCATCGTCTCGCGGCTCGTCGCTAATGCAACTGATCGCGCAGAGCGCGCCGGATTCGAGTCGTTGGCAGCGGCTGTTGGTGAGGAGGCGGTTCAGCGGACGCTGTCGGATGCGCAGTGGAAAGAGTAAGAAACGCTGAGGCACGTGGTCTGCCGACGCTCGCCGTCGGTGCCGCAACATGACTTCCTGTTCCGCGGAGCAACGATTATGTAGCGGAGTAAACGCCTTATGCTGTCTGCTCGACAACCACTGCAACGCCAATTGTCACGTCGACGCCCTCGATTTCCCACTCTTCGACGAGGTCGTCTGCAGCCGATGGTTCGTCGACGAACTCGGCAGCCCGGACTTCCTCTGCGATGAGCTCGCGGTGTTCGTCGACGAACCCGGTAATCCGGTCGTCGTCGACGGTGAGCCCAACGCGAATCTCGCTTTCGACATCGAGATCAAGCTGTTTTCGCATCTCCTGAATCCGGCGGATCACGTCGCGGGCGTAGCCCTCCGATTCGAGCTCCTCGGTGAGTTCGGTATCGACGTAGACCGTCCCGCCCTCGAAGTCGGTTCCCGAAACGTGTTCGGGTGGCTCACTGCGGTAGGTGACCATCTCGTCGTCCAACTCGATTGTCTCGCCGTCGACCACGATTCCGGCGTCGATTTCGTCGCGGGAAGCTCCCTCGACGGCGGCCATCACCTTCTGGGCGTTGGCCCCGAATGCCGGACCGATTTCGCCCATCTGTGGCTCGGCGAACTCGACCAGCTCGTCGAAGATATCGACGATTTCGATCTCGCGGGCGTTGACGCGCTCGGCCAGTAGTGATTCGAGGTTTTCGACCGCGCTTGCGACCGTCTCGTCGTCGGTTTCGACGACGATCCGCGAGACGGGCCACCGGAGCTTGCGGCCACCCTGCTGGCGGGCGTTTGCGGCGGCCTCCTCAACGCGGCGGAGCACGGCCATGTCGGCTTCGAGCGCGGGGTTGTGCAGGTTGTCGTCGACCGCGGGCCACTCGAGTGCGTGAACCGTCGTCTCACGGCCGTCGACGATCTGGTACATCCGCTCGGTGATGTATGGCGTAAACGGTGCGAGCAGGCGGATGACCTCGTTCATCACGGTCGCAAGCGTCGCGTACGCGCCGAGTTTCGAGGGCGAATCGCGCTCGTCCCACATGCGCTCGCGGGTCGCCTTGACGTAAAAGCGCGAGACGTCTTCGGTGACGAAATCTAGGACGACGTTGAGCGCGTCGTGGACGCGGTAGTCGTCCCACGCCTCGGTTGCTTCGGCTTTGACGCCCTGGAGCCGCGAAAGCACCCATTCGTCGACGACCGTGAGTTCGCCCTCCGAAAGGTCGGGCGTTGCGGGGTCGTAGCCGTCGAGATCCATATACGTGAGCGGGAAGCGGAAGACGTTCCACAGAATGTTGAGTCGGCCGACCATGCTGCCGAGGCCGTCCCAGTTGAACGCGAGGTCGACGCCCTGCTGGTCGTGGCTGAGCAGGTAGGCACGGAGTGGGTCGCGTCCGGCGCGTTCGATAGCTTCCTCGGGCGTCACGATGTTGCCAACCGATTTCGACATTTTGCGGCCGTTCTTGTCGTTGGCAAAGCCGTGCATTAGGACTTCTTTGTACGGGCTTTCGCCGAACGCCGCGGTTCCCATGCCAAGCTGCGACCAGAACCAGCCGCGAGTCTGGTCATGCGCCTCAATGATGAGGTCAGCGGGCCACAGGTCGTCGAATTCCTCGGTCGTGCCGGGATATCCAAGGGTTCCCCACGTCGCTACCGAGGAGTCGAGCCAGACATCGAAAACGTCCTCGATGCGGCGGTAGGTCGTGCCGTTTTCGGTGATCGTGAGCTCGTCGACTGTGGGTCGGTGGAGGTCGACCTCGTCGGGGTCGATGTTTTGGTCGACGCGCTTGGCGAGTTCCGCACGGCTGCCGACGACGATCATCTCCTCGTCAAGTGTACCGTCGGCTGATTCGAGTGCACCCTCAGGCACCCAGATCGGGATCGGAATCCCCCAATAGCGCTGTCGAGACACGTTCCAGTCGGGAGCGTTTTCGATGAAATCCCGGAAGCGGTTATCGCGGGCCCACTGTGGGTGCCACTCGGCCTCGTCAATATTCTCAAGGAGTTCGTCTTTGATATCGGTAATCGAAATAAACCACTGGTCGGTAACCAGTTGGATAATGCCGGTGTCACATCGCCAACAGTGGCCATAGGAGTGCTCGTAGGTTTCCCCGGCCAACAGCGCACCGTTGTGATCCAGATCGTGGGTGATCTTGTCGTTAGCGTCGCGGACGAACTGGCCCTCGTAGTTGCCGCCCGCTTCCGTGAAGGTGCCGTCGCCTGCGACCGGGCAGAAAACGTCAAGGCCGAGTTCTTGGCCGCGGTGGAAGTCCTCCTCACCGTGGCCGGGTGCGGAGTGAACCAGTCCGGTCCGGTCGGCTTCGACGTAGTCGGCAGTATAGACTTGCCCTGCGCCCTCAAATGCAGCGTATTCGGGGACTTCTTCGGCCAGTGGGTGGTCGTATTCCCAGCCGACGAGGTCGGCTCCCGAATATTCGGCTTCGATTTCGTACTCGTCGTACCGGCCCTTACCGAGCACCTCGCCGACGCACTCGCTGGCGATATAGAGAACCTCTTGCTCGCCATTTTTCATCGCTCGAACCTTGCTGTAGGTCAGCTCCTCGCCGACGGCGACGAAGGTGTTGCCGGGGATGGTCCAGGGTGTCGTCGTCCAAATAACGAGACTTCCTTCACGTCCCGAAAGCGGGAATTTGACGTAGATCGAGGGATCTTCGACGTCCTCGTACTCGACTTCGTTGTTGGCGAGGCCGGTTTCACAGCGCGGACACTGCGAGATGGAGCGCTTGCCCTGTTCGACGAGGCCCCGACCGGCGACCTGTTTGAACCCGTGCCAGGCGGCCTCCATATATTCTGGATCGACCGTCTGGTAGGGGTTGTCCCAGTCGAACCACGCGCCGATGGATTTGAAATCCTCATCCATCGCTTCGCGGTTCTCTTCGGCGAACGCCATGCACTCCTCAATAAAGGCCTCCATGCCGTATTCCTCAATGTCGCGTTTGTTTTCGAAGCCGAGTTGCTCTTCGACTTTGACTTCGATAGGCAGACCGTGCATATCGTATCCCGGCCGGTCGGTGACGCGGTGACCCGACATCCGTTTCTGGCGGATCACGGCATCTTTCAGGGTCTTGTTCCACGCGGTCCCGAGGTGCATCTGCCCGGAAGTATACGGCGGGCCGTCGACGAAAAAGAAGGTCGGGTCCTCGGCGTGGGCCTCCTTGGTCGCCTCGTAGGCGTCGTGGTCGTCCCAGTAGGCCTCGACAGCGGATTCGACAGCCGCAGGCGAATACTGGTCGGTGACATCATCCATATACCAAGGGTGTTTTCGGGTGTATATCAAAACGGTGGTCCTGTCGTCAGCACCGACACTACTCGTCGACTAACCCCGCCTCCGCAAACGTCGACATCCCCGTATGGGTTTTGCACGCGGCTCGATAGACCCCGATCGCAACCGCCGCACCGGTTCCTTCACCGAGGCGCATTCCGTAATCGAACAGAGGGTCGAGATCGAGCGCCCGCAACTGGACGTCGTGGCCGGGTTCGACCGAGGCGTGCGAGCCGAGTAGGTAGTCGTTCACTCGTGGATCGATTTCCGTGGCGAGCAGCACCGCCGCCCCGGCGATGAAGCCGTCGACGACGACCGGCACGCGGCGGCTCGCGGCTTCGAGCGTGATGCCCACCAGCCCGCCGATTTCGAAGCCGCCGACGCACCGAAGCACGTCGACCGGATCGGTCGGATCGGGGCTGTTGAGATCGATGGCTCGTTCGATGGTCTCGACCTTGTTCGCCCGCGCCTCGTCGTCGATCCCGGTCCCGTAGCCCGTCACGGTGTCGACCGCACTGTCGGTTACAACAGCAGTAATCGCCGCGCTCGCGGTCGTGTTGCCGATCCCCATTTCGCCAAGGCCGATCACGTTCGCGTCGGCCGCGCGGGTGCGAACGACCTCGCGTCCGGCGGCGATTGATTCAATCGCCTGCCCGCGGGTCATCGCCGGGCCACGGGCCATGTTGGCGGTGCCGTCGGCGACTCGGTGAGCAACAACGCCCCGGGGGACCGCTCCCGCAACACCCATGTCGACAACGAGGTTGGCGATGTCGTTGGCGTCGCACAGGGCGCTAATGGCGGCTCCGCCATCGAGGAAGTTGGCGACCATCGCGGCCGTGATCGACTGGGGATAAGCGCTGACGCCCTCAGCGGTGACGCCGTGATCGGCGGCCATCGTGATGACTACTGCGAGATCGACCCGTGGCTTCGGTGTCGACTGCATGGCGGCGATATCGGCGGCGATCGTCTCCAGTCGGCCCAGACTTCCGGGAGGCTTTGTGAGAGTGGCTTGGCGGTCGAGAGCGGCCTCGTGAGCGTCAGTATCAAGCGGGGGAATCGTCACCGAACAGGGGTCGGTCTCAGCGGAATCGGTCATTAGACAGGTGTCCTCGGTGGGTCAGTCACTAAAATCCGGTAGATCGTCGGGTGCTTCGAACTCGGATTCCCAGTCGATGTAGTCCGCAAGGAGGACGTCACAGACCTGCTGGCCGAGTTCGGTCAGTCCGGCGTTAATCGACGACACGGTCGCCCAGCTTTCGAGATCGGGGTGGAGCTCACGTTCTTTCCAATCTTCGGGCAGCCCGGGGGCGTGGTAGCCGACACGGCCGGCGAAATCGTCCCAAAAGAAGTCGAACCGAGAGATAAGATCAAGATCGACGACAATGGCCCACTCCTCGTCGGTCATTCGCGCCGTCTCACCCCACTGCTCGAAGGCTTCGGTCCACGCGCCGTCGGTCAAAAACTCGTTGAGTTCGGTTCGTCGGTAGTCGGTTTGACCGACAACCTCCGCATCGTCGTACTCGTTCGGATCGACATCCTTGAGCGTCGGTGGTTCAGGAACATCGACAGTGAGACTCATACCTCCTTGTAGGGCCGCCGGATATAAATTGTCCCCATGCTGGTTGGACTCCTCGCCGTCTTTCGCCGGTCTGTTTTTGTCGGCGGCGCACACAGTTATTGTATGAAGCGGACGCGACGCGAACTGCTTGCAGGAATCGGTGTCGGATCAGCAGCGCTTGCTGGCTGTGTTGCACCCACACAGAGTGGTCGGCAGCGTCCAGACAGCCAGTACACGCAGGTCTATGATGCAGTTGTCCCCGCAGTGGTTGTGGTTCGTGTCGCCGAAAACGGTCGACAGGTCGGCCAGGGCTCTGGCTTTGCGATCGATTCGCAGACAATCGTGACGAATCATCACGTGGTTGCCCCCGGCTCGGACGTGAGCGTCCAGTTCGCCGACCACGAATGGGCTGAGGCAACTGTTGTTGGCTCGGATATCCACAGCGACCTGGCAGTTATCGAACTCACTGGCTCGGCGACAGTTGCCGAATCACTCTCGTTTGTCTCGGAAGTCCCACCAGTCGGCGAGGAAATTTTAGCGATCGGTGCCCCCTTTGACCTGACTGACTCGCTTTCACGTGGCGTCATCAGTGGCCGCGAGCGATCTGTTCCGGCACTCGGCAATTACGATATTCCAGACGCGATCCAGACCGACGCAGCGCTCAACCCAGGGAGCAGCGGTGGCCCAATCGTCAATCTCGATGGCGAGGTCGTCGGCGTTGTATTCGCCGGGCAGGGAGAAACAGTCGGTTTTGCGATTTCGGCAGCGCTCGCCCAACGCGTCGTTCCCGAACTTCGTGAACACGGCGAATATGCGCATTCACACCTCGGCGTGACAGTGCTTGATGTCTCCCCGGAGATCGCCGACACAAACGATCTCGCCGACCCTCGCGGCGTCCTCGTCGTTGAAACCGTTGCCGACGGACCAGCCGACGGTGTGCTCGAAGAAAGTGATGTTCCAGAGTCCCCAAGCGAAATTTCCGACCCCGCGGAGGCGACGCCGGAGCCCGGCGAGGAGCCCGAAGAGCCACCAGCGGCTGATACCGACGACCTCCCGACCGGTGGCGACGTCATTGTCGACATCGGCGGCACGCCAATCGCCGATGCCGACGGACTCAGTCGGACACTGGCGCTCGAAACACGGCCGGGTGAGACGGTCCCGATTACGGTCCTCCGTGACGGCACTGAGACCGTCATCGATGTCACACTCGGCGTTCGGCCATCACCCGACGAATAATATCGATTGTTGACGCGGTCGGCCGCGTTTTGCGTTTGAATCCGGGAGGTTATTCGTCCGGGTCGTCCGAAAACGGATCGTCCGAGAGCGTTCGGTCATCGTCGACGGTTCCGATATCGATTTCATCGGGCGTGCGCCCGGCGGCATCGAGAATGGCATCCGAAACTTCAATCGGACATTCGACACGCACCGCGAGTGCAATTGCGTCACTGGGTCGGGCGTCGAAGGCGAACGTTTCGGGCTTGCCGTTTTCGTACCGTTCGGCGTCGATTTTTGCATAAAACGTCCCGTCTGCGAGGTCGTCGATGCGGATTGCGTCGATCGCACCGCCGAACTCGGTAATCATCTCGACAAGTAAATCGTGCGTTAGGGGCCGTTCAAACGGCTCCCCGGAGAGTGCAAGCCGAATCGACTGTGCTTGGTCGGCAGTAATAAAGATCGGGAGATACTCGTCGCGTGCGGTGAGGATGACCGCGGGGACGTTTGTCCCCTCGGGGCCGACCCCCATACCGATCCCCGTGACCTCCGCAGAGTGTGCCATAATTCACCTTCGGGAGGCTGCTATGAATAGCTGTTCCCACCCGTGGTTTTTGACAGATCACAGTGACTGTCAGCCGGCCAGCCAACAGCCAGCACACATCGAGTAGAACGGACTCCGACACTGGTAAACCGGACGGCCATCTATTCGCGCCTAATGAGCGAACCTGCGGATCAGCCTCCCCGGACGATTCCTCCTGACGGCGAGGGGGAGGTGACCGTCGTCGGAACGGCCCACGTTTCGGCAGCCAGCGTCGAAGAAGTCGAGACGCGGATTGCCGCCGAACAGCCCGACATGGTCGCGGTCGAACTCGACGAGGGCCGGTACCGCCAGATGAAAGGCGAAGAGCCCGACGACCTCGATGCCAGCGATCTCTTGAAGGGCAATACGGTCTTTCAGTTTCTCGCCTACTGGATGCTTTCGTACGTCCAAACCCGTCTGGGAGATCAGTTCGATGTCGAACCCGGCGCGGACATGATGGCTGCAATCGACACCGCCGAGCAACACGGGATCGACGTTGCATTAGTCGATCGGGACATCCAACAGACGATCCAGCGCTTTTGGGCGCGGATGACGATTACCGAAAAGCTGCGGATGGTTGGCGGGCTTGCCTTCGGGATCACCGACAGCCGGGTCGTCGGGATCATGGTCGGCCTGATCGTCGGCCTCATGGCCGGTCCCGCACTCGCGATTTTCGGCGGTGCATTCGGCATCACTGAGATCGTCTATCTCCGGGCGGCCAGTGCCGCGATTCTCGGGCTCGCCACGGCACTCATTGTCGATCAAGCCGCCAGAGTCGCACTCTCGGGGGATCAGCGGCTCGCGGCCGCCATCGCCAGCGGGATGACCATCGGTGTGATCGGTGGCGGGCTCTTCGGGATTGCCGACGGCCTTCTCGGCTCGTTCCTCGGTGGCTTTACGATCACCATCATCGGCAGCCTCGCCCTCGGGCTGGCTGGCGGCCTGCTGTTCGGTCTCGTTGCGGCCGCGATTATCGGCCTTGTTGGGACCACCGAACCACCAGAGGGCGGCATCGACGAGATGGATATCGACGATCTCACTGATGCGGATGTCGTCACCGTCATGATGGAGGAGTTCCGGCAGTTCAGTCCCGGCGGTGCCGAAGCCCTCATTGACGAGCGAGACGCCTATATCGCCCACCAGTTGGTCGGGCTCCGACAGGCTGGCTACAACGTGATGGCTGTCGTCGGTGCGGGCCACCGCGAGGGAATCGAACGCTATCTCGCCGACCCCTCGACGTTGCCACCGATGGAGTCGCTTGTCGGCGAAGAGAAAGGCAGCCGGCTGCCGTGGGGCAAGATCATTGGGGTCGTGCTCTCGGTGGCCTTTATCACGTTCTTCATCCTTCTGGCGATGGCTGGCGTCCAAGACGGCTTCCTGCTCCGACTGTTCGGTGCATGGTTCCTAATCAATGCGATCTTTGCGGCTGGCTTCGCCAAGCTCGCGGGTGCACGATGGTCCTCAGCAGGTGTTGGCGGTGCGGTCGCCTGGATGACTTCGATCAATCCCGCACTTGCGCCGGGGTGGTTCGCTGGTTACGTCGAGCTCCGGCATCTGACGGTCAACGTTGGTGACATTTCGACGCTGAACGGACTGCTCTCGGATGAGACGAAACCAGTGGGCGAAATCGTCTCAGAAATGTTCGAGGTTCCGTTGTTCAAACTGATTATGGTCGTTGCGCTGACGAACATTGGCAGCATCATCGCCAGTATTCTGTTCGTGAGCTACGTCTTGCCGCTGTTGGGTGCTGAACTCGGCGGCGTCGACGGCATTTCACGGCTGATGATCGAAGGGGCACGCAACAGTGCAGAGCTGATTTGGCGGACAATTACATGAACTGGAACAAAGACAATCCGACGAACTGGAGGAATCAATGAGTCTTGCATACGAGGTTGGGGGCTACAAATTTAGTAATAAAGAAGTCCGCGACCTCCTGATCGCGTGGGTGGCACTGAGTCTCGCATTTGCCATCTTCTTCGGCGGTGGGGGCCGAAATATCGAGGCGCTCATCGGGCCACAGTTGGTCGTACTGCTTGTCGTGAGTCTGCTGACTGCGGGTGTCGCCTTCCTGTTACACGAGGTTGCTCACAAGGTCGTTGCGGTCAGATACGGTCAGATCGCCGAATTCCGTGCCGACTACAATATGCTGTTTCTGGCGATCATGACCGCACTTCTTGGATTCATTTTCGCAGCCCCAGGTGCGGTCCATCACCGCGGCTATCTGACTGACAAAGAACACGGCCACATTGCTATCGCTGGCCCCGTCGTGAATCTGCTTCTCGCGGCGATGTTCGTTCCGCTCTACATCGGCGGCGTTGGGCTTGGAATTGGGATCGTCGAGGTGCTCGGCCGGTTCGGGATTATTATTAACCTCTTTTTGGCCGCATTCAATCTGATTCCCTACGGCCCGCTCGACGGCAAGACGGTCATCGGCTGGAGCAAACTCGTCTGGTTTGGAGCGTTCGCGCTCAGCGTGGTCCTGACAATCGCCTCAGTCGTGTTGCTTGGCCTCAGCTTCCAGATCTGAGCGGCCGGTGTCGCCAACGGGCGAATCACCGTGTTTTTGTGTTCGCTCCACCCCCCATGAGACATGACTGACGAGGATTTGGGATCCACCGCTGACGACGAACTCACCTATGCGGATGCTGGTGTCGATATCGAAGCCAGCGAGGCCGCCACCGCTGCGCTCATCGGCGCGGTCGGCGAAAGCGATGGCGACTATGCAGGGCTGCTCGACATCGGCGACCGCTATCTTGCGCTGGCAACCGACGGTGTCGGCACTAAATTGCTCGTTGCGGAGGCACTTGGCGACTATTCAACGGTTGGCATTGACTGTATCGCGATGAACGTCAACGATCTGGTCGCCGCGGGCGTCCGACCCGTCGCTTTCGTTGATTATCTCGCGATCGACAAACCCGATGAAACCTTTGCCGTACAGGTTGGCGAAGGCTTGGCCGCCGGTGCCGAAGAATCGGATATCGAGCTAATCGGCGGTGAAACCGCCGTCATGCCCGAAGTCGTTTCGGGACTCGATCTGGCGGGTGCCTGTGCCGGATTGGCCGCCAAAGACGCGCTGTTCGACGGGGAGGCCACGCCGGGCGACAGCCTCGTCGGCTGGGCGTCTTCCGGTATTCATTCGAATGGGCTTACGCTCGCGCGGACGGCCGCAACCCAGCGATACGTCTACACTGACGAGTTCCCCTACGACGGGTACGAAACGATCGGTGAGGCACTGCTTGAGCCAACCCGAATCTACACCTTCTTGCTCGATCCACTCCGCGACCACGACGCTCGCGGGGCGGCCCACATCACCGGCGGCGGCTGGACGAACCTCGAACGGCTCGGTGCGAACCGGTACGTTGTCGACAACCCGTTTGACGCACAGCCCGTTTTTGATTTCATTCAGCAGGAAGGCAACGTCTCCGAACAAGAAATGCACACAACGTTCAACATGGGGACCGGCTTTGTTGCCGCTGTTGGCGACGAAGCCGCCGCCACGGCACTGGCAGACGCAACGGGTGGCCGGATCATCGGCCGCGTTGAAGACAGTAAGGACCACGAAGCCGGTGCCGGCGTCTCGATTCGCGGGCTCGACCTCTAGAAACGATAGCTGTTTGTTGGAGAGCACAGCCGCTCTCTGGTGTAGATCCCACACGTCACGAGCCACGGGGTGGTTACAAATGAAGATCCGAGGACGTGACGTGTGTTCCTTGAACAGATACAGGCTAGCCATTAAACTATTTGTGCTCAGGCAGCGAGCACCGGAAGGGATAGTCATAATATCGACACACACGTTGGTTGTCAAGGTTACAAATGGAGATCCGCAGCGGACTCTCGTACGGAGATGCATTGCTGGTCCCACAGCGCTCGGCGGTCGATAGCCGGAGCGACGTGGACCTTACGACACAGCTGACACCGACAGTGGGGCTCGATATTCCGATTGTCAGTGCAGCGATGGATACTGTCACCGAGGTCGACACCGCAACGGCGCTGGCCGAACTGGGTGGCCTCGGCGTTATTCACCGGTTTCTCTCGATTTCCGAACAGGCCCAACAGGTTCGGGAGGTGTCGAGAGCCGGCTGCCTCGTCGCCGCCGCCGTCGGCATCGACGAGGACTATCTCCAACGTACCGAGGCAATTCTCGATGCCGGAGGCGATGCGATCGTTCTCGATGTCGCTCACGGCCATATGGACCGGGCACTCGATGCGGTTGCTGAAATCCGCGAGCAGTATGATCCCGAGATCGTTGCTGGCAATGTCGTCACCCCCGAAGCTGTTGAGGATCTGTACGCTGCCGGTGCTGACTGCGTTAAAATCGGTGTCGGCCCCGGCTCACACTGTACGACACGCGAGGTTGCCGGGGCGGGCTATCCACAGCTCACCGCCGTCGACGAGTGTGCCGACCGCGCGCACGAACTCGGCATTACGATCATGGCCGACGGTGGGATTACGAATTCCGGGGACGCCGCAAAGGCACTCATGGCTGGCGCGGATACCGTTATGATGGGCGGATTTTTCGCCGGGACCGACGAGGCTCCGGGTCGGGTCGTTTCGCGAAACGGTGAGCGGTTCAAACGCTCTCGCGGAATGGCTTCAGTCAGTGCAAATGACGACCGCGAGGATAAAGAAATCGCCGTCGAAGCCGGTGAAGGTGTTGACGCACTCACGCCGTATAAGGGGCCACTTGCAGCCCACACTGAGGCGTTTCTACAGGGTATCCGGTCGGGACTGAGCTACTGTGGCGGTCATACAATCAGGGCGGCACGAGACAACGCGGTCTTTGTGGAGGTCTCTACCGGGGCGAAAGCGCGCGAAAGCGCCCACGGGGTGCTGTTGGACTCGGGATTCGGCCAGACGACTGTCACGCCGGTTGTCGAGTCCGACTGAACTCCCAAAGCCCAGAACACAAGGGTTGTTAGCCGCCCGCCCAACGTGTCAGTATGCGAATTGCGAGTCGCGGTCGCGGCGAGGAAGGCCGAGAGCGGATGACGCTCGTCCCCGAAACCGTCGACGACCTCTGGCATCTTTCTTATGTGCTCGAACCGGGTGATCTGGTCTCAGGTGATACCACCCGCCGGATTCAACGCGATGACGACCAGATGCGTGATACCGGCGGCCAGCGCGAACATCTCTCGGTGACCATCGAGGTCGAAACCGTCGAGTTCGCCCGGTTCGCCAACCGACTCCGCGTTGGCGGCGTGATCACCGGCTGTTCGCGCGAGGATCAACTCGGCCACCACCACACGCTCAACGTCGAAACGCACGAAGAGCTCACCATCGAGAAACACTTCAAAGCCGACCAAATCGAGCGGGTCAAGGAGGCCGAAGCCGCCGCCGACAATCCGGCTGTCGCCATCGCCACCGTCGAGGAGGGCGAAGCCTACATCCACCTGGTCAAAGAGTACGGCGTCGACGAATACGCCTCGTTTACCAAACCAACCGGCAAGGGCGAGTTTTCTCGTCCACGTGAGGAACTCTTCGCCGAACTCGGCGATGCACTGGGGCATCTCGATACGGACGCAATTATTTTGGCCGGCCCTGGATTCACCAAGCAGGACGCCCGTGACTACATTATTGAAACCCACCGCGACCTCGAATCGTTGATTACGGTTGTCGATACCTCGAGCGCCGGGGGCCGTGGGGTTCACGAAGTGCTTAAACGAGGGGCGGTCGAGGAAGTCCAAGACGAAACCCGGATCGCGCGCGAAGCCGAGACAATCGACGAACTCATGGGACGGATTGCCGACGGCGCGAAGGCAGCCTACGGGATTGAGCAGGTCAACGAGGCCGCCGAGTTCGGTGCTGTAGCGGAGCTGCTTGTGCTCGACCAGCGACTCCGCGATGAGCGACAGGGTGAGGGCGACTGGCAGATCGATGTCAACGACGTGATTGAGTCAGTCGAACAGAAAGGCGGCGAGATTACGGTCTTTTCGGCGGAGTTCCAGCCCGGCACGCAACTCAAAAATCTCGGCGGAATTGCGGCGTTGCTCCGGTATCGGCTGCAGTAGGACGCTGTCAGAACGGGACTCCGGTTTTCTCCGTTATTCGCGCTGATCCGAGTCAGCACGCTCCGTTCGTCGCCCTCCGTCTACAGCATGTCGACCTCCATCTACAGCGTGTCTGACTCCGTTTTGTGAGTGCGTTGCTCCCAGTGGTGGGCCTTGCTGTGTCGGCGACGAGCTCACGTGGCCGGTTCTCGAAACCCAGTCTGCGAGCCCTAGCAGTCCCGAGTAGAGGAGACCACCAGCACCGACCGTCAGCAGACTCCCGATCAGGAGCTGTGTTGCAAGCGACCCTGCAGAGACAGCCGCGACCGGAACACCGAGAGCGGCTCCCAGAACCAGGGCGTTGCTCGCAAATCCGAGTCGGTCGGCCGTGCTCGGTGACAGCCGGCCGACCGTCGCTACTGACTGACCCATAAATGCTAAATTTAGAATTAAATTTAATAACTCTTGCTATGATCAATTTCTTAATTCATATACTGGCGTCGCGGTGTAGTCGGAACGATTTAGCGGGCCGCGTTCGACTGTGCTGCCGTGAGCAATGCTACCTCGACGAGCCGATCACTGACACAGCGACTTGAGCGGTGGCTCGAATTCGTCTTCTACAGTGGTGTCGAACTTTCGGTTCTTGGGAGTCCTGCACTCCTCGTGTTGCTCTACTGGCCCGTCTATGATCTCGACGCAAGCTCGATTGCCGGGCTGACCACGATTATTTTCGGGACGCTCTGGCTCGCGATGTTCCGTGGGGGCTATTTGCCCGCACGAGACTACCCACGACTCGGTGATTTTAGCTCAGTCCCGCTTCGTATTCTCTATTATTCACTGACAATCTACGGGGCGGCGTGGCTCGGAGCCTTCGGCTGGCAGCTCTTCGGGACGCTTGCGGTTGCCGCGATGTTGCCAATCGGTGCGACGTGGCTCGCGTTCGCGGCCTTTCCGCTGGTCTGGCGCGGTGAACGCGTCCGATAATCGTCGAATTACATCCCGGTTAGCGCTTCGCTGGCCGGCGCAAAATCAATCGTCGAGCCGAGTCCCTGCTCGCGTGCTCGTTCATAGAGCATCGCGGCCGCCGCAACCGTCTCGATACCGGTTCCACCGCTGTCGAAAACGGTGATCTCGGTATCAGTCTCTCGGCCCACTGTCTTGCCGGCGACGACCTCGCCGAGTTCGGCGTGAATGTGAGACTCGTCAACAACGCCGGTCTCAACCGCGTGAATAAACGAACCGGCATCCTGCATGACTCGGTCTCGAAGGTCAGGAACGTAGATACTGCGAGCAATGGTTTCGGCATCGAGTTCGCGCTTGGTTGGATTGTACTGCCCCATTGCGGTCACGTGTGTTCCAGGCTCTAACAGCGCGCCGTCGAAGACGGGGTCACTTGCAGTTGTGGCGGTGATTACAATGTCACTTCCGGCGACGGCGTCGGCACTCGACTCGACCGCCGTGACCGGCAAATCAAGTGTTTCGGTTAGCTCCTCGGCAAACGCGGTGCGGTTGGCCTTGGTTGGCGAATAGACCGTGACTGAATCGAGGTCGCGAACGGTTGCGGTCGCCCGGAGTTGCCCGCGGGCTTGGGCTCCCGAGCCGATGATGCCGACCGTCGTAGCGTCGCTACGGGCAAGGACATCGACGGCGACGGCCCCGGCAGCACCGGTTTTGAATGGGTTCATGCTCGCCCCATCGAGCAACGCAAGCGGGGCACCGCTGTCGGCGTCGAACAGCGGTGTCATGAACCACGCGTCGCGGTCGCCGAAGCCGGCCGAATACATGTAGCCGCCCATCACGCCCGACTCGGGGAGAATCGCCCCATAGCTGGTCAGCATGCCCGGTGGGTCGTCGCTGAAAAACGCCGTCCGTGGTTCGGCCGGGGCTCGTTCACCGCGCTGTCGGTAGCCGTCGGCGACGGCCCCAACGTAGTCGACTGGGGTTGCAAGCCCGGCAATGTCAGCACTACTGAGAAACAGGGTTTCGGTCATCGTCTGCGCACAATTGGGAAGCCAGTGAGAAAAAATAGCGGGGAGAATCGCGGTCGATAAGAGAGAATAGGGTGGGCCGAAGCAATGTGGGACACTTAGTCAGCGTTGAACTGCTGTGGATTGGGGGTTGCATTCGGTGTTGGCTCGGACTGGCCGGGAACTCTGACAAAGAGCGCGTGTCCGATGATGAGTACTGCTGCCCCGGCTCCGACCGGCACGGCCAGTGTCAGCTGAATGCCAGCGATGAAAAGAACTGCAGTTAGTCCGAGCATCACGAGCGGAATAAGGCCAAGTACATAGTCGTAGTAACGGGTCATAATACGAATTATACTATGGATGCACGGTATATAATTCTTTGCTGTAGATGACTGGCTACTTTTGAAATGAATTGTAGTAGCTTTTCCATAAGTTACGAGAAGATATGAGCTCCAGAACGACTATATCGAGTGTTTACAGCGGTTTGAGCGACCAAAATAGCGAGTGATATTCTGTTACCAAGTTGTACAGTTGCGGTAACAGAATCTCTTCCAATATATCCGGCCTTTCAGCAGTGTATTGATTCGAAGTAGTTATTTTATGATGTGTCGTCAACCAAGACAGACCGCCGAACACCCTCCAACCAGCAGTCAGATTGCAGCGCAGCTGTCTCCGTGACTGCTCACTCCAGTAGCCCACCACTCAATGACCTCCACACAGCCAGCAATTACTGCTTGTGCGCTCACAAAGCAGTTCGGAACGACAACTGTCGTCAACGGAATCGATCTCACAGCGCGTTCGTGTGTTCTTGACGCGATCACAGTGAAGAAGCCAGCACAGCAGCGACAACACACCAGCCGTCTCAGCCGGTGAGCTTGAAAAAGAGCCAGCGGAAGCCACCCAGCAACACACCTGTCAACACGAGCGTGATGACGACGAAGATGATGTCGAGTTGGCCCGGAAAAACGGGCGTCCATCGCAGTCCGAACGCGATGAGCGCTGCAAGTATCCACGAGCGGATCCCAAGGGGAACCGCAGCCTTTGCGGATTCGGCTGCACCGGCAGCATACGCACCGATCAGCGTCGCGGCAACGACCCAGCCGATGAGAAACGGCGCGTAGACACCGAGTGCGCGCTCGGGAAGCAGGGTACCGTGTTGCATCATTCCGTAGGTCAGTACGCCGAGAATCGCCAGTAGGTCTCCGACTGCAAGGGGCAGTGCGGCCGAATCGACGCGCCCGTTGAGCGCGGCCGGTAATGCGAGCATACCGAACTGTTCGACCGATAGGTAAAATCTTCAGTGGTTCGTCCCGACGAGCGTATATTCGAAGCCACCGTCAAGTACTGAGACGTCGAAGCCGGCCGCAGCGAGCAGGTCAGCCAGTGCCGCGGGCCGATGAAACGTCGATTCCATCCCGATTGCATGCTCACCGCGAGCGAGCAGCCAGCCCAGTGGGTGGCTCGGGTCGAACTCGCGGACGACGAAGACGCCGCCCGGCCGGATCACACGCTTGGCCTCGGCGATAACCTGTGCTTGCTCGGGCATATGGTGGAAGGCGTCGACGGCCATCGCGGCATCGACCCCGTCGTCGGCGACTGGCAGCCGGCGGGCATCGCCTCGAACCGCCGATAGCGGGCCGACGGAATCGCCGGCCGAAGCGCGGGGCGGCCGTCGGCCCGTCTGGCCAGGCTGGCGCGTCCGTGCCCGACGGAGCATTTCGCGAGAGACGTCGACAACGACCCGCTGGTCGGCCTCGACGGCAATTGTTGCACGGCCACTGCCGCCACCGAGATCGAGGAGTTGCTCGACCGGCCCCTCAGCACGCCTCAGCGCCGCCGTGAGCGCCGTGCGGTCGGCCGCCGGCATCACCAGATCGTAGATTGGTGCCAGCCGGTTGAAGAACCGAACGTCTCCGAGTCCGTGCATACCACTGGGTCGGTGCGCACGCCGTATAGTGGTTGCTCTGCTGGTGGCCCACCGAGATGCTTATCCGCATACTGACTAACTAGTCACTATCTCACATGGATCGACGCACAGTCGCCGTTGCCGTTGGATTCACCATTCTGCTTGGCGTCTCGGCCGTCGCTTTTGTTGGTATCCCAACCCACCTGTTTTTTACACCGACCGAGACCGGGGCGACCGCTGGGGTCGCCGCCGAAGACGTTGAGTACGACGTTCTCGCCGAAGACCTCGATGTGCCCTGGGAGGTCGTTGTCCTCGATGAGGACCGGTATCTCCTCACGGAGCGAACCGGTGGGCTGCTGCTCATCGAAGACGGTGAAACGCACGTCATCGAGCAGTTCGACGATCTCGACGAGCCGTTCCTCGGCGAAGGCGGGCTGCTCGGCATTGCCTTACATCCTGACTTCGAGGAGAACCAAGAGCTGTACGTCTACCAGACGGTTGACCGCGATTCGGTCGAAAACACGGTGCGGCGCTTCGAGGTCGACTTCGACGAGCGTGAACTGCACAACGAGACCACGATCATCGACAACATCCCGAGCGATCGCATCCACAACGGGGGTCGGATCGCCTTCGGCCCTGACGGGCATCTCTACATTACGACCGGTGATGCCGCAGAGGCCGACCTCGCACAGGACACCGATTCGCTTGCGGGCAAGATTCTCCGTCTGGAGGCCGATGGCTCGGTCCCCGATGACAACCCATTCGGTAACGAGGTCTATTCGTATGGCCACCGCAACGCCCAAGGAATGACGTGGGACGACGAAGGCCGGCTCTGGGCGACCGAACACGGGCCGACCGCACAGGACGAACTCAACGTCGTCGACGCCGGGCAGAACTACGGCTGGCCGACCATTACGGGTGACGAAACCCACCCCGAAATGGAGTCACCGGCGTTCCACTCCGGGCAGCATGAGACATGGGCTCCGGCCGGAGCGACGTACGTCGATGGAAGCGTCTTTTTTGCCGGCCTGCGCGGTGAACGGCTCTACGGGGCCGGTGTTGTCGACGGTGAAGTCACCAGCTTCGTTGCCCACTTCGGTGGCGACTTCGGCCGACTCCGAGCGGTAACCGTCGGTCCAAGTGAGGAGTATCTGTATCTCACGACCAGCAATGCCGACGGTCGCGGTGATGAAGGGCCAACTGATGACCGGCTGATCCGGGTGCCGATTGACGCACTGTAACTTGCGGAGGTTGTTGTCGACGACGCGGATCTACTCTGCCTGCGGGATCGTTACGTCGGCCAGCCCGGATTCGATCTGCTCGCGTTTGCCCTCGAACTCTCCCGGAAGAATGAGTTTTTCACCGAGTGAATCGAGCGGTTCGTCACTCGCGTATCCCGGATCGCTCGTCGCCAGTTCGAATAGCACGCCATTTGGCTCTCGGAAGTAGACCGACCGGAACCAGTGGCGGTTGATCTGGGCGGTCGAGCGGACGCCGTGGGGCCGAATGGCCTTCCGCATCGCCGCTTGGTCCTCGTCAGTCGGCGTCTGGAAGGCGACGTGGTGGACCGTTCCGTGGCCCTGTCTCCCGCCCTCGATTGTCGGCAAAATGTCGACGTACTTGCCCACCGGGCCGCTGGCCGCAAAGCGGGTTCGCTCGTCGCCGGGCGTATCGTCGGGCGACTGCTCGGTGCCGATTTCTCGCAAGCCCATTGTCGTGAGCAACTCGGCGGTCTGCTGGGGGTCGCCCAGCCAGAGCGTCACCGAATGAAAGCCACGGATGGCCGCCTCCTCGGGGACGAATTCCGTCCACGGTACCGTTGGGTCGTCATCGGGAATCTCGACTTCGACGAGTTCGACCGGGAGGCCATCAGGGTCGTAAAACGGCAGGACGGTCTCGGCTTGCAGTTCCTCACCGTCCGCATTCGAGGTGCGCTCCACCTCGCCACCGAACCGCTCGACACGGTCGTCGTACTCGACGCCGTGGTCGTCGAATCGCGCTTCCCAGTAGTCGAGACTGCCCGTCGGAACCCGGAACGCGGTTCGCGAAACCTGTCCGGTACCGACTTTCCCTTGTCGCATGTTCTCCCACGGGAAGAACGTCATACTCGTTCCGGGCGTCCCCTCGCTGTCTGCGAAAAAGAAATGGTAGGTCGAGGAGTCGTCCTGGTTGATCGACCGCTTGACCAGCCGGAGGCCGAGCGTTTCGACCCAGAAATCGAGGTTCTGCTGTGGGTTGCCCGCGATACAGGTAACGTGATGAATGCCGGGTGTTGGTGGTGCGTCGCTCATTGTACACAGTAACGTCCTGTGGACACTTTAGTTCGCGCTAACACACATGTTACCGGTCCCAGAGTCTTTCGCCGCCCGACGATGCGGTCGGAAGCGACCACTGACAATAGCAGTTTGTTGAAATCCTCTTTTTCAAATATAACATAGCATGAAACAGATAGTCACTGAAGAGTGGGAGTTGATGATCAGAGATATATGAATACTCGGTAAAAACGACACATGAGTCTTCTATGGCAAGCCGGATACGTCATTGCTGTAATCCTTGGTCTTGCCTACATTCTAGTTCCGAAAAGAGTTGATAGGTTCGGATTCGAGTTCCTCCGGCATTCCTCGTCCAACCAATTTGAAGAATCTGACGCCCCAATCTGGCTTTATCGAGGATTGGGTATGCTATTTTTATTTGTCGGGATAACAGGAATCCTCTGAGCGGCAAGTCGTCTGTATTATTGAAAATTAGGGAAATAAGTCAACCAATGAGGGTCACAACAGAGCCACAACAGGGCCTTTGTGGCCTGGTCACAAAGACTCGATATGGAATTCGTCGTGCTCGGCTGGCCGGAAGACGAACCACGGCTTCGGCTTGATTACCGCCAGTTCAGTTACGCCGGTAAGTTCGTCACCGGACGCGCGGGCGTCGCAGTTGTCCGAGAGTCCGGCGAGGAGAGCCATCTCGACAGAGACGGCCCCCTTGGTGGCTCCGTTGAGGCTTCAGCCGACTCGTTGCCAGCGCTGCCTGACGGTCTCGACGAATCCGACTTCGATGCCGACATTCTCACGGCGGTTGCATTCACTGAGGACCGAACCGACCCCGAAACACTCTGGATTCGGTATCTCACGGTGCGGCGGGATCTACGTGGCGGTGGCCGCCAGCTCGGCCCACGACTCGCGGCATTTATGACCGACCGGGCAGCCGACCGCGGCTACGGTCGGGTTCGGATTGCTGTCAACAACGTCTTTTCGTATGAAGCGCTCTACAAGGCCGAATTTGCGTATACCGGCGAGGAAACCGGGCTTGCTGAACTGGTTCTCGAACGCCCCGTAGCCAGCCCAGCGAGAGTCGAAGGCGACACCGAGAAAGCCGGAAACACCGAGACAGCCGGAAGCACTGAGACTGCTACCGCAGACGCGACAGTAACGCAGTATCAACACGGGTTGTCGCTCTTCGGCGAGCGGTCGGATCTGTCGGCCGCCGAACGCGAGTTTCTCGCGGCTAAACTCGAATCTGATCCGCCCGCGTTGCTTTCGGCGGTCAGGACGGATTCGGCCGGATCGACTGAGGAAAATGACTAACCAGCACTCGGGAGTTTCAAATCGGTTGGGTGCTTCAACAGAGCTATGGGAAATGCGGATCTTCGCTCGCTGGCGGCGCTGTCTGAATGCCCCTTTGCCGATATCGAGGGGAGCACGGTCGCCGTCGACGCGCACAACTGGCTTTACCGGTATCTCACGACGACTGTCAAATGGACGAACGACTCGGTCTACACGACGGCCGAGGGAACCGAGGTCGCCAACCTCATTGGCGTGGTTCAGGGCCTGCCGAAGTTCTTCGAGAACGACCTGACCCCGATTTTTGTGTTTGATGGTGGCGTCACCGAGCTAAAAGACGACGAAGTCGAGAAACGACGAGATGCACGCAAGGACGCCGAAAAGCAGCTGGCTGAAGCCAAAGAGGACGGCAACGCGCTCGAAGCCGCCCGACTCTCCGCGCGGACAGTCCGACTCACTGAGACGATACAGGAGACGACTCGTGAACTTCTCGAATTGCTCGACGTGCCGTACATTGACGCCCCCGCAGAGGGCGAAGCCCAGGCGTCGTATATGAACAAAATTGGCGATGTCGACTTCGTTGGCAGCGAGGATTACGACACCCTGCTGTTCGGTGCGCCCCGAACCCTCCGTGGGCTGACGAGCAAGGGCCATCCCGAGCTGATGGAGCTCCAGCCGACGCTCGACAGACACGAAATCACCTACGAGCAACTCGTTGATATCGCCATGCTCTGTGGAACGGACTTCAACGAGGGAATCAACGGGATCGGCCCGAAAACGGGCGTCAAACTCGTCAAAGAACACGGCGATCTCTTCGGGGTTCTCGAAGCCCGCGGCGAGCATATCGACTTTGCCGACCGCATTCGGGAGCTGTTTTTCGATCCGCCTGTCACCGACGATTACGACATTGATGGCTCGATCGAGCCGGATCTTGAAGCAGCCCGCGCGTACGTGACCGACCAGTGGGAGGTCAACGAAAGCGAAGTCGATCGCGGTTTCGAGCGGATCGAGTCTTCAGTCGTCCAAACTGGCCTGGACCAGTGGGGATAGTGGGACTTTCGTTGCCGTTGCAGCCACCAGTGTCACCGAAGTTCGACATCGACTGCAGGCCATTCCGTTTCCGGTTGCCGACAGACATACACCAGTGACTGGCCGGTCCGAACCGGCTCGAAGAGGCGGATCGAAATCACGAGCCGTCCCGGCGGTATCGTCGCCCGGAGAACCGGGCCAGTTGAAGCGATGACGACATACGGTGGGGCGGCGACCGGCGACGCAGATAGCTGGTAGCCCGCCTCGGAGACCACGTCCGTCAAAACCGCAGGAAATTGTGCGTAGACACCCGCTTTCGAGAGTGTCGTCAGCAACGGCGAGCTGATCTTCTCGCGGTCGGCTGTCGCTGAGGCGTCACCAACAGCCGTCTCGAAGTCTGTGGCGACCGCATCAGCGCAGTCACTGATCGTGGCTAATAGCTCACAGTGTTCCGTTCGGAGGCGGTCGGCAACAACGTCTTCGAGGGCGGTCACGGTATCACCTCCACTGGCCGTCGACTAAGTCCTCGCGTTTTTGTCGGTCGACGCTCGCTATGTGGTATGGACGCAGCCGCAATCGAAGCCGCAATCGAAGCCGCAATCGAAGAGAGCGAGGCAACCGTCAGCCAGCCACGAAGTGTCGATCACAATTTCGAGGATTCACACTTCGCCGCGGTCGTCGTCTCGCCCGCCTTCGAGGGAAAGAGTCTCGTCCAACAACACCAGCTCGTCTACGACGCGCTTGGCGAAAAAATGACGACCGACATTCACGCACTCGAAATCAAGACCTATACGCCCGAAGCCTACGAGGAACACGGCGAATAAGCGGATACCACGCTCAGTCTGAACCACAATCAGTAGCTTTTACCCCGGATTCGACCCTTGGAGTGAGTATGTCAGACACATTCAGAACTGAATCCGACAGCCTCGGCGACATGCAGGTTCCAGTCGACGCCTACTGGGGGGCCCAAACCCAGCGTGCCGTCGAAAACTTCCCGATTTCGGGGATCACCTTTGGCCGCCGGTTCATCGGCGCACTCGGTGTCGTCAAAAAGGGAGCCGCCCAAGCCAACCGCGATCTCGGACTCGTTGACGACGACATTGCCGACGCGATCATCGAAGCAGCCGACGAGGTAATCGCCGGCGACCTCGACGATCAGTTCCCGGTCGACGTGTTTCAGACCGGCTCGGGAACCTCCTCGAATATGAACGCAAACGAGGTCATCGCCAACCGTGCGGCCGAGCTCATGGGCGCAGAAATCGGTGACCGCGTTGTCCACCCGAATGACCACGTCAATTACGGCCAGTCGAGCAACGACGTGATTCCGACCGCCATGCACATCTCGGCGCTCGAAGCGGTCGCCAAAGACGTTGTTCCGGCGCTCGAAACCCTGGAAGCCTCGCTGGCTGACAAGGAAGCCGAGTTCGACGGCGTCGTCAAAACCGGCCGGACCCACTTGCAGGACGCAACGCCGGTTCGACTCGGCCAGGAGTTCGGTGGCTACCGCGCCCAGATGGAGAAGGGAATTGTGCGTGTCGAACACGTTCAGGCCCATCTCGCCGAACTCGCCCTTGGCGGGACGGCGGTCGGCACAGGACTCAATACCCATCCCGAGTTCCCCGAGCGCGCCGCTGAGTATATCGCCGACGAAACCGGCCTCCCGTTCCGCGAGGCTGACAACCACTTCGAGGCACAGGCCGCCCACGACGCGATGGCCGAAGCCCACGGGGCGCTCCGGACCGTCGCGGGGTCGCTGAACAAAATCGCAAACGACCTTCGACTCCTCGCGTCAGGGCCACGAAACGGGCTCGGTGAGATCGAACAGCCCGAAAACCAGCCCGGCTCCTCCATTATGCCCGGCAAAATCAACCCCGTTGTTGCCGAGGCGGTCAATCAGCTGCACAAACAGGTCGTCGGCAACGACGCGGCGGTCGCCGCCGGTGCGAGCGAGGGGCAGATCGATCTCAACCTCTACAAGCCGGTTTTGGCGCACAACCTGTTGCAGTCCGCTGAGCTGATCGCCAACGGCTCGGAAATTTTCGCCAAGCGGTTCGTCGACAAACTCGAAGCAAACGAGGCGTTCTGTGCTGAGCAGGTCGAACAGTCGATGGCACTGGCGACCGCGCTCAACCCGGCAATTGGCTACGACAAAGCGTCGAAAGTCGCCAAGAAAGCGCTTGCTGAGGGCAAGACTGTCCGGCAAGTCGCGGTCGATGAGGGCTATCTCACCGAGGAGCAAGCCGATTCAGTACTCGATCCCGAAGCGATGACCCACCGGGTAATCTTGGGAACTGATGAGTAAGTAACGACAATCGATACCTACTCGTTGGCCAGCTATCAGTACGGAATCTGACCAGTCCAACGCAAGCGCCGCCGGTTGACGGTGAAAACCGCATGACGAAAGCACATGCTTACCGATTAGTGGCCGATGCTCCCCAAAACGACATTTTCAAGCCCTTACCTAAGGAATTATGAAGTATGCCTCAGCTTCAGACACGGGGACGCGACTTGCTACTGTGCCGAAAATGC